>NZ_CP160205.1:1339482-2009223 GCF_041080815.1 Mucilaginibacter yixingensis | reverse complement strand
TACTCCGGGCCTGATGCCAGTGTTTACAGTGCTGTTGAGGCCGTTAGACAACGTGCCGGTTTAGTGCCTTACGCGCTGCCTGTCGGTCTTTCGCAATCGCAAATGCGGGATATGATCCGTAATGAGCGCCGGCTTGAGTTTGCATTTGAAGAGCAACGCTATTACGATATCAGACGCTGGAAGATTGCTAAAACCGTATATGGTACCGCTCTGCATGGCGTAACTGTTACCAAAAATGCAAATGGCACGTTCACCTACACACCAAAGGTGGTTGCTACGCCATTTTATGACGACCGAATGAACTTGTTACCGATCCTCAACAACGAGATCCAGGTCAACCCCAACATGAAGCAAAACCCTAATTATTAACGGTCAAGTCACTTTAAACATGAAAATATTAAAATTCGTCATAAGTCTCACCTTCCTGTTTTGCGCCATCTCCACGTGGGCGCAGGAAAAGGTGACGATAACCGGCAAGGTGGTAGACGTAAAGAACGTGCCAGTGCCGGGCGTAACCGTGCAGGAGCCTGAAAATCCTAAAAACATTGCAGTTACCGATGCAAACGGTAATTTCAGGGTAACGGCCAGCAGCAAAACGGCCACGCTTTCGTTCTCAGCCATTAGCTATGCCACCACTCCTGTAAAACTTAACGGCAGGCTTACCCTCAACATTGTATTGAAAGAGGATGTTAAAGGCCTGAATGAAGTGGTGGTGCGTGCCTATCAAACAACAACCAGGGCCTTATCTGCCGGTGCATCAAGCTCAATCAAAGCATCAGAAGTTGCGGATGTGCCTACGGCTACCTTACAGAACACCTTAGTTGGACGTTTGCCGGGCTTCTTCTCGCAGCAACGAAGCGGTCAGCCCGGAGCCGATGCAGCCGACTTTTACATCAGGGGCACCAACTCATTAAACGGCGACAGTCAGCCGCTCATTATTGTGGATGATATTGAATATACCTACGCACAGGTGGCCCAGCTTGACGTGAATGAGATTGAATCTGTAACCATCCTGAAAGATGCCTCAACAACAGCGGTTTATGGTATTAAAGGCGCTAATGGTGTTTTGCTGATCACCACTAAACGCGGAAAAATTGGCAAACCCAGAATTACGCTGACCGGCGAGGGCGGCGTTAACCAGGTGATCAAATTTACCGATTACATGGATGCCTACACCACTGCTGTGTTGATGAACGAAGCTTACATTAATGATAGTTACGGTCTCTCTGGACAAAAAACACTGCCATACACCGCGGCAGATTTGCAGGCTTTTAAAGATGGAACCGATCCCTACGGCCATCCCAACGTTAACTGGCAAAAGGAGTTGCTGAAAAATATGTCAACCCAGCAGCGCTATAACGTTGATGTAAGCGGAGGAAACAGCATTGTGAAATACATGACCTCGTTGGGCTATTTCACCCAGAACGGTTTGCTGAAACATTTTGCGCCTGTTAAACCAGATGATGATGTTAACAACAACTACTTCTACAATCGTTTTAACTTTCGCTCTAACCTTGATATTACACCAACCAAAACGCTTAACCTGCAATTTGATATTAACGGCAGGTTTGAAACCCTCAATAACCCGGCGGGTGTGCAAGAGTCGGCAGGGCTTTTTAAACAGTTAGAGGAGTTCAAATCGCTGGCGCCGCTATCAATGCCGGTAGTAAATCCTAACGGAACTTATGGTTATGCCTCTCAAATTGGGTCTAACGGTTTTATCAATCCAATTGCAGCCCTGGCCAATGGTGGTTATAACAGAAACTTTAACAACAATTTCAATATCACCTTTAGAGGCACCCAAAAGCTTGATTTTATTACTCAGGGTCTTGATGCAGGGATTATCGTAGCCTACTCCAGCAACATTAACGAGCACCGTAATGAAACCAGGGCTGTGGCTTCGCAAATTCCGGTTTACTTCTATAATTCAGCAACTAATACCTATAACTTAAAATCGGGTGGTACTGCGCAATTGCCGCCATACGGTCAGGGTTTTGGTAACGATGCGTTTAATAATAACACCAACATCCGTGCGCAACTGCATTACAAACGCCAGTTTGGCGAGCACTCGTTTGATCTGGTTGCACTGGTAAATCAAAACAGCTATCAAAATCTCGGCAACGTGCCTTTAAACTACCGCGGCTTATCGGGTATCCTTAACTACGTGTTTAAAGACAGGTATATACTTTACTTCACGGTAGCCAAAAACGGTAACGACGTTTTCAACTCCAATCAAAAATATGGCGTGTTCCCGGCAGCCAGTATTGCGTATGATATCTCTAAAGAAAAGTTCTTTAATAAGCTGTTCCCGTTTTTTGACCTGTTCAAAATCAGGGGATCATACGGTATAAACGGTTCTGATAAATCATATACCAATACCAACCCAACAGCAGTAACCAGCGTTGTTCAATACTCATTACCGGCTGGTGTGAGCTATTTTGGTAATGGTGCTAATGAAGGCGCGCTGGTTAATCCAAACATTACCTGGGAGAAAGAACGGAAAACAGATATCGGTTTAGATATCAACATGTTTAACGGCAAACTTACTTTCTCGCCAGATTGGTTTTATAACTACCGTTATGATCAGCTGATTGCGCAGGGCGATGTGCCTTTGCTTATTGGACAGGCATTACCGCAAAAAAATATCGGTATTACCTCAAACACCGGTTTTGATGGCGAGCTGACCTACCACGGCAGAGTGAAAAATGTTGACTTTACCGTAAGCGGTAACTACTCGCACGCCAAAAACAAGATCATTTATGTGAGCGAGGCGCCAAACTATCCTTACCAGGCCAGAACCGGTTCTCAGCTTGGTTCATCACTGGCTTATCATTTTGTTGGGTTCTACCAGGCTTCAGATTTTGATGCCAACGGACAGGTTAAAGCGGGCATACCTAAGCCATTGTGGAGCACCATACAACCCGGCGACATGAAGTATGCAGATTTAAACGGCGATGGCCTGATCACCACTGCCGATCAGTACTATATGTCAAAACCTAACCTGCCTACAGATACTTATGGGTTAAATCTTTCGGTATCTTATAAAGGTTTCTCGCTCCGCGGATTGATACAGGGTGCCTTTGGCTATTCGGTACTGATTAATGCCGAGGGTAGCGATTCATTCCTGGGTAACATCCGCCCATGGTTTGTTGATGCCTGGACACCTTCAACAGCGGCCACGGCCACCTATCCGCGCATCAGCTTTAACAGTGCCACCAACAACTCGTCTTACCAAACCGGCGGCGCCAATGTCTCGTCTGATTTCTGGTACCAGAACGCCAGTTACGTGCGCCTGAAGTCGTTAGAGCTGGGCTACCAGGTGCCGGCAAAGGCGCTGGAGAAAATGTTTGTGCACAGTGCCCGGATCTACCTGTCTGGCTATAACCTGTTAACCTTCAGAAACACCGGCAAGTTTGATATTGACCCGGAGATTGCTTCCGGTCAGGGTAATGCCTATCCCATTACGGCTAACTACATTTTAGGCGTTCAGCTGGGATTTTAACCATAATAAGATCAATTAACCACAGTAATATGAAAACACAAAATATACGCCGTCAGTATTGGCTTTGTTTATTGGCCATTCTGCTATTTTCGGCATGCAAAAAAGGTGGCTTTCTTGATGCCAAAACTTTATCTGTTATTGATGAGAAAGCTGTTTTTTCTGACAGTACCTACAGCCAGCAGTTTATCAACAGCAGGTATACCAATATCGATTTTTCGTATGAGCCCAACCGCTTCGGCAGTAATCCCTCTGCAGGTCTGGAGTCGGCTTGTGACGAGGCTGAATCAGCCACAAGCTTATCCCTCCTAAGTACTACTATCTCAAACGGCGCATTAACACCGGCTAATAATACCGACGGCCTTTGGGGAACGGCTTACACCCAAATAAGAGCCCTCAATATTTTCCTGCGTAATGAGAAAACAATCCCATTAAAATCAGACAGCGTACGGAAATACTGGGAAGGCCAGGTACGTTTTTTAAGAGCCTGGTATTACTCACTTTTGCTTAAACACTATGGCGGTTTCCCTAACGTGGGCAATAATGTTTATACTGATGACGATAAGATTGATGTGCCCCGCAGTTCTTATGCAGATTGCGTTAGCTACATTTTATCAGAGTGCGATGCCGCGGCCGCTATGTTGCCGTTAAACAACCTGAATCCGCTGCCGCCTTACAGCGCTACGGTTGATTATGGCCGTATTACCAAAGGAGCCGCCCTGGCTTTAAAAGCACGCGTGTTGCTTTACGCAGCAAGTCCGCTTACTAACGCCGCCCGGGGTGATGATCCCAACCATCTGGTATCCTACGGAAATGCGGATATTAATCGATGGAAATTGGCTGCTGATGCAGCGCAGGCGGTAATTAACCTCAATCAGTATAGTTTATATCGCGCATCAACACCGGCTTTTTACCAAAACTTCCTGACGTTTCAGAACCCTGAATCTGTTTTGGCATATTATCCGCCTACAACCACACCTAACAATATGTTTAGAGAAACTTATTGTAACCCGGTTAGCCGGGGTACCAGGTATACTGCCACGGTATCCATGTTCCCTACACAGGAAATGGTAGATGCTTTTGGTATGGCCAATGGTAAAGCGATTAGTGACCCGGCTTCAGGCTATCCGGGTATTGGCGATAACATGTATAAGAACCGCGATCCACGTTTTTACTTCACTGTTTTGTACAACGGCGCGTTACGTGCACAAAATGGTTATACCGGCGATCAGCCGGTGTGGACCTATACCGGGGTGATAGCCTCCACTACAGACAATAATTTAAAAACCCAGGGCACCGATGGTATTTATAAATCTAACGGTACCATTACCGGTTACTACTGCTATAAGATGTGCGCAGATGGTGTTGGTCCGCTGGGACAGGAGCTCAACCGCCCGCGCAACCTGATTCGTTATGCCGAGATCTTGCTGGATGCCGCCGAAGCTAACAATGAGTTTAGTGGTCCTTCATCGCAGATTTATACCTGGCTAAAAGATATCAGGAACCGCGCAGGCATAGCCGCAGGTACAGATGGTATGTACGGTATCAATCCTAATATGACTCAAGACCAGATGCGTACTTTCCTGCAAAATGAGCGCCAGGTGGAGCTGGCTTATGAGGAGCAGCGTTTTTGGGATGTGCGCCGCTGGAAGATTGCGCCGACAACCGAGAACAAGGACATGCACGGCATGGAGATTACCCGGGCAACAAACGGCACTTATTCATACCGCACCATTGTGGTACGTAAACACGTGTTCCGCGATGCGATGTACTTTTTCCCTATTCCGCAGACCGAGATCACCAAATCGCCGTCTTTGAAACAAAATCCGGGGTATTGATCCGTTTAGAAAACCTTTAAATCATTTGATTATGTTCACATTAAAGAAAATAAAGAACCTCGCACTCATCTCTCTTGTTGCGGTTTTTGCACTGGGTTGTACCAAAGGCGGAAATCTAAAATCAACCGATGGCGCTATATACCTGGTATCTGGCAATAGCAATGCCCAGCAACTGGTGCCCAATGGCAGCAGTACCGGTACCGGCACTTTTTCAGGCTGGTATGATGAGGGCTTGAACGTGTTAACCTTCACCGTAACCTGGAATGCACTTTGGACCGGCACCGATGCCGTTACTTCGGTAAACTTTTATGGTCCGGCGGTGGCGGGGGCTAACGGAACCTTGTTAAGAAGCGTTGCTTTTTCAGGTACGGGTGCAACAGGTACTATAAACCTTGGCCTCGGCGGATACAGCGGTTTTTCTGCTACAGAAAAGGCCGATCTGTTTAGTGGTAAATGGTATTACGTAATATGTACTACCAATTTCCCCAACGGGATAGTTAGAGGACAACTAACCGCCAATAAACGTTAAAACAGAAACAGCCGGCTAATCAGCCGGCTGTTTTTGTTTTAGAAGGATTTAATAATGTTGATGGTTAATTTGCCTTACTTCTCTTCCGTCATATCACGCCATTTAAAACTAGTAAATGACCAGCTTTTTTGCCCGCGTGGAATTACTGTTGAGTGCAGCAGCTTATTTCCCTTCTTCGTGGTAATGAGGCTGATTCGCACATACTTGCCCTTTTCATAGTCGAAAGTTTTGCCGTCATCGTCATACAGTTCAAAACTTGATGGCTGGTGGCCGTAGTAACGGAGTTCTACCGGCAGTTTCTCGTCTGTAACCTGGTTACGTACAGGTATCATAGGTATTACGCCACCGTCTTTTACATAAAGCGGAATTTTATCTAAGGTAGGTTCGATGCTGATCACTTCGCCATTACCCGCATAATGGCCCGTGTAAAAATCATACCAGTTGCCCTTGGGCAGCACCACGTCGCGCGATTTTTCACCGGCAAAAATGGGGACAACCAGCAGATTATCGCCAACCATAAACTCGTTCTTGATATCCTTAGATACAAAGGCGTTATATAACGAATCTTTCTTGTTGTTAACTTCCTCTTTAACTGAAAACTCGGGCAGCAAATTGAGCGACCTAACCGGAGGCACGCCTTTAAACGCATAATCAGCAAAGGTGGTATAAAAGTAAGGGAGCAGTTGCATGCGTAGTTTAATAACATCGGCAACTTCCTTATTAACGGTATCAAATGACCATGGCTTGGCTCCGGACGACCAGGCATTGAGCATGGCCAGCGGCGAGAAACAAACCGCCTGCATCCTGCGCACCCAATCCTCGGCGTCTTTTGAGCTTCTGGCTTCGGGTGTCCACAATATGCCGGAGAATGAACTGTTGATCAGCGCCGTTATAAAATCTGGATGACTATAATAATCATCATACAACACATAAGGGAAGGATGCAGCCCCGGCGTTGGAGGCCCGCACCAAACCATAGGTACGCTGGTTCCGCTCGCGGAACATCGTTGTAGTAAATTTTTGCATCAACATGCCGTATAGCTGGTGCATCTGGTCGCCGGTGGTGCCTGAGGGGAAATGCGTCATATCCGGGTAGTACCATCCTTCATTTACGTTACCATCGTTTTCGTCCATCTTATAACCGCTTATGCCTATGTCCAGATGGGTTTTTCTGAAATAATTGCTAATAACACCGGTGGTGCTTTTAAGCGTAAAATCGGGCGCGAGGCCGGCCCATATGGTATGATCGCCAGACAAGGGCTCCAGACTTTTATATATGGCCGATTGTGGCGAAACCCAGGCATGCAGCCATAAGTTTACTTTGATGTTTGATGCAGCCAAGGCTTGCACAAACTTTGCGGGTTGCGGAAAACGTGTGCTATCCCAGGCATAGGTACAAGGGTAAGCACGGCTTTGCCAGCCAGGTTCGAGGCCGATAACCGAGACCGGGAAATCGCGCTTTTTAAATTCAGCAACCTCGGCAGCTACCTGGTCTTGGGTGTACAAGGATGGCGTACGGTCCCAAAAACCAAGTCCCCATTTTGGTGGAAGACAGCCACCGCCCTGCAGCAGGTTATAACGGCTAACAGCATCCATAATGGTAGGGCCGCCTACTACGTATACCTCCACGCCCTGGGCCGGTACCATCATCTCCACATTATCGCCAGAGGGCACGGTTACCCAGTTTTTCTTATTAGTATTCATGTCAATGGCTTGCGGCTGGGTTTTACTATCACGCCTAACCGAAGTACCCGCCCATACATCAATATACCTGGCGGCATTAATAAAAACGCCATAACCTTTAGATGAAACATAAAACGGTACTGGTGCATGCGTGGTGCCGTCATCAATCCCATTGTAATGTTCTATGTGCAGGCGATAGACGTTGCCCCTGATTTGGGTGCGTTTAAAGTTGAGGCCCAGCCCAAACAGTTTTTCATCTGGTTGCAATGGAAACTTGAGGTAGGTGCGGCCATCGCGTGTTTCGGCCATAATCTGCGATTTGTCCAGCGGAAACGCGGCGGCAGGCATTGTTTTCAACGCCGCGGTTTGTGGTTTTGCGCCTGATGCTTTTAAAAAATCAATGCTGTCTGGCTTTCCAATTATGGCAGACCAGATGCCGGGTTGCACTTCATGCCAGTTGGATACCTGGTTTTGTCCCCGGCAAAAGCTGCATATTGGCAGCAGGGCAATTAATACTTTAATCGATCTTCGGAAGATTAACATGTTTTGGTGTTTTTTCCTAATGACAAGTTTTTTAGATGAACATACTCATTCTATGAAGAACGGTGAAACATGGGCAATAAAAAACCCGGTCTGATTTGATGCAGACCGGGTTGAAAAAACCTAGTTAACAGATCTTTATAACTGCTGATACCTTAATACGGTTAGCGAGTACGCAGGCAGATCCAGGTTGCCAGCTTTATCATCAACAGTTTTTACTGCTGGTCTGGCGGTTTCGCTGGTTGGCGAGCCCGTTAAGGTGGTTTGCGTTAGTTTGCCCTTTGGTATTGCCAGTCCGTTCCAATTGAAAGCGCTTTTAACTGATATCGGTAACAGGTTAATGATCTTAATGATCAGGTCGCCAGATGCGCCGTCTCTTACAACCGAGCAGGCAATGCGCTTGCGTACGTTATCGGTATTGTCAGAAACTTCGAAGCTGTTTGGCACGTAGCTGTTGCCGCTGTTCTCGCCAAATAGTTGCTGTACGTAATAATTTACCGTTGGTTTGACTTCGCGGTTATTAAAGTAAATCAGATCCGGTGTCCATTGTGTGTGATTTTCTTTGGCCAGCAGAGGAGCGTAAGATGCCATTTTAACCACATCTGCATTTCGTTCCAAATTGGTTAGGTACAATGCTTCAGTCAGGGCACTCTCCACATTGCTTTTACGGCCGGGCACATGGGCTGCATACTCGCCCAGATACACTTTTGACGCTTTGCGGTCATAGCCATCATAAAAATCCTGGTTATTGATAAACCAACCGGGCGGCTGATAGTAGTGCTCGTCTACAATTGGTACTTTGAGTTTATTGGCCAATTGCCATCCCTGCTCATAATCGGTTCCCTCAGCAGCTGGCCCAACGGTGCCGATAACCTCTATTTCAGGGTGAACTTTCTTAATGGCATTGTAGATCATCGTAAAGCGTTCCTCAAATACATCGCTAATCAGGTCTTCATTGCCAATGCCTAAGTATTTTAAATGAAATGGCTGTGGGTGCCCTTCATCGGCCCGCACTTTTCCCCACTTGCTGGTGGCAGGGCCGTTGGCATATTCAATCAGATCTAAAATATCCTGGATGTAGGCGCCCATCTCTGTCATGGGCAGCCCGCCTTGCTGTCCCGCCCCTCCTACTGCTGAGTTTTGGCAGGGAACCGCAGCAGCAATAACCGGAACCGGCGCAGCGCCAATATCCTCGCAGAACTGGAAATACTCGTAATAGCCCAAGCCAACGGTTTGGTGGTAGTTCCAGATGTTACGTTGTGGTAGGCGGCTTTCCAGCGGACCGATAGAATTTTTCCAACGGTACATATTGGCTAACCCATCGCCATGAGCTAGGCACCCTCCGGGGAAACGCATAAATCGGGGATGGATGTCGGCAATCGTCTGTGCCAGATCTGCCCGCAGGCCGTTAGGCCGACCTTTAAAGGTGCTTTCCGGAAACAACGAAACCAAATCGAACGCAATTGAACCGGGATGTTTTGGTTTGATTTGCAATACAGCGTGTTCATTGTCTGCTGACGGAACAAGCACAGCCTTGAGGTTTTGCCAGTTGCTGCCACTAACAGAAAGGTCTGTTTGCGCCAATACTTCATTCTTTTCGCTGAGCAGGCTTACGCTGATGTCACCTGCACCTTTCAATAGTTTGGCAAATAAAGACAGTTTGTATCTATCTCCTTTTTTGATGTTGAAGCCATCATATCCCTCGTTAACCAAAGCCGCGCCAGCGGCAGTAGTGTTCAATAGAGCGTAATGCGGATTGTTGGGGTGGATAGGCTTAATGCTGTCGATAGTAAAGCTGGCATTTTCTCCAGATAACTTCCAGGCATAAGAAGGATTCCAGTTTTTATCAAGCGTGAGTTTGTCTGTAGGTTTATACTCAAAATCACGGTTTTGCACCATCTCGGCATACAGGCCGCCGTCGGCAGCGTAGTTCAGGTCTTCAAAAAAGATACCAATCAGCATATCACTAATAGATTTGGTGTTTTGAGGCTGAAGGTTGATGGTTGCAGTTAAAGGTTTCAGGGTTTTATAGGTTTCGGCATCCTTAGCTATGGTTTCTTTGTTCTCTGTTCCTTTAAATTGCTTGGCCTCATAATAATGTTGCAGTTTTTCAACCACACTCCAGGCTACCTTTTTTACCTGCCCGGTTTGTTGCTCCCCATCAACTAAAACTGATTCCCTTGTATCGCGATATTGTGAAGCTGGAATGGACTTCGTCGGACTGAACTTTTTTAAATCAGCAGAAGTAACTACAAAATATTTGTTGTCGCTATCATGATAAAATACGGAATAAAGTTTAGTTTGTTTATTATAGGCCAACAACGGCTCCAGGCAAGCATCGCCACTGTTTATTTTCGGGAAGTTCTGACGTCCCCAATCAATCAGGTCGGCTGACGCGGCGTGCGCAAATACTTTGTCGGTCTCGTTTACGCTCCATACACAATGCCAAAAGTCATCAGGTCCTAACAATAAAGAAGGGCTGAACATTTTCTTCTGCGTCCCCCAGTTTCCGTAATCACAACGCAAAAATCCAAATTCCTGGCCGATCGACCTCCAGTTCTGCTTATCTCGGCTCCAGGCGAAATGTAGTCCTCCGCGTGAAAGATTCGAACTGGTGGTATAAGAAAACAGATAAACAGAATCCTGTTGTTTATTGGCCGCTATAGAAGACTGACAAAGGGCAGCCATACAACCTATGGCTAAAAAAAGCTTTTTATACATCTGAAAGAATTGATTAGGATGATTATGGTGTTTTGTGCCGTCTATTTTTTCTTATTTGCCCAATAGTTGATCAGCGCATCTGCTTCTTCACTAGTCAGATGAACAACGGCTCCATGTTTGGGCGAAGAAAAGTTTGTTGCTTTCATAACGCCATCATTAAAGTGTCCAAGGTCTTTAAAGTTAACAAAGTCTGATGTTTCTGTAAAACCGAAATTGTTTGGAGTAATGCTGTATACATCATACATCAGCACCCACTTATTTTCCCCGATGCGTTTCCACACGGTTGGCGCTTCGCAGGCTTTGGGTTCAAAATCATACCAACGGGCATCATAATTAAAGTTGCCATTGACTTGATCTGATACGGCTTGTTTGATGCCAGCCATGCCATCATGTGCCACATAAAACAGATGATATTTGTCGCCCACTTTGGTCAGATCGCCATCAATAGCGGTAATCTTCTCATCAGGATATTGAAATAACAGTTGTGGGACCGATTCCAGGCGATTATAATCATCATTTACATATACGTAATAAAGCTTGTTGGCCTCGTTTCTGAAGCGCATGGTATAATAGATCATTAACTTGCCTTTCGCCTCGTCATAAATGGTTTCGGGTGCCCATGCACAACCTATTTCGTTAAACTCTGCCGATAGTTCATTGAACCGGATGTTGGTACGGCTCCAATTAATCAAGTCCCATGATTTCATGAGTACCAGGCCACGGTTGTTGCCCCAGCCGTAAATCTTTGCATCACGCTCCCATTCTGTTTCGCGCAGGCCATCACGTTTGGCAAAAACGTGCAGATCTGTCATCGCCAGATAAAATGCGCCATCAGGTCCGCGATAAATGTGGGGGTCTCTGATACCCTTCTGGTCGGCAATAGTATCACCGGCGATGACTGGCTTACCATTGTTAACATCGGTAAACGAGTAGCCATCTTTACTTACGGCCATGTATAAGCCATGCGTTTCATCCTTATGGAAAACCATCAAGTAGGCGCTCATATCCGATTCTTTTGGAACAGCATTTTTGTAGCGAAATTGCTTAAACCTGGCCTGCCCTTTTCCCGCAGACATCAGTCCAATCCGTAACGCATAAAATCCGTGATACTTATTGTGATTCATATCCGCCACATTAATGTTCTCTGCCAACAGTTGCCAATTATTGCCATCCTTACTGGCAAAGAAATTACAGGTATTGCCATGGTTATGGATCTTAAGGAAAAACTGCTTGCCGAATTTATTAGGTAACTTCAATTGCTCATCAGCGTTTTTGTAGATGGTAAATCTATTGCCGTCAGATACCACACCGGCATAAGCCTTTTCATTATAAAACAGCATCAGTCCGGCGGTGTTGCTTTTGCCTGCATTTATAGCTACCTGTGTTTCGTAGTTTTTATCAGTGGCGGTTACCAATAACAATCGTGCATTGGCGGGACTGCTGCCTTTGGCTGCTACTGTTAAACTTTGGTTGGCAATTGTGATGTTTTTCAGTGCATTCTCTTTCCAGAAGGTCCATTGAAGGCCAAGGTTGTTGTGGTCAAAATCATCAGAAAGGGGCATCCCGTTTTTTATGTTTTGCTCGGGGACGATGGGAGTTGCCATTTGTTTAAGCTTTGGCCAGCCATCACTGGTCCATTCTATCGGCTCAATTAATGTTTGCCGCCCTAAGGTATGATAACCTTTGGCATAAGCATGATAAATGATCCACCAGTTGCCGTTAATATCATCAATTAAGGTTCCATGGCCTTTAGACCACCAGTTATCGGTATCGCTGTAAGTATGTACCAGCGGATTGTAGGGCGAGTTTTCCCATGGGCCAAATATGCTCTTAGAACGTGCTACTATGGCCATGTGACTGGTAGCCGGCCCAGCAGTACCACCCTCGGCAGAGGTAAGGTAGAAGTAGCCGTCTTTATGTATCAATTTAGGCGATTCCAAACATTTGCACTCTACCACCCATTTTGACGGGTAGTTCCAGCCATCGTATACTTTCTTTATTTCGCCAACGGTAGCCAGTCCGTCATCGGTTAGTTGGATGTAGTCGCCTTCGTTTGTATACAGGTATCTTTTGCCGTCCTCACCAACAATGTGTCCGGGGTCAATGCCCTTTATTTTCAGGTCTACCGGCTTACTCCATCGGCCTTTAATGTTATCAGCCCAGATTACCCATATGGTTTCTGCAGCGGGGTAATAGATGTAATATCTGCCTTTATATTTCAGCAGATCCGGAGCCATGGCAGAACCCTGGTAATCGGGCATAACCCTTACCAGCGGTTCCCAGTTCATCAGATCCTGCGAGTGCCAAATCAAAAATCCGGGCGCATAGTAAAAAGGAGAATGCGTCATGTAATAATCTTTCCCCTCGCGCATAATGGAGGGATCGGGGTAGTCTCCCGGCATAATGGCCTTTGGATATTGTTGGGCATACAAATTAGGGGCAAATAAAAATCCGCAGATCAGAATCAGGATAAACCGTTTAATCATTTTGTATTTGTTTATAAATCTATTGATAGCGCGCTTACCAAAGCTGGCTATTTAACTTAGACAGCAGAAACCGTAAACCATACTCAAATTACTTATCAAAAACCGTAAGATCGTTTAAATCAATTAAGCGCAAAAATGCTTTGGTTGACTATGCTGAATTTATGCCCCTGAATGGACGATTTTGAACCCGTTAGCGTCGACAGATTCATTTTAACTTGTGCTGTTTATCAATCATTCAAATTACCAATCCAATTTATTAAAGCTAAAAGTGAAGAAACACATTTATTTAATTGCGCTACTGTTTATGACATGCCCTGCTTTTGCGCAATCTACCACGGGCACCCTCGCACCCAAACCTGTTTACCGCGATCCGGTTTTTAACGGCGCGGCCGACCCAACGCTGATCTGGAACCGGACAAAAAAGCAATGGTTTATGTTTTATACCAATCGCCGTGCAACTGATACCACAGATTTTGGGGTATCATGGGTGCATGGTACCGATATTGGCATTGCTACATCTGCCGATGGTGCTGGATGGAAGTACCTGGGCACTGCGAAGATTAATTATAAGCCCGATTCCGGATATACTTACTGGGCGCCTGAGATCATCGAGCACAAAGGTTTATATCATATGTACCTAACCTATGTTCCGGGCGTATTTGCCGATTGGCATCATCCGCGTAATATTATTCATTTGACCAGCAAAAATCTGACGGACTGGAAATTTGAATCGACCTTGCATCTGGTTAATGATAAAGTAATTGACCCCTGCGTTTTACAGCTCCCGGACGGCACCTGGCGCATGTGGTATAATAACGAAGCAGATAAGAAATCTATCTATTATGCGGATAGTCCTGACCTTTACCATTGGACTGACGGCAGCAAGGTCATAGACGACCAACGGGGAGAAGGTCCCAAGACTTTCAAATGGTTAAATCAGTATTGGATGATTACCGATGTTTGGGAGGGTCTGGCGGTTTACTCATCCGCAGATCTGAAGACCTGGACCCGGCAGGAGGGCGGCAATCTGTTAGCCGGAGCGGGCAAGGGTGCCGACGATGGCGTTAAAGGCGGCCATTGTGATGTACGCATCAGCGCTAACGGACGGGCATATCTTTATTATTTTGTACATCCGGGTATCAGGATCAAAGGAAGCCGTTACCAGCAGCAACGGTCGAGCATTCAGGTGGTGGAGTTGAAGTATGAGGATGGAAAGATTGTGTGCGACAGGGATACCCCTACTTACGTGGATTTAGAACCTTAATGGCAAACCGCTCAAAAAGAAAAGCCTCGCTGACTAAACAGCGAGGCTTTTCTTTGGGTGAAGGGGAGAAATCAATCTTTGCTTTCAACAAAGGAGATGCCTGATACATGTTCGCCCACGAAAAAGCCAGCCATATCTGATGTTTTGTACCAGCCGGGTTTGCCGGGCATTTTATCGGTTATAAGTTGCCCATTAATGCGAAGATTATCAAAAACTATATTTTTAATAGTTCTTTGATCGTCATAACCAGCAATGATTGAGGTAAGCGCGTTACTGCCTTTGTAGGATACGTTTTTGAAGATCACGTTCTCTATTCCCCGACCAGGCGAGGTGCAGTATTTGCTGTTAAAGAACACGCGCAGGTTAAGCAGTTGCCCGTGCCTGAAATCCTCTACGCGGATGTTCTCAAAGCGAACGTTTCTGATCAGGTTACTGTCGCCTGCATTTAAACTCATGCATCCCTGGTAATCGTATTGAAACTCCATGTGGTCTAGTATGTCCAGGTTTTCATAAGTCAGGTCTTCGAGTATAACTGGTTTGGGGGTGCTACCGTGCGTACCAATCAATATGGGATGAGCTACATCCGCCCATAAAGTAGAATTCTTCATAACGACGTTCTTACAACCACCTTTGTATGGTCCCCGGGATCCATAGACAGTTGTGCAGTCATCTGAATTCCGGTTAAATACGCCGTCAAACAGGACATTGTTGCTGGATACCACATTCATCCCGTCTCCCCATTGCCAGTAGCTGATCGACTTTATATTTTTAATAGTTACGTTTTCTGAGCCGCCTGTAAAACATTGACCGCAAAAAATCCCCTCAATGAGCACGTTTTTCGACCAGGCTATTTTCACTCCTTTGCCGGGCTCCTGTGTTAACATACCCCTACCCAATACTTTTACATCCGTGACGTTTTGGATCACGATTTGACCGTCAACTACCGCCCCACCGGCAATATAAACAGTTTTACCAGAGGGAACCACTAACCGTCCACCGGCAATCTGGTGATAACCGGGGCCGAAAAAGATCACGTTAGGATCATGCGCGCCGGGGACAACCTCTTCTAATGGATTTGCGAAAAGATGCAGGTTATCAAAAATATTGCCGTTGATCTCTACCGAGATATTAGCAGGCTTGTTCAATTTGAAGAACACGGTTTTGTGATCAACCTGATGTTGAATGTTGTAGGAAAGCGGCCTGATCCTGGCGCTCTCTACCGTCCCCTTATTATAGGTAACGGCAACCTCTACCGTTCCTGAAAAATCAAAATAAGCCATTGAAGAGTTTTGCTCTGCGTGACGGGCATCAACGACTTTATCAACATTGATCAGATATACCGGCAAATCCTGCCATTTGCCTCCCGGCACTCTCACCTTTATGGCAAACGATTTATTCTGCGCTACACCAGCAGGCGCAGAATAAACCTTCAAAATATTTTCAGCCTGTCCCTTACTTATCAGGACAGAAAGAAAAAGTATAACGATTAGAGGTGTACGAATTGTTAGGTTCTTTTTTAAATATCTCATATTACTTAGTTACATTTCACTACGGACATGAACTAAGACAACCGGATATATTCGTCATACTCAACAAGCCTTGCTGCGGGTAAATTGTATTACTAAAGTTACAAAAGTCATCTTCGGCAGTAAACGAGAAACGCAAGCCGAACCCATAGAAATTCTGCAACAAAGGGTGTGGCGGCATCTTCTATGAGTGCTTAACGAAATTCTGCAAAAGCATTGTCCGGAACAATTTGAACATCCTGGATGCACACATCTTTGTCAAGTGGTCGTAGATTCAAAGCGATCGTATTAACTTTTCCGACACCATAATTTAACCATGTTTCCGGAATGTAGAAATCATGCTGCGGGCCAACTTGCCAGTAGCGCCCCAGACATTGACCATTAATATATATGAAGCCATTGCCCATCGCCTCTAAATGCAAATGCCATGGCACCCAAACGCCTGGCTTTGGTGTTGGCAACTCGAACTGCATTCGATACCAGGTCAGCAGCGATTGTGGAACAGAACCGAGACTTTGCTTAAAGGTTGCAGGCTTCCAGCCATGACCTATACCTGTTGCCCCACGTGAAATAGCTTCACCGACGGTACGCTCTTTGCCCAATGATCCACCTTGTGCAAATTGCAACGGCACACTGTCATTTGCTCCTTTAACAGACAACAGACCGTAAGTCCCACCTGTTTCCATCCCTTTCGGTCCGTTACGATGGCCGTGTTTATCATGAATCACTATCAGTTCGTTGGCATCCGGAGGCAGCGTAAAACTAAAATGTTTATGATCCGGGCTGACGGTTACAGGTAGCATCTTCGCGCCAGCACTACCGGAGATCTCGTCTTTTGGCTGGACCTCTATATCTATAGTTGCACCAGCATTGCCGCGAATGCGGTAGTATATAAAGTGACTATCCAGCACCGCATGCGCCTCGATCAGTTCATTCGGTTTAAGCGATGTCCAGGCGGATGGCACCGGATCGGTGAGCCGTTCCAGGTTTTTGACCTGAACTGATGATGATAAATCAGTTGGGCGCTTAACTGCTGGTGCAGGTTTGGGCAGCCATTCTCCCTTACGGGTATCGGTCTCACCGGCCGGCAGGTAAAGTACCAATGAGCCAAAAGCCTCCAGATCATATTCGAATGAAAACTCCGCGCCACCTTGCTCTTTTACCTCAGCTAGTCCGGTACTTCGGCCACTGTGATTGTCAGTCCGAACAAAGAAATAGCGACTGCCATCGGAGGCCTGACGCTCTGCTACCGTCACATCGTCATGTGTAGTCTTCGAATTCACTTCGACCAAGCGAGCACGTACAAGTTTCTCCCCATGTTCCCGGATCATTTCACCAAGCGCCTTAACGCTTTGGTAACGTGCATCAACACCCCCATGTTCCCGGATCGGTGCAGCGTAATCATAGGTGGTAGTAATGTTATAACCTCCCCAGTCGTCGAAATTGGTACCTCCAAACAACATATAATAATTGGTGATCGTCTCGCCCATCTGCCAGGCACAAAGCGTGATATTCTGAATCTGTGTAGCGGTGAGCCCCTCCTGTTGATCGCTCAATTTACCGCCCACTACCGACAGCCAGCCACCCTGAAGTTCAGTTGTGGACAAAGGGGCGTTAGGCTGCTCTCTGCGCAATTTTGGAATTTCTTTGCCAAGTTCTTTGGTCACGTTCCAGCGTGGGTAAAAGTTACAGCTGTCAAAAATCTGCTGAAGTATCGGATCTTTGGATCCTCGAACTTGTTTTGTCCAGCAAGTAATGAAGGGCACATCAATCCCGCCAGCTCGTGCAAAGCGCGCAAGCGCCTTGAGCTGACCAATTTTTATATCATCAGCAAAACTTGCCGAATCATATTCATTTTCCAATTGAAACAAAATAACACCTGGCTTACCTGGCGCCTTCCGCGTGATCTGGTGTTTCGCGATAATTGGGCATACCGCATCAAACCAATGTTTCGTCCACATTAAAAAAATCGGATCGTCCGACCGCATCCAGCCATCTGGGTGTAGTGGTTTGGCCGGCGTTTTCAGTGCGCTCAGCCATAAAGGAAACCCTCCATTATCCCATTCTGCACAGATATAGGGGCCGGGCCTAACAATCACGTTGAAACCAAACTCTTCTGCCATGGTCAACCATTCGTCCAGATCCTTTAATTTTTCAATTTTTGAAAAATCTCTGGGAGAATCAGGCATTAATCGTTCGTGCCAGTTCCAGGGCGTGTAAGTTTCAACTGTATTGAAATGGGCTTCTTTAATTTTTTGAAAACGATCGCGCCAGAGTTCCTTTGGACAGCGGAAATAATGAAACGCACCGCTATAGATAAAAGTATCTTTTTCATCGATTGTCAAACACATCGCATCGTAACGAATGCGTTCCGAATGGGGCAACCCACCATTATCAAAACCATAAGCTCCAAATGAGCGGAAAGCAGCTACACCTGCTAAGGCAAGACTTCCATTTTTCAAGAAAACACGTCGGTTCATAGTAAAAGACAAATTGGTTAAAAGACAGCAATCTTTTGAATCCATACTCAATTTCATTGCTTTTTTATTCTTTTTCGTAACTCCAATCCACAAAGAACGGAGAGTCAAGCTCAAAGCAAATTGCGCCCCCATCGGGGATACTGTTTTGGCAAAAGTGTGCCGGGCCAAATGGGTGGTGGTATTTTTAAAGATGTCACACTGATAGGCAATGTCTTTTCACGTCAAGTGCATACCCAAAGTTCGTCTTTCGACTGTTACGAGAGCTATCGTTCCGGATTCGCGGACGAAAAGCTACTGAAGATGGTGTTGGATTTCATCGATCAGCGTATGGCCCACTCAACTATGAGCATACAGGACATCGGCTATAAAGTGGGACTGAGCCAATGTCAGCTTTATCGAAAGATGAAGACATTAACCGGCTAAAGTACTGTTGATCTCGTCAGGCAAATCAGGTCGACAAGGGCGCAGGAATTACTCAGCTCAAAGAAAAACAATGTTTTCGACGTGTGCTATAAATAGGATTTGCTGATGCCGATTACTTTAGGCGATGCTTTAAAACACAGTTCGGCTTTTCTCCTTCAACCTATCACAAAACGCCAGGCAACTCAGGTCAAAACAAAAAACAACATTGATATGTTGGCAATTCCAACATCGATTAACTAACTGATTTTCACTTACTAATAAACAACAACTAGCGACTACTGTTCCACCTCTTAGATTTAGATAATCAAATATCCTCTACACTCTAATCCCTTTACATCAGATCATTTTCTATTATTGAGCACCCTCGCAAAAAGCTCTAAAAATTCCAAAAGCTGTTCAAATGATTGCTCCCCATCGGTATGGCAGACGATCGTAAAAACCTTTGAAATATCATAATTTTCGGTTCAAAGAAAGCCCGGTAAGTTTGTTATACATTATGCTCAAAATATCTTATCTGCAAAAACCAAGGTGCAATCACTCCTGGAAGTCCAAATCTTCTTGCCGTCTAAATCTATTACTTTCATTTCAGTATCACTACGCTGCCCATTAATCTATTATAGGAAGGGCGATAAACAAGATAGCCAAGGCCAATCAGATCTTTTAGAATTTTATGATAACTCGCTATTGATTTGATCTTTGCGAGCCTCATTACTTCCGCTCTAGTAATCCGGAAAGAGCCCTGGCATCCCCTTTCTTTCCACAAGTATAACAATATCATATAGAGTGTAAAATGAAGTGTTGTAAGGCATCGATCAGCGTCTTGCTTTTCTATAAATCTTTTAAATTCACGATCAACTGTCATCGGTCTCCCCTTTCCATAATAGAGTCGATATCAGCTTTTTTGTAATAGAAGATTCCCCCAACTTTGGTATATTTCAAGCTACCGGCAACTCTCAAATTTTGTAAGGTGTTCGGTGAAATATTTAACATTTTCCTAACCTGATTACTCCTGATCCATTCTGAATCAGTAGACCTTTCACGGCCAAGAAGCTTTTTTATTTCATTGATCAGGTCTTTCTTAAATACTTCAAGATCTTCCCTTGTGATAATCTCAACTGCCATAATTTTTTTTCAAAGCTCCACGCATTTCGCTAAATGATTTCACCAGCTTTTCGGAAGTACCGATAAAAATCAGACGCTGAAAAACAAAAAAGCCCCAAAAGGGGCTCTGTCGGGATTTCTGTTATTGAGATATCAGTTCTTTTTTCCGGCTATCTGTTCATCACTAATAAATTTCGTCTTTGTAAGCCGCTTTTTTAGTTCAGCCATATCCTCATTGATCTTCATGCCAGTGATTTTCGCGTAATGCAAAGTTTGCCGCATACTCTTATGTCCCATCATATCCTTAATAGACTCTAAAGGAACTTTGTTAGCCAATGTTACGGTAGTACCAAACGTATGTCTTGCTACGTGCGTTTTCAAATCTTTTTGAATACCGCAGATCGTTGCGATCTCTTTTAGATAACTGTTATATTTTTGATTGGACAGAACAGGAAGCATCTGATCTTTTGCGATACATTCAGGATCTCCTTTATACTTCTTCAAAATAGTCTTAGTGATGGGCAGCAGGGGTATTAATGACGGTGTGCCGGTTTTCTGTCGTCCTTTATAAACCCTTAATTCACCGTCAACTCCGATAGATACTTCTGATTTTTTTAGCTTTTTGACGTCAGCGAAAGCAAGGCCTGTAAAACAGCAAAAGATAAAAACGTCGCGAACCCGGCTGAGTCTCTCATTAGGGATCTCCTTTTCAGCGATCGCCTGAATTTCTTCTTTGATCAGGAAAGTGGTGTCGACTTCTTCCCTTGTCTCGTCAAATTTCACAAAAGGGTCAGACCTCAGCCAAGCGTTATCTACACAAGAGATAACGATCTTCTTCATATTAGCAATATTCTTAAGCGCACTGTTATGCCCGAGATTTTTGATTGTTCGATACCAATGGTACAAACCTTTAATAAACTCCAGATCAAGCGCGAGGATGTTAATTTCATCCATCTGGTATTGCGAACGCAAGTAGGCTGTAGTGTGCTTGTAACTCGTATTAAAATTTGTCCATGTACCTTTGGCCACTCCTTTTCCGATCATCTTTTCCATATCATCATTGTGCTTCTTGAATAGCGCCATCAGGCCGCGTTTGCGTTGCTCATTGCCCGACAATATATCAATCAGTTGCAATGATGTAATTACCTTTCCCTGTTCAACAAGATCTTTTTTAGCTGCATAAACCTTGTTTTGAAGTATATCCAGGTATTCGTTCAATGCCCGGGCATCCTCCTTCGTTCCGAGCGCCCGGTTTTTTTTCGCATCCCAACGGGATGGTTCCCAATTCCGCTTGGCGGACATTTCCTTTGGCACCCCGTCTACCGTAATTCTGAGATAGACATACATCGGGCCTCTTTCATAATTTCTTGGCTTTTTCAGAAAAAACAATAAACCAAAGCTGTTCTCTAACATAACGACATCAATTAAATGGTTAATAAATATCGAAATGCAGCTATTGAGTTACAAGATGTTCACGAAATGAACTAGATGTGAATCAACAAGTTACCCCTGTTTTAGTGCGTCTTTTTTCTCGCAGAAAAGACGCACTGAATGACGCACTAAAACTATGCGAATCCGGACATATTTTGACGTTTTCGTTAAAACAAAAAAGCCTGTAAATACATGATTTACAGGCTTTTGATAGTTTTTGATTGATTATCTGGCGGTGAGGGAGGGATTCGAACCCTCGGTACAGTTTCCCGTACGTCAGTTTAGCAAACTGATCCTTTCGGCCTCTCAGGCACCTCACCGTTTTAAAAACGTGTTTCGTTTTTGGGTTTGCAAATATAGTAATTAGGCACACCCGTCAAAACAATTTTTTCTTTTTTAGGCGATAGTTTTTTGAGTTAATTTCAGTTGGTGAAGTGAGTGGTTGGTTTTCAGTATTTTACTCCAGTACTACTCCGAAAAATATTTTTTTCTTTACCCCCGCATTCTCCATTTATCGCGCAAAATCCACCACTAATAATCAATCCTGACGTGATAAATGCTCATCAGCATCTTTTTAAAGATTGCTTTTATGGTCTCAATATCTTTCAGCGTGATGTTGCTATCGTTCAATTGTCCCTGATTTAGCTTGTAACTCACAATACGATCTACCAGATCATTAATAGACTGCGCATCGGGCTCTTTCAGCGAGCGTGAGGCCGCTTCTACCGAATCGGCCAGCATCAGCACGCCTGTTTCTTTAGAGAACGGTATAGGCCCTGGATAACGGAACACTTTCTCGTCTACCAATTTTTCGGGGAAATTTTTGAGGAACGATTGGTAAAAATAATCCACACGTGTATCGCCATGGTGCGTACGGATGAAATCGACCACAATTTCAGGCAGTTTAGCTTTACGTGCCATCTCTATACCGTTAACCACGTGGCGGATGATAATCTGCGCGCTTTCTTCATACGAGAGTTTATCATGCGGGTTATACCCCGAACTCTGATTCTCGATAAAATAAAGCGGATTCTCCATCTTACCTATATCATGGTACAACGCCCCTGCCCTTACCAGCAAAGCATTACCGCCAATAGTATAAATAGCGTTCTCGGCCAGGTTAGCCACTTGCAGCGAGTGCTGAAAGGTGCCTGGTGCATTAAACGCCAGCTGGCGCAACAGCGGCGCATTGGTATTGGTAAGCTCAATAAGTGTGATATCTGAGGTGATACGGAACACCTGCTCAAAGGCATAGATAAGCGGATAAGCCAGCAAGGTAAGCACCACGCTACCCACAAACGGAAAGAAATCCATCCAGTCGATCCCCAGAAAAGTTCCCTCGCGGATAAACGTAATGCCCAGGAAGGATACAAAATAGGTAAACGTAATGATGAGTGCCGACCACAGAAACTGATCCCGGCGTGAAAGGTATTTGATACTATAAATAGATACCATACCGGCCGTAATTTCAAAATAGGCAAACTCAAAACTGTTGGGTACAAAGAAACCGGCAATCAGCACCACCAGCAAGTGGATATTGAGCGCCAGGCGCGTATCAAACAAAATGCGGATGATGATAGGAACGATACAATACGGTATATAATAGATATTAAACTGCTGGATTTTGATAGACCACGACAGCGTGCCCAGCATGGCCGTAACTACCAGTAATATCAGGCCAACCAAACGGTTGTCATGATAAATATCTTTACGAAACAGGTACAAAAACACAACCAGTAAGGCCACCGCAATGCTTACCAGCATAAATTGCCCCAGTAATACCAGATACGGGTTACCGTTTACGCGGGCATTATCTTCAAAAGCACTTTTATATGATTCCAGCTTTTGATAAACATCATCGTTTATTACAGATCCTTTTGCTACAATTACCTCATTCTTTTGCACCATACCACGGGTAAGCGACAGGCCTTCTAACACCTCCTTCTCCAGGCGGGCCGTCAACCGATCATCATAAGCAAGATTTTGCTGCAACCGGTTTTGAATAAGCCCCAGTAAAAAGTTCTTGTCTGCATCCTTTAAACCGTTCAATTGCTGGCCGGCATAGGCAATAGCATGTTCACGAGTGTAGGTCTCTGCAGTATTTTTATCTGTAGCAACATTGTGGTCAAGAATGGTGATAGGATAGTTTTCATTCCCATGCTGGTATTTAGCAATCAGCGTGAGCACTCCTTTGTCGTAAATGTTTTTCAGCAAATCATAGCCCATTTGCTGATAGCGGTCTTTCAACCGCTCACTAATACCCGCATCATGCCACTTAATCTCAAAATCGTTTTTGTAGCCGTTCAGTTGATCGTTAGCTACACTTTCATCTAACTGATAAATTGGGGTAATGCTGCGCAGGGCGGCTTCCTGATCGGCAGCCATTTCCTGACTGGTTTTCAGGATGGCAAAGTTGTAGGGCGATATCAGATCTTTCTGACTCCAGATCCTACCCTTCTCATATTCATATCTGAATTTGGCTTGCTTGGGCAGCGTCCAAACTATTAAACAAACACTCAGCAACATCATAAAATATTTGACGTTGCGGTTGTATTTACGCAGCAATGCCTTTTGGCGTGATACCGTTAGTGTAGCCATTTATATGATAAAATCCATCAAAAATACGCTTTTTTGGTGAGTGGTGAATAGTTGATTAAGTGAGTAGTTAATTAATTGTTTCGATTGCCATCTATTTATTTTTATAAGACGACCATTCACTTAATAAACTCCATCAACTACTAACTATTGCCGGTTTAACTTTACCACAAAAACCCTAAATTGCATTGCCAATTACTTAAGAAACTCAAATGAAAGACGTAGTTATTGTTAGTGCTACCCGCACACCTATTGGTGCGTTTGGCGGTTCACTGTCTGGGCTTAGTGCCACGCAGTTAGGTGCCATAGCTATAAAAAGCGCTGTAGAGCGTTCTGGCTTAAAACCAGATCAGATTCAGGAAGTTTATTTCGGCAACGTTATGTCGGCCAACCTAGGTCAGGCACCGGCAACGCAGGCAGCAAAGTTTGCCGGATTACCGGATCTGCCCGCAACAACCATCAATAAAGTATGCGCATCGGGCATGAAAGCCATTATGCTGGCGGCACAAAGTATAGCCCTTGGACAGAACGACATTGTAGTAGCAGGTGGTATGGAAAGCATGAGCAATGTACCCTACTACCTGGATAAGGCCCGCAATGGTTACCGTTTAGGTCACGGCCAGGTAACCGACGGATTAGTAAAAGACGGTCTGTGGGATGTTTATAACGATTACCACATGGGCTCGGCCGCAGAGTTGTGCGCGGTGGAATGTAATATTAGTCGCGAGGAACAAGACGCTTATGCCATAGAATCCTACAAGCGCTCGCAACAAGCACAAGCCGAAGGGCGTTTTAATGAGGAGATTACTCCGGTTGAAATTAAAGACAAAAAAGGTGAAGTAACGTTGGTGACAGAAGACGAGGATGTCCAAAATGTAAAATTCGACAAGATTCCAACACTCAAGCCAGTCTTTAAAAAAGACGGAACCATAACAGCCGCTAACGCTTCAACCTTAAATGATGGCGCCACGGCATTGGTACTGATGAGTAAAGATAAAGCCGATGAGTTGGGCATCACTCCCCTGGCCCGCGTAATTGCTTATGCCGACGCCCAGCAGGCGCCCGAGTGGTTTACTACAGCGCCGTCGAAAGCACTGCCGCTGGCCTTGCACCGGGCGAACCTATCTTCAGATGAGATTGATTATTTTGAGATCAATGAGGCTTTCTCGGTGGTTTCCATTGCCAATAATCAGATCCTCAAACTAAATCCTGCTAAAGTAAACGTTAACGGCGGAGCAGTATCGCTGGGGCATCCGCTGGGGGCGTCCGGCGCGCGTATTGTGGTTACGTTATTGCATGTATTGCAGCAAAATAAAGGCAAATATGGCGCAGCCGGCATCTGTAATGGCGGCGGTGGTGCAAGTGCAATTGTTATAGAAAATATGCGTTAATAGGTACATGAAAAAATTACTGCCGATACTTTTCCTTTTTGCCACTATATCTAATGCGTTTGCTCAACATTCAGACGAGCGCTCTCGCCTGCAATCACTTAAAATGTATGAGGATAGCCTGATACACCTTGGCAAAAGAATTGTTGAAGACAATAACGAACTGGAGCGTCAGAATGCCAACTACAATTTTATCAAGACGCTGACCAGCGCGCTAAAAGTCAACAACTCGTTTATCTACAAGTTCGACTCGTTGAAATATGTGAGTATACTGAACGCGCCCGATAACCGTTTCCGCATTTTTAGCTGGTACGTACAGTATGCCGATGGCAGCTACCGCTTCTTCGGCACCATACAAATGAATACCGGCGGGCCCCTGCAAATGTTCCCGCTCAAAGATTATACTCCACTGCTGGATAAAGCCCCCGAGGACTCGGTTTTAACCGATGGTAGATGGTATGGTGCGCAGTATTACAAGATTATCCCGGTTTACGGTTCCAAACCTTATTATATGTTACTGGGCTGGAAGGGCAATACGGTAGAATCAACAAAGAAAGTAATTGAGGTACTTTCATTTCAGAAAAACAAGCCGGTGCTGGGTATGGAAGTTTTTAACGGCACCACCAAAAAGCGCCGTGTGTTTGAGTACACCCGCCAGGCCTCCATGCTGCTGCGCTTTGTGGCCGAACGCAACCTGATTGTTTTTGATCATCTGGCGCCGCCTGATAAAAAGCTGAAAGATAAACCGCAAACCTATGGCCCCGATCTGAGTTACGATGGCTATCAGCTCAAAAATGGTAAATGGACGTTGATTGAAAACCTGGACATGCGCAACATGCCCAACCCGGAAGACGATCAGTACATAGAACCCAACAAACGCCCCATGGGCGAACGCAAGAAGATCTTACCCATAAGGAAACAGCAGTAGGTCAAAAAAATTACTATGCATTGCATAATAATCTTGCTTTAAATTTTGAATTGGTATATTAATATTAATTTAGCACGACAAACAAACGAAACAAACAAAAAATTAACATGAGTGCAGAAACAGCTGTATCAGTACAAAAAACCAAGTCAAAATACCCCCGAAGTATCCCTTTTATTATTGGTAACGAGGCCGCCGAGCGATTTAGCTTTTATGGCATGCGCTCTATCCTGGTAATATTTTTGGTGAACCAGTTTTATAATCCAACTCACAATCCCGCTTTAACCACCGTAGCCCAGGCTAAGGCCAACGCAGACACGCACTTTTTTGTGGCGCTGGCTTATAGCCTTCCATTTGTTGGCGGCCTTGTGGCCGATTGGTTTACCGGCAAATACCGCATCATCCTTAACATCTCTATTGTTTACTGTATTGGTCACCTTTTCCTGGCGTTGTTTGATAACAACCTGGATATGTTTACTGCAGGTTTAGTGTTGATAGCCATTGGTGCCGGCGGTATTAAATCGTGTGTATCTGCCAACGTAGGAGACCAATTTGATGCCTCTAACCAGGATCTGCTTTCAAAAGTTTATGGCTGGTTTTATTTCAGCATCAACGCAGGCTCAGTAATATCTACTATTCTTATTCCATGGGTATATGAGGCCTATGGTGCCAAATGGGCTTTCGGTATTCCGGGCGTATTAATGGCGTTGGCCACTATTATCTTTTTCTCTGGCCGTAAGTTGTATGTGCGCGTACCTCCGGCCGGTGTTAATAAAGACAACTTTGTATTTATCTCGTTATATGCGCTTTTCCACGCTGGTCAAAAGCAAAAAGGACAATCATTGCTGGATGTAGCCAAAGCCAAGCACGATCCTGAAAAAGTAGAGGGTGTTAAAGCTGTTTACCGCGTTATTATGGTATTCTTCTTTGCGCTGGCGTTCTGGGCGGTTTGGGATCAAAACCTTTCTGAATGGGTTTTGCAGGCCGACACGATGAACCGCGAAATTAACCTGGGCTTCACCAAGTTTACCATGCTGGCCGGACAGGTACAAACCTTTAACCCGGTGTTCCTGCTTATCTTTATCCCTATATTTAACTACTGGATCTATCCCGCGTTAGATAAAATGGGACTAAAAACCACCCCACTCAGAAGATTGGGCTTTGGTTTATTTCTAACCGCATTATCATTTGCTATTATTGCCTGGATACAAAGTTTGATTGACCACGGCGCTCACCCATCTATCTGGTGGCAGATCCTGGCGTACGTGGTGTTATCGGCTGCCGAAGTTTTGGTATCAATTACCGGTTTGGAATATGCTTACACCCATTCACCAAAATCAATGAAGAGTACCATGACAGCCATTTGGTTACTGGTGGTAGCACTGGGTAACCTGATTACCGGAGCCGTCAACAAGAACATATCTAATCACGGTTTTCTGGAGAAATACATGATAGGCGCAAACTACTACTGGTTTTTTGTGGGTTTTGTATCGATTTTCACGGTGGCATTTATGATTATTTCGCCACGCTTAAAAGAACATAACTACATTACCGCTGCCGAAGAAGGCAAAATTGTAGCCGACACCAACAATTTATAGCCTTAAATCTGCAATAAACAAAGCCATTTAACTGTTAAACCATGTTAAATGGCTTTGTTATATTTGCTATTTAAATTATAAGCCCTTAGCTTCGCAGTCTTTTTTAACATAACAGATACCCCGGTGCCCGATAGCGTAGTCATAATACCTACATATAACGAGATTGAGAACGTAGAACGCATGGTGCGTAAAGTGTTCTCGCTTGAGCATGATTTTCATTTGCTGATCATTGACGATGGCTCGCCCGATGGCACTGCCGCAAAAGTTAAAGAGCTGCAACTGGAATTTCCCGGCCGTTTGTTTATAGAAGAACGCCAGGGCAAACTGGGCTTGGGTACCGCATACATCCATGGTTTCAGGTGGGCATTAGAGCGCCATTATGATTACATTATGGAGATGGACTGCGATTTCTCGCACAACCCTGAAGATCTGCTGCGCCTGCGTCAGGCTTGTATTGACGGCGCCGATATGTCTGTAGGTTCACGTTACCTGAAAGGTGTTAACGTGGTTAACTGGCCAATGAGCCGCGTACTGATGAGCTACTTTGCATCTATGTACGTACGCATTGTTACCGGCATGAGCGTAACCGATGCCACCGCCGGTTTTGTATGCTACAAGCGCCGCGTGCTGCAAACCATCCGTTTGCACAAAATTAAATTTGTGGGCTACGCCTTCCAGATTGAGATGAAATACACTACCGTTAAACATGCTTTTAACCTGGTAGAAGTGCCTATCATATTTACCGACCGTACCGCCGGTACCTCTAAAATGTCTACAAGCATCTTCCGCGAAGCCTTCTTTGGTGTAATCCAGATGAAGATTAACAGCATTTTCAGGAAATACCCTGAAGGTGACGGAGATTAATTAGTACTTGGGATTTCGAAATTTCAATTTCGGATTTTGCCTCTTTGGATGATAATTTCATGTTTTAAAATCTTAAAATCCGAAATTGAACATCCGAAATCCGAAATAAAAATCACTAACTTTGTTAGCAATGAACGAGCATCTTAATCCCGAACGTGACAATATTTCGCCGGCCGAGTATGATATTGAGAAAGTGCTGCGGCCGCAGGCTTTTGAAGATTTTACCGGTCAGCAAAAAATCCTCACTAACCTCAAGGTGTTTGTACAAGCCGCCCGCCAGCGTGGCGAGGCGCTTGATCACGTGCTGTTGCATGGCCCCCCGGGATTGGGTAAAACCACACTGTCGCACATCATCGCTAATGAAATGGGCACCGGTATCAAGATTACATCAGGACCGGTACTGGATAAACCCGGCGATCTGGCCGGGCTACTAACTAACCTGGAAGCAGGCGATATTTTGTTTATTGACGAGATCCACCGCCTGAGTCCGCTGGTGGAAGAGTACCTCTACTCTGCCATGGAGGATTTTAAAATTGATATTATGTTGGAGAGCGGCCCTAACGCGCGCTCGGTGCAGTTATCACTTAATCCGTTCACTTTAATTGGCGCTACTACCCGCTCTGGTTTGCTAACGGCCCCTTTGCGCGCGCGTTTTGGTATTAATGCCCGATTGGAGTATTATGATGCTAAACTCTTAACCACCATAGTTTTAAGATCATCATCCATCCTTAAAACCCCGATTGAAGAAACCGGCGCTTTTGAGATTGCCCGCCGCAGCCGTGGCACCCCGCGTATTGCCAATGCACTGCTGCGCCGCACCCGAGATTTTGCCCAGATAAAAGGCAATGGCACCGTAGACCGCGACATTGCTCAATACGCCCTGAACGCGCTGAATGTAGACGAACATGGCTTAGATGAGATGGATAACAAAATCCTCCTCACCATTATTGAGAAATTTAAAGGCGGCCCGGTAGGTTTAAAAACCATAGCCACCGCCGTGGGAGAAGACGAGGGTACCATTGAGGAAGTTTACGAACCGTTCCTGATTCAGGAAGGTTTTCTGATGCGGACCTCGCGCGGACGAGAGGCTACTGAGCATGCTTACCGCCACTTGGGTTTGACCAAATTAGGCGGGCAGAATTCCTTATTTTAAGGAACCAGGATTAAACGAGTTTGCAGGATTTGCAGGATATAATATTAATCAGTAAATGATTTAGTACAAAAATTCTGTTAATCCATAGAATCCGTTAAATCCTGGTTCAATTGTTTATAAATTAAATTTGCCGGCTTGTAAAATAATTTAATTTTACGGGCATTATATATCTACATCAATCTACTTTAATATGTCTAAATTTTTAGCAGCAACTGCTTTAATCAGTTTGATAAGCTTTGGCAACTGCCAGTCAAAACCAGTTGGCGATAAATCCGGTGCTACAGCAGCAAGTGCTTCTGCCACTACGGCTGCAGCCTCTGGTCCGGTTAATAACGCAGCCATTATGGCTCGCAAACAGGTGCCTGTTATTTGTTATCACCAGATACGTGATTGGCGTCCGACAGACTCTAAAAGCGCTAAAGATTATATTATACCCATTACTGCTTTCAAAGAACATATTAAAATGCTGGCCGACAGCGGTTATCATACCATTCTGCCAGATCAGCTTTACGCTTATCTTACCACCGGTGCCAAATTGCCAAGCAAACCCATCATGCTTACTTTTGATGATACCGACGAGGATCAGTTTACCATTGCCAATCCTACCTTGAAAAAATATGGTTTCAAAGCGGTGTATTTTGTAATGACCGTATCGTTAAACCGCCCGCATTACATGACCGAGGCCCAGGTAAAACAACTGAGCGACGAAGGTAACGTAATTGGCAGCCACACCTGGGATCACCACCGTGTAGATAAATATTCGCACAACTCAAGCCTGAAAATTCTGGGCAAAAACGGCAAAATCACCCTTAAGCCAACTGACGACTGGGTTACCCAGATTGACAAGCCAACCAAAAAACTGGAGGGAATTACAGGTAAGAAGATAGATTACTTCGCCTATCCATTCGGCATCTGGAAAAAACCGGTATTACCAGAGTTCCAGAAAAAAGGCTTTAAAATTGCATTCCAGCTGGCTGATAAGCGCGACCCCGATTATCCGCTAATGACCGTTCGCCGCATATTGGATAGCGGATACTGGAGCACCAAAACCCTGAGCAACAGCATTAAAAATAGCTTCTAATAAACTAATGATTAGAAGTATAAAGGCGTTCAGTGCATTAATTGCATTGCTGAGCTTGTTAATATCAGGATGTAACAGTCATACTGATATGAAACAGCTCATCAGGCATCGCTTTAATGCACTGAACCGCCATGATGTTAATGAATTACTCCGCGATTACGACATCAAAGTAGAATCTACGTCCCCATCGTGGGACGGCATTCATAACGGTGTGGCGGCACAAAAAGCATCATACACCAGCTCTTTTAAATCGATGCCTAACCTGCGCTATGACGTAGGTAACATTTATTACAGCGGCGATAGCGTAGCCACCATAGAATATACCACCACAGGTACCCTCAGTCACCCGGAAAACGAAACACCGGCCTACATGTTAGGGCGCAAATTCATCCTCAACAATTGCCTGATCCTGAAAATAAAGGATGGTAAGATTATAAAAGAAGATCTGTATTTCGATCAGATCTCTTTCCTGCGCCAAATGGGCTTTTTCGATCAGCAATAAGTATTGCGTATCTTTGCCCCAGTTGTGGCACAAAATCTTTCAGCATATAGTAAAATGATAAAAGCTGAGGCTAAAAACCTCGGCTTTCTGCATTGTGGTATTGCTAAAGCCGGTTTTCTGGAGGAAGAAGCACCGCGGTTGGAAGCCTGGCTCAACAACAACATGAACGGGCAGATGCAGTACATGGAGAACTATTTTGATAAGCGTCTTGACCCACGTCTGCTGGTTGATGGGGCAAAATCGGTCATCTCCCTAGCACTAAATTATTATACCGATAATAAACAGGTAGACGCTTCATCTCCCAAGATATCAAAATACGCTTATGGGATTGATTACCATACGGTTATTAAAGACAAGTTAAAACATCTCTTAAACTTTATCCGCGAAAACATTGGCGAAGTTGATGGTCGTGCATTTGTTGATTCTGCCCCTGTTTTAGATAAGGCCTGGGCCAAAAAAGCCGGACTGGGCTGGGTGGGCAAAAACAGCAATCTGATTAACAAACAAGCCGGCTCATTCTTTTTCCTGGCAGAGCTGATTGTAGATTTGGAACTGGAATATGACGTTGCTCCCACGGCCGATCATTGCGGCACCTGCACCCGATGTATAGACGCCTGCCCTACCGATGCCATTGTTGGCCCGTATGTGGTAGACGGCAGCAAATGCATCTCCTATCTCACCATCGAGCTGAAAGACGAGATCCCTGCGGAATTTAAAGATAAAATGGATAGCTGGATGTTTGGCTGCGATGTATGTCAGGATGTTTGCCCTTGGAATAAGTTTTCGGTCATTCACAGTGAGCCTGCATTTAATCCACACCCCGATCTGTTGAATCTAACACAAAACGATTGGCAGGATATCAGCGAAGAAGTGTATCAGAAACTCTTTAAAGGCTCGGCAGTAAAGCGCACTAAGTTTGCAGGACTAAAACGGAACATTAAGTTTTTGGGCGATAAAGACTAGCGAAGATTAAAAATTAGTTCGCATAGCAGATCGGCAGCCTGAGGCCGTGAGATAATCGCCACTCGGCTGGAGCCAAGCGACTGCAAATGATTTATAAAAAGAAAAGGAAGCATATCGTGCTTCCTTTTCTTTTTATATAGAGATCACCAATCTCTAATTTCTAATCTTCAATACCCGCCTCAGCTCTTCTTGAACTTATCTTTCAACTGCTGCAGCATATCGTCATTAACTGGCGCTGCAGGCTTGTCGTCGCGCTTAAACGGGCGGTTATTGTTGTGGTTGTTGCCTTTGTAGTTATTGTTTGGGCGTTGCTGAAAATTCTGCTTAGGCTGCTGATTTTGTGACGGCGGCGCATCTGCTTTTGGCGCAGCAGCGTCACCGGCAGGTTTTGGCTGTGGCGGGCGACTTTGCCGTTCTGCCTGACGCTTGGCATTCCAACGGTTATAAATAGCTTCTAGCTTACGTTTTGTATAAAGTGGAAAATCGCCTTGCATCATCCAGGAGTAGTAACTTGGCTCAATAGCAAAAACATCTTCTACCTTTTTGCCTTTGTGCTTGCCAAAGTTGAACAGCTCTTCGCCATTTTCGTTATAAACCATCCGACCGGCAAAATCAACCGTGTTGTGCAGGTTGGTAAACTTATGCAACGCTTCAATATCGTTTACAATCGGAATGCGCTTGTTGCCTTGTTTATCCTCCCATTCGGTGGCTTCATAACGGGCAATTTGTGCCAGCAAAACTTCCATGGTAGCACGGGTATCGGCCTCTGCGCTGTGCGCATTAACTATATCTTTACTGCAATAGAATTGGTAGGCGGCCTTTAGCGTACGTTGCTCCATCTGGTGAAAAATATTTTGCACATCAACAAAATGGCGTTGATCCAGATCAAACTCAATACCCGCACGCATAAACTCTTCCATCAGCATCGGGATATCAAATTTATTTGAATTATAACCAGCCAAATCACTCACATCAATAAATGCGGCAATTTCTGCACCTATTGCAGCAAACAAAGGAGATGCAGCAATATCGGTATCATAAATACCATGGATCAATGAGGCTTCCAGCGGAATAGGCATGCCCGGGTTAACGCGCCAGGTTTTTACCTCTTCACTACCGTCAGGATGCAGTTTAATTACAGATAGTTCTACAATGCGGTCAACACCCAGATTTACTCCGGTAGCCTCAATATCAAAGAAAGCCAGCGGCCTTTTTAAGTTTAGTTTCATTAGATAATTGTAATCGCAAAGGTCGGCCAAATGGCCGAAGTTTACAAGGCAATAATTTTTAATTTTTTTTTAATTATTAAGGTGGAAGTTATACCTTCAATACCTACTTATTACAATTAATTTCTGATGAAAAGAACCTTCCTATTCCTTGTCTTTGCATTGTCTTTTGGTTTTTGCCAAGCCCAGGATTTTGAATTTGGCGAAGTTGACAGAGCCGATGTAGACATGACTAAGTATGCCAAAGACACCAGCGCACAGGCCGTGGTTTTGAAAGAATTTGGCAAAACATGGATCAGTAGTGCAGATCATATTCCGCTTATTCACGAGTACCATGTTAAAATTAAAATTCTGAATCCCGAAGCATTTCGCGAATGGGGCGACGTTAAAATTCCTCTTTACAAAGAAGACGACAACTATTTCGAATCTGTAAGAGATATTAAAGCGATAACCTATTACCGGGATGAAAACAACTTGTTGCGACAAGCGGAATTAGATCCTAAAAACATTTTCCATACCAAGCTAAACAGATACTATGACCAGTTAAGCTTCGCCCTGCCGCACTTAACAAAAGGTTGTGTTATTGAATATAAATACACACTGGAATCACCACGCCGATGGAGCTTTAAAGAGTGGAATTTCCAGGCTGATATTCCTAAAATCTACTCAGAGTATGAAGTGCATATACCGGGCATATATGTTTACAATGCATCATTGCGCGGAGCACTAAAGCTAACCAAAGTAAACTCTGATATAGATCGCGACTGCTTTTCATTTAATGGCATTAAGTGCGACTGTTCAAAGATTACTTATATCATGACAGACATCCCGGCATTTAAAGAAGAGGCGTTCATGACATCGCCTAAAAACTTTATGTCGGCTATTAATTTCGAGTTATCAGAATATACCAATTTTGAAACAGGTGCCAGAACAAAGGTTACCAAAGAGTGGAAAGACATTGACTATGACCTGAAGCACAACGAATCATTTGGCTCCCAGTTGCGGCGTACCGAACTGATGAAAGACCGGATTAAAGGCGTGGGCGCAAATACTACAGATCCGCTGGAAAAAGCCAAAGCCATTTTTGAGTTTGTACAAAAAAACTATCGCTGGAACAACATTTATAGTATTGGCAGTGATGATGGCATACGCAAAGCGTTTGACTCGCATTCAGGCTCTGTGGCCGATATCAATTTATCGCTGGTTGCGGCGCTCAATGCGGCCGGTATTAATACAGAAGCAGTGCTGCTATCTACCCGTAATAATGGCGTAATTAATAAATTATATCCCGGTATTTCTGACTTTAACTATGTAATAGCAAAAGCTAACATTGGCGACCAGAGTTACCTGCTGGATGCAACAGACCCTTTACTTCCCTTTGGTCTGCTGCCTTTAAAATGTATGAATGATCAGGGCAGGGTAATGAGCCTGGATAAACCATCATACTGGATTGATCTGAAGGCCGAAAAGCAGACCAAAACTTATGCTTTTGATTTAAAGCTCACCGACGACGGCAAACTTAAAGGCTCTATGACCTGCTACTCAAGAGGTTATGACGCCTACAATAAGCGCAAGCAAATTAAAAACTTTAATACTGTAGATGAGTATGTAGAGGATCTGGACAATCGTCTTAAAAAAATGAAGATTCTGAAATCAGAAATTCACAACCTTGACAGTCTGGAGCAGCCACTTGCTGAAAAATACGAGATTGAGATTAACGCTTATGATGATATGCAGAATGATAAGCGCTTGTCTTTCAACCCATTCCTGTATGATCGTACTACCAGCAACCCTTTCAAATTAGCAGAGCGTACCTTCCCGGTAGATTGTGGCGCACCGTCTGAAGAGCGATTTATCCTCACCGTGCACCTGCCGGATAAGATGACCACAGAAGCGTTACCACAGCAAGTAGGCCTGGCACTGCCAAACCAGGGCGGCCGCTTCCTGTTAGGCTACACCCCTACTGACGACGGGTTTAACTGCAGTTATTCCATCCAGTTTAACCGTTCGTTATACTCATCAGAGGAGTATCCTTATCTTAAGGAGATGTATAATAAAATTATCCAGGCAGAAAGCGCAGAAGTGGTATTTAAGAAGAAATGAGAAGATTATTGTTTTTTACAGGTCTGTGCTTCCTTACATTGAAAAGCGTTGCGCAGCAAGCCGATTATAACGTAAGCCTGATCCCAAAGCCGCTTTTATCGTACGCGGGAGCAGTAGTACGCACCAGCGAACAGACCCTGCAGGCCGATGACCAGTATAGCTACAGTTATCATTGCAAAAAAGCCATAACGGTACTGAATAAAAGCGGTGCCGACAAAGCATCGTTATATCTATATTATGACAAAATGGCCTCCATCAAAAACGTAAAAGGAACGATATATGACGCGGATGGCAAATTGGTGGGAAAATTTAACGAGCGGGACATGAAAGACTTTTCTGCGGCTGATGGTTTCTCGCTTTTCTTGGATACACGCGTTAAATATTTTGCGCCGCCGGTATCAACCTACCCTTTTACCGTTGAGTATGATTATGAAACGCGCAACCGGCAAACGATGTATTTTCATGAATGGAGCCCATGCGATTTTGGCTTAAGCGTGCAAAACAGCTCATATACGTTTATTGCTAAACCCAGTTTGAAGATCAACATCAAAGAGTCAAACATTCCGCAGAAGATGACAACATCTACCACCAAAAATGGGATGATTGTCTATACCTGGAACGCATCAAATATTAATGCATACCGCAAGGAGCCTATGAGTCCGTCGGCAGATAAGTTTATGCCTGATGTGCGCATCACTTCGTCTGATTTCTTTTATGATGGTTACGAGGGGGTATTTACCGATTGGAACAGTCTGGGTAAATGGATCTATGATAAACTGCTGACCGGTCGGGATGTGGTGCCTCAGGAGACAGCCGATCATATCAAAGAGATAACGGCAAACATTACAGACCCTAAAGAAAAGGCTCGTAAAATCTATGAGTTTGTGCAGCAGAAAACGCGCTATGTAAGCATTCAGGTGGGTATAGGCGGCTATCAGCCGTTTACCGCTACTGATGTAGATCAAAACGGCTACGGCGATTGCAAGGCGCTGGTAAACTATACCAAGGCATTACTTAAAACCGTAGGTATTGATGCCTGGTATTGTGTGGTTTATGGCGAACGCGCTGTAAAACGCAGCATGACCACTGATTTTGCCAGCATGGAAGGTAACCACATTATTCTTTGTGTTCCCTTTAAAAACGATACCACCTGGGTAGAATGCACCAGTCGTACCAATCCTTTCGGCTTTATTGGCGATTTTACCGATGACCGCGTGGTATTAGCCTGTACGCCAGAGGGCGGTAAGCTGATGCACACGCGCCGTTATGCGCCGCAGGAAAACCTGACACACCGTACAGGCCAATTTACTATTAGTAATACCGGATTACTGTCTGGCGATATGAAAACCACTTTTGCCGGCACCGAATTTGACAATCGCGATCATTTGATAAGCGAATCCTACGAAGAGCAGGTAAAAGACATTCACGATGAGTATAATATCAATAACCTGGATGTACAACACCTTAACTTTACTAAACTTAAAAGCGAAACACCGGTTACCACAGAAACAATGAGCTTAAAAGCTGTAGATTTTGCTACCGACAATAACGGCCGGGTTTACTTTTTACCCAATCTGGCCGACAGGCACAACTACGTGCCAGATGACGTGCGCAACCGGTCTAGAGACGTATATATTAACCGGGGATATGTAGATGAGGATGAATTTACCTACACCCTACCCGAAGGCTATAAATTAGATAAAGACCTGATTAGCAAGAATATTGAAAAGCCGTTTGGGACCTACAAACTGAATATGAGCTTAACAGGTAATAAACTTACCTTGAAAAGACGTCTACAGTTAAATGACGGTACTTTTAACAAAGACGAATACGAAAACCTGATTGATTTTTATGAAGCCGTATCCCATGCTGATAATTACCAGGTGGTGTTTACCAAGCTTAACTAAACATAATGATACCAGCTATAATGCCGATAATCATTACAACGTATAACAACACCTCGTTACCCGCAAAACGCTTGTATTTGGTCCAGAACGAGTAATCTTCTTTCTTGTTGGTCATCGGTGCAAAAATAGCAATTATAACCGATGGTTGTAAAACCATTTAGCCGATCAATGAAAACGGAAACAACAAAAAAATCCCCGCAGAAACACTGCGGGGATTTTTATTTCTTAGTTGCTTATACTATCAGGTAGTAGCTTCTTCAACCGGTGTATCAAACAGCGGCGGTTCTCTCTTAAAGATAGCTGCGAAGATGAGCGAAAAAACAAAGGTGAGGATAATGGCTATCGTAACGTTTTTTACTACGGAGCCAACGGTCATCACTTTCTGGGTCTCAAAATTCTGTTTGAATTTATCTAACTGCTGATCAATTTTATCCTGATCGGCACCGCTTTTTTCCAGCATTTTGGTCATCGGTGCAACAAAGGCGTTCTCTGTTTTGGTTACCATATCGGGCTCAATTAGCTTGGCAAAGAGAAAATCTCTGCCCAAATAGCTTACCCAGAAACCTATAAAAAACACAATGAAGATGCCGGTAACCGCCTGGCGGAAGTTCCAAAAGCCGCCAATTCTCTTTCTCAGATCGAGCGTCAAAAATACCGCCGCGGCAATCGGCACAATTACAGATAATATAAAAGGCACTACCGTTAAGCCCACTAGCGAATTGGCAACGCCAACAATGTAATAGAAAGCCGCAATAGCCATCACCAACGACACAATGCCGTAGATCAGGCCGCTAGGCACCGCTGCTTTTTTTATTTTTTGTTCAAGGGTTTGGTCTTCCATGATGTCTTAGTTTATCTGAAGTTAACTAAAACCTGGTATACCGCCATCTCGAATGATTTATCAAATGGAGCACTTGCTGCTGCCTCTGTTTCTGCTTCCGCCGATCCATCAGGCTGCTGGAAGAAGCACATAATTGGATAGAACAGTTCTTTCAGTTCAGAATTATCAGGCAGTTTTGACGCCACTTTGGCAATTTCTGATGCCGGGCTTTCAATCAGTATCTGGTTTTCAATTATCGGTTCGTAGATGCTGTATTCATCCTGAAACTCATCGTCATCAACCAATAAAAACTCTTTCAGGTAATCTTCCAATCCTGGCTCAATGTCTTCATCTGCGCACTCTGTTAAATAAAGCAGCAGATTCAACAATTCAGTACCGCGGTCTAAAGTTTCTTCCTCAATAGCTTCCCATTCAGGGGTATCCAGGTAATCTTCTTCCAGGCGCACAACATCAGCACTGAAAAAGTTTACCATCAGCAGGTCAAAGAAAACCTCGCGCAGGGCTTCCAGTTTAGGCTCATCGTCAAATACCTCGTCAAGGTCATCTACCTTGTCCATAAACTCTTCTTCAGAAGAAAACACGGTATCAAACTTGGCGGTAAGTGCTGCTACATCAATGCTTTCGCCATATTTGGCAAAGGTGCTCAACGCGGCGCTGATGGCTGCTTTTACTTTTGGGTCGGTCATATTTTTTAAAGGTTAGATTTAAAAACCTGGTTATTATTACACGTTAACAAAGCCGCACCGGTTAATTGTTGCCCAATGAACGGCGAATTATTTGATTTTGATTGATTATCAGCACGATTAAATTCCCACTGTTTGGCAGCATCCAGTACCACCAGGTTAGCGGCATTGCCTTCGGCGATGCCAGCGGCCTCTACGTTTAAGATACGGCGCGGGTTAACAGCCATTTTTTCAACAATGGTTTCTACGCTCAATCCGGCTTTCAAGGCAATTGCAAAAGTAGTTTGCAGGGCAATCATGCCGTACTCGGCAATCTCAAACTCTACATCTTTAAATTCAATTTCGTGCGGTGTATGCTGTGTTACAATGGCGTCAATAGTGCCATCTTTTAAACCGGCTACCAGCGCATCCACATCGCTTTGTGTGCGCAGCGGCGGTTTAACTTTATAATGGCTATCAAAGCCCATCAAACTTTCGTCTGTCAGTACCAAATGATGCGCAGCTACGTCGGCGGTTACTTTCAGGCCTCGTTTTTTTGCCTCGGCAATAAGTTCTACCGAGCGTTTGGTAGATACGGTACTAAAGTGTATGGGCGAGCCGGTGTATTCGGCCAGGTACAAATCGCGGGCTATCATCAGCTCTTCAGCTAATGATGGGATACCTTTCATCCCCAACAAAGTGCTCACCTCGCCTTCGTGCACTTTAGCTTTGCCGGCTATGGCAGTATCTTCAGGATAAGAGAAAATCAATGCGTCAAAGCCCTGGGCGTACAACAGCGCGCGCTCCATTAAGCCGGCATCCTGCACGGGGCGGTTACCATCAGTAAAAGCCTTGGCGCCACTTTGGTACATATCATACAGTTCGGCCAGATCTTTACCCTCGCGTTTTTGCGAGATGGTGCCCAGCGGATAAACATCAACCAGGTTGCCTTTGGCTTTATTGCGCAGGTACTCCACTTCGGCTTTTGAGTGCACGGGTGGGTTACTGTTAGGCATTAGCGCCAGGCCAGTAAAACCGCCTGCGGCAGCGGCGCGGGTACCGGTTTGCAGATCTTCTTTGGTTTCTAGTCCCAGCTCGCCAATGTTGCAGTTCAGGTCAAAGAAACCCGGCGCAACGTATTTACCGGTGGCGTCAAATTTTTCAAAGTCTGATGATAGGCCTTGACCAATCTGTTTAATGCGACCGTCTTCAATCAAGATATCAGCCGTTTGCTGATGAAAAGGTGAATTTGGATCAATAATAATGGCTGATGTGATGAGCAAATTCATGCAGGTGTAGTAGTTTAAACAGGCGCATTTGCGGCCTGCCGGTCTGTTTTAAAATATCTGATGAGCACAATTTCGGCTGCCAGAAATATCAACGCCAAAATTATGCAAAGTTTCCATAACTGCGTGCCTAAATTCAAACCAGAAATTTCTGATTTTAAACTTGGCTTAGCACCATTAATCATTTCGCCTTGCGGGAAAATATTTTTGAGATCAGTTGGCGTAAGGTAACTCAGGTCTGATTCTTTCCGGTTATCATTAAATGCTAATTGCGCAAGTGTACTGTCCTGCATTTTTAGCTGATAATTGCCGGTCTCTTTCAGTTGATCTGAGATGTAAAGTATCGTACTTCCCTCCTGTTGCCGCGCATCGGGAATAATACTGGTGCCATTATGTATCAGCTTCAATACCTGTTTTTCGCCCACCTGTATAGGGGGCAATTCAATATTCTCGTCGCGCCCGAGCGTATAAAACAAAGGCTGATCATTACTGCTCAACAAGGCAATCCTAAACAGCATTGGCAACAGCAACGCGTGGCGTGGCAGGTTACTAAAATCCTCGGTCAAGGCAACTGCGGATAGGTAGACACTTCCTCTGCCGGAACGGTACAGCGAAAAGAAAGGTTGATTGCCTTGCAACTGCATCAAACCCTCGGTCACCGTATTGCCGGCATGACTCAGCTGATAATATTTCTTAATCACCGGCAAATCGGGGTGCTCTGGCATTTGCTCAAACACGCCTTTAAACAAATTGCTTTTTACGTTAATGTCGGTCACCCTGGTAGGCTCAGTTACCAAACGCTCCGGATAAGCGGCATTAAGCGCCTGCAGGAAACTCCGGTTATTAGCCATATCCGCGTCTGCCGCTGGAAAAAACACCAAATTACCGCCTTTGTTAACGTAAACCTTGAGTTGTTGGGCCAGGCCAGGCGATATCGTTTTAACATCACTCACCACAATTGCCGGATATTTGCTGAGGCCTGCATAGTCTACATTGCCATCCTGCACGGTACTAGCCACAAAAAATTTATCAGTATTGAAGATAGCTGCCAAATACGGATTAGACACACCGCCGTTAATCAGCAGTACGGGCAGTTGTTGTTTTACGTTGAACGTGAAGAAAAACCGATTATCAAACGTAACCGGATTATCCTGCAGCGTGAGCTCGCCCTGTTGCCAGCCAGCCTTCAATCCTGAAAAACTCATGGTATCATTTTGAACGGACCGCGCTGGGATGGTAAAGCTGCCCAATGCTTTTTGCTGACCGTTAATGGTCAGCTTCAATGGCACTCTTTCGGCCTGTTCATCTGAGTAATTGTGCAGACGCACTACCAGTTTCTCATTATCATCCGGCCGGTGCACGGCGCTTAGCAACCAGGCAGAATCAACCGCCAGGTTAGGCAATTTATTGGCATCTAGCCTGATAAAGTTAACTTTGGTACTTTTATCGACGCCCATCAATGCTTGCTTACCCATATTCGACTGAAAGTCGGACAGGATATAAATAGCACTCCCCGGCGCCTGCATCTTCAGCAAGCCTTCCTGCCGGTTAACAATCTGTTGTAAGGTGCGGCTTTGCGGACTAATCTTTACAGCATCTACCGCGTCATTAAACTCGTCACGGCTGAGTAAGCGCTGGTGCTTACCTTCAAAATCCTGCGTCAGCAGTTGGAAGCGATCATTCATCCCGTAAGCCGCCGCAATTTCTTTGGCGTGATGCTTAGCTTCGTCCAGCAATGATCCCTCTTTGCTGAGGGTTTGCATGGAGTATGAGTTATCAATAAATATACTGGCTACCTGTTGCTTACCTGCCGTTACGGTTTGCGAAGCCGGAATATAAGGCCGGGCAAAAGCCAGGATTAGAAACAATAAGGCTAATAATCGCGCAGCTAAAATCAATCGTTCTTTCAGGTTGCGGCGCGAGGCCTGCTGCTCCTGTAGTTCTTTTAAAAACTGAACATTACTGAAATAGACTTTCTGGTATTTACGGAAGTTGAACAAATGCACAATAACCGGGATTGCCAGCGAAACCAAAGCGAAAAGAAAAGCCGGATACAGGAAGTGCATATCTACAAATGTGCAAATATTATCAGCCTGAAACAATTGTGCTACGGTATGTTTATTGAAATATGGAATGGCATATCCAAGAATGTGGAAAGGGCGAATGAACTGAGCCATTCAGGATTTACAGGGTATTAAAAGAACTAGGGTGTCATCCTGAAGTTGTCGAAGCGCGCGCGACCTTAAGCACGTGTTTCGACAAGCTCAACATGACACCCTTCCTTTATAACTTCAACCCGACGATCCTCTAATTCTGAATCGCCAATAACTGTTGATGCAACTTCTCGGTAGGCAAACCCACTACGTTGGTATAAGAGCCATTGATACGCTGTATACCCACCAGACCAATCCACTCCTGGATGCCGTATGAGCCGGCTTTATCAAATGGTTTGTATTTTTCTACGTAGCTGATGATTTCCTGGTCTTTAAACGGACGAAAGAAAACTTCAGACACATCATAAAATTTATTGACTTTACCCTGGTAGGTTAAGCACACGCCGGTAACCACACGGTGCACACGGCCAGATAGCGTTTGCAGCATTTCTATCGCATGGGCAGCATCATTGGGTTTGCCAAGTATCTGGTTATCAATAGCCACAATGGTATCGGCCGTCAAAACAATCTGATTATAGGCATCGCCATCAAAAGCAAGGGCTTTCTTTTCGGCAATGTAAACGGCAATTTCTTCCGGGGTGAGGCCGTCGGGGTAACTTTCGTCAACCTCTTTCAGTACGATCTCAAAATCAAGATCCATCAAGCGCAGCAGTTCCTGGCGGCGAGGAGATTTAGAAGCGAGAATGATTTTAGGTGTGTTCATAGTTGATAGATGATGGTTCATAGTTCCCAAAAGTATTTATTTCTTTTTCCATGAACAATGAACCATCATCCATGAACTCATTACTACCAGCTATATGCCTCAGCTCCCATCCAGTTGCCCTGCACCTTCATCACTTTCTCTATCACATCGCGCACGCAGCCTTTACCACCTGGGATAGGTGAAATATATTGACTGGCGGCTTTAATTTCTTCAACCGCATCGGCAGGGCAAACAGGTAAGCCAGCCAGTCCCATCAGACCCAGGTCTGGAATATCATCGCCCATAAAGAGTACGTGCGTTGCATCGAGCTGGTTTTCTTGTAACCAGTTATGGAAAACCTCGGGCTTGTCTTTACTAGACAGATAAACGTCTTCCACGCCCAGGTTATTCAACCTCACGCGAATAGCCTCGGCGCCTGCACCTGAGATGGCGCAAACCTTATAACCACATTTTACGGCCAATTGCAGCGCATAACCATCTTTAATGTTAAACTGGCGGAAATGATCACCTTTGTCGGTCACGTAAACATCACCGTTAGTGAGCACGCCGTCAACATCAAACACAAAGGCTTTAATATCGTGCAGTTTGTCTAAGAAGGCCATTTTTAAGTAGCAGTTTTCAGTAAGTAGTAGCAGTATTCACTATGTTATAGACAGTTCTTCAGTAAATAGTAGCCGTTTTTAATTCCAATAAATTAATAACGGCTACTGCCTACTGCAAACTTATCTATTGGTTATCGCGCCACTCGTAAACCCAGGCGCTCTGGATCTGCTCCAGATGGCCTTCGTTTGATTCTTCGCGTTTACCAGCAAAGTGAGGGATAGATAGCACCCACTCTAACAAATCGGTAAAGCGGATACGGTATATTTTTGATTCGTCGAAATCATCGCCAAACTTTTCATAAAGTCCCATGGCTATATCTTCGTAATCGTTCCAGTGAATGGGCAGGGCAAATTTGTCTTGCATAAAAAGTGTATGTCAGCGGTTATTGTTAATGTCCTAAAAACTGTGATTGATCCGGAACAGTGATCTCTATATCTCCATCAATCAGCACGCACTGGCAACCCAAACGAGAGTTGATGCGCGGGTTAACAGCGCGGTCAATAAAGTCTTCTTCTTTATCTGATATTTCCTGGATGTTGTCCATCCCTTTGTTTACATACACATGGCAGGTACTGCAACCGCAAACACCACCACAGTTATGCTGCAATTCAATACCATTGTCAAGGCAAACATCCAATACAGACTCGCCTTCGGCAACGGGCAGCTCAATGGGCTCTAGCCCTTTTTCCTCAAAGTTTATTTTAACTTTAAAAATATTCATCGTGGCAAAAGTAATAAAATTAGCCGTCTGCCACCTCCCCTTTGTCCATTTTGATAATACCTTGACTCAATAATTCGTACACCTGCTGTAAGTCGTGCTCACCGTCAAGCATTTGCAGGTGTGCATTCATGGTAGTTAGGTCATTTCTTATAGCTGGACCGGTTTGCACATCGGCCGGTAATTGCTCCATAACTTTGGCTGCGGTCTCAGCAATCAGCGGGCGCAGCATATCAAATGGCAATTCACTTTTCTGCAGCAATTGACGGGCCACATCATATAGGTAATTAGGGAAATTACAGGCGAACACCGCCGAGAGATGTAATACCTTACATTGCGCAGAATCAACCCGGTACACGTTGTTACTTATAGTACGCGCCAGTGTTTCCAACTTTTTGGTGATCTTTACATCTGCCCCCTCTAAACATAAGGGCACCTGCCAAAAATCAAGCTCTTTGGTTTTTGAAAACGTTTGCAATGGGTAAAACACACCCGCATTTTCTGTATAGGCCAGCAGCTTTTGCAGGCCAGTGGCGCCAGAGGTATGCACCATCAGTTTTTGATACCGGGCCAGCTCCCAGGCCAGCTCGCCAATCACGTCATCTTTTACCGAGATAACAAACAGATCTGTTTTGGGATTGATCTGCTCCAGACTATCAATCGGTTCGGCCTTAACATGGTAAGCCAGCAGGGCTGCGTTTTGCATGTTACGACTATAAACCTGCACAATATTGTGCCCCGCATTTTTAAATGCAGCCGCAAGATGGGTGGCCACATTACCCGAACCTATAATTGTAATACGCATAATAACAGTATTCAAAGTTCGAATAAATGGTGAATTATTGGCAGTAATATTTATATTTAACTAACCAATAATAAATCATTTCCCCCTAATGAGATTTTTAAAACTTATTGCTATTCCGTTTATTTTTCTGGCGGCAGTAACTATTTTGATTCTGGGCTCGCTGTATCTTTACCGGAACTCAGAAAAAAAAAACCTGACAGATGCCGACCGGAAAGCGGCCGGTGGTAGTTACATCAAATTAAGCGACGGCCTAACCCATTACCAATTGGGTGGCCCAGACACAGGCAAGACCGTAATTTTGTTACATGGCTTTAGTGTACCCTATTACATATGGGACAGCACCTACAACAAACTAACCGCAGCCGGATACCGCGTATTACGTTATGACCTTTACGGCCGCGGCTATTCCGACCGTCCGGACGGCCAGTACGATCAGCGGTTTTACTTTAACCAGCTGATAGAACTAATTAGAAGACTTCACATTAAAACGCCAGTCACACTTGCCGGAGTTTCTTTCGGCGGACGATTGGCCACCGACTTTACCGGGAAATACCCTCAATTTGTTGACAAGGTGATACTGATAGACCCGGCCTATCAACCTATGGAGCCTGATAAGTTTGAATTTATAGCCCGCTACTACGAAAGCATACACCCTAAAGAGCGCATTCAAAGCCAGCTGGCAGATTTTAAATACCCTGAACGTCACCCAGACTGGGCAAAACGATACCATGTACAAATGCAATACAAAGGCTTTGTTAACGCCCTCATTTCAACCATGTACAATTACGAAAGCGACGGAGCCGGCGAAAACAAGCTCCTAAACACCAGACATAAACCCGTATTACTCATTTGGGGGCGCGATGACAAAACAGTTCCCTACAGCTTTAGCGACTCGGTACGGGCCGTGCTCAAAACAGAGTTTTTCCCGGTTGATGATGCAGGTCACCTCCCACAGATTGAACAGGCTGACACCGTAAACAGCAGGATATTGCAGTTTTTGAAGAAAAAGGTAAATTAGGGCATGCCTAAATACCTTGTCTTGCTTTTATTATGTTTTTGTGGTGTAGCTGTTTGTGCGCAGCCGAAGAAGCCAGCTAAAGGTAAGCGATATCGCTATGACGCTTATCCAATGGTTTCCCCTCATGATGATTGCGTATTTAACAGTAAATACACTTTAGGCGAGCGGCTTAAACGCTATCCATTTAATGAGGCAGTTACTATTCTGGCTGTTTCCTATCACAATTTTAATGGAGGGCAACCCAACCAGGAAATACGTGTAGATAGTCTTGGTAAAATCATCCCTACTCCTCAAATAGACACCCTAAAATATGGTCTTTGGATTAAACAAGGGGCTTTAGACGGTACCTCGATAGTTGAGCTAGTCAAACTCAGTAAAGCTCAAATACGCAGTTTAACCAACTTAATTTATAATACCGATTTTCGCGTAAAAGGCAATAATGGTGTGGACCCCGGCTATAACTGTTTTGCTCCAAGAAACGCCTTGTTATTTTTTGATAAAAACGGGAAGATCTTCGATTATATACAGATTTGCTTTGCATGCCAAAATTATGAATCAAAATCTGGCCGTATAAATCTTGGGACTGAGTGCTACCAAAAAATGGATTTAGCAAAGAAATGGTTTATTAACCAGGGGGTACAATTTGGTACAATCAAAAGGGACGATGAATAAGTTGCTGAGTCTATTATTGGGGTTGGTGATTTTCAGCAACACATTACTTGCTCAAACGAAAACAAATAAGGTACCCAAAAAGCCCCATACCATACAATGGCTGGATGCCCGTTATCGATCAAGCTATGACGATTGTACTTACACAAAAAAATATTCACTAGCCCAGCGCCTTAATAAATACCCGTTTAACAAAGCTGTAAAGATTCTTGCGGTCTCCTACCCATTAGTGGTACCACCACATGAAATATGGAAAACAATGGCCGATGGAAGTAAAATATTGGCAAAAGATACGACCAATAGAAAAGAAGGTTTAATAATAGCGCATGACACACTTGATCGATCCACTTTAATAGAAACTAAAGAAATTAACCAAAGTCAGATTAACGGCTTAACAGAACTGATTTATAACACCAACTGGCGAAACCCATCTTTTCCTTACCATGTTGAAGGTCATGGCGGGTGTTACGATCCCAGAAACGCCGTAGTTTTTATCGACAAGGATGGAAAAGTAATTGACTATATTCAAATATGTTTTCATTGCATGGAAAGCCACTCTATGAACGATGACCGACTTTCTATCGGGACGTTGTGCAATCAGAAATATGATCTGATGAAGAAGTGGTTCATCAATCTGGGAATTACCTACGGAACGATTAAGACAGAAAAAGATTTGTAAACAAGCCTCCTACTTTAGCAATTTACCTTCTCCGCCCAGCTTAACCCACCAGCTAATTCAGACCGGCTAAACTCTATATGCAGCACCCTGCGTTGCTGCTGATTAGTAGTGCGGCCCGATGCATGCAGTAACAATGGCGACATCAGCATAATGCCTCCGGCCGGAACATTACAACTTACCTCCTGTTCTGTTGTCCAATCGATGGTTTCGGGGCGATAAATGCCTTTTAGATGTGAACCGGGGATCACTTTCAGCGCACCGTTCTGCTCATCCGTATCGTCTAAATGAATACGGACGGTAAAATTATCCTGAAGTATAGCAAGTGGAGGCTGCACAGCAAATTGCTCGTGCTTTACCGTCCAGGGGCCGTAACCGGGGAGGTTGCTCTTTTTATCTACAGAAATGGTTAGATCCTGGTGATAGGCCACAAACCAATTAGACGCCCCGGGCTTATCGAAATAAATGGATTTTACAATGAAGTATTCGTCACTAAAGCGGTCATGAATAACGCGTTTTAATCGATCATTAAAGACAACCGGCAGCAATTCAGGAAATTGTTTCAGGAATTGACGTATGGCGAACAGATCCTCACTACGCCTGAATAAAGGATTGTCCTGCCTGCTAAACTCTTGCAGTTTAGCAATCATCAATTGCACTTCTTTAAACGTAAAAACGCCGGATATTACTTCATAGCCGACGTTTTTATAATTTTTAATAGAGGATATATTCAAAATTAATCCTGTCAATCTTTTAAATCCTTAAAATCCTGGTTCAAGACTTCTTCATCTCCTTATTCCTTCTAAAGATAGACAGCAGGAAACCAATCACCATGATGATGGTGCCCGACCAAAAGAAGTTGATATAAGGGAAGCTGATGGCGCGCATTACAATGTATTGCTTTTTGCTTTCAGGCTGTTGATACACGCTGATTTCGGCGCGGGCATCCTGGCCTTTTACCAGCAGCTTGGTTAAACGTACTTTCAAGCCAATATCTTCTACCTTGCGTGCAAAGTCAAAACCGTTACCATTTTTGATCATGAATACCGGCTCGGTAGTGTAAGTTTTGCCGTGCGACACGATTTCCAATTGAGCACCTACCGCTACATCGTTGCCAGACAGGGCGATGTTTTGTACGTGCGCCTGGCTATTCAAAGCTTTCAGTACCATATAACCTTCGCGGAAGCGGATCGTATCACCCACGGCAGTCTGATGTACTACCGGTGGATCATAGTTTTTGTCATCGTCAGCCTCACTACCGTGACCAGCGTCGCCTGCGGTACCGTTCAGCTCATCGTCATATTTAATTGGCGCCATGCTCACGTGTGTGTACAAATCGTGCAGCAGGTAGTGTTTAGTATCAGGCGATGACACTAAACCCATCTTGCGGTTGGCCTGCGAGTTTGGTTTCAGCACAAACTCTTCGGTTACTTTACCACTGGCATCGCGCTTCTTGTAATCAACTTTAAAATAGTGATTTGGTAAGGCTATAGAATCACCAACGTAGGTTACTTCGTAGCCACCCATTTTTACCGGCTCGTTTTTGTAGAGCATAATATTCTCGGCCGGGTTATTGGCTTTGGCAAACTCGGCACTGTACTGCTCACCGCTGGTATTTTGCGATACCACTTTGCTGGTACCGGCAGAAATCAGGGCACCAACCAGCAACAAGGCAAAACCAATGTGCGCCACAGCAGATCCGGCCAGTTTGTACTTGCCTTTAAAGGCATCGCCTAAAACCTTGCCGTTAGCTACCAGCGCATAAACCGCGCCAATCATTACCAGCCAGAAAATAAATTTCAGCTTATAGATACCGGTTATGTAAACCAGCACCGCGCTAAGCAGTACCGCGAACACCAGGTAAACCAAAGCGGTGATAAAGAATTTACCAGTATCGGTCTTTTTATATTTCAGGAACTGGGTGAAGCCGATGAATAAGGTAATCACCACAGCAAAAGCACCTTGCAGGGTATTGTAAAGAGTTACCTTATCTTCTACCGGGGCAATGTTTGTACCAAACATTTTATTCCACACCGGGATGGAGGTATAGGCCACCAGTTGCAAACAAGACAAGCCCAGGAATACCGCGCCCACAAACATCCAGAACTCGCGCGAGTAGGTTTCTTCCTCTTTTTTGCTAATCGGCAGTTCTTTCCAGCGCACGATGATCATCACCACCATCAGCGCAAAGAACACACCTACATCTATCACCAGGTGCCAGAACATACCCAAATCTGTAAAGGCATGTACAGATGTTTCGCCCAAAATACCGCTACGGGTTAGGAACGATGCATACAACACCAGCACAAAGCTGATAAGCGTAAGCAACAAAGCCGTAAAGTAAGCATGACCAGAGTTTTTGTAAACGATCATGACGTGAACGGCACCAATCAGTGTCAGCCACGGAATCAGCGAAGCATTCTCCACAGGGTCCCAAGCCCAATAACCGCCAAAGTTGAGCGACTCATAAGCCCAGAACGAACCCATAATGATACCGGTACCCAGCACCATTACCGCAAACAGCGCATATGAGATTGCAGGCTGAACCCACTCTTTATAACGTTTTTTCCAAAGACCGGCAATACCATAAGCAAAAGGCACTACCATGCTGGCAAAACCCAAAAACAAGGTTGGCGGGTGAATAACCATCCAATAGTTTTGCAGCAGCGGATTAAGGCCGTTACCGTCTTTAATGTAATCCATGTAGTTAGGGCGACTGAAAATTGGGCCCTCAATGGCATCGCGCAGCAAAATAAATGGAGAGCTACCAATACGTACATTGAAGATGTTTACCCCCAACAGCATCGAAGCAATCAAAGCTTGCGACAGGGAGATGACCGCCATTACCGGGCGCTCCCATGATCCGGCTTTCCAGATCAGGATATTACCCAGTACCGCTTGCCAGAAGGTCCACAGCCAGAAGCTGCCCTCTTGTCCTTCCCAATAGCTGGAAATGATATAATACACAGGCAACGAACGTGATGAGTGCGCCCATGCGTAGTGATACTCAAATAAGCCTTTGTAAATAATATAGAACAAGCAAACACCTATGCCTACAACAGACAAGGTGTTTAACCAGTAGCCCAAACGGCCCATGCGCAACCACGTTTTATCGAGCTTGTTAGCATCGGTTGCCGCGAAATAATAACAGATGGCAGAAAATAAGGCACCGCCAAACGCCAGGACTATAAAAAATTGCCCAAGATGGCCGGGCAGCAGGTGTTCGCCTTTAAAAGCTGTATTCATTAAGAAGGTTTATATGCTGGCTTGCTGGGTTGATTTAACTTCGGTTTCTTCTAGTTTATCCTGGGTATATTTAGATGGACATTTCATCAAAATTTTTGATGCCAGAAACTCGCTACCCTTCATTTTGCCGGTAAGTACAATTTGCTCGGAACGTTCAAAATCCTGCGGTTTGGTGCCAATGAAAACTACTTTACACTCTTTACCCGCTTTATCTTTCATATAAAAAGAAAAGTAGTTGGCATCTTTAGTAGCATCATAATACAAAGGTTTCTCTTTGCTTAAATGACCAACCACCTGCAATGATGTCTGACTTTTTTGCGCTTCGGCAAAATTACCGTAAGTGCTTGTATTTGTGTAAGTACTGATAACAACTGCTATGGCGATGGCAATTACCACTAAACCAATGATCGAACTTTTCTTCATTATCGTGTCCCGCTTTTGATTTGCGGTTACAAAGGTACAAAACGTTAGCCTAATAATGATTATTACAAAGGGGATGTCTTATTTAGAATCATTCTAAGCAAAATCATCATCATGTCATTCCGAACGGACAAGCGGAGGCCTTGTGGAGTAGCGTGAGGAGGAATCTTAGCCCCCATCCATTCCATCATACTTAAACGTCGTATTTCATGCCCGATGCTTCCTGATCTTAATAACCACCAACTTGCTTGTAGGCGTATTACTTTGCTCGGCCACGCTATCTATTGGTATTAGTACATTGGCTTCTGGATAATAAGTTGCCGTATCGCGTTCCGGGATATTGTAAGCAACTATTCTGAACATATGCGCAACCCGCTCTATGCCATTAAAATAATTGAACAGGTCTACCTCGTCGCCATCTTTTAGCCCGGCGCGGGCTATATCAACAGGGTTCATAAAAATAACACGACGACCATTATGGATTCCCCGATAACGGTCTTCATTACCGTAAATGGTAGTGTTAAACTGATCATGGCTGCGGATGGTGGTCATCCTATATTCATCGTCAGCAAGCGCATGAGATGGCACTGGAGATACGGTGAAGATAGCTTTATTGTGATGAGCCTTGTTGTCAAATCTGCCTTCACGCGGTGCATTTGGCAGGTAGAAGCCACCATGCTCCCGGATGCGTTTGTTATAATCCTTAAAGCCAGGAATCACTTTTTCTATCGCATCGCGTACATGATCGTAGTTTGATGCATACTTATCCCAATCAACAACAGAGCGGCTACCCAGCGTGGCCTTAGCCAGCTCGCAAACAATAACGGTTTCGCTTTTCAGGTTGTCAGATATCGGGTCTAACACACCTTTTGATAATTGCAATACGCCCATTGAGTTTTCGCAACTTACAATCTGCTCCATGCCGCCAGAAACATCTTTATCACTTCTGGATAGCGTTGGCAGTATCAGCGCCTCCTCTCCATGTACTAAATGACTGCGATTCAATTTGGTAGATACCTGTACCGAAAGTTTCAATTTACGTAAAGCATCAGCGGTGTAAACGGTATCCGGCGTAGCCGAAAGGAAGTTCCCTCCCATCCCGAAGAAAACTTTCAATTTGCCCTCATGCATGGCTTTTATCGATTCAACCACATCCAAACCTTTGCCGCGTGGTGGCTCAAAGCCAAACACTTCTTTCAGCTTATCCAATTGCTCGGGTTTGGGTTTGTCCCAGATCAGCATGGTACGATTGCCCTGCACATTGCTATGGCCGCGTACCGGACAAAGCCCTGCGCCTGGCTTGCCAATGCTCCCTTTCAACAAAGTGAGATTGACAATCTCTTTAACCGTAGCCACGCCATTTACATGCTGCGTAACCCCCATGGCCCAACAGATGATGATGCGCTTTTTATGCTTAATCATATCTACCGCCTGTTGCACATCATCCAGTGCTACACCAGCATCTTTGGCCAGATCGGCAGCGTTATAATGGTGCAGGCTATTGATAAAATCCAGATAGCCGCTGGTCTTTTTCTGAATAAACTGATGATCGAATACCGTTCCCGGATTTTCCAACTCGGCCTCATAAAGCAATAATTCCATGGCTTTCAGCAATGCCATATCACCGTTAATGCGCACCTGCAGATACAGATCTGCCAGTTGGGTGCTCATGCCAAATATGCCTTTTACTGTCTGTGGATTTTTAAAGGCCAGCAAGCCTGCTTCGCGCAAGGGGTTGATGGCGATAATCTTGCTGCCGTTTTTCTTGGCTTTCTCTAAAGCAGAAAGCATCCTCGGGTGATTGGTACCCGGATTTTGCCCTATGATAATAATGACATCGGTATCGTAAAAATCATTAAGCGTTACGGTGCCTTTCCCAATACCAATGGCATCGGCCAGGCCAACGCTGGTTGACTCATGGCACATGTTTGAGCAGTCGGGCATGTTATTGGTGCCATACTCGCGCACAAATAACTGATAAAGAAAAGAGGCCTCGTTACTGGTGCGGCCAGAGGTATAAAACGCAGCTTCATCCGGCGATTTTAGATCATTAAGATGCCGGGCAATCAGCTTAAAAGCGTCATCCCAGCTGATAGGTTGATAATGCGTACCACCTTTAGGCAGATAAACAGGCTCTGCCAGGCGACCCTTCTTACCCATTTCCAGGTCATCCATCTGCGAAAGCTCGTAGACAGAGTGTTTGGCAAAAAAATTGGCAGTTAGCTTCTTATTGGTAGCCTCCCAAGCCAGGGCTTTGGCCCCGTTCTCGCAGTACTCGGCAATGGGCGACCGGTCATCATCCGGATCGGGCCAGGCACAACTGGAGCAATCAAAGCCTCCCTTTTGATTCATGTGCAGCAGGGCTTTCATGCCACGCGCCGGGCTTTCTTCTTCCAGCACGTCTTTAAAAGCAGCCCATACAGCGGTTACTCCCGCGGCCCATTCTTTGGGTTCGGTAACTTTTATGTTTTCATGTATCTCGGGGTTTTGTGCCTCAGGTACCTCGTCAATCTTCGTCTTCATGTCGATGTACAGCTAATGGGTTGGGGTAATTATCGCTCTGATCTTCAGCTACATTATCCAGGCACTGAAAATCTTTCTCTACATATATAGCCAGCCGGTTTTCTTCATTGGCAAAACCAACACGTTCGGTGGCTGTCCATTCGTCGGCCATCGTGCGGGGCATGTATACGGTGATGGTATCATCTTTAAATTCGGTATAAAGGTCTTCCCCGCCGGTTAACTTCAACACGTAGGACAGCACCCGGGTATCAAAATGTGTTTCCTCCCTGATCAGCCCCTCCACCGCGAAGCGTTCCACTTCGGTCCGGGTTAAACGATAGCGGATAGAATCTCCTTTAATGCGAATTTTCATAACTCAGGCGCTCTTAAAATACGGTGCGATGAGGTATAGATATTAAATCTGCGTCCACGCAGAAAACCAGCCAGCGTAATGCCAAATGAGCGGGCAGTCTCTACCGCCAAAGTTGACGGCGCCCCTACCGACGCGATGATACGGATACCCGCCATAGCCGCTTTTTGAATCAGCTCAAAACTTGCGCGACCGCTCAATAACAACACCTGACTTTGCAACGGCAACCAAACTTTTTGCAAAGCGGCACCAATCAGCTTATCCAGTGCGTTGTGCCGGCCCACGTCCTCGCGTACCAGTAAAAACTCGCCATCGGTTGAGAATAAAGCAGATGCGTGCAGCCCGCCGGTATGATCGAACAGATCCTGGTGCTTACGCAGGATGACCGGCAGCGTATATAAAACATCAGCTTTAATCTGACCCTGGCCTTCTACCGCGGCATAATTATTAACGGTACGAATAGCATTGATAGATGATTTACCACAAACCCCACAGCTGGAGGTGGTATAAAAATTACGATCGGCATTGCCAAGTTTCGGCTCTACACCCTCGCGCAATGAGATCAGGATGGTATTCTCCTTATCCTCATCACAGGAAATCTGCAACGGCTCGGCTAATACAATGTCTTCAACATTGTTTACTATACCTTCCGTGAAGAGGAAACCCGTTGCAAGTTCCACATCGTTCCCGGGCGTACGCATGGTTACAGAAATATTCTTAACACGGCGATTGTCCTTATCACCGTATTCCAGCCTGATTTCAAGAGGTTCTTCGGCTGCTAATTCGTCAAAAGTTACCTCGCTCTCTGAGCCGTTAACTTTTATGATTTCTAATTCGTCAATTGAGATGGTCGGCATAATATAGGTAACATTAGCCGGGTAGAATTGTTTAGATTTTTAGCGCTGATTGGGGGAGAAAAATAGCATCGATAATGATAGTGTAATCAGGCCGGATACAATCCTTAAAATACCGCTTTGCGGTCTTCCTGCAGTCGCTCGGCTCCAGCCGAGTGACGACTATCCTGCGGCCTCCGGCCGCAGTCTATAAACTATAATAGCTCAACTATATTTTGCATCGCTCCTGCCAGAGGCCGCAGGATAGTCGTCACTCGCCAAGACGCGAGCGACTGCATATTGATTGTAAACAAAAAACCCTCTCGTTTTCGGAGAGGGCTTTTTTATTTATTAATGGTGGTGATGACCATCCGGACCGTGCGCATGGCCATGATCCAGTTCTTCCGGAGTGGCAGGGCGTACATTCAGGATAGTGCCTTTAAAGTGCAGATCCTGACCAGCCATTGGGTGGTTAAGGTCAACAATTACAGCATCCTCAACTACAGAAACTACCTGGCCCTGGAAACGGTTGCCATGGTTATCTTGCAGTGGCAGGATGTTACCTACTTCTGGCATCTCCTGACCTTCAAACATTTCTTTTGGCAGACTGGCTACAGCTTCAGGATCATGCTGACCGTAAGCATCTTCTGCAGTAAGTTTAAAATCATAAGTATCGCCGGTGCCTACGCCATCAAGGTTTTCTTCAAACTTTGGCAACATCTGGCCCGCGCCGAACAAAAAAGTTAATGGCTGTTCTTCGGTGGTACGCTCTACCAATTCTTCAACGCCCTCCTGGTTAGTAACGTAGAGATCATAGGTAAGTGATACCACGTGTTCTGCTTGTATTTTCATTTAAATGGATTTACTTATTGATTATTCTTGATTTCAAATTGTTTTAAGGCTTCGGCCACACTATTGGCCGGCAAGCCACAGGTGCGGTCTTTACAAACAAAGATGCGCGGCTCTGCGCCTACCCTGCCTTGCAGCAAAGGTAAACTTTCCGTGTTACCGCCAAGTATAATTTTATTAGGAATATAATTTTCTTCCAACTGACGGCGCGTGGCCGATACGTCATTACCCGTAATGGCCACCTCATAAATACCAAACACTTCTTCCAGCATCAAATTAGCCCAGTTAGCGTAAGACGAACCATATTTAGGTATCATATCGGCCACGTTGCGCAACAGTTGCGCCGAGATACCGGCATAACGCTCATCATCATAAAACAGGCCTAATTTTTTTAAGTTACGTGCCATTACCGAGCCAGATGCCGAAATCACGCCGTCCATAATCTCAGCTTTACGGGCAATTAGTGCTTCATCGCCGGCGGCGGTATAATAGAACAAGCCTTTGGCCTCCTCGTGGAAGTCACTAATGGCGGTTTCGGCAAGTGATTTGGCCAGATTGAGCCAGATTATATCAAAGGTTACCTCGTAAAGACTAATAAAACCGTCTATCACGTTTGCGTAATCGTCTAAAAAAGCAACCGTTTCTGCGGGCTCGCCTTCTGTTATCTTTTTATGGGTGCGAATAAGCTTATTGTCCTTCGTAACAAGTTCTGATTTAATAAACTCGGCGTTCTTCAACGCCAGTTCTAAATAAGCAGGTTTATCAAAAGCACGGTAAGCATCTGTTAAACCGCGCAGCATCAGGCCATTCCACGAGGCCAGAATTTTATAATCAAGCCCCGGGCGGATCCGTTTGGCGCGGGCTTCAAATATTTTTTGTTTGCCACGATGCACGGCTTCCAGCAGTCCCTCTTTATGGATGCCCAACTGTTTTGCCAGCTCTTCATCGGTCTGCGCTCTAAAAAACACGTTGGTTTCTTCCTCGTGCCAGTTACCGTCGGCGGTAGCATTATAATAGATGCTGAACAGCATGGAGTCCTCATCTAAAATATCATCTATTTCTTCTTTGGTGAAGCTGTAGAATTTACCTTCTACTCCTTCGCTATCAGCATCCAGTGCAGAGTAAAACCCAAACTCAGGCGAGGTTAGTTCGCGCTGTACAAAGGCAATGGTTTCATCAACCACATCAGCATATAGTTGATTGGGTTGCCAGGTATAAGCCTCGGCATACAGGCTTATCAATTGGGCATTATCATACAGCATTTTTTCAAAATGTGGAATATGCCAGCGATTATCTACCGAATAACGGGCAAAGCCGCCACCAATATGATCATAAATGCCACCATACGCCATTTTTTGCAGAGTGAGTTCGGTCATCACTGCAACGGCCTCGTCCTTCATCAAATGAGCATAACGCAGCAGAAACTGCCAGTTATTAGGCATCGGGAATTTAGGCTGATTGCCTACGCCGCCCTCAACCCTGTCAAAATAACCTTCCCAGTTTTTGACAACGGCAACCAGATCGGCCTGGTTATACTCCTTTGGTTCGGCTACAAAACTGATAGACTCATATTGCTTAATACCATCAGTCAGTCGCTCGGCATACTGCTCGGCTTCGTCTGGCTTATTCTTGTAAAAATCGGCCAGGTTAAAAAGCAAGCTGACCCAGTCATTCTTGCGAAAATAGGTCCCTCCGTAAATTGGTCGCTGATCTGGCAGACAAATACAGTTGAGCGGCCAGCCACCACGGCCGGTCATCAGTTGCACAGCGCTCATATAGATCTGATCAATGTCCGGGCGTTCTTCGCGGTCAACTTTGATACAAACAAAATATTCGTTCATTACGGCGGCAACGCTGGTGTCTTCAAAACTTTCATGTTCCATAACATGGCACCAGTGGCAAGCAGAGTAACCTATACTTACCAGTATCAGCTTATTTTCTGTTTTTGCTTTTTGTAACGCTTCGGGGCCCCACGGGTACCAGTCTACCGGATTATTGGCGTGCTGCAACAAGTATGGGGATGAGGAATTGGCTAATCGATTCATATGTTTTTCGGTAGATGTTATACATTGCTCCTAATAAGAGCTATAACGTGGTTTCTGTTTTTCTGAAAAAAAATTAACTAATTTGGCGGCCACTAACTAAACAAACATGGATATATACAAATTAACCAAACTATTGGGTGGTTGTTTATTGCTATTGCTGGCAACAAATATACAAGCTCAATCCACATCTGCCGACTCATCCAAATACGATCATCAAGATATCTTCGGCCCTGTTACCTGGCCCATTACCGGCTCTGAAGTACGCTCGGCCAACGGTGCTCCAGGTTCTAAATATTGGCAAAACCGCGCTGATTACGAAATTCATGCAACCCTTAATGAACTGGCTAAAGATACTACCATCAGCGGCGAGGTGATTGTTAGTTATACCAACAACAGTCCAGACCAACTCGATTACCTCTGGATGCAGCTGGATCAAAATCTTTTTAAGCCAGATTCGCGCGGTGCTGCTACCACCCCCGTTACCGGCGACCGGTTCGACGTAAAGGGCTTTAGCAGAGGCGGCTACCACATCCACAGCGTAAGCGTTACTTATAAAGGCCAAACGTATAACGTTGAGCCCGTAATTACCGACGCCCGCATGCAAGTGCGCTTAAAAACACCAATGGGCGCAAAAGGCGATAAGATACAAGTAAAAATAAACTACGATTTCTCTATCCCTTTTTATGGCGCCGACCGGATGGGCCGCAAAAAGTTTAAACAAGGTTACGTTTATGAGATTGCACAATGGTATCCCCGCATGTGCGTTTATGACGATATTGAAGGTTGGAACACACTGCCTTACATGGGCTTAGGCGAGTTTTATTGCGATTACGGCGATTACGATTATACCATTACCGCACCCGCCAATATGATTGTAGTGGGCTCTGGCGATTTACTGAACGGCGATCAAACCCTTACCGCCACCCAGCAAAGCCGTCTGGCACAGGCCCGCACCAGCGATAAAACGGTGATGATTGTAAAGCCCGAAGAGGTTGGCAAAACAGCCACTCGCCCGGGCAAAGGCACATTGAACTGGCACTTCAAAATGCAAAACAGCCGCGATGTGGCCTGGGCTGCCTCAACTGCATTTATTTGGGATGCGGCTAAGGTTGAACTGCCATCGGGCCGTAAAGCTATAGCGATGTCGGCTTACCCGGTTGAAAGCTCGGGTAACGACCGTTGGAGCCGCTCTACCGAGTATCTGAAAAACTCTATTGAAATTTACTCTAAAGAATATTTTGAATATCCATGGACATCGGCCGTAAACGTGTCTGGCGTGGCATTGGGTATGGAGTATCCGGGTATTATTTTCTGTTTGAGCGATATGCAGAATGCCCGCTTGTGGAACGATGTAACGCATGAGATTGGCCACAACTGGTTCCCGATGATTGTTGGTTCAAACGAACGTAAATACATGTGGCAGGACGAAGGCTTTAATACTTTCATCAATCAGTACTCTACCAAAATGTTTAATCATGGCGAGTATGATGACAGCACTGAACGCGCAGCACCTGGACTGGCCAAATCAATGCAACGTATGCATGATCCGTTAATGACAGCGCCCGAAAGCATGAACCTGAACGATTACGGTTTTTATTATACTAAAACCAACTTAGGTTTAAATATGCTGCGCAATGTAGTGCTGGGCCCAAAGCGTTTTGATTATGCTTTTAACGAGTACATTAAACACTGGGCGCTGAAACACCCTACGCCTTATGACTTTTTCCGCTCTATGAATGATGCCGCCGGCGAAGACCTGAACTGGTTTTTCAAACCGTGGTTCTTTACCACCTGGAGGCTGGATCAGGCAGTAGAATCGGTAACGTTTGAACAAGGAAAAGGCTCGTTGATTACGCTGGTTAACAAAGAAAAGATGGCCATGCCGGTTGATATGAAAATAACTACAGCTAATGGCAAAACAGAACTGATGCACCTGCCGGTAAACATCTGGCAACGCGGCGGCACCTGGACACTACGCTATCCATCAAACTCAGAGATCACCTCCATTGAACTTGACCCGGATAAGCAACTGCCGGACGAAGATCGTGTTAATAATAGTTGGAGGAAGTAGGCTTCAACTCCTATCCCACTTGTCATTCAACGGGAAAAGTAACAGGCGTTATAAATTCAAAGGCCGGAATTAAATTCCGGCCTTTTTTTATTTTTACGGTGAATGTCAACCAAAGAAAAAAATTTAGAGCTCGAACGCCTTGTTTTCTTTAGCGATGCTATTGTGGCTATAGCTATCACCATCCTGGTGTTTGGTGTCAAACTAGATATCCCGGCGGGCAACGCGCTTACCTATCACGACTTACTGCGGGCCTGGCCCAGTTTCCTGGCATTCTTTTTATCGTTCTTTATCATCGCCCTGTTCTGGATGATCCATCATCGGTTCTTCTGCCATATACGCGACATTAATGAGGTTTTGCTCTGGAATAACATAGCCTGGCTGCTGTTTGTAGCGTTGTTGCCATTCAGCACCACACTTATTGCCATGCATTTCCAAAACAAGCCAGCTATGGTGGTTTACTGCGGCAATGTTTTTATGATTACAATTTTCCAAAACAACATTTGGGATTATGCATCCAAAAATGGTCGCTTCCTAAAGACCGATGTTGATGAACGGATTATCTTATTCTACCGCCGCTCTTGCAATGTGGCCATGATCAATTCAGTTATCTCATTGGTGTTAGCTTTCTTTTTTCCATTAGCAGCTTTTATTAACCTGGTAGCCAGAATTCCATCGGTGGTATTGGCCAGGCGAATTTTTAAGCTGATGAAGTTGAGGGAAGTTAAGGAAAGAAAGCTATCCAACCAGCGTTGAGTCATTTTCTTAACAACCTCCCCAATGTTAATAACCTTTCGTCTCTATCCTTTTTGCTTTTACCTCAAATGCCGTAATTTCGTCCACTTAGAAAAGAGGAGAAGATTTTGGACTACCTACAGGGACTAAACCCCGAACAGAAAGCTGCAGTAACACAATTAAAAGGCCCGGTAATGATTATAGCCGGTGCAGGATCTGGTAAAACGCGTGTAATTACCTATCGCGTGGCGCACCTGGTGCGTAGCGGCGTTGATTCATTTAATATCCTGGTGTTAACGTTTACCAACAAGGCCGCCAAAGAAATGCGCGAGCGTATTACCCATGTAGTGGGTGGCGAGGCCAAAAATATCTGGATGGGTACCTTCCACTCGGTGTTTGCCAAAATTCTGCGTGTAGAGGCCGACAAACTGGGCTATCCCAACAACTTCACTATTTACGATACCGACGACAGCAAGAGCGTTCTGCGTGCCATTCTCAAAGAAATGGCGCTGGACGAAAAGCTATATAGTGCCAACTTTGTTTATAACCGCATCTCCGCAGCCAAGAACAACCTGATTGGCTGGCAGGAATATCAGCAGAACGAACAGATTCAGGCTGATGACTTTTCAAGCGGTCGCGGGCATTTGGGTAAAATCTATGAAACCTATGCCGTGCGTTGCTTTAAAGCAGGTGCAATGGATTTTGACGACTTGCTTTTCAAAACCAATGAGTTGCTTAAACGCTACCCTGACGTACTGAACAAATACCAGCAGAAGTTTAAATACATCATGGTGGATGAGTATCAAGATACCAACTTCTCTCAATACCTGATTGTCAAAAAACTGGCTGCCGTTACAGAAAATATTTGTGTGGTGGGTGATGATGCCCAGAGTATCTACGCCTTCCGTGGAGCCAACATCCAGAACATTCTTAATTTTGAGAAAGATTATCCGGATGTAAAGGTCTTCAAACTGGAGCAGAACTATCGTTCTACCCAAAACATCGTTAACATTGCCAATAGCATTATTGCCAACAACAAAGAACAGCTGAAGAAAAACGTTTTCAGCGAGAATGAGCAAGGCGATAAAATAAAAGTAATGCGCGCCTTTAGCGATAACGAAGAAGGCAAGCAGGTGGCAGAAGCCATTATGTATGAGCGTACCAGCAAGGGCTTGAAGTGGAATGATTTTGCCATTCTGTACCGAACCAACGCGCAATCGCGCGCGATGGAGGAAGCCCTGCGCAAACTGAACACGCCATATAAAATCTACGGTGGCCTCTCCTTCTATCAGCGTAAAGAGATTAAAGACTTGATTGCCTATTTCCGCCTCACTTTCAACCCGAATGATGAGGTATCGATGAAACGTGTGATTAATTATCCGCGCCGCGGCATTGGCGATACTACCGTAGATAAGATCATCGTTTCGGCCGATCAGCATAACATTACCCAATGGGAGGTGATCAGTAATCCGCAAATGTATCTGGACGGACGCAGCTCGGCTTCAGTTTACGGCTTTGCCACCATGATTCAAAGCTTTCAAGTCATCACCAAAAATCAATCAGCTTATGATGCCGCTTTGCATATTGCGCAGCACTCTGGTGTGTTGAAAGACCTGTATGAGGATAAATCTGTAGAAGGATTGAACCGTTACGAGAACATACAGGAGTTACTAAACGGTATCAAAGAATTCTCTGAGCGTGAAGACATCGAGGAAAAAGGCCTGGATATTTTCATGCAGGATGTAGCCCTGCTAACCAACGACGATAACGATAAAGACCCCAACGCCGATACCGTATCGCTCATGACCATCCATTCCTCTAAAGGATTGGAGTTCCCTAATGTACATGTAGTAGGCTTGGAAGAAAACCTGTTCCCGTCGCAAATGTCGCTTAACTCACGTAGCGATCTGGAAGAAGAACGCCGCCTGTTTTACGTGGCAGTTACAAGGGCAAAAACCAAGTTAACCATCAGTTATGCCACATCTCGCTTTAAATTTGGCACGCTGATTAACTGTGAGCCCAGTCGTTTTCTGGATGAAATTGATGCACGTTACCTGGAGTTAGATTACTCTGCGCGCCCGCAAGGCGGCTCATCGTCATCAGCATTTTCAGACGAGCGCCAGGCCTGGAGCACCCGCGGCAGCGATGCTTTTTCAAAGCCAAAGGCAGCAACACCATCGGCACCGCCAAAAACAACCTCTATATTAGCTAAGGCGCACGTACCTACGCCAGGTTTTGCCCCTTCTGATACCGCTGGCTTACAAACCGGGATGGAAGTAGAGCATGAACGCTTTGGTTTTGGCAAGGTAATTAGCCTGGAAGGCAACAAGCCCGATATTAAAGCCACCATCTTTTTTAAAGAGATTGGACAGAAACAACTGCTGCTCAAATTTGCTAAATTGCGTATTGTCAATTAATTTTTCCCCGAAATACTACCAGGATGTCAGCTTAAGTATTATATTTGATATATAAACCGGGAATTAATTTCCCCGCTTTCTACACTGCCCATTGATTAAGTACCCGTGCTGTTGGTTAAAATCCCCTTTTTAGCTAGTGGCACAACGTTTGGATAGGGTTAATAACCACAATTTAAATTATTGATACAATGAGCAGTGTAAAAACCCAATCAAACAGAGCGGTTGGCAAAAGCATCCGTGCAGTGCGCCACCAATATGGCTGGAGCCAGGAAGATGTAGCCGGCAAACTGGGTATTTCTATTCCAGCATTTTCTAAAATTGAAACCGGCATTACCGACATTAACTTATCGCGCCTGCAGCAGGTGGCAGATATTTTCAATTTGAGCCTTGTGCAGCTACTTACCTTTGAGGAGGGCCAGGACGAATATCAATCTGTACATCTTAACGATGCCCAACGCAAGCTAAATGATTGTGAAAGCCAGATTGTAGAGCTACAACGCAAGGTAATTGGCTTATATGAGGAATTACGTGGCAAATCGCGCGTAGCTGTTTAATAAAAGCTACAGATTTACGCTACAACAAATTAACCAGTACTAAATCTTTAGTACTAATAGTAAATTAATACTCCCAAACCGTATAAAACCTAGCATTTAATCGTTATAAAATAGTAATGGTGCAATAATTGTATTCTTTACCTTACAAAAACTGGAGGGAAAACATGCAGCCTAACTATTTTATATCAATTGGAGGTAACGGCAACGCTAATCATGGAACCATACATGATCCGCGCACTAAACTTAAAGTTAGGGTTATTGATCTTGTCAAATCTAAATTCAGCCCTAAAAAGGGAGAGGTACGATATTTTGTAACCACTGGTAAACAGAAGCTTGCTTTTGAAACCAGTGGTTACAAAAGTCATAAAAACCTGCTGATATTACAGATGATAGCCATGTATTGTGTGTATCTGGGCTTGTTGGAAGCCCGCATACAATCCTGCTGGCCTCTATAAATTGTCAGACGATACCGTGGTGCGGCCCGGATCATGCAGCATATCGCTCATATCGATGATCTTCTCATCAATTTCTGACACGCATTTATCCATCATGGCAATACATTCATTTTTGTCAACCAGGCCTTCTTTTTCAAGGTTCATGAGGCCTTTCAGCGTAGCTATCGGGCCGCGTATCTGGTGCGATAAATAAGACGAGTATTCGGATAGTTTTTTGTTCTTGGTTTGCAGATCCTTGGTGCGTTCATCAATAATTTCCTCCAGGTGATGATTAATGCGGTCCAGATCATCTTTTTGTTTTGAAACCTCAGCATTAAGCTCGGTTAAGCGATTGTTGGTTTCGGCCTTACGTTTTACGTTGGCTACCAGCAAAATAATTACTATAATGAGCAGTACAGCAGCAGTGGTGGCCCCCCAAAACAGGTAACGCGTATTTTTCTGCCGCTCCATAATAACCTGATTTTGAGCAAGCTGAACATCCTGTGTGTGTTTTTTCTCCAGCAGATCAATACGCGCAGAAACAGCGTTCATGTGATCAAGACTGTCCTGATGATAGATGCTGGTAAGGTAATACAGCGCTTTATCAAAATTCTTTCTTTTAAACTCCAATTCGTAGTTAGTGTACTGAAAATCAAAGTTTATCTTTTTGTTCTGCGAGTAAGAGGTTCCCTCTCCAATATATTTCTCAGCCTGATCAAATTGATTAGCAGAAATAAACAACGATGCTAAAGAAAGGTCAATACCGGCAATAGAAGAGCTCATTTCCAGCTTAAGTGCACTATCATGAGCCTGCATCAACAAATCTTTAGCAGTATCAAACTTTTTAAGTTTAAAATATGCCACGCCAGTGTTTTGCTCTGCAATAACCAGATTGGCCTCATCGCCCAGTTTTTCAAAAGTAACGCGGGCTTTGTCCAACAAAAACAAGGCATTATAGTACATCCCCTTACGCAGGTAAACACTGCCTTCATTTAAATAGATAGACGCCTGCAAACTGGCCTGATTTAAATTAGAAACCAGATTGTCTGCCTTTTTAAAATATTTTAAAGCGGTTTCATTGTCGTTATCGCGATACAAATTGCCAATGTTATTGTAAACCTTTGCCTCGCCAGTTTTGTTGTTGCTCTGCTGATATTGCGAGAGCGCATTCAGATAATAGTCAAAAGCCTTAACCTGATCATATTGATAACTGTAACCAATGCCTATTGTACGATAAGACTCTGCTATGCCCGTAACATAGCCCATTTTTTTTGCTAAATTAAGAGCCCTTGTGGCTATTTCTATGGTTTGATCTGCGTCAGTTTGTCTTAACTTAAATGCTTGCGCATTAAGCTTATTAACCTGCATCGTATCCTGTTGGGTAACATTTTGAAAACCAAAAGCGTAGAACGGGGTAACAGCTACCAGGAAAATAAAACAAATGGAGTAAATAATCTTCATTAACAGGGTTGAAAGATACTGTGAGCCACCAAATATAAATCTAACAATATTGATTGAATTAAGCGTATACGTAAAAAAACAAAAAAAGATATAAATATTTTTTTTCAACATTTTTTTTTAAATAAAAAAACATTTATACATTTGCATAAGTTCTTTAGATAAACGCTACAACAGTTTATAAAACAATAACTTATGTAGATTATATCAAGGGGATTTACATGTGTTTCAAAAGGGATTTTAACTTATATTTTATAAAGGAATTATTATGAAAAAGCTATTCATTTTGGCTGTTATCGCCTTATCATCCGCTGCATTTACTGCTTGTACCAAAGAAAACGTTGCTCCTACTAACAAAGCTACCATCCTTGCTGAAAAAGGCGACTTAGGTACTGCTGACGAAAAAGGTGACTTAGGTACTGCTGACGGTAACCCAAACCTTAACTAATCAATACCCGCAATAAATAACAAGACTTACAACACATACATAAATAAGACACGTCATGAAAAAATTATTATATATCGCCATCCTGGCTTTCGGTTCTGCAGCTTTCACCGCTTGTACTAAAGAAAACGTTGCTCCTACTAACAAAGCTACTGTACTTGCCGCTAAAGGTGATTTAGGTACTGCTGACGAAAAAGGTGACTTAGGTACTGCTGACGGTAACCCAAACCTTAACTAATCAATACCCGCAATAAATAACAAGACTTACAACACACACATAAATAAGACACGTCATGAAAAAATTATTATATATCGCCATCCTGGCTTTCGGTTCTGCAGCTTTCACCGCTTGTACTAAAGAAAACGTTGCTCCTACTAACAAAGCTACTGTACTTGCCGCTAAAGGTGATTTAGGTACTGCTGACGAAAAAGGTGACTTAGGTACTGCTGACGGTAACCCAAACCTTAACTAATCAATACCCGCAATAAATAACAAGACTTACAACACACACATAAATAAGACACGTCATGAAAAAATTATTATATATCGCCATCCTGGCTTTCGGTTCTGCAGCTTTCACCGCTTGTACTAAAGAAAACGTTGCTCCTACTAACAAAGCTACTGTACTTGCCGCTAAAGGTGATTTAGGTACTGCTGACGAAAAAGGTGACTTAGGTACTGCTGATGGTAACCCAAACCTTAACTAATCAATACCCGCAATAAATAACTAACAAGAGTTTACAACACACATAAATAAGACACGTCATGAAAAAGTTAATATATATCGCCATCCTTGCTTTCGGTTCTGCAGCTTTCACCGCTTGTACCAAAGAAAACGTTGCTCCTACTAACAAAGCTACTGTACTTGCCGCTAAAGGTGATTTAGGTACTGCTGACGAAAAAGGTGACTTAGGTACTGCTGATGGTAACCCGAATCTTAACTAATCAATACCCACAATAAATAACAAGAGTTTACAACACACATATAAATAAGACACGTCATGAAAAAATTATTATATATCGCCATCCTGGCTTTCGGTTCTGCAGCTTTCACCGCTTGTACTAAAGAAAACGTTGCTCCTACTAACAAAGCTACTGTACTTGCCGCTAAAGGTGATTTAGGTACTGCTGACGAAAAAGGTGACTTAGGTACTGCTGACGGTAACCCGAACCTTAACTAATCACAATACCCGCAATAAATAACAAGAGTTTACACCACACATATAAATAAGACACGTCATGAAAAAGTTAATATATATCGCCATCCTGGCTTTCGGTTCTGCAGCTTTCACCGCTTGTACAAAAGAAAACGTTGCTCCTACTAACAAAGCTACTGTACTTGCCGCTAAAGGTGATTTAGGTACTGCTGATGAAAAAGGTGACTTAGGTACTGCTGACGGTAACCCAAACCTGAACTAATCTATACCCGCAATAAATAAACCGTAAAAGGTCAATTAACCAGATACTAATAACAACACTAATACAAAATCACATGAAAAAGTTAGTCGTAATTTTAGGCATCATCTTAACTTCAGGCATTGCAACGTTCGCTTTATCAGGCAGCAAAACAGAAGTAACCGATAACACTCAGGTTAAAGCAGACAGAATTATTTTGGAGAAAAGCCAGGCACAAAACGGCGCCAGTCTTCATAGCGATATTGCAACTGCCGACTAATAAAAGAGAAAGAAAGTTTAGGCAAGCAGGTAGGCCTTATTTTACCACCAGCATTTTTTTACTAAACTGCTGACCGCCAACCCGCAAAACATACACATATACACCGGCCTTAAGGTTGGTTAAATTAGCCTGAACTTCATGATAACCGGCTCCCTGGTATTCATCTGCTAACTGCATTACCTGAGCGCCTAACATACTATAAAGCTTCATCTGCACATGGCTGGCTTGCGATAAACTGTAACCAATACGTGTTTTGCCATCTGCCGATACTGGATTAGGATAATTTTGATTAACGCCAACAACCAGGAGTTTATCCTCAATAGCTCTGTTTATTGCGTCAAACCAAACAAAGCTAACTAATCTAAAACCTTGCTCATTGGGGTGCACAAGATCCTGATAAAGCGCAAAATTTCTACCCAACGCCAAATTAATATCGGCCAGGTAAATATGATACTCCAGGGCCAAACGCTTATAAAGCGAATTAATTTGTTTCACCCACAAATTGCAATCGCGAAAAAACTGACTATCCTTATCGTTATAAAACTGTATGGTACCCAAAATAGGTATCAAATTGTGCTTCATTCCCTCCTCAATATAGTACCGCATATTACGTTCGGTCTCACTGAGCTTCATTTTCTTATTTACAATTGCCTGGGCATCATTAGCGCCCATCAATATCAATAAAAAACCGGTACGGCCTTGTATTGCAGCCGGAAAACGAACTAAGCCCTGCGTAGTGGTTTCGCCTGGAACACCATTATTTGTTACTGTTACAGTTTTACCTGTATAGCAATTCTCTATATTCTGCTGTAAAAATCCTTCAAAAGAAAAGCCACCTATACCGGCTACAGTGCTGGCGCCAAAGGCAGTTACGTTGATACTATCTTTACTGTAAAACTTAGACGCAGCGCTACATGAAGGCGTTTGAGCCCAGGAAGTCAGGCAGATAACCATGAGGAGACATGAACAAAAAACTACCCGCAGACAATTTTTATAAAGCTTTTCCAACGTCTAAATCAAGAGTGAGTGAACAAATATACAATTTACCACACAGTTAAAACGCCTTAGCTAATTCATTTACAATAAAATGGCATCTGTGTTTACACATCAGGTACAAATTCAGTACCAATTGACTCAAAATTATTCCATGTTCCCGTAAGTGTCTGATTAATTAAAAATTAAGGCGCTTAAAAATGTTTTTAGTAACATACTGGGACGGAAAACCTGCGAATAGAGGAAAAATATCCACAATCTATATTCCCCAAAACAATCGTTTATATTTGCTACAAACTCAAAGTTATGGACCATATTAAGCAATTTATAGATGCCAATAAGCAGCGTTTGCTCGATGAGCTTTTTGAACTGCTACGTTTCCCATCGGTAAGCGCCGACCCGAAATATAAAGACGATGTACTCAACACCGCCCAATACGTGGCCAAAAAACTACGCGAATGCGGTGCCGATAATGTAGAGGTTTGTCCAACTGCAGGTTATCCAATAGTTTATGGCGAAAAGTTGATCGATCCGGCAAAACCTACCGTTTTGGTTTACGGTCACTATGATGTACAACCGCCAGATCCGCTGGAACTGTGGCACACCCCTCCTTTTGAACCAACTGTTCGCGATGGCAAAATTTTTGCCCGCGGCGCCTGCGATGATAAAGGTCAGTTCTATATGCACGTAAAAGCTTTTGAACTGATGATGCAGACCGACACCCTGCCCTGCAACATTAAATTTATGATTGAAGGCGAGGAAGAAGTAGGCTCAAACAACCTGGGCATTTTTGTAAAAGCCAATAAAGAACGGCTGAAAGCTGATGTAGTGCTGATTTCAGACACATCGATGATCAGCATGGAAACACCATCGTTGGAGACCGGTTTACGTGGCCTGTCATACATTGAAGTTGAAGTAACCGGTCCTAACCGCGATCTGCACTCTGGCGTATATGGCGGTGCGGTGGCTAACCCTGCTACTATCCTGGCCAAGATGATTGCATCGTTACATGATGAAAACAATCATATTGCCATCCCGGGCTTTTATGATGATGTAATTAACCTGACTGATGCTGAACGCAAAGCCATTAACCAGGCACCCTATAACGAGCAGGAATACAAAGACGACCTTGGCGTAAACGAACTTTGGGGCGAAAAAGGCTACAGCACCATTGAGCGTACCGGCACCCGCCCTACCCTTGAAGTAAACGGCATTTGGGGTGGTTACATCGGCGAAGGAGCCAAAACCGTGTTGCCGTCAAAAGCCAATGCCAAGATCTCTATGCGCTTGGTGCCTAACCAAAGTTCTGATAAGATTACCGAGCTGTTTACCAAACATTTTGAAAGCATTGCCCCACCATATATTAAAGTAAAAATAACCCCGCACCACGGCGGCGAACCGGTGGTAACGCCAACCGACAGTGTAGCTTTCCGCGCAGCCGAGAAAGCTATTACGGAGTCCTTCGGCAAGGCACCTATCCCAACCCGTGGTGGTGGCAGCATCCCTATTGTTGCATTATTTGAAGCCGAACTGGGCATTAAAACCGTACTGATGGGCTTTGGTTTGGATAGCGATAATCTGCACTCACCAAATGAGAAGTACGATATTTTCAATTACTATAAAGGCATTGAAACCCTGCCCCTGTTCCACAAGTATTTCGCGGAACTGAGCGCAAAGTAAATCATTGAAACATGCTGCGACTTTGGTATTCGGTTGAAGATTCATTTCTTTCCTCGTCATACACCAAAGACGAGCTTATTGATGATATTTATGCTGTATTAAACGAATGGGGCTACCAGGTTACCGAAGAAACGGACAACCAGGTAGCCTTTGTTCGTGATGAAGATATTTCAAATACACGAACACCATCTAACGGCAATCGCAACTATCTGTTTTTTACCCACAAAGGAAAAATCAGTTTCGACGCTAAAGAACAGAAAATTATTTTAAAGTTAACTTATGCCGTGGAGTATTGGGCTGAAATTGCTTTTGTTTTATTTGCAGGAATTACTGCTTTTGTAAGCCGGGATATATCTTCTCTTGCGTTTTTCGGTCTATTTCCTTTGCCTGTCTGCATCTATCGTCATTACGCTATCCGCAAAAAATGCAAAGAGATACTTAAGGACATCATAAGCATCTAATAACCAACCTATATCGATCCTCACCTACAAAACAACCAATCTAAAGATTAATTAAATTAATCTAAAAGAAAAACAAAACCATCTCTTAGCCTATTCTAAAATTAGTATCAACTTAATTTTTATAGTTATGGCAACTACCAAAGAGAAAACCGGAACTACTGCAAACAAATCAACCGCGTCAAAACAAATGCGCGATCCGAAAGCCTCTAAAGAACAAAAAAGCAACGCCGCCAAAGAGATGGCCGGCGGCAACCACAGAGGCGGCAAAAATACACACCACTAATAGAAAAGCCCCGGATAGGGGCTTTTTTTATTGGCCTACGGCTGGACATGCCATTATTTGTTAATACCTTTAATGTAATAAACCAATTACCTAAACATTAACAAACATGGCTTTAGGCACTACGGAAATTATTTTTCTGCTTTCAAGTTTCCTCATTACAGTTGTTATACCTTCTATATGGGGCTACAAGGTTGGCGCGCAACGTAGCATTGGGGCTATTGTTGGCTTATTGCTGGGTTTCTTTTTAAGTTATATAGGTATTATCATTGTTTATCTAATGCCCTCAAAACTCAACTCTGCTGCAGACGAATTGCAGAAATACAAACAACTGCTAGACAGCGGCGCTATTACCGAGCAAGAATATCAGGACCAGAAAACACGAATATTAGGCTGATCTTTAGAATTTTAACCAACAACCTTAAATAATATCAATTTCATGACTTTAGGATTTTTAAACATAGGCACACCAGAACTAATTGTTCTAAGCCTGCCATTGGGGCTCATCCCATGCATTTGGGGATACAGGGCAGGTTCAAAAAGAAGCATTGGCGGCGCGTTGGGCTTATTATTGGGATTGCTCTTCAGTTACGTCGGCGTTATCGTCGTCTATCTCACACCCCCAATACAGCAGGTAGCTGATTAACTAATTACCTATCTCTGGTCATTACTACTTGACAACTAAAACAAATCGTCTATATTTGCATTTCTACAATAATTCAATTTTGGCCTCGCTAACCTGTTAAATGCCGGGAAAGATGTCTGCGCTGAAATACCAAATTCACTTATTTAAATTTTAGCATGGCTCAAAATATTAAGCCTGGAGAGTTTGATTACAACTCTACCAGAAAAAAACTGTTATTATCTGAGTATGGCCGCAATGTACAAAACATGGTAAAGTACATTGTAGAACTGCCTACCAAAGAAGAACGTAACCGCTACGCACAAGTGGTGATAGAACTGATGGGCTTTTTGAACCCACACCTGCGTGATGTGGCCGACTTTAAACACAAACTGTGGGATCACCTGCACATCATCTCTGATTTTAAGATAGATGTAGACTCTCCATACCCGGTGCCATCGCCAGAGGCTATTCATATTAAGCCAGAAGTGCTGCGTTATCCGCATCAGCGTATGCGCTACCGTCATTACGGTAAAACTATTGAGCTGATGATGGAGAAAGCCAAAAGTATTGACGAGCCCGCCCGTAAGCAACACATGGTGCAAGCTATTGCCAATTTTATGAAGATGGCCTACGTGCAATGGAACAAAGACTCTGTTGCTGACGAAAGCATCCTGGCTGATTTACGTGAAATGTCTAAAGGCGAACTGCAACTGGAAGATAACGTGAATCTGAACCGTGTTGACCTGCGCACCGTTAACCCTAACCCGGCACGTAACAAAAACAACAACCAGAACAATAAAGGCGGCCAGAACAATCAAAACCGTAACAATAACAACAACCGTAACAATAACAACAACCAGAACCGTAGCCGTAATAATAACAACAACGGCAGAAAGTATTAACGGTAATAGTTGACAACATTTAATAGTTTTGGTGCCGGACAATAATCCGCTACCGCAAGCTGTTAAACATTGACGGATATCTATTTATGACTAACGCATTTGAAATTATAGGCGGAAAACCGCTAAAAGGCGAGATTGTGCCACAGGGTGCCAAAAATGAAGCACTGCAGGTGATCTCGGCAGTATTGCTGACGGAGGAAAAAGTAACCATCAGCAACATACCTGATATTAAAGATGTTAACAAACTGATAGAGCTGCTTGGCGACATGGGCGTAACCGTGGAGCGATTGAGTGGTGACACTTACAGCTTTGAAGCCAAAAACATCGATCTGAACTTTTTTGAATCAGAGACCTTTAAACAAAAAGGTGGCAGCCTGCGGGGTTCTATCATGATTGTGGGTCCGCTGCTGGCTCGTTTCGGCAAGGCGTCTATCCCTAAGCCAGGAGGCGACAAAATTGGTCGCCGCAGGTTAGACACGCACTTCCTGGGGTTTGAAAAACTGGGCGCACGCTTTGATTACAACCCAGAGACAGGCTTTTTTAATGTAGATGCCAGCAATCTGCATGGTACTTACATCCTGCTGGATGAGGCATCGGTTACCGGTACGGCCAACGTGGTGATGGCTGCTGTTCTGTCAAAAGGCGAAACCATTATTTATAACGCGGCCTGCGAGCCTTACCTGCAACAACTTTGCAAAATGCTGAACCGCATGGGTGCAGACATTAAAGGCATCGGCTCTAACCTACTTACCATCAATGGTGTGGAACGCCTTGGTGGTACCGAGCACCGCATGCTGCCGGATATGATTGAGATTGGCTCTTTCATTGGTCTGGCTGCCATGACCGGCTCTGAGATCACCATTAAAGATGTACAATACCAGGAACTGGGTATTATCCCAGATGTATTCCGCCGCCTGGGCATCAAAATGGAACTACGTGGCGATGATATTTACATCCCAGCTCAAGAGCATTACGAGATAGAGACATTTATCGATGGTTCTATCATGACTATTGCTGATGCACCATGGCCAGGCTTCACGCCCGACTTGCTGAGCATCGTATTGGTAGTGGCTATACAAGCCAAAGGATCAGTACTGATTCATCAGAAAATGTTCGAAAGCCGCCTGTTCTTTGTAGATAAACTGCTGGATATGGGCGCCCAGATTATCCTGTGTGATCCGCACCGTGCAACCGTTATCGGCCTTGATAACCAGGTAAAACTGCGCGGCATCTCTATGACCTCGCCTGATATCCGTGCCGGCGTATCGCTGCTTATTGCAGCGCTGTCTGCTCAGGGTAAATCAACCATTTACAACATTGAGCAAATAGAGCGCGGTTATCAGCATATTGATCAACGTCTGCAAGCACTAGGTGCTGATATTAAAAGGATATAATTGATTGTAGTGATCAATTCCATAAAAGAAAAAGCCAGCGGAAAGCTGGCTTTTTCTTTTATCCCCGCTGTCGCTCGGCTCAGCCAATAGGTGTAGGAAAGATAAAAGAAGCGGTGGAATAGTGCGATTCCCCTCTTGAGAGGGGTGGAGGGGTGTGTCCTTTATACGTTCGAATGACACACCCCTACAGCCGCACCGTCAACGCGCCCCCTCTCAAGAGGGGATTTTAACATCTACCCAACGCCTAATGGCTGGAGCCGAGCGACTGCGTGGTGGATAAGATTAATCTATCACTAATCTCCCACTCATCCTTTCATAAACGGATTAAAATTGCGCGTACCAATCTCCATCCCTGCGGCGCGGCACACCGTTTTATCGCCAAACTTAAAGTTGATCTTATCCATCGCCTGGTACAGGCGGATGCGCTCCTCATTATCTTCAAACAAATTGATCTGATAACTTCCCGGACATAGATCACTCAGCCTTACCCCTATCAGCCGTACGGGCCGGTGGCCGTTCCAGGCTTTGCTTAGCAAGTTTTTAATGCCAGGTATCAAAATATGTTCTGCAGCCGTAAGGGCAATTTTCTCTTGCACGGTGTGCGTTTCAAAATTATTATAACGGATCTTAATAGCCAGACATGATGCCACCATGCCTTCGCGGCGCAGTTTGCCGGCCAGCTCTTCGGTCATAGATACCAATGTGCTTTCCAGTACTTTGCGTTCAGACACATCATTGTGAAAAGTATTTTCGGTAGAGATAGATTTACGTTCAGAGTGCGGTACAATCTCGCCATGATCAATCCCATTAGCTTTCTCATAGATAAATAAACCCGATTTACCGAATATGGCCTCCAGAAATTTCAGGTTTACCTTTTGCAGGTCGCCAATCTTTTCGATGCCATATTGATAAAGCTTTTGGCAGGTTTTTTCGCCCAACATAGGAATCTTGCTGATGGCCAGCGGTGCTAAAAACTCTTTCTCTTTACCATGCGGTACAAACAATTGCCCGTTAGGCTTTGCCTGGTTGGTAGCCATCTTAGCAACGGTTTTGCACGATGCCATGCCAAATGAAATAGGCAATCCCGTTTCGTGAATCACTTTTTGCCGCAGGGCGCTGGCAAACTCATAACAATCATAATATCGATCCATACCAGTTAGGTCGATATAAAATTCATCAACCGATGATTTCTGGTAAAGCGGCACCGTATCATGGATAATCTGTGTCACCTCGCGCGATGCTTCACCATATTTACCATGCGATCCCCGAATTACAATAGCATCCGGACACAGCCTCAACGCCGTTCTCATTGGCATAGCCGAGTGGACGCCAAACTTGCGCGCCTCATAGCTGCAGGACGCCACCACCCCACGCTCTACCGAGCCGCCAATCAACACGGGCTTGCCAATAAGCTCTGGATTAAACTTCCGCTCAACAGATACGAAAAAGGAATCGAGATCAATATGGACGATATAACGCTTGAGATCCATCATCACAAAGTTGAAAAATATTTTATATAAATACTAAAATAATTAGCAATTTTATTGTCCGATTTTTATCCTGATAAACATGACATCGTATACTGATTACCTGATGATTATCTCGCCACCGGCAGAGATCAAAGCCGAGATTGATCGCTATAAACGTGCGTCGGCCCGTAAAATTGGTGAGTTTAACAGCCTGCATTCTAAGGCACATATCAGTATTAACAGCCAAACGCGATGCAAGCCTTTCCATGCGCAGCCCGCTATCAGGAGCATGGCGGGACCGCTAGGGATGCTGCCACCTGTCAAACTTAAAATCAACGGGTTTAAACATTTTATGAGCGGCGATAAGTACACCATTTTTGCCGCACTGGCTGACGATGAACGCACCAACAACTGGTTTAAACTACTAAGGCAGCAGATGCGCATAACAACTAAAAGCTTTATTCCGCATATCACGGTTGTGCGCAGTATTCCCGGTGATGCTTTTAATTACTTGTGGCCATTCTTTAAAGACCTCCCTTTTGAGGCTGAGTTTATGGCCGACCGGCTAACGGTGCTGGAACGGGAGACATACATATTACAATCAAACTGGCACATTTTTACCGAATTGTACTTCGGCACGCAGCTATTGCGCTAACCTTTATTTGGAATTACGAAGTTGATTTTGTTATTTTTGTAAAAAATAAATAACGCAAATGCTAAAGTTTACTACATACCGCCATACTGACATGCGCCCCCTGGCCATGCACGGGAAAGGTATTGCATTTGCCATGCCTTTCTCGTTCCCCGTATAGTTTCTGTTTTTAAGTAAACCAGAAACTTAACAATCAATTTATTTACAACATTTTATAAATGCGCTTAACGCGTATTAAACTGATATGGACATTTATTTTACTATTGAAGAAAAGTATCTTCAGGCGGTAGAAGAATATCAATACGGCACGCAGCCAAAAACGCTGAAACTGCTGAACGAGATTATTGATACCGATGCTAAATATGCCCGTGCGCATTACCTTTTGGGTAAAGTGCACTATAATAATACCGGCGATTACCAGTCGGCTGGTTACCATTACCAAACCTGTTTAGAGCTGGAACCATCGTTTCCAGATGCCTATGTGCCTTATTTACGGCTATTGCTATTTTTAAACAAGCACACTTTGGCACAAAACGTAAGTTCCAAAGCATTACAGGTACCGGGCGTGCAACACTCGCACGTATATGAAATAATGGGGCAGCTGGCCGAAAAGAACAACAACTGGGTAAAAGCCGCCAGACTATTCCGCGAGGCTTTGCTTAGTGCCGACGACAAGGAACAGGTGGACGACGTGCAGGAACATATTGAACGTATAGAACTGAAAATACAAACCACGCGTACCTATGCCTATAACCTCAGCTGATCAGAGCAGGCGCCTGAAGAAAACCCACCGGATGTTTAGTTTACAACACTGAACATCCGGTTTATTACCCACTCCATTATTTACTAAACACTTGGTTTACAACGACCATTTGATATATAAACCGATAGATTGAAGATTTTTTGCAACAAATAGGTGTTATCACGCGTTAATTTTTTTTCAATTATCATTTATTTGTAAAAAACGCTTAACTTGGGTACATCAATCTTGCTTACTTATGACTTTTAAACCAAACAAAAAATTACTCATAACACTGGGTCTAACTGGCCTGGTGGTTTTTGGCTCAATGGCTAATATGCAACAGCCACAAGAGCAAAAAGCCAAAAACCTGAAAGTGCTGCCAAAAAACTTAACGCACAAGCAGATAGATCATATCATGGACGAGTGGGCACATGCCTTGGGTGTGCGCTGTAACGCTTGCCACGCACGTGATGCTGCTACTAACAAAATGGATTTTGCCAGCGATGCAAAACCAGAGAAAAATGTAGCCCGCGCGATGTTTAAAATGACATCGGCCATCAATAAAAAATACTTCGAGGCTAAAAAAGACTCTTTGGGCATGATGATGGAAACCGGTATTTCATGTGTTACCTGCCACAATGGTAAAGCACACCCAGAAGGTGGCATGCACCATGATGAAGATGAAGGCGAGAAAAAATAAGCTGTATTTAAGTCTAAATTTTATATCCTAAAAAGGCCGGGGCGATCCCGGCCTTTTCTTGTTAATACCTTATACTATCACCTCAACCAACGGGAGGAGCATTTTTGATTTATAGCGCACACCGCATCAACACGTCAGTCTGCTCATCGCTCCCCAACATAAAGTTGTGACTCCCGAAACTCACAAACCCATAACGCTCATAAAACCTGATAGCGCCATAGTTGTGCTCCCACACACCTAACCATACAGATTGCATGTTATCCTCGCGCGCTTTTTGCAACGCAAACGCTATTAATTGCTGACCGATCCCCTGTCCCTGAAAATCGGCAATTACATAGATGCGCTCAACTTCCATTGAGTGGTCTTCGTGCAAATCACTTTGCGCCTGTCCGTAGTTTAGTTTTAGATAACCCGCCAGTTGATCATCAGCATAAACAAAGTAAAAATGACTGCCGAATGTGCTTAGCTCCTGCTGCAAATGTTGCAATGTGAAGTTTTTGGACGCATAAGCTTCCATATCCTCCGGCCGGTTTTGATGATAAAAGGCATCAAAGAATACCCGTCTGCTAAGGTCTAAAAGTACCGGAGCGTCATTAGCCTCAACTCTTTTGAATATAATGTTTGGCATATTTATTCAAACTGCCCCTGCAAGCGTTCCAGGCGATCAATCATCAGGTTCAGTTTTTCTTCCTCGCTCTTAAATACACGTTTTTTGTAATAAAAGGTGAGGAACAACAGCCATAATATAGACAGGCCATAAACCGTAACCTTATAAGGCAATGACGAGTTACTCAATATCTCTATAAAGTAAAGCGACAAACCCAGGCTGATGAGCAGCACATAAATATAATAGAACCAGCCGTTGGTGGTGGCCCGGTTACGCTGATACTGTTTCAGATCCTGCAGATAATCGGTAGGCTGCAACGTGGCATCGCGCTTGTTTAAAATACGATAATTACGGATGATCATTACGGCATATAGCAGCATGGTTATCATCATGATAACAATACCCACATACGTTAGCCATGACTGAAACACAAAAAAGAACAGTATAATAAACGTGAGTACCAATACAGCTACCATCGCCACAATACCCCAATACAATTGATTGGTAATATCCTTTATTCCCTTTTTAACCTGTTTCAGCACCTCATCCACTGAAAGCTTGTCGTGCGCGGACTGATCCTGCCACACAGACATTAAATGTTCAAAGTCTTTCATGGTGGTTATATAATTCTGTTAATTTCTGTTTAATACGATGGATCTTAACGCGCAGGTTGCCTTCTGATATACCAGATATATCGGCAATCTCTGTGTACGGCATCTCATCCAATACCATGGTGATAATAATACGTTCGCTTTCCTCGAGTTTTGATATGCATTTATACAGCAGTGCCACCTGCTCGTTTTTCTCCGAAAATTCTTCGGCCCGGGTTTCAACCAACTGATCAGTCAGCTCGTCCTTAGCCTGCCGTTTTTCTGAACGCAGATAAGTTAAACAGGTATTTACGGCAATGCGATAGATCCAGGTAGAGATCATGGCCTGATTTCTGAATTTCTCCAGGTTTTGCCACACCTTTAAAAAAGTTTCTTGCAGCAGGTCGTTGGCGGCATCACTGTCGCCGGTATAACCATAGCACAGATGGTATATTTTTTTAGAATTGGCTTCGAATATCTTACGGAAGGCTGCTTCCTTGCTGGCCACCATGTTTATTTGTTTTTGAGGGTATGACTCCCCCTTGCTACAAATGTTACAATAAATGTTCAAACTTATTAAACCAGCTTAACTTTTCGTCGGCAGCGTCAATCAGCTGATTATAAGCATCGGTAAAATCGCCCTGAACATCCTCATGTAGTTTGGTAATGAGTTTGCCAATCTTTTCTACCTGTTTTATCAGGATATTACGTAACGGTTTAAAGCCATTACGCTTATCTACAAACTCAAGATAGTTATTGCAAAAAGCAAAGAGCAACGAGATCTCGACAGTTTTAGAACCCGAGAACCGCGAAAGCTTAGTAATCAGTCTCAGAATTTTGCGCAGCGCTTTGGCCGCATTGTAAGGTTGCGATGGCATGCCGTAAAATAGCATCACCAGCTCATATTTAGAGCCTTCAATAAAAGCCGCCTCGTCATCTGCCACAAAAAGCAGGTAGGCCGCCAGCTCCTTATTTTCCTTTTTGTACCGCACTAGTTTAAGCACCAGCTCGGTCAGCTGCGGCGCGCTGAGGTGTTGCAGTTCTTTTTTTATATCTTGTATTCCGTAACCGTCTGTAGGCATGTATAATTATCTCTGTGTTAAGCAGGGGTTCAAATTATAAAATATCAATGGTATCTGTTATGTTTGAGTAAAACTAAAAAACAAACTACACCATGATTGTAACAACCAGCACCCACTTAGAAGGCTATAAAGTAACCGAACATTTAGGCGTAATCCGTGGTATTACCGTACGCTCACGCGGCGTGGGTGGTAATTTCCTGGGCGGATTGCAGTCATTAGTGGGCGGCCGCAACAGTGTGTACACCCAGCTGTGCGAAGAGTCTCGCCAGGAGGCTTATAACCTGATGATCTTACACGCGCAACAGGTAGGCGCCAACGCGGTAATCAACATGCGTTATGATGCTAATGAAGTAATGCAGGGCATTACCGAAGTATTGGCTTACGGCACTGCGGTGAAGGCGGAGAAAGTATAGTCTGAACCAGGATTTATTTGATTTTTAAGATTTAAAGGATACATGTAGAGACGCAATACTTTGCGTCTCTTTTTATTAATACCCGAATGAACCGAAAGTGAAACCACCTTTATCCTTTCGCCTTTAACCTTTCACCTCCAATCACTACATTAGCGTCAACTAAAACTCAAACAAAGGGATGCTTAAGAACAAACTGACGCTCTATATTTTTATAGCGCTGGTGCTTGGTATTGTTACCGGTTACCTGTACAACGCCAGGGTAATAGACCTGTACAACCAGCAAATCAGCGCTGCCGATACCCGCCTTAAAGCCATCAATACGCAGATGGTAGAAATGAAGGATACCACCGTTGCCCAGTATACCGCCCTCAAAAAAGAACGCACCAACATTGCCCAAACCCGTAAAACGGCCGATGCCACTCGCGAAGATAAACTGGAGCTCTTCTCTATCCTCAGCAAAATATTTCTGAACCTGATTAAGATGGTAGTGGCTCCGCTGGTATTTACCACGCTGGTGGTGGGCGTTGCCAAGGTGGGCGATATCAAATCCGTCGGGCGTATTGGAGGTAAAACATTACTTTGGTTTTTAAGCGCCACGCTGGTGTCTTTATTATTAGGTATGGTATTGGTAAACCTATTTAAGCCGGGTGTGGCTATGCACTTGCCCCTCCCCGACAGCCACCTGGGCACTGACATTAAGAAAGCCGCCATCTCCCTTAAAGACTTTGTAGACCACGTTTTCCCGCGCAGCTTTACTGAGGCTATGGCCAATAACGAGATCTTGCAGATTGTGATTTTTGCGCTCTTCTTTGGAGTGGGCACTGCAGCTATCGGTCAGCAGGGCGAAATTGTCATTAAGTTTATGGATGCTGTTGCGCACGTGATATTGAAGATAACCGGTTATGTAATGAAACTGGCGCCGTTGGCCGTTTTCGGGGCCATTACGGTGGTGGTGGCCAAGCAGGGCGTGGGCGTTCTATCAACCTACGTGCTGTTTATCGGCGAGTTTTATTTTGCGTTGATCCTGCTATGGTGCGTTATTGTTTTTGCCGGCTTTATGGTGCTGGGCAAACGTTCGCTTACACTGGTGGGCAATATTAAAGATGCTATGCTGGTGGCCTTTAGTACCTCCACCAGCGAGGCTGCCTACCCCCGCGTACTCATAGAACTGGAAAAGTTTGGCTGCAATAACAAGATTGTGAGCTTTGTACTGCCCTTGGGGTATTCTTTTAACCTGGATGGCTCGATGATGTATATGACGTTTGCTTCGGTCTTCCTGGCGCAATCTTATAATATTCATCTTTCGCTGGGACATGAGATCACAATGCTCTTGGTACTGATGCTCACCAGTAAAGGCGTAGCCGGTGTGCCGCGTGCATCGCTGGTAGTAATTGCAGGTACCATTGCCATGTTTGGCATCCCCGAGGCCAGTTTAGGTTTGATATTGGGCATAGATCCGTTGTTGGATATGGGCCGATCGGCTACCAACGTGCTGGGTAACGCCATGGCTACGGCTGTGGTGAGCAAGTGGGAAGGCGAACTAAGTCTGAACCAGGATTCTGAGGATTTAGGAGATTAACAGGATTTTAATCGATTAGCTGCAAGAAGTTACTACGGTCCATCGACTATGGACTATGGACTTTTTACTATCTTTGCCGACTGAAAAAACTATGGTCCATAGTCTGATCGACTATGGACTTTTTAATAAAACACCCATGCGTAAGTTATCCCTCAAAAGAAAGATCTTTCTGATTGTCTGTATCGTTGTTCCGTTTATTGGCTACTCTGCTTACTATTATGCCGGCATTATTAAAAATGCCCCTTATCGTTTTGCCGAGTTTGACCATATAACGTTTGAATACGGCCCGGGACCTGACAGCCTGGTCAACAAATACAGCACTAAAACCGGGCAATACCAGTATGTGGATAACCGCGACTCGCTGGTAAAAATCCACATGAAACTTGCCAGCAAAGATTTGCTGTACCTGCACCGCAAAGCATCTGAACTTGGTTTCTGGGATTTCCCGACTAACGAGCGTGGCGATACTACCCAGACTACACAGGGCCACCACGGCCTTCGATACGTGATTGAGTTTAGCTACAAACGCAAAACCAAACGTGTGGTATACGATAAAAACTTTGAAGGCGATCCGAAACTGAAAGACGCTAACGAGCAGTTGATCCAAACCATCCAGAAAGTGCTGGATGATGCGGAGAATGATTTTAAGCAGTAAATAGTCGGGAAGTCGGAAAAGACCGGAAGATAGAAGTTAAATATCAGGGTATCTTTCATGCTTCCGGACTTTTCTAACTTTCGGACCAAAAAACACTTGCATAACAAAAAGCAAAGCTCTATATTTGCACCTCGAAATTTTTAAAAAAAACAACTAATTAACAATGTACGCAATAGTAAGTATAGCAGGACAGCAATTTAAAGTTGCTAAAGACCAGCATCTGTTTGTACACCGCTTACAAGGAGATGAAGGCGCTAGTATTGAATTTGACACCGTGTTATTAGCTGAAAACGAAGGCAAATTTAAATTAGGTGCAGACCTAAAAGGTGCTAAAGTATCGGCTACTATCCTGTCTCATTTAAAAGGTGACAAAGTACTGGTTTTCAAAAAGAAACGTCGTAAAGGTTACAAAAAGAAAAACGGTCACCGTCAGCAGTTCACTAAGATCCAGATCACTGGCATCACCCTTTAATTAACAAGTTTAATAACCATTGCGCCTGCAAAGGCACAGTAAAAAGATATTAAAAGATGGCACATAAGAAAGGCGCCGGTAGTTCCAAGAACGGTCGCGAATCGCACAGCAAACGCTTAGGTATCAAAATCTTCGGTGGTCAACCTGCTATTGCTGGTAACATCATCGTTCGTCAGCGCGGTACCCAGCACAACCCAGGTCTTAACGTAGGTATTGGTAAAGACCACACTTTATTTGCATTGGCTGATGGCCATGTAGTATTCAAAAAGAAAGCTGATAACCGTTCATACGTTTCAGTTCTTCCAATTGAAGCTGCACCAGTTGCAGAGGTAGCTGCTCCTAAAGCAAAAGCTGCTAAAGTAAAAGAAGTAGCTGCTGAAGAAGCTCCAGCAAAAAAAGCTCCTAAAGCAAAAGCTGCTAAAGCAGACGACGCTGCTGCTGAATAATCAGTATTAGAAGTGATTAATTATATAAAAGTCCTGTCGATATTCGGCAGGGCTTTTTTTATTTTATCTGAACCGGGATTTAACAGATTTATAGGATTAACATCTTTTTCATTTTTTAATTTTTACTTTTCACTTCCCTCTTACTTTTGCAGTAAACAAATCCTAACTACCTATGTACCCCACTACCCTGTTGATGATCCGTCCGGTGGCTTTTGGTTACAATGAACAAACGGCCGAAAGCAATGCTTTTCAGATAAAAGATACAGCACAACAGGACGCGCAAGAGCAGGCGCTAAAGGAGTTTGACCGCTTTGTTAAAATACTGCGCGATAACGGCATAAACGTACTGGTTATAGAGGACACCGTGACGCCACACACGCCTGATTCGATCTTCCCCAACAACTGGATCTCATTTCATGAAACCGGCGACATCTTCCTTTACCCGATGCAGGCCGAAAACCGCCGATTGGAGCGCCGGGAGGATGTAATCAGCACACTGGAAGACACCTTTAAAGTGCGCCACGTGATTGACCTGAGCCGCTTTGAAAAGCAAGGAAAATACCTGGAGGGCACCGGCAGCATGGTATTTGACAGGGAAAACAAAGTAGCCTACGCCTGCCTCTCCCCCCGTACAGACCAAGATGTACTGGACCGTTTCTGCGAAGAGTCATTTTATACCGCTGTTACCTTCCACGCGGCAGATCAAAACGGACAGGCTATCTACCACACTAACGTAATGATGTGCATTGCCAGCAAATACGCGGTGATTTGCCTGGATAGCATTGCCGATAATATGGAGCGACTGACGGTCATCAGCTCATTGGAGATGAGCGGCAAAAGCATCGTAAACATCAGCTATGATCAGATGAACCACTTTGCCGGCAACATGCTAGAGGTATTTAATGCGCAGGGCGAAAGTTTGCTGGTGATGTCTGGCAGTGCTCATGCCTCACTGGATGAAAAGCAGATTAGTACGCTAGAGAAATATTCGCGCATTATCCACAGTGATATTCCGGTGATTGAACGTAATGGCGGTGGTAGTGTGAGATGTATGATGGCAGAAGTGGCGTTAAGCCCCCTGGTCCGCTAAAGGGAGATTGGGGCTACTATTGTACCTTCACCCTAAACCCGATTGCAGCGTAAAGCGGGACTGGCGGCACCGAAGAACTACCACTCGTTCGTTTTCAAAACACTTTTCAGCACTTAACCCACAATACAACCTTAACACTTCCTTAACACAAAGCTACCGTTCACTCACTCCTCACAACTCACCGCTCACTAAATTACATTCCCACTACAAAAATTACATTACTTTTTGGGGCATTATTAATTTAAAAAATTACATTTTTGCGGAAATTTTAAAATAGAATGCAGAGTTACCAGGAATTTCTTGACCTCAGCGTAGGCTTCCCACAGGAAGGCTTCGAGATCATTGATGATGAACTTTACTTTCAGGATCTTAACCTGATGGAAATGATTGAAACGTATGGTACCCCCCTGCGTTTCACGTACCTGCCCATGATCTCTAAAAAGATCCAGCAGGCTAAACTGCTTTTCCAGCAGGCTATTATTAAAAACAACTATCGCGGCAGCTATAAATATTGCTACTGTACCAAAAGCTCGCACTTTAAGCACATTGTAGAAGAGGCCCTGCGCAACGAGATACACCTGGAAACATCGTCGGCCTTTGATATGCCTATGATTGACACGTTGGAGAAAAAAGGCGTGTTGAACAAGGATATTACCGTGATTTGTAATGGTTTTAAAACCTTCCAGTACAAGCAGTATATTGTTGATATGCTGCATGATGGGTTTAAAAACATCATCCCGGTGCTGGATAACAAAGAGGAGTTTAACATCTACGATGATGAGATTGAGATGGACACGCCTTGCAACCTTGGTATCCGTATAGCGGCAGAGGAGCAGCCTAACTCGCAGTTCTATACCTCACGCCTGGGTTTGCGTATGGAGGACGTTATTGATTTCTATACCAACAAGATTGAGAAAAATCCTAACTTTAAGGTAAAGCTGCTGCACTTCTTTATCAACTCTGGTATATCTGATACCCCTTACTACTGGAACGAGTTGGAGAAATACGTAACGCTATACTGCAAGTTTAAAAAGATTAACCCTGATCTGGATACGCTGGATATTGGCGGCGGCATGCCTTTCAAAGACTCGCTGGTGTTTGATTTTGACTACGAGTACATGATCAACGAGATTGTGAGCCGTATCAAAGAAATCTGCGCCGAGCATGACGTGGTTGAACCAGATATTATTACCGAGTTTGGTAAATATACCGTGGCCGAAGCTTCAGGCATCCTTTATAAAGTACTGGGCCGTAAGCAACAGAATGATCGTGAGCGCTGGCTGATGCTGGATGGATCTTTCATTACCAACCTGCCGGATGTTTGGGCTTTGAACCAAAAATACATATTGTTACCGATCAACAACTGGGATTCTGAATACGAGCGTGTAAACCTCGGCGGTATCACCTGCGATGGTCAGGACTATTACAACCAGGAGGCACACATGAACAGTGTGTTTATGCCCAAAACCCGTAAAGTGCAATACCTGGGCTTCTTTAACACCGGCGCTTACCAGGAGGTACTGAGCGGCTACGGCGGTATCCACCACTGTCTGCTGCCATCGCCTAAACATGTAATCATCCGCCGTAACCGCGATGAGACATTCAACTTCGAGGTATTTGGCGAAGAACAGAACAGCAAGCAAGTATTGAAGATTCTGGGTTATACCACCTAATGAGTGAATGATGAGTGGTGAGTGGTGAGTAGTGAATGTTTTGCTACCCAACTATCGTAATAAAGCTTAAAGGCGATAAACATCTGTTTATCGCCTTTCCTTTTTCAAAGCCCCTCGCCTTTTTAAGATGGACTGGGGCGACGCCATTATTAACTGTTTGTTTTAAAACCTTTTAACCAAAAATCAGGTTCAAATAATAAACTATTAACTATGGAAATCACAGTTGGTCGCGGTATAAGGCTCTGGTGGGTGTTTGTGCTGCGCGGTATATTATTTTTATTGCTAGGTATCTATTTGCTGGCGGCTCCGGTTAGCGGCTTAATAGCGCTGGGCTTCACGTTTGGTCTGATCATCTTCCTTGCCGGTATTGCTGATTTATTGCGGGCCTACCAGGATCGGGATCAAGGCGACCGGGGCTGGCACCTTTTCACAGGCATTATAGATCTGATACTGGGCATCATCCTCATGACGCATCTGGGTGCCAGCATAACCATTTTGCGTATCGTTATCGGGTTTTATTTCCTTTTCAGAGGCTTAATCATCTTTAGCTTCCGCAAAGCTGCCGGAGGCTCCTGGTGGGTAATATTGGGCGCCTTGATTACGCTGTTGTTTGTGGGCATGATCTGGTTTAACCCGGTATTCGGATCCATGACGCTTGTGCTATGGGTGGCGCTGGCCTTTTTGATTACCGGCATCCTCAATATTATGCTGGGCCTCAGGCTTAAGTAAAACCATTTCTTCATGGGATTTTAAGCTGATAAAATATCTGCTATCTTAGCAATTAACCAATCCTTACGATGTTATGAACCTTCCTATATACCAGGCCGATGCCTTTACCGATACCCTGTTTGGCGGCAATCCGGCGGCTATTTGCCCGCTAACGGAATGGCTGCCCGACGACGTGATGCAGAAAATTGCCATTGAGAACAACCTGGCAGAAACCGCCTTTTTTGTAAAGACCGGTGCTGGCTACAAGCTACGCTGGTTTACCCCTGAGTTTGAAATTGACCTGTGCGGACACGCCACCCTGGCCGCAGCTCATATTTTATATACCGAGCTAGCTTACACCGGCAACGAGATTCAATTTGAAACCGTAAAAGCCGGGGTATTGAAAGTAGCCCGCAATGGCGATAAATACGCGCTTGACTTTCCATCGCGACCGGCTTTGGCTGCTGATGCACCAGAGGGATTGATTCCTGCATTAAGTGACGCCCGTCCGCTGGCTGTTTTCCGCTCGCGCGATTACATGCTGGTGTATGAGAACGAGGAAATTATCACCGCTATGACGCCCGATTTCGGCTTCCTGGCTAAAGTGGATGCCGTGGGTATTATTGTAACCGCCCGCGGCAAAACAGCTGATTTTGTTTCCCGCTTCTTCGCTCCCGCCGCCGGTATTCCTGAAGATCCGGTAACTGGTTCGGCACATTGCAATCTCATCCCTTATTGGGCTGAGAAACTGGGCAAAAACCAGTTGCACGCCTATCAACTGTCGGCCCGTAAAGGCGAGTTGTGGTGCGAGTTAAAAGGCGACCGGGTGCTGATGAGTGGCAAGGCGGTTACTTATATGAAGGGCGAGATTTATGTTTAAGCGGCTTATATGAATGAGAACCAGTTTGTTTTTAGCAATGGTTACACTTTAACGTTTGATCATCCGGTTGGCCAACACCTAATAGTAGACGACGTTATAATTATCCGCTTAACAATTCCGCCTAAGGAAAAGTATGATCAAAACGTTTTCGCGTTCAGTACTTCTGGTGATTTTTTATGGCGGATACCCAGGGTACCATTGTTTTACGAAGGCGATGATTGCCCCTATATTGGGCTAGACAATCATAAAAATGGTCATATTACGCTTTTTAACTGGTGCGATACAGCGGTAATTGTAGATGCACAAACTGGGCAAATAATTGACAAGTACAACTCTAAGTAGCAATTAATTATCGTAGTCAATAAACGTTTCACGTCACAACATCATATTATCAACTGAGTCATAACTCTATAGCTAAAAATTTGCAGATAACACGTATCTTTCGCGTTCGTTTATGTGGTAAGGTGCGCCCGGATGTGCCCAACCATCAACCATAAACCATTAGGAGAAAGAATGAAGCTAACACGGCTGGAAATCAAGGGTTTTAAGAGTTTTGGAGATAAAATCGTCATTAATTTTGACGAGGGGGTTACGGCCATTGTGGGCCCGAATGGTTGCGGAAAGTCTAACGTGGTGGATTCCATTCGCTGGGTTTTGGGTGAGCAGAGCACCCGTATGCTGCGGTCTGAAAAGATGGAGAACATCATCTTTAACGGCAACAGAACACGTAAACCCGCCAACCTGGCCGAAGTTTCGCTTACTTTTGATAACACCAAGAACATCCTGCCGACTGATTACTCGCAGGTAACGCTTACCCGTAAGCTGTACCGTACCGGTGAGAGCGAGTACCGCCTGAACGATGTGCAATGCCGATTGAAGGACATTACTGATTTATTTCTTGATACGGGTATCGGCGCTGACTCCTACTCGATCATCGAGTTAAAGATGATTGACGAGATCATTACCAATAAAGAAGGCTCGCGCCGATCGCTGTTTGAAGAGGCATCGGGCATCTCTAAATATAAACTCCGCAAAAAACAGACATTTAATAAGTTAAAGGATACCGAGGCCGATCTGGAACGAGTGGAAGATCTATTGTTCGAGATTGAGAAAAACCTCAAAACTTTAGAAAACCAGGCACGCAAAACGGAGCGTTACTATCGCCTTAAAGAACAATATAAAGCGCTGAGCATTACGCTGGCCTCTTTCAGAATTGCTATGTTCAGCCAATCGCTGGCAGATATTGAGCAGCAGGAACAACGTCAGAAAGAAGAAAAGAGCGGCGTACTTACCCAGATTGACTCGCTCGAAGCCGAGCTGCAAAAACAAAAGCTGGACAGCGTTACCAAAGAGAAAAATCTGTCTATCCAGCAAAAAGCAACTAACGAGTACGTATCAAAGATCAGAGCTTACGAGAGTGAGAAGAAGATCAAGAACGAACAGTTAAAATTTCAGCAGGATAAAGAAACACGTCTGAGCAGCGAATTGGAGCAGGATCGTAACCAGCTGAACCACGTGCTCTACAACATCAAGCGCCTCAGCGAAGAGCGCCTGCAGGAGGAAGAAACACTGGAGCAGGTAAAAACCCGGGTAGCCGATCTGAAAGAAGCCGTAGACAACCTGCGTGCCGAACAAACCGACTCGCGTAATCAGCTTAATGAGCTAACAAGCATTAACAACCGCTTACAAAATCAGATCTACAAGGCCGAGAAAGATCTGGACATCTTGCGTATTCAGGAACAAGCGCTAGAGCAGGAAAGCCTGCGTAACATGGAAGATGCGGAAGGCAAAGAGGTAGAACTCTCTCACTTTAACGAGGTAGTGGCCGACTTGCAGCAGCGCACCGAAGCGCTGCAAACCGAACTGAGCGTTGCCGTGACGGCCGAAGAAAAGCTGCAGGAACAGATTAAAACCGCCGACGAAGAACTAACCCGCGTAAAAGATACTGCCGTGGTAGAAAGCCGCAAGCTTGACGCCAAACAGAACGAATATAACCTCACCAAAAGCTTGGTAGATAACCTGGAAGGTTTCCCGGAGTCTATCCGCTTTTTGAAAAAGAACCAGGAATGGGCCAAAAATGCGCCACTGTTTAGCGACGTGCTATTTTGCCGTGAAGAATACCGTGTGGCCATTGAGAACTACCTGGAACCGATGATGAACCACTATGTGGTGGCCAATTATCAGGAGGCTATCAGCGCCATCCAGTTGCTGAGCAATGCATCGCGTGGCAGGGCGCAGTTTTTCATTCTGGAAAATTATACTGATGCCACCACTCCCCCAACAGATGATGTACCGGCCGACTGGCTGCCTGCCCTCAGTGTGATTGAGGTGGAAGCCAAATACCGCCCGCTGTGTAATCACCTGCTCAAAAATGTTTACCTGATTGATGACGGTGCCGATAACGGCTTAGATACCGCTACCCTGCCCAGCGGCTCTATAGTACTGGGCAAGAGCGGCAAGTTCAATAAAACCAAATTGACCATGGCAGGTGGCTCTGTAGGCTTATTTGAGGGTAAACGTATCGGTCGCGCCAAGAATTTGGAAAACCTTGCTAAAGAGATTAAGCAAAGCGAGATACAGGTTGAAAAACTAAAAGCCCGCGCTGAAGAACTGCAGCATACACTGGTAGAACTGCGTGCCGCAGGCAAGGCCGAAGAAATCCGTCAGAAACAACAGGCGCTCAACCAATTAAATACCGAACTGGTAACTGTTAAAACCCGGCAGGAACAATACCAGGCCTTTATTGAGAACAGCCGCAACCGCAAAGAGGATATTGCCCGCAAAATTGAAGGCATTAAAACCGAAATGCAAACGCTGCAGCCGCAAGTGATTGATTTCAAGTCGCAAAAAGAAGAACAGGCTGGCTTGCTGCTGGAAAAACAGGAGATCTTTAACGAACTGAACGAGCAGCTTACTGTACAATCAAACAGTTATAACCAGGAGAACATCCGCTTCCATCAGCAGCAGAATAAGGTATCGGGGCTAATGAAAGACCTTGATTACCGCGAAACGCAGCAGGAAGGTCTGGATAAGCGCATTACCACCAACAGTGCCGAGCTGACTACGGTTAAGGCCGCCATACACGAGATACTGCAACTCTCAGATACATCTGACGAGGATTTGCTGGAAATGTATGCCCAGAAAGAAGAGCTGGAAAAAGCCGCCCGCCAGGCAGAACAGGAATACTACTCTTGGAAAGGCCTGATTACCGAGGCTGAGAACAACATCTCGCAACTGCGCCGACGTAAAGACAATGTGGAGCTGATTGAAAGCGAACTGCGCGATAAACGCACCAACCTGCGTGTTGATCTGAACTCGATGAAGGAACGCCTATCGGTTGAGTTTAACATTGATATTGAGGAACTGCTGAACGTAGAGCCACCTGAAAATGAAAACGAAGATGAGCTGCGCGATAAAACCGATAAGATGAAACGCCAGTTGGATGACTTCGGCGCCATTAACCCGATGGCGGTGGAGGCCTACAACGAGATGAACGAGCGTTACACCTTCATCCAAAACCAAAAGCGCGACCTGATTGAAGCCAAAACATCACTATTGGCTACCATTCAGGAGATTGACGATACGGCCCGCGAGAAGTTCATGACGGCCTTTATCAACGTGCGCGAAAACTTTATCCACGTGTTCCGTTCGCTGTTTAACGAGGAAGACTCTTGCGATTTGATCCTCACCGATCCACAAAACCCGCTCGACTCTGATATTGATATTATTGCCAAACCAAAGGGTAAGCGCCCCCTGTCTATCAACCAGCTTTCGGGCGGTGAAAAGACGTTGACGGCTACAGCTATCCTCTTCTCACTTTATTTATTGAAACCGGCCCCGTTCTGTATTTTTGATGAGGTTGATGCCCCGCTGGATGATACCAATATTGATAAGTTCAATAACATCATCCGCAAGTTTTCAGACAGCTCGCAGTTTATCATCGTATCGCACAACAAGCGCACCATTGCCAGCACCGACATTATTTACGGTGTAACCATGGTTGAGCAAGGTGTATCGCGCGTAGTACCTGTGGATTTGAGGGAGTTGGCAGATTAAGGGTTGCTTGCGTAGTCGGCTTTTGTCATTTCGAACGAACAAGCGCTGACCTGTGTGACGGTGTGAGGAGAAATCTTAGACGCATTACCGGCCCTTTGCACGGGGGCTAAGATTTTTCGCTATCGCTCAAGAGAGTAGTTTCTCTTCCGCGCCTGCGCTTACTTGGCACGTGGGGTGCCGAAACAAGTTCGGCATGACGTATGGCTAACGCCAGCATCCTATAAATCTCAAAAATCCTTAGAATCCAGGTTCAGACAAACAAAAAAGCCCCGCCTGCCGAAGCAAACGAAGCTTAACTTATTGTTTGAATTGTTATTGTTTCAATTTTAAGTTCTGCATAACCATGCCATTAAATTTACGGACATTGTCTCTCTTAACAAAATTATCCTGATCTGTTAACGTAAAAGTTACACCGCCAGTACTTTGTATGGCTAAATTATCTGTAGCATACGTGCCGTTGGTTACAAAGTTAATGGCTTGCTTCAACAAATTCTCGTTTACATCGCCAAAATCGTGGGTTGGGTCGTCAGTTGCTACTTTGCCGGGATAATCTGCAGAACCAGGTACCATTCCTGTAAAATAGCCACCCTGGTTTGAAGCGTTTTTAGTTTCAAACTCAGGGATATACATCTGATACTTATTAATATCAATTTCAAAAAAGCCTACCGGTTTACCGTAAGTGGTACTACCAATCAGTTGCACATTCATGTATGGGCGCAGGTTGTTGATGGTCAACTCGGCAGCCGAAGCTGTTGAGCCGGTTACAATAAAGAATACGTGCTGCAGGTTGTTCAACGAGCCCACTTTGCCAAAAGTCACTTTATTATATTGTGACGCCAAAGTATAGTCAACCTGCGAAAGATTGTAAGTGCCTTGCGTATTGGTGCGCACCTGGTTTTTCAGCATAGCTGTATTACCGCTGGTAAGATTAGAATTATAATAAGTATTAAACATTAACTGCCCGTTAGCAGATGATGGCGCAATCAAATTATCCAGATAAATGGCTGTTTCTACATATCCGCCACCATTATAACGTAAATCCACCACCAGGTCTGTAATACCGCTGCCTGCAAAGCTGCTAAAGGCGGTGCTTAGAGCCGTTTGCACATTGGTAAGGTTCACAAAACTGTTAAACATAATGTAGCCAACCTTTTTACTGGCATTAACGGTAATGGTTTTAGTGGCCAAAATTGGGTTGATGGTATAGCTGGCCGCATTCAGGCTGACGCTGAAAGTGGTAACGTTATTACTGGCGTCAACCCGTTGGAGGGTCATGCTGATGGTGCTGCTGTAGGCGTAAGCATTAATTACAAAGTTTACGTTGGTAGACGTGGTGTTGCCATCATAACTCAAGCTGGTACGGCCGTTTATTGCGGTGATCTGATCGCCACGACGTAAGCCTGCCAAACCAGCCGGCGACCCGGGATAAACATATTTGATGCGCAGATCATTGGTGGACGCATACAGCGGTGCAAATCCAAAATCGCCTGTTACGGCATTCAATTTGCCTGATGCCTGTCCTTCATCTATAAATGAATATTTGGCCTGGCCAGGCGATAGTGAGTAATACTCATACGGTTGCCCCGTTGCCGGATTGATTTTGAGCTGAGAAATAGCATTCAACTCTTTGGTAAGTGCGTCCAGATCGCTGGTGGTTGAGGTATAGCCTCGCGGATTAAAGTTGACGTAGCTCGGCAAGGCATCATACCAATAGTAATCTTCTTTGGCATAAAGAAATACAGAGTCTCTAATCTTATCTAAAGTAGAGCCATCTGCCGGTGGTGTATTAGACGAATCGGGCGTAGGATCGCTCTTCTTTTTACTGCATGCAGAGAAAAGAAACAAACCCATGCAAATACACAGTAATACTTTTTTCATCTTCAATATAAGCTATATTATACGCAGCAAACTACAAAAAAGTATGTCAGGCTCTTTTTATTTGTCGATGAGCCGGTAATATGAACCGACCAACGGTTTATATTGCATGCTTTATTAAAGTTACCAATTATTCTACTTAAACGTACATATTGAAGATGAGGTTATTGTGAAGACAAAAACTCCTCTGAGTAGATAAAATCTATACCGCAGGCCTGAGCGCAAAGCACATCGGCTTCGGTATTACCGGCAATCACCATTTCGCGGCGTTGCAACCCATGGTCATTAATGAGTTTGTAGATGGTATCGGGCTCTGGCTTGGCAGCTATTTCATCGGCAAAATAACATACCAGGTATTTCTCCAGCCCGTTCCACTCAATCTGCCTTATTTTATTGAGCTGCTGCTCGGGGTTACCGTTGGTAACAATGAAGATCTTTTTACGGTCTACAACAATTTGTTGCAGCAGCTCCAGCATATCTGCGTAAAGCAATAGCTTTAGCGGCAAGCGGGCAGTAAGGTGCAGGCGGTCAAAGTTTTCACGATAGTTTTTATCAAACTGAAAACGCTCCTGCACACGGTCAAACACTATATCGCGCCCCTCCTCTTCATAAGTTTTTACCATCAGGTCTGTCAGCACTTTGCCGTCCAGCAGTTCGGTATATTCTAAAAATGACGCAAACAGGTAGTAGATCTGGTACAGGTAATCTTTCTCCGGATAAAGCACATCATCCAGCTCAAATATAAAAGCGTTTTTGCGTTGGTCAATATCAGCGTATTTCATCAGTAGCAGCTAGTATGTTTATTCCGTATTCTTCAAATAGTTGATTGGCTTGATGCAGTAATTCAAACTCTGTTTGCTGCGTAGTATAAACGTGGGTGATGCCCCTATCCATGCACAAACTGAGTATTTTGTGTACATAGGCCGGATCTGCAGGTTCTGGAAGTTTAATCATCTGGCCCGATTGCAGCATTACGCCGGGCAGATCGGTATAATCGCCCAGGATAACCTGTTGTGCCCCTATTTTACTTTTCAGCTGATATGCCGCCGCTGAGGAGGCGCCTGTTATTAATACTTTCAAAATGATTAAAACTTAGTTGGTAATCAGGCCGTCTTTCATGATGATTTGCCTGTCGGCCAGCCCGGCCAGATCTTCGTTGTGGGTTACAATAACGAAGGTTTGATTAAACTCTGCCCGCAGCCTGATAAAAAGCTCATGCAGCTCGCGCGCATTATTAGAGTCGAGGTTACCCGATGGCTCATCAGCAAAAATAAGCGACGGATTGTTAATCAACGCCCTGGCCACCGCCACACGCTGCTGCTCGCCACCCGACAGTTGGTTGGGCTTATGATGTTTGCGGGCATCCAATCCCAGTTTTTCCAGTAGTTCGGTCGCCCGTTTTTCGGCCACAACCTTTGGTGTGCCGGCAATAAAGGCGGGGATACACACATTCTCCAGTGCGTTAAACTCGGCCAGCAGGTGATGAAACTGAAAGATGAACCCAATTTTACGGTTCCTGAACTCGCTTACATGACTATGGCTCAGCTTACTGATGTTGTATCCATCAAAAAACACCTGACCAGAATCGGGCTTATCCAGCGTACTCAGGATGTTAAGCAACGAACTTTTGCCGGCACCCGAAGCGCCTACAATAGCCACAATTTCGCCTTTCTCTACCTGAAGGTCTACCCCTTTCAGGATATGCAGTTTGCCGTATGATTTATGTATTGCCTGTGCCCTGAGCATGCTGCAAATGTAGGGATTTTAGTGAGTTGTGAGGGGTGAATAGTGAGTGTTTGTTGCAGCAGATACCCAACTGTCACGGCTGTCACGATTGTCACGCACCGTGACAATCGTGACAGCCGTGACAGCCATTTGCAATTGTTTACTATTACTCATTATTCAACTGTCACGCTTGTCACGCTCGCCATACACTATAATAAGCGTGACAGCCGTGACAGCGTGACAATCAACTCAAGTTATCTATTATTTGATTTTTTATATTATATATTATATACTTTATCATCATTCTATATCATCTCTTTAATTATAAATCATGAACTGTCACGGTTGTCACGCTCGTCATACACTATAATAAGCGTGACAGCCGTGACAACCAACCCCAGCTATCCGGCATCTGATTTTTTATACTATATATTATATACATTATCATCATTCTATATCATCTCATTAATTATAGATCATGAACTGTCACGGCTGTCACGCGTGTAATAGTGTAAGACAAGCGTGACAGGCGTGACAGTGATACTTTAGACTGAGGAGATTTAAGACTTACTATTATATATACTTCATCTTTATTCTTAATTCTCTATCTGATTACTAAATACTGAACTGTCACACTTGTCACGCGTGTAATAGTGTAAGACAAGCGTGACAGGCGTGACAGCCAATTGATGTAATCTATATAGTAATATTTATATACTTCATCTTTATTCTTAACTCTCTCTCTCCGATTACTAAATACTGAAGTGTCACGGTGTGTGACACGCGTGACAGCCGTGACACCGCGTGACAGCAGTAGGCCCGAAATAATTTACCATATCGCCATAATGGGGGTATTGAAACTGATATTTATTATATATTTTACAATTTCAGCTCTCAAATTCTGCTATTTTTCTAAAAGCAGTAATGTTTTTTATAGAAATTGAAACTTTTTTAGCATTTGGACTGTGCTCTTTGATGAAAAAGTGTAGCTTTACCGGAAATTCTACTAAGCACAATGAATATTCACGAATACCAGGGCAAAGCGATTTTAAAGAGCTTTGGCGTTAGGGTTCAGGAAGGCATCCTTGCCGAAACTCCTGAGCAGGCTGTTGAAGCTGCAAAAAAAATGAAAGAAGATTTTGGTTCGGACTGGGTAGTAATTAAAGCCCAGATTCATGCCGGCGGTCGCGGTAAAGGCGGCGGTGTGAAGTTGGCCAAAAACTTAGACGAGGTTAAAGAGCGCGCAACCAATATTTTGGGCATGCAGCTGGTAACCCCGCAAACCGGTCCGGAAGGTAAATTGGTAAGCAAAGTGCTGGTAGCTCAGGATGTTTATTACCCTGGCGAAAGCGAAACCAAAGAATTTTACATGAGCGTACTGCTCGATCGTGCTAAAGGCCGTAACATCATCATGTACAGTACCGAAGGCGGTATGGATATTGAAGAAGTTGCTGAGCACACTCCGCACCTGATCTTTAAAGAAGAAGTTGATCCTAAAGTTGGTTTGCAAGGCTTCCAAACCCGCAAAATTGCCTTTAACCTGGGCGTAAGCGGCGAAGCTTTAAAAGAGATGACCAAATTTGTGGCTGCGCTGTACAAAGCTTATGAAGCTACAGACTCTTCAATGTTTGAGATCAACCCTGTTCTGAAAACATCTGACAATAAAATATTAGCTGTTGACGCCAAAGTAAACCTTGACGACAACGCCCTGTACCGTCATGCTGACTATGCTGCAATGCGCGATACCGCTGAGGAAGATCCAACAGAGGTTGAAGCTAGCAAAAGCAACCTGAACTACGTAAAACTTGATGGTAACGTAGGTTGTATGGTAAACGGTGCCGGTTTAGCTATGGCTACAATGGATATCATCAAACTAGCTGGTGGCGAGCCTGCAAACTTCCTTGACGTAGGTGGTACTGCTAACGCACAGACTGTTAAGGCTGGTTTCAACATCATCCTGAGCGATCCTAACGTTAAAGCTATCCTGGTAAACATCTTCGGTGGTATTGTACGTTGTGACCGTGTTGCTCAAGGTGTTATTGATGCTTACAAAGAAATGGGTAACATCCCGGTGCCAATCATCGTTCGCTTACAAGGCACCAACGCTGTTGAAGCTAAAGAACTGATTGACAACTCTGGCCTGAAAGTATTCTCAGCTATCCTGCTGAAAGAAGCTGCAGAGCGTGTGAAAGAAGTATTAGCGTAAGTTTTACTTACCCCTTAGATATAAAAAGCCGTTCCATTTTGGAGCGGCTTTTTTTGTTGGGTGGGGCTTCGTGTTCTTTCTCTGATGTTCGGTTCGTGCCATTAGGTTCTTCCATCCCGCTCAATCGCCGCGGGAGGGCTCGTTACTTTTTTCTTGATAAAAAAGTAACCAAAAAATCAAGACAGCGGAAATGCTTCTTTTGCCACACTAGCCTTTGCCCTGCAAATCAGTCAGAACCACAGGGCGCCACCTCAACGCCTCCGCTTGCGCTACACACGTACCCTGCGCTTCAGGCGATGAGGATGAATGCCCTCTGCAACCGCACAAAGCCAGCTTATTCTGCCTGATTTCGCCCAGAAGCTGCCCGCTGTCGGGGAACTAGGGTTAAACGAATTTTTAGGATTTACAGGATTCCAGTAGAAAAATATTTCCTAAAATCCTGCAATCTTGTAAATCCTGGTTCTAAAAGCGCAGGCCAGTCAGAACACCGGGCCAGCGTTGGCGGGAATGCTAATTTTTTATCGAGCTGTGCGAGAATAAAAAATCGCAGGGCGGGCGGAAGGATTGTTCTGACTTGATTTATTCAGGAGTTTAATTTGTTTTTAATAGGCCTTCATGAGTTCGCTATCGCTCAGTTTTTGTTTCTTTTTGATCAAGCAAACGGCGAAGCCCTCTTGAGTACCTAAAAAAAACAAATTAATACACGAAAAAAAGAAATAGCCTCCGCGGCAATGAGCGGACAAACGTTAACTATAGAACGGACCTTTGATAAAAGCACTAACAGTCAATGCAAAACAATAAAAATCTACCACCTACTTAGCAGCAGCATAAGAAGTATTCAAAAACTCCCGCAACATGGCCAATTGATCTGTATTGATAAGGTCTACACCGCAGCTCAACAACTCCGTCCATACCGTCTTATTTTCTGGCGAAGCCCACAGGCGCACCTTTTTACCCAGTTTATGAGCTTTTAAAACGTATGATGTCAGTAGCTTGCGTTCAGCGTCGGGCATGTGACCATTGCCATCCCATTGTAGCAGGGCTTTGTAGGGGCAACTGGCCATGGGGTACATCTCGCTGCCCATGTTATCGCGGTCCATTTTGCGCAGGTCTTCATCAATAAATACCATGCGGCTCTGCTCCTTCCGTACCATTTTGAATGGTTTATGGCCCGATAGCACAACGGTAAGCCTGCGCTGAATGAAATGTCCGTCCTCGTATCCGGAGATGATATCGGCATATTTATCCAATATTGGCTTCAAGGCATCATAGGTGTTGTTGCCACTGGTTTTAATGTCGATCATCAGAGTAATAGGATAACCGTCATCAGGGTGATTTTTAATATAGTTTGCCAGCGGTTTCAGGTAGAGCCTGTCCAGCGTGCGGTCGGTCTTAAAAAAAGGAAAGGTATGGGCAACAATCAACCGATCGTGAAGCAGGAATATATCAGCCTCGATATAGCGAAAACCATTCTCCAGTGCATCAAACAGAGGGCGTTTGTGCCAGTAATCATTGTGGGCAAAGCCGTTGGCGAGGGGGATGGTTTGGGCGGAAAGTTTAGCGGGGCTAGAGATCAGTGCCGCGGTAGCAGCAAGGGTGATGATCAGTAGTTTTAGTCCGGAGGGGCTATCCGTTCGGAACCTTGTCGTTCGCTGTAGCATAGGCAAAATTCTTATGCCACAAAGGTACCCCGTTACGTTATCTAAATATTAAAAGGCAGATTAAGTTTACTTCAACTTACCGCTAACTAATAACAGGCTAGTCAACAATTTAACAACAATGGCGCAACAATAACTTTATGTGACTTAAGGGATAAGGTCATCTGCTTTCGTTATCATTACCTACTCCAGTTGAGTGCCTCTCTCACTCCTGCCTCAACTGTTAATCTTAAATATTTAAAAAGAAGTTAATATTAAACACACAATTACGGCGTTATTTAGTTGTTACAACACCAAATGTCTGCCAATTGTAATTAATGAAATCAGAATAGATGTTTAAACATTTATTTATATACCTTTGATCTAACAAAACAATCAAGCTATGTCTACAGTAACCAAATGGGTATTAGACCCAATGCACTCAGAAGTACAGTTTAAAGTTAAACACCTGGTTATTTCTACTGTAACCGGTTCATTTAAATCATTTGAAGGCTCGTTTGAAGCTAACGAAGAAGATTTCAGCGACGCACAGATTGAGTTCTCGCTGGATGTTGACAGCATCGACACCAACCAGGAACAGCGCGACGGTCACCTGAAAGCCGGTGATTTCTTCGACGTAGAGAATCACCCTAAAATTACTTTCAAATCAACCTCTTTCACCAAAACCGGTGATGATGAGTATAAACTAGCCGGCGACCTGACCATTAAAGGCGTTACCAAACCGGTAAATCTTAACGTAGAGCACGGTGGTATTGCTACCGACTTTTATGGCAACACCAAAGCAGGTTTTGAAGTAACCGGTAAAATTAACCGTAAAGATTTCGGCCTGACCTGGGACGGCATTACCGAAGCCGGTTCAATTGTACTGGGTGACGAGATTAAACTGATCATCAATACTCAGTTTGCTAAAGAAGCGTAATTGATGTAGGAATTCGAAATTTCGATTTCGGATTTGCATCTATAGTTCCGATTTTTGATTTATCAATCAAGCTAAAACTATTTCAGGTTTTGAGCTTTATATAGGTTGACGGATCAGAAATCGGAATTTTTGTTTTAGATAAATTCGAATATCCGGTATCCCCAACAAAAACGAAATCCGAAATCGAAAATTCGAAATCCCAAATCAAAAGAGATGCTCCTAAAAATCTATCCGGAAAACCCAAACGAACGTGCCATACAACAAGTGGTAGAAGTACTGCGCAAAGGTGGACTCATCATCTACCCTACCGATACCGTTTACGGTCTGGGTTGCGATATTACCAATCATCGTGCTATTGAAGCCGTGGCGCGTTTACGACGGATTAAACCAGAGAAGGCCAACTTCTCTTTTATCTGTTATGACCTGAGCCATATTTCAGACTACATTAAGCCGATTGACAATGCCACTTACCGCGTGCTCAAGAAAGCATTACCGGGCCCTTTTACTTTTATTTTTAATGCCAGCGGCCAGGTGCCTAAGCTACTCAGCTCTAATAAAAAAACGGTGGGCATCCGCGTGCCCGACAATAACATAGCTCGTTGCATTGTAAAAGAGTTGGGCAACCCTATTCTATCCACCTCTATTCGCGATGATGATGACATCATTGAATACACGACAGACCCCGAACTGATCCACGAGAAATATGAAGGACTGGTAGATATTGTAATTGATGGCGGCTATGGCGGCAACATTGCATCCACAGTAGTAGATTGCACCGAAGGCGATTTTGAGATCATCCGCGAGGGTAAGGGTGATCTGGATGAGTTTCTATCTTAAAGCCGGAGCTATTTGCTTATTATTGTGTCAATCCTTACACAATAGATACGCATGATCGACCTAATTATTGGCTATATTTTCTTCTTGATATCAAGGTTCATCAATGTAACTCTACATGAACTAGGCCATGCCATTCCCGCTATTATTTTTACAGGTCAACCGGCCGAAATTTTTATAGGAAGCTACGGAGACGGTAAACAAATTAGATTTAGGTTAGGGAAAATTACATTCAATATTAATCCGCGACCATCTTTTTTTGGCGGAGGCGGATGCAGGCATGAATCTGTTTATGGTTTTTGTCAAAACCTCATCGTTTTGATATCAGGTCCCCTATTTACATTTTTAATAGCTTTAGCTACCGTTGTATTTGCCAGCTGCGTAAAACTAGATGGAAGTATAGAAATATTAATAGCTATCGTATTTATATCATCGCTCATAAGTCTTTTTAATAATCTATGGCCCAAAAATAAAGTAATAGAAATTTCAGGCGGCCAAGGTTATTTCAACGATGGCTTTCAATTACAGACAATCATTAAGCGTCGTAAAAGTTGGGATCAAATTAGTAGTGCTATTAAACTTGCAAACGATAAAGAATATGAGAAAGCACTGGAAATATTTGAGCAATTTGAGCATCCAAAAGGCGATGTGTTCATATTCCTTTTTAATATATCATGCTATTGCTTTCTAGAACAGCATCAAAAAGGAATTGAGTACATTAAAAAGACTCTGGTACACATTCCTGCAAAGCTTTTATGCGCCAATGACTACATACTGATGGGCTCCATATACGCAGAATGTAAGCAATATAATGAAGCCATACATCTTTATACGCAAGGCATTACTTCATGTAAAGAAAATGCCAATCTATTTATTGGCAGGGCGCACTGTTATCTTTTAATAGATGACTACCAAAGAGGCTTGGACGACTTAGACCAGGTAATATGTCTTGATAAAAATTCTGCGGTTGCGCACAACAATAGAGGGCACGCCCTAATTTACCTTAACAGGCAAGAAGAAGCCCTGAAGGCAATCAATCAATCGTTACAGCTTGATAATACTAGCGCCTACACCCACGGTAACCTCGGTCTTTATCACCTGAAGTATGGCGATAGTAAATTGGCACTAGAACTTCTGGAAAAGGCCCGCGCTATGGATTCAAAATTACCAGAGATAGATGACCATATTGAACAAGCCCGCCAAAAGACATTCTCCATTCCATCCAAAGAGATTATCAGCGAAGAGAAAGACGACCTTGGCGAATTTCTATCTTAAAGAGAAAGGACTCTCACTTCTTCGACCTGATCTTACTCAACACCTCGGGTGTTATATTAAGATATGAAGCCAGCATATATTGCGGTATCCGCTGCACAAAGCCGGGGAAAAGTTTGCTAAAGAAACGGTAGCGCTCCTCGGCAGATTGGTCGAGAAAATAGGTTAAACGCATTTGCACTGCAGCAACGTGTCGCTGCATAACCAGCCTGAAATATCTTTCCATCTGGGGCATGGCAGCCAGCAGTTCTTCCATACTCTTCTTACTTAGCACAGCAACTTCCGTATCTTCTACCGCATCAATAAAAAAGATGGAAGGCTTTTGCATATCCAGACTGGTCTGATCTGTTATCCACCAGTTTTCCAGCGCAAACTGGATCAATTGGTTTTGCCCCTTATCTCTTATAAAATACATGCGCAGCAGGCCATTCAATACAAAATAACTATCGGTACAAACGTCGCCCTCACTTAATAAAAAACCCTTTTTGCTTAAACGTTTGTAGGTAAAATGCTGCGCGATTAATTGCCTATCGGCATCGGTCAGCTGCACAAAACGATTGATGTGTTGTAGTAAAGGTTCAAACATGGTAGCGGTAAAGCTAAGAAAAAGCTACCACCAACATCCCTTTTTAGCTAAGGATAACAACAAAAAAGCCGCTCCCAGGGGATAGGAGTCGGCTTTAACATTGGAACGTTGATATAGAAAGTGAAGATCTTATTTCACGGGAATACTTTTTACAAACGTGCCCGACATATCGAACACCAGGCCATAGCGCGTTCCGCTGGCGTCAATCAGTACCACGTAGCGGTCAACCACACCATTGGTTGTTTCGGCAAAAGCTTTGTCAAACGCATAACCTGGGTAAGTTTTGGTCAGGTAAGTGGTAATGGCAACCGGCAGCGCAGATTGTGCGATAGCCGTATGCTTTTTAACCGGACGAGGGTTTAACTGCACACGTTTAATAAACGCCAGTTTTGACGAGAACGCAGTTGCAAACATGCCTTTGTTTACGCTAAACACAATATAGCTGGTGTCTTTAGTCACCACGGCATGCACCAGTGTATCGGTAGCGTAGTTAGTAGCAAAGTAGGTTTTGATAGTCGTTGGCAGTGCGCTAATGGCAACAGTATCTAAATGCATACCATCGCGGTCATCAAAACGGCCGCCTTTGTGCCATCCTGGATTGTCATCGTCCTCATCCTGACGCTCGCGCTGTTCAAGTACGCTCACAAAAGTACCAGTGGTATCAAAGCGTAAGCCTACTGGTTTGCCGTTGAAGTTAATTACTACTACGTAGCCTGTAAGTGCTCCGGTACGATCTAGTACCTTAAATGCTTTTTGTTTAGTATAACCAGCGTAATTAGCTGTTAAATAAGTGCCGACAGATGCAGGTAGCGCACTAAAAGCCACGGTATCTGGCCTAACACCCGGCGTACAGGCGTGCATTAATACAACTGAATCTGCTTTAACTGAGCTGGAAAGTGCTATCGCAATATTTCCGGCTGCTATGGTTGCTACGGTACCTGTAGAGCTGTTGGCGGCGCTATTGCTCGAAGTATTGACCGAGCTGTTTTTCTTACAGGCTGATAGCAGGCCAGCTGCCACCAAAGCAATCATCACAAAGGGGTGCGTGATTAATTTCTTCATGTGTTTTGTTATTATTAGGCGTTATTAATTGTTGATATGAAGTTAAGGAGCACCTTACCAATAGCCAACCGAGTATCGATGAATGGCTGCTTTGTATGGATAAACGCTGCTCATTACTCTGTTTCGTAGTAAAAAGATGTATTACCACTATTATATTCCGGCAATACACTTTATTTAGTATCTTACTTTCTTTAAATTTGGATTAGCCATGTTAAATCCAACTTTCAACCAGCCTGCCATCAGTCTTCAGCAGTTGAGCGTTATTATAGACGCCAGCGAAGACGCCATTGTCACTAAGGCACCCGATGGCACGTTTTTAAGTTGGAACAACGCTGCAGAAAAGATATTGGGGTACACGGCCGAAGAAATGATTGGCACGTCTGACAATATTATTATTCCAGAGATATTTCAGGATGTAGAAGACAGGATTATAGAACGTGTAGGCGCGGGCGAAACTATCACCGGTAACGAGATTGTGCGCAGGCATAAAAACGGCAGTTTAGTGACGTTGAAGCGCACGCTGATACCGATAACGGACGATGCCGGCCAGGTCAAATCGGTAATGATGATTGCCCGCGATATTACGCTACAGAAAGATTTAGAGCGCAAGCAACTGATCCAATCGGCTATTATTGATTCATCCGATGATGCCATTATCAGCAAATCTACCAAAGGTATTATTACCAGCTGGAACCAGGGTGCTACCCGGATTTTTGGCTATACCGAAGACGAAGTTGTAGGCAAATCCATCACCATACTGATCCCGGAGGAACGGCTGGATGAAGAGAATCACATCATTGGTAAAATATTAAAAGGTGAGCGTGTAGATCATTTTGAAACCATACGTCTTACTAAAGATGGGCAGGAGCTGAACGTATCGCTCACCATATCACCCTTAAAAAATGAGCAGGGCGAGATTATCGGCGCGTCAAAAATAGCGCGGGATATTACCCGTCAGATTAAATCGGCCGCGCAATTGCAACGCTATGCCGAAAACCTGGAAACCCTCAATAGCATTGGTAAATCTATTGCCGAGGATATGGACGTAGAGGCCATATTGCAAAAGGTAACTGATGCCACCACGCAGCTAAGCGGTGCAGCCTTCGGCGCGTTCTTTTACAATGTGGTTAATGAAACCGGCGAAGCATACACCCTTTATACACTATCCGGCGCCCCCCGATCTGCGTTTGAGAATTTTGGAATGCCGAGAAACACCGATGTCTTCCGCCCTACTTTTACCGGACAGGGCATCATTCGTGTTGACGATATTACTAAAGACCCTCGTTACGGCCATAATGCACCACACCACGGCATGCCCAAAGGACACTTGCCGGTGGTGAGTTACCTGGCTATTCCGGTTATATCAAAAACCGGCGAGGTAATAGGCGGTCTGTTTTACGGACACCCTAAACCGGGCATGTTTACTAAAGAACATGAGGACTTGATATCGGCCTTATCATCCCTGGCCGCTACAGCTCTGGATAATGCCCAGCTTTACCGCGAGGTGCAGACGCTAAACGAAAGAAAAGATGAATTTATAGGGTTGGCCAGTCACGAGTTAAAAACGCCGGTTACCAGTATAAATGGCTATCTGCAGATTATTGAGTCGCGACTGGAAGCTGATAGTGTTACGCGTTCATTTGCCCAAAAAGCCAGAAACCAGATCAATCGCCTTTCGGGATTAATTACCGAACTGCTGGATGTATCTAAAATACAAAGCGGCCAGCTCCCGCTTAACTACACCAAATTTGACCTTGTTGAACTTGCCAAAGAGGTAACGGAGCTAATGCAGCACAGCAATGGCAATCACCAGATTATCTGCGACTGCGAGCACCCTATTCTTGAGGTAAACGCCGACCGCGAGCGCGTTGAACAGGTGATTATCAACCTCATCTCAAATGCCATTAAGTACTCAGCGCCAAAAACCCAGGTGATTATTAGCATGCATCATACCGATACATGGGCAACATTATCTGTACAGGATTTTGGCATCGGGATAGACCAGGAGCAGCAAAAGCATATCTTCTCCCGCTTTTACCGCGCGCAAAATGTTGCCCAACATATCTCAGGATTGGGTATTGGACTTTATATCTGTAAGGAGATCGTAGGCCGGCATAAAGGTCGCCTGTGGGTGAAAAGCACCCCGGGCGAGGGTTCAACCTTTATTTTTGAGCTTCCGTTGGAAGGCGTCCAAGACTGAGATCATCGCAAAATACTCTACAGAAATAAAAACGTTGTCATTGCGAGAAGGAACAACGAAGCATCATTCAAGTGCCCTACCCGCAATGACAAATTATTTACGATCAATCCTTATACCGCCTTTTCAGCCATGACTCCGGTACCGGAATAATGCAGATATTCATCGATTTATTGTCTGCCGATAGCATAGCCGACTCGATCTCAATACGGGTACCATCCGGACTAAACGTAGGGTGCGGGTGATCTGTAGCTGTTTCTTTATGACCGGTAGAAAGCATGATCATCTCGCGGGTATGGCGGTCAATCAAATAGATGCTGCGCGAAAAATCATCACCCACGGCCCAACGGCCGTCGCCAGAACCATTAACGTGCCACAAACCACTGCCTTTTGGTGTTTGGCCAATAATCACCATTTCGCGGGTGCGCAGGTTAACAATGCCTAAACCGGTAGGCTTTTCGCGGGTGCCTGATGAGCCCCAACCGGCCTGCACACCGGGGTTCGTAACCGCATCAAACGGTTTATCCTCAGCCGGATTAACTTTGCGGTGGCCCATAATGGCAATAGCAACTTCGTCTTTTGTAATTACAGCTTCGTGTGTTACCCACTCAAATGGCGCTTCTGGATAAAGCGGACGCAAGCCGGTGCCATCGGCCATTACCGTCCAGGTGCGTTGTGGCGATTTGCCGCCGGTTTCCCAACAAAACACAATCTCGCCAGGTACCCATGGGTTGGTTTGCACGTGCCCAATCTGGAACGGTACAGAAACTATGTATTTGATGTTACCGGTCTTAATATCCATGCTGATTAATCCGGCAGGCCCCGCTCCCATATTGCGCGGGCCAAAGTTGGCTTCAACCTTGGTGTTTGGCGCAAGGTGTTTGGCCGCCTCATCATGCCCAACACGACAATAAACCACTTGCTCATCGGCATCTAAAGCCATATCATTACCGGGAGTCATAGACGCAGGGATAGTACCACAAACTCGCAGGTAGGCACTGGCGGGTTGCATTTTGCCAGCTTTACTATCGGCAAGTAGTTTGCCCAAATCATCTTCAACTAATTGCAATGCAGTACCACGACCACGGCCTGCGTTTTGTTCTTCGGGCTCCTGGCCAGGTACATAGCGCAAGTAATACAATTTCATTGATTTGCGGGCAAGACACAGCATGCCAGTGTAGCCGCCTTCGGTAATCTGTACAATATCGCCGTTTTTCTCGTTCACGGCAAAAGCCTCATTACGGGCACGATCAGACCGAAAAACTACCCATTGCCCGTCCGACGTCCATTGTGGGTGCGTTTGGTATATCTTTGAATCGCCAGCCGGGGTGCTGGTTAAAAAGGTGAGCATAGTGCCGGTTACCGGGTCTTTCACTATCTTTTTTTCAGATGGAAAACGCCTGCCTATTTGTGCCTGCGCATTTAAAGAAAATGCAGCAACACTGCCCAGCATGGCTGCAGCAAGTAAAGTTTTTTTCATACGTGGTTTATTTTAGGTTTGGTGATTTTGACCATCATCGGTTCAAAACACCCATACATTGGTATTAGCTAATTTACCGCACAAATAAGAGAAACCGTCCTGCTTTCTGTCCTGAGTTTTGTAACGGTCTTAATACATCACTACTATTGGCCACGCCTGATCCAGAAGAAAGTAATGTGTTTAAAACAGCCACAACTACTTCAGCACAAAGCATTATGCATGCAAGCCAAGTTCTTATTTATCAAGCCATTGCAGCAATCACTATATCTATCTATTTTTCAATACAATAACATAAATTCATTTGTAACTTTGATACGGTTGCCAACGAAACAAACAAAAGCCGGCGATTAATTATTTATTGATCAATGTCAACGTTTTTAACGGTTTTTTGCTGCAATTTTACATCGTGGTCTGCTGGCTTCGTTAACCAAAACTATTATCCCTATGCCTAAAAACTTACAATTGCTGTTACTTGCAGCCGGCATGCTGCCCGCCCTACACTCCGCGGCGCAGATTCCGGTAGAAAATAAAAAATACTTCCAGGACAGTGTGGTGGTAAAAGCCCACCCCATATATGATAAGGTGACCAAAACCCACCGTTGGCTGTTTGGCGAGAATTACCGTAAAGAATGGGCGCAACCGGTTAAGCTGCCTGTTATCCACCTCTCTACCGTTTATGGCGGTTTAACTCCGGTTAAAGAAGGTGGTGGCATGCAGTCAAAATCATTACGCTTGGTTGATAAGAACGGCAAGGAATGGGTATTACGCAGCGTAGAAAAAACACCAGACAAATTGCTCCCTCCCAACCTGCGCGAAACCTTTGCTATTGATTGGATTGACGATGCGCTGAGCGCCCAGCACCCCTACTCTGCCCTGGTGATGCCGCCACTGGCCAAGGCCGTAAACGTACCGCACACCAATCCTGTGATTGGTTTAGTTGCTGATGACCCGGTGTTGGGAGAATATAAAAAGGTATTTGCCGGCATCCTCTGTTTGCTGGAAGAACGCGAACCCAACGGCGACTCTGACAATACCGACAAGATGATGGATAACCTGGTTAAAGACAATGATAACCGCTTTGACAAGGACAACTTCCTGAAGGCCCGTATGCTGGATTTAATGGTGGGCGATTGGGACCGCCATGAAGACCAATGGCGCTGGGCTGTAAAAAAAGACGGCAAAAAGAAATTCTATACCGGCGTACCGCGTGACCGTGATCAGGTTTTCCATGTGCGTCAGGGTTTGTTTCCCAGCATCGCCGGGTGGTCTTTTATAGATCCTACGCTGGATGATTTTAACGGTACTATTCCCCGCGTGCGTTATTCGCTGTTCAAGACACGATACATTCAGCCTTATCCTGATGCGCAATATAATTATGACGACTATATGCGCGTGGTGCACGAGTTTACCAAAGCCGAAACCAACGATGTGCTGGAAGCCAGCTTAAAACTACTGCCGGCTGAAAGCTATCGCCTGCGCCATGATGAACTGCTTACTAAATTTAAAGCCCGCCGCGATGCTGTGCCTGCGGCCATGGATGATTACTACCGCTTCATCAATAAGATTGTCGACATCCGTCTGAGCAATAAAAACGAGCAGGTAAAATTAACCGATGCCGAGGGTGGCCTGCGGGTGGTGGTGAAAAAGATTGATAAATCTGGCGATACCGAGCAGAAACTGATGGATGTAGTTTATCGCCCGGATATTACCAAAGAAATCCGCATCTATCTGCAAGAGGGCAATGACCGTGTAATTGTAGACAACCACTCGCCTATCCATATCAGGCTGATTGGCGGTCACGGTGAGAAGGAATACGAAGTAAAGAATACCGCACACGATGTAAAGCTGTATGACAAGCCCGACAGCATTAAATTTACCGGTGATGCCAGTTTGTTTCGCAAGCACCTCTCACGCGATACGGGCGAAGTATCCTTCGTTCGCGCCAATCGTTATGATATTTGGATGCCACTGGCAACTGCCGGTTTAAATGCCGACGATGGTTTTTTGCTGGGTGCAGGTTTCCGTTATATCAATCAGCAGGGCTTCCGTAAGCTGCCATACACCAGCATGCAAAGTTTTATGGTTACGCACTCATTTGCCACCAATGCCTTCCGCATTAAATATAATGGCGAGTGGATGCAGGCGGTAGGCAAAGCCGATTTCACCTTGCAATCTTATATACAGGCGCCTGATAACACCATGAATTTCTTTGGTTTGGGTAATGAAACCCCGCTTAATAAACAGCCAGGATACAGACGCTTTTACCGCACGCGTTTTAACGAGTATCAATTTGATCCGGCGCTACGCTTCCATCCGGATAGTTTAAGCACGTTCAGCGTCGGTCCGTCGTTACAGTTTTACAGCTTTGACGCTAATGAAAATACCGGCCGGTTTATCAACCAAACCGCACAGCTGCACTCCTATGACAGCGCCTATATCAATCGTAACAAAGCGCATCTGGGCTTGGTGCTAAACTATATCAGCAATCATCGTAATAACCCGGTGTTGCCTTCAAAAGGTTATTATCTGTCGATACAATTACAGGGCTATAAAGGATTAAATGATTATTCAAACTCATTTGCACAAGCAACGGCCGAGTTTACTTTTTATCAAAAACTATTCTCTAACGGAGTGTTATCAGACCGCGTAGGTGGCGGTGCTACCGTGGGTAAGCCAGCATTTTATCAATCCATGTTTTTGGGCGGACAAGGTAACCTATTGGGCTATTTACAAAACCGATTCGCCGGACAGCACATACTGTACAACAACCTGCAGGCGCGTTGGAAACTAGCCAATATTGCAGGCTACATTTTACCGGGTCAATTGGGTGTTACCGGCTTTTTTGACGCCGGTCGCGTGTGGGTAAACGGTCAGCACTCTGACGTTTGGCATACGGGCACGGGTGGCGGCGTTTACTTCGCCCCGGCATCACTTATTGTGGTGCAACTGCTGGCAGGCCACTCAAACGAAGGCTGGTATCCGTATTTTTCGATGAACTTTAGGATATGAGGTTACTTCCGAAGGAAAGACATCGATACAGCACTACCCGCCCCTAACACGGCTCCGGCCGTAACATCAGTTGGGTAATGTACGCCGAGGTACATGCGCGAGTAGCTAACGGTGCCAGCCCATAAAAATGATGGCGCGATAACATACCACTTAGGATAAGCAATTGAGAGCGCAGTAGCGGTAGAAATGGTTGATGAAGTATGGCCCGATGGAAAAGAATAACCACCGGCGCGATAAACAGGTACAATTTGAATATTCTGTACAAACGGCCTCGGGCGTTTAACTATTTGTTTAATGAGCGTAGTAAAACCGAAACTAATCAATGTGCTACTGGCCACATAAAGGGAATTTTGACGCATAGCCTGATCATGACCAAGTACGCCACCGATAAACAGCCCGGCAGGGATACCCAAATTGCCATAGTTGCAAGTGTTGGTCATAAAACGGAAGAAACCGGTTTTCTCTGGCGTGCGGTGTTCCATCAGGTCTATCATCACCCTATCGTCAAACTTTTGTATAGGCGATTGTGCTTGGGCCGGTGTTGCGATATTTAACAACAATAGCAGCTGCATAGTGGCAGCAAATAACATGGGCCGGAGGCATCTTTTTTGTTGCATGTGGCTTGGCAGGTGTTCAGCTACAATAATACGAGGAAAATTTAACCTAACTTAGAATTATAAATCATCTACATAAATGAATTATCAGCAGCTTTTAGAAGAGATTGGCGAATATGTGCGCTACTACTATCAAACACATAACAGCGACAATCTCATTTATCATAACCTGAACCATACCAATGATGTGGTAGACCACGCCGTGCAAATTGCCAATCACTACCAGCTGAATGACCGCGAGTTTTTTATAGTCATAGCAGCCGCCTGGTTTCATGATCTGGGCTATATGACCGATGTCAAAGAGCACGAGACACATGGCGCTAACATAGCAGAAGAATTTCTGAAAACCCATGAGGCCAATGCTGAGGATATTGATGACGTAAAGAAATGCATCATGGCCACGCAAATGCCGCAAAAACCTACCGGTTTACTTGAAGAAATTATTTGCGATGCTGACGTATATCATTTAGGTACAGATGATTTTGAAAAGAAAGACAAACAATTACGTAAAGAGGTAAACCTGCTTTACGGATTGGATCTGAGCAAACAGGAATGGCATAAAAAGACTATTGAATTTCTGGAAATGCACCATTTCCACACCGAATATTGCCGTCTGAAACTTACCGCCGGCAAAGAGAAAAACATACAGATGGTTAAAGACAAAATTGCCAAAAACGAAGCCGAAGCACAAAAAGAACAAGCCAAAGCCGATAGCAAGTTAGACCAGGTTATAGATCAGACAAGCACCATTCTGCCAACCGAAACAGACAGCAATACAGCTGAATCAACCGGTAAAAAAGAGAAGAAAGGCAAAAGAGATCGCCCCGATAAAGGCATCGAAACCATGTTCAGGATCAGCTCGGGTAACCACCAGCGCTTGAGTGATATGGCCGATAACAAGGCCCACATCATGATCACGGTTAACTCTATTATACTCTCGGCCATTATCAGTTTACTGCTACGCCGTTTAAATGAGTATCATTACCTGTTGATCCCAACTTGCATCTTGCTGGCCATTAGTTTGCTGGCCATGACCTTTGCCATACTTTCCACCCGCCCTTCCATCCCACCGGGAACTTTTACCCGCGACGATGTGAACCAGAAACACGTTAATCTGCTGTTCTTTGGCAACTTCTATAAAATGTCTCTTGCCGACTATACCTACGGTATGGAGAAGATGATGGAAGACCGCGAGTTTCTGTACGGTAGCCTCATTCGCGACGTGTACGCGCAGGGCGTAGTGCTGGGCAAAAAATATCGCCTGCTGCGCATCTCCTACAACATCTTTATGTTCGGGTTAATTGCCTCTGTATTGGCCTTTGTTCTGGCGGCTGCTTTTAATACCCAAGTAGTTCCAGCGTAATGGCAATCGAAGAAAAATTTTTTAACCGCGATCTGAGCTGGTTATACTTCAATAGCCGGGTACTGGAAGAAGCTGCCAACCCTCAAGTGCCTATTTTAGAGCGCTTCCGGTTTCTGGGCATCTTTTCATCTAACCTGGATGAGTTTTACCGAGTGCGGATGCCCGTGCTAAAAGCCTTACAAAAGATTAGCGAGAAGGACGATAACAACATTGACTTTGACGAGCAAACCGCCAACGTGCGCCAGGCCGAGCAAATTGTTATGCAACAGCAAAAACGCTTCGGGCAGGTGCTGACCACTGAATTACTGCCTTTACTCGAAGCCCAAAACATCCACCTGCTGTACAATAAAGACCTGCCAGATGAACTACGCCCGGCAGTTGACGAGTATTTCCTGACAGATGTTTTGGCCTACCTGCAACCACAATTGTTAACAGAAGATTCGGGCTTTTTCCCAGAGAATAATCAGCTGTATTTTATTGTTCAGGCGCTTGATGCCGATGGTAAAGAAAAAGTTTATATCCTGCATATTCCATCTGAAGTATTACCTCGCTTCTATAGCATTAATATAAATGATAGACAGTTTATTATATTTCTAGACGACATCATCTGTTTTAACATTAACCGGCTTTTTCCAGGCTTAAAAGTAGCGCATTGTTACAGCTTCAAAATTACCCGTGATGCGGAGTTGGATCTTAACGATGAGTACGGTGAAGACCTGTCTGACCAGTTGGAAAAACAATTGAGTAAGCGCGACCTTGGGAAAGCCACCCGATTCCTTTTTCAACAAGGTATGCCGCTGCGTTTGCTGGAAACCTTGCGTTCGCAATTTAACATGCAAAAGGCTAACGCAGTTGAGGGCGGCCGGTACCATAACATGAAAGATCTGGGCAGCTTGCCCATCAAAATATCCGGTGCTGAATATGACCGATGGACGCCCCTTAAACGTGCCGCTGATACCAACCGTACCATGGCGCAAATGATTGCCGAAGAGGATATCATTATCCATACGCCGTATCACTCTTACCAAAGCGTGCTGCGTTTCTTTAATGAGGCGGCAAACAATCCGGATGTAGAAGAAATTTACATCACCCTATACCGCGTTGCCAGCGACTCACGGATTGTCAATGCGCTTATCTCTGCCGCTAAAAACGGCAAAAAGGTACAGGTGGTGGTAGAACTGAAAGCCCGCTTTGACGAAGCCAACAACCTGAAATGGGCCAAAAAGATGAAGGACGCCGGCGTAAAGATCATCTACAGTGTTACCGCGCTAAAGATCCACGCCAAAGTAGGCCTCATAAAAACCCGTCATGGTAACCGAATGGTTTATACCGGCTTATTAGCCACAGGCAACTTTAACGAGGGCACTGCGCGCTTTTATACCGACCATGTGCTGTTCACAGCCGATAAGGAGATACTGCGCGAAGTGGAATTGTTGTTCATCTTCCTTGCGCGACGCGAGAAGCCATCTCCGGCAACGGCCATCAACTTTGAGCAGATACTGGTGGCGCAATTTAATTTGCAGCAACGTTTTATGGCGATGATAGACCGGGAGATTGCTTTTGCCCGGCAGGGCAAACCCGCCCATATCCGCATCAAACTCAACAACCTGGAAGAACAGGTGCTCATTAAAAAGCTTTACGAAGCATCACAAGCAGGTGTAAAAATTGAGCTGATTGTACGCAGTATTTGCTGCCTGATACCTGGCGTACCGGGCATGAGCGAAAACATTACCATCAAACGCATTGTTGACAGATACCTGGAACATGGCCGCGTTTTTATGTTTAGCAACGATGGTAACAAAGAAGTATATCTCGGTTCGGCCGATTGGATGAACCGTAATATACACCACCGTATTGAAGTCTGCTTTCCGGTAAAAAACGTAGCTATAAAGCAGGAACTGATCCAAATGCTCGATCTTCAATGGCATGATAACAGGCAGGCCGTTTGGCTAAACAGTCAGTTACAAAACGTACCGGTTGAGCATACAGAACCAGCCATCAGTTCGCAACAGGCCATTTATGAATTACTAAAGAAAACGAACAGGTAAAATGAGTAAATTATTGACATTAAGCTTAGTATCGATATTTATCTTAGGAATTTCTTGCAAAGACAGATCAAAGGACAACGGTGACAATAACACTAATGTAGTGAGTGCCAAATCAACCGGTCCTTACAATCTGAACGCGCCGCAAAAGTTCAATATGCCCGATGAACTGGTGGAGATATCCGGTATTGCCTTCCGTAACCTTGACCCCTCTGTGGTTTATACCGAGCAGGACGAAGCGGGCAAAGTATACCAGATCAAGTTAGGTGAACAAAAAACCAAGACCACCAAATTTGCCAAGCCTGGCGATTTTGAAGATATAGCCCTAAGCGGCAACTACGTAATTATGCTGCGCAGCGATGGCAAATTTTACACCTTCCCATTCAGCGAGCTGGGCAAACCTGAGGCATCAGGTGTACAGGAATTTAAAAACCTAATTCCCCCCGGCGAGTACGAAAGCCTTTTTGCTGATGGCGGCAAACTTTACATGGTAGCCAAACACGTGGCAGAAGGCCACCAACGCAAAATCTGCGATGGGTATATGCTCAATGTAGGTGCAGATGGTTCGCTATCAGCAGCCGGCACGTTCAGCATCGACGTAAAGGAGATTGACAAACTGAGCGGCACGCAGCGGACAGATTTCCGCCCATCTGCCATGGCAAGGCATCCGCTGACTAAAGATTGGTACATCTTATCGTCAGTTAACAAGATGCTGGTGGTTACAGACGGCAACTGGAAAGTAAAATCAGTTTATAAATTAACACATCCGGCATTTTTACAGCCCGAAGGCATTGTTTTTGACAAACAGGGAAACCTTTATATCTCTAACGAGGGCGACAAAATTACCCCCGGCACTATACTCAGGTTTAAGTATAACGCGCAACCATAACATCATCATAAACAACATCGATTCCATACTACAGAAAAACATGAAACTGCCAGCTTTTCCAGATTCACCCTATCGTATTGAGTTCTCTTTTTACCCATTGATAGAAAGACTGGAAAAAGTTGCAGCCCAATCTGACGGTGCCGAGGCCATAGAAGCCCGGGAGTTATTGGCCGAAATAGCTAAACACCCAGAACTGCGCAATGGCATTGAGCAGATGGAGCAGATTACAGATAATGCACCGCTCATCCATCGTCTGCTAAAAGATATTTTCCCTACAGCCCTCACTTTTAACGAGATCAAGGCAGTGTGTTTGCCCTATATTGAACTGATCTTTAATCATACCGAGCGTTTCAAAAAAATACTCAATGCGGCCGGCCCCGATTTTACTTTTGCCATCAGAGACTTTGATCAGCATCAATCGTATATCACCAGCTGTTGCCTGATCCTCAACGAGCTGTACGGCACCAAGTTTGATTTTAGCAGACCGTTGTTTTATGATATCCCCAATGCTGAGGGCATTATTAAACATTACCGCATTTTATACAATGCCGATTTCCTGGAAATTGTGCCTAACGGCGAGCCCCCATTACTTACTCCGGAAGAGATAGACAACCTGTTGGATAACTATCATGACCTGAAGCTTTGGAAATCAAAATTCCCTAAAGAAAGTTATACGCTAAAAGGCTTTGCCATTATGAACCTGGTGGATGCAACGGTTGAGAACGCGGTATCCATACTGAAAGGTAAATTGCTTAACCCGGCCAAATACAGCTCGTTAAAAAATGATTTAGAGACCATCTTCCGTTCTATCTTCAACGTAAATAGCATCAGAGTGGGCTTTACCTCATACCTTAACGAGGAGAACAAGTTTACCCCTGCCGCATTCACGCATCGCATACAAAGCTATATGCTGAGCGAAAACATCTCGTGTAAATGCGATGAAATGCTGATGCCGTCATCATTTGAAACATTAATTGTTAAAGAGCAATACCTGGCCGTGTCTGACGGTGTTGCGCTATCTAAGCAATATCCGGAAAGTAAACTGCTCAAACATTTTGTGAAGCAAAAGATCAAAAGTTTCATCCTGGCGCCGATAGTAAAAAACGGCGTATTGTTGGGTGTACTAGAAGTGGTATCGTTAGAGAAACGGGCGCTGCACAGCGTTAACGCCAATAAACTGGGCATAGTGATGCCGTATATTACCGATACCATTGATCGGGCTATTACCGAGTACCACAACCAGATCCAGGCAGTGATTCAGAATGAGTACACCACCATTCACCCCAGCGTGCAATGGAAGTTCAGACATGAGGCCAAGAAGTTCATCCAGAACCGGCAGATGGGTAATGAATATGTACTCAAAGAGATTGTTTTTGAAGAAGTGCACCCTCTGTACGGACAGATTGATATCCGCGGATCATCAGACGTTCGTAACTATAGTGTACAAAAAGATATTCACAATCAATTGAATATCCTCATTCCGTTAATGCAGAAGTTTAACTTATCTAACGATGAAGCTTTGCTTGAAGACATGCGTGATTTAGGCGAATTTGCCCAAATCCTCACTGACTTTTCACTGCCCGTGCGTACTGATAAAGAAGAGCACATCCATCACCTGATAGAAACACGCATTAACCCAATGCTGCGCAGGGCACAGCAAGAAGGGCATGAACTGGCCGGAGAAATTGAAGGCTATTTTGATCAGCTGGATAAAGAGCTGGGGGAGTTTTTCCACTATCGCCGGCAGTATGATGCTTCGGTATCCATCATCAACCAAAAGCTCACTTTACTGCTTGATGAAAAGCAGAAAGACGCCCAGGCCATATTCCCGCATTATTATGAGCGTTTTAAAACCGACGGTGTTGAGCATAACCTGTACATAGGCGCTTCCATTATGCCTACCAAACGTTTCCAGGACGAGTATGTGCGCAAATTACGGCTATGGCAGTTACAGACGCTTTGCGAAATGGAATACAAGCATCATAAAATAAAACCGATGCTACCCTACCCGCTTGAAGTAACCACGCTGATACTGGCTTTCAACTCTACGCTGTCTATCCGTTTCCGTATGGACGAAAAGCATTTTGATGTGGACGGCACCTATAATGCGCGTTTTGCCATGGTGAAAAAACGCATAGACAAGGCCCATATAGCAGGCACACAAGAGCGTATTGTAGACGTAGGCAAAATCACCATAGTTTATGCCAATGAGGCCGATGAAGCCGAATACCTGCAATACATTGCAACAATGCAAGCCAAAAACATTTTGGGTAAAACCATTGAGCATTTGGAGGTAGAAGAACTACCCGGCGTAATTGGCCTGAAAGCCTTACGGGTAGATATTATACACCCACAGGCTCGGGCTGTTTAATTAACGGTAACGAGAATGAAAATGTAGTACCTTTTCCCTCGCGGCTGTTCAACCAGACCCGGCCGTTATTGGCCGCTATAAATTCTTTGGTTAATAACAGCCCCAGGCCGCTTCCTTTCTCGCCTTTGGTACCAAATGATACTTCGATATTACCCTTGGCAAATTCTTCCTGCTGGGCGGCGCTAATGCCTTTACCTGTGTCTTTTACAGAAATGATGGCATCACCGTCAGTCTCCAGGTTAATTTCGATGCTGCCGCCATCAAACGTAAATTTGATAGCATTTGAGATCAGGTTACGCAGCACAAAATCTACGTGGTGCGGATCTGCATTTACCCAGGCCGGCGTTTGGATGTTGTTATAAATACTGATGTTTTTTGCCGATGCTGATGACGATAACAAACTCACCGTACGCTCGGCAAACTCCTGCAGGTTCACGTCTTCGGCTTTTACCTTTACGCCATTTAGCTGTGCTTTGCCCCACTCAAACAAGGCGTTAAGCAGATCAAAAGAAGCTTCGGTTTGCTTTCGCAGTTCGCCAATCATTACCCGCAGTTCTTCCTCGCTGAAATGCTCTGTCTCCATAATAGCAAACATCTGAGCCGCGCTGCCGGCCGGACCTTTCAAATCGTGACCAATGATAGAGAACAGCGTGTCTTTTATCCGGTTAGAAGCCTTCAATTCATCATTCAACTTGCGCACCTTGCGTAAATAGGCCCAAAAGATGCCTAGAATAATAATCGTAGCAGCCAGCACCACCCAGCCAAGGTAAAGCTCGCGGGTCTCTTTCTTGTTCGTCTGCTGCAGATCGCTGATCCTCTCTTGCGATGTTTCCAGCTTATAGCTGTTATCAAGCGCTACAATATCTTTAGCGGTATCGGCATTGAGCAAACTGTCCAGCAGGTGATGCTGTTCTTCCAGCGCAAACATAGCCTCCCGAAAATCATTCTGCTGCTGGTAAACGGCTGCCATAGCCTCAAAAATGCTGGCTTCCAATCGTGGCTCGTGCAGTCCAGACGCAATTTTCAGGGCCGATTTCAAATCCTGTAAGCTTTGCACCGAGTTATTGCCTTTTAGCACCCTGGCAATACTAATGAGCGCCTTTACCTGGTCTTCCGGTTTCTTATAGCGTTTGGCCTCAAGTAGCTCCTGTTTGTAATAAGCCAGGGCCTTATCACGTTGGCCTTCACGCTCGTAAACACTACCTTCTTCATCCAGCATAGTAAGCTGGGTATCGCGTGCGGCAGGCGTGTTGCTACTATCAACCCCCTCCTGCAAATAGCGCAGCGCAATCAGGGTATTACCCTTCTTCAGGTATAAATGACCAATCCTGTCCAACAATGAGAAATAGGCTGCGCTTTTGGTTGATCTATGCTCATACTGCACCAATGCCCGCAGGTAATAGCTTAGCGCCTTCTCAGTATCGCCTGCCTGCTCAAATACGGCGCCTAAGCCATGATAGGTCTCCAGGATGCCGCTGGTATCCTGCGCGTCACGATAGTAATTCATAGAGTAGTTAAACTCTCTTAGCGCTTGTTTATCGTTTTTCTGGTCGGCATCCAAAACACCAAGCTCATCATAGGCTTTAGCCAAGTCCTCTTTATCATGCTGATGCCTGAATACAGAGATAGCTTCATTAAAAAACTTACGCGCCAGGCCCGCATGATGATGTGTGCTATTGATAATACCCAGTTGCAACAAAAACAAACCCTGCGCATGTTGATTATTCTCCCTTTCGGCCAGTTGCAGGCCACGGTTGCAATACTCTACGGCAGAATCTGGCTGATTTGCTGTATAATCCTTACTTAAATTAAGATATGCAGCAACCCTCGAACTATCTGATTGGGAATTAGAAGAACCATGCAGTTCATCTGCAGATTGAAAGGCCAATAAACTTACGGAAAGAAATAAAAGCAACAGCGTTACCCAGCGCATAAAAAACGGTTTAATCTTTTTACGATTAAACCGTTTTTTAGTTTCACTATGTAGCAATCTTTCTACCTGTACAATATCTTCAAGTTGTTGGCTGATATACCCGAAGGCATAATTGGCCACTTAGATGCGTCAAATGGCGTATAAGCAATATCGGCAATGTTAATATCATAAAACTTCTTCCACTCAGGGTGCTCTTTATCATACACACGCATATAGTTGGAAGACAAGTTGGTAACGGTAATTTCAATAGTGTTTTTGCCCGCAGCCAACATGCCCGAAGGTATCTTAAGGCGGAACGGAATGCTCCAGGCTGTACCGATAGCCTTACCGTTTATTTTCACAGAAGCCGACTCGTTAACTGTACCCAGATCAATCACCAGATCTTTTTTATCAGTAACAGATTTTGGCACATTAAACGATGCCGAATAACGCGCGGTGCCGGTATAAAACTTAGCGGTATCGCTCAAATTTGTCCATGATTGCAGCGTATCAATATGGAACGACTGGTGATAAGCCGGGCGACCTTGTAAAAACTGCAGCGTCCATTTGGTATCTACCTTAAACGCGGCGTAATCTTTTGGCGCGGCAGTGCTTACCAAATGAGTAGCGGCATCCTGCATCACAAAGCATGACTGCCCCGGCAGCAATTGCAACCAGATTTGCGACTGAGCACCATGCTTACGACCAGCAAAGTTAAACTTGCGACCAGTCAGCGGGTCATAGCCTGAAAGATGCGCGGCATCACCCGCAGTCAGGCTCACCCAACCCTCTTTAAACTGATTGCCCAGGTTGGTTATAAAATATACCTTATGTCCGTTCTGATTTTTACGGATGAAGGATAAGCCCTCGCCCCCTATCATCTCCTGCAACACACCTTTACCGTTCAGCACTTTCTCTACATTGCCAGTTACCATGAAATGGCTTTCATCGGCTTTCATGGCACCTTTTTGCTGCTCAAACTGTTTGGTTTTACCTTCATGATCGCCGTAGCCCATTACTTCTTTAGGCAGATTGTTTTCAAAGATGATGGTTGCACCTTGTTTGCCCAACTGCAGCAATCGGTCTAAAGTTGCCAGCGGCATGTAGTTACATGCAGGCACTACCAGCACTTTGTAGCTTGCGCCTGGCGCTACCAGTTTACCGCCCACTACTTTCAGGTTGCCCAGCACGCGATCTGAAGCGTAATCAAACGAGTAACCTTCTTTCTTTAACTGACCACTCAGTTTGCCAAACGGATGGCTGTTTAGCCAGATCTCGGTGTGATGTGCATCTAACTGGTAGGCCGTGCTCAGCTTGCCGCCTTGCTCGGCCCAAACATCCTGGATTGGAAAATAGATCAGCACATCGTTATCAGGCTTGCTGTTTTGCAAAATATGCTGACAGTTCTGAATGTATTTGGTAAATAACGGTAGTTGATTGTAAAAATGCGATGTTGGCCCGAAGTGAGTTGACGCATAGAACAACCAACCCGGATATGGATCATTCTGCGGTGAGTAAGTGGTACCGTGGAAGAAAATGTGATTGATGCCCGCTGTAAAAACTTCATCAGCCTGTGGCTTGGCCTGAGACAATGATACTTTAAAGTGATTGGCCAACCATGTAAAAGTTTCTGAACTGGTCAGTTTCTTTCCGTACAAATCCGAAGCTGACGAAGCAAACTTCATCAACAGCGGATTTGGCCTGCCAGATGACCAATCGCGGTAATCATGATCTACACGCAAACCCGGGATAGGGAAATTACTGCTACCGAAAGCTTCCGTTTCCGGAACATTAGCTAAACTATACAGATCCAACAGGTTACCTGGTGAACCATGCGCCTGGTAGCGGGTGATCATCCCACGTTTGGTGCTCCACTCTGTCCATACCTTATTGGCATCATACAGCATTTCTGAAAGTGTTTGCTGGTAATCCATTTTCACCAGTCGGCCTTGTGGATTATCGGTACTATCCAGGAATATTTTGGCAACATCGCGCAGGTCATAGCCCCTGCGTTTTTTAAACTCTGTTAGGAAATTGGCCGACCAGTTTGCACCATACACCTCGTACGAGTCCTGATACATGGCGCGCAGACCGGGGTTCTTCTTAGCAAAAGCGCTATCAAACCTGGCCAAGTAATGCTCCATCAGCGGAGCGCTATACGGATCGAGCACGTAGCCCTCGCCACCGGGAGCGGCACGCTTTACCTGCTGTTTGGTGCTGGTGCCGGTAAACTGACCATTGTTGTACACCCATTTCTCGGCACTCTCGGCCTTGGTAATATTCGGTCCGCCGAAGGGCCAGCCGGTGCCGGTGGTCATATCTACGCCCAGGCCAAGCTTTTTAGCTTCGGCAATGGTATATTTTACCATCTTCATGTACCTATCGCCCAGGAAAGGCAAAAACTGTTTCTCAGTGCCCTTCACGCCATAAATAGGAATGATGTGCACACCACCCAGTCCGGCATTTTTAAAATGCTCCAGGTTGTATTTAATGTCCTTCTCGTTAACGGCATTGCCCATCCACCACCAGAAACTCCAGGGTTTCTCGGTATTTACTTGCTGGCTGTGCGCTTGCTTGCCACAAAAAAGCAACAGGCACGATAAAAAGCACGCCGATATTTTAAAACGGTTGAAATAAAGGTTCATATTAATGATTATTGGGTTGCCCGGTTTACAGGCATTGGTTTTGCATCAAATTAAACACATAATTGGCACAAAACCGTCCTGCCCTGTGGGATAGTGTTTGCCTGGGCATCGGTCATTTTGTTGCGCTGGACTTTGCTCGTAACTTATCCTAATAGCCCCGTCTTCATCAGGCGAAAAGATAACGGCAGCCTAAAGAAGGTAAACCTGCCAAACTACCGGGTTATAGACTTTAATGATGCTTAACAAGCACAAAGATAACCTGGCATAAAATTACAGCCCAGATGAGTAGACCTAACAGCCACTGCAGTCTGTTTTCATATTTTCTGTCTCTTACCGGCATTGCATTAATTAGATAGATGGATAGGTAGTACAACCACCATTTGGGATTGTTTTACAATATTTAAAACTTTTTAGAATAAAACCTAATTTTTAATTAAAATTTTATCTAATATTAATTAGTTTTAACTAATAGAAATTAAATTAACTTCCAAAACACAAAGACAACGGTTAATTTTTCATCGATAGGCAAAAAGAGGTAGCCTTGAGAGGAAAAAAGAAGAAAAAAGATGGCTGACTAGCCGAGTAGGCTATTAGTGAAACTCATTTTCAGGCGCGACTGGAATTGCTGGATTACCCTGAAAATTTCTTTAAGTGTTACTTGTTCAATATTGGTAAGGCCATTGATGTCAATATAATTATCCGGATCCGTATGATCATACATCAGCTGGCGGGCCTGCTTTTTGAGGCGCATGCTCATCAGGAAATAGTACGATTGACTTAGCTCATGATAGTCGGCCTCGTTAAAAATGCCTTTCTCATAAAGCGCTTTTAAACGTTCGCCGGTATTTACCTTGAAGATACTATGCTTGAGCGCGTACACGCGGATCATATCTACTATAGGCGACATGGTTCGTTTGATATCAAACACCTCGCGAGAGCCTTTAGTAAACGTGCGGATATTGCGGAAGAAGGTGAGCGGCGGCTCATACTGCAACGCATTTTTAGCCATGTGGAAGAAGAGCTTATCCAACGGCTTCTGCAGCAGTTCTTTAATAAAATCGTGCAGTTCGGTAATGATAGATTCATCGCCATAAATAGAACGGCAATCAAAGAAGGTAGAGAAATTAATCACCGTTTCGGGAATCGATTCATCCATCCAGTACTCATAATTGCGTTTCCAGTGCGATAGTGAGTGTGTCCATTTAGGATTTTTGGCCATAAAGCCACCGCTGCAAAATACAAAGCCCGTGTTATTAAGTCGTGTAGATACGCGGTCGGCCAGTTCCAGGAAATAGGCGCGTACCTCTTCCCTATGCTCATTGGCCTTATCCTCGTAAATAATGGCGTTATCCTGATCGGTTTTAAAAGTTTGCTCTTTACGGCCCTCGCTACCCAGCACCATAAACACAAAACGCGCGGGCGGTGGGCCCATATCGGCTATTACCTGCTCTATTACTTTTTGGGCAATGGTATCGGCAATAGTGGTAATTACCTGATTGGCTATCTGCGCATTAACCCCGCGTTGCAGCAATTGGTTCACAAAGGCAGGCACGGCCTCCCATTTCTTCTTCAGTTCCTCGTCAGACACAGCCGATTTTACTGCCTGCACAAACACCAGCGGCGATTCAGCCTCTTCGCTTAACAGTTTGTTCCGGCTCAGCGAGCCAATAAACTCGCCATCGCGCTCTACCAACAGATAACGTGTTTTAGTGCTGAACATCATCAGCAACGCCTCATACACATAGGCGCCGGCGTCAACACTTACCACCGGGTTGGCCATTATAGTTTGCACAGCGTCGTCTGGGTTGCGCTTTTGGGCAATTACCAGATCGCGCAGGGTAATATCGGTTACATAGCCTATAATTTTACCGGCATCATCTGTTACAAACAAGCAGCTTACCTTTTGCTTAGCCATTACTTTGGCCGCTTCAAAAATGGGCGTACTATCTTTACATTGCACTATTGACCGGTATTCTACACTTCCAATCTTCCGCGTATAAAGCTGATCTGCAGCCAGGTAGCTTTCTTCAAAATTGGCGGGGCGCTTAAAGAAATGCGCAAACTCCTCGTTTTGCATCCGTTTACCAAACTCGGCGCTGAAATGATGAAAAAACGATTCATAAGTGCGGCACAAAGTCCTGAAATCGCGACGGTGAAGAAAGTAAACCAGCGTACCCTTGGTGGCCATCACCGTGCGTAACGATTGGCGGCGGTTCAGCAATATGGATACGCCGCCATAACAAAAACCCGGGCCATGTTCTTCGGGCAGGCGTTTGTTTTGCATACTATCATAAAAGAAAGACTCATAGCTCCCTTTCACAATAATATCAACGCCTTTCATTTTAGACACCCCTTCCTGGTAAATGATGGTATCTTTTTTGAAGCTGATCTCCTGCAACTGGGCAGCAACAGTCTCTAACACCTCGTCGGGCAAGGTATCAAAGGGTGCTACGGTTTTCAGAAAATCTGCGCGTTCGTTCATATCAAAAGATAAATTATGATGCCGGTAAGTGCCAGCATTAATGCTGGAATAAAGCAGCCCTGGGTATTTACCGTGGGTTCTTTCCACTTTTGAGCATCGGCGTTTTGCTCACGGATCAGTTTGCTGTTAATCTCTCCGCTCTCCTGTAACTCAAAGAAACACCTGGCTGTGGCCTCTGCATCATGCTGCGCCTGATGCGAGTTTTGCAGTTCGGTACGAAAAAGGATACTATACAGCTCATCCAACCGCATTTGCCGAGGCATAGGGTTGCGCGCCAGGTACCGGCTTGAAAGCATGGTACAAAACATCGGCAACTTATCCATCGGGTTGGCCATCTCCTCGCGATTATAGTCTGCACTCAGCACGTAATAATCCAGCTTTAAGAAGTGGCCCACCAGCATGGGTTTGTATTGCTCTATATCGGCAGTCAGCTTTTTTAGCACCTCTGCCCTGCTCTCGCCATTTGTGGCCAGAAAATCAACCGTTAGACCGTGAATGCGCTGCGCATCAGCACTGATGGTAAAATCATTATTGCTGATGTAATGGTTCTGACGCTTTACTTCGTTCCTGTTTTTATCATAAAGCACCCAGGCCACCTGTACGGCATTGGGCCAGTTGGCAGTATTGGTTAAAGGTTCAGACCAATTTTGGGGCAGGCCCGATGCCTCGGTATCTATAAAAAGCAGGTAATCATTCACTAGCTGTAGGCTTTTAATTGCAAGCCCCTAAAAATAAGGCTGATTTATGAGATGCGCAAATCAGTTCGAAGCAACTTATTCAAACACTTCCTGCTCATCGGTATAATAAGTTTTACGGCCGCCTATTTCGTTCTGATGAATAGTTTTGCCACCCGGTGTTTCCTTTTTGCGCGGCTGATGCACCACCAGAAAATCGCGTACCTCGCCGCTGATGATGTCGGGCTGGGCCTTCAATATCTGTTCCAGGGCATTGTTTAACACGTCTTTAATAGACTTTACCAGCACTTTCACCTTATCCGCCGGTATTTTATTGGCCGGCGAGAAGGGCGAAACACGGGCATGCCACAAAATTTCATCGGCATAGGCGTTGCCAATGCCCCCGTAATACTTTCTGATCCATCAGCACAGTTTTAACCGGCGTTTTAGTTTTGGCAAACCTGGCGGCGAGAGCACTAGCGTCGGCATCCAGCGCGTCGGGCACCTTGCTTTCTTCCGGGTCGAGGGTTGGCGTTGCTGCTTTCTGAAAATCAGTCATGGCCAGATGGGTGCCGTCTTTAAATGCCAGGGTAATGATCTCAAATTTGGGTTTATCATCGCCCTCGTTGTATAGTGCCAGGTTGCCGTGGAGCATCAGGTGCAGGCCCAGGCTATGGCCGCCTTTAAAATCAATGCGCAGTTCTTTACCGGCACGCTCCACTTTTTCTAACTCATGACCGGCAAGTGCGTCGTTCAGCTCTGTTGCTGATGCTTTCAATTTCTTATCAACGGTCACAATCACTTCTTTCAGCGTTTTGCCTTTGAGCCTTTTAGTAAGGTTATGACTGAAGGCCTGCAGGTCGGGTAGTTCTGGCATGATGTTTTTTGTTTCAAAGTAAACGATTGTTGGCGTTGATAAGCAAATCTATTTATTCAACATTTACTGCTGCGCATGTTTGGGAGGCCGACCGGCTAAAAACAAAACGGCCCGAAATATACATTTCGGGCCGTTCAATTATATCTAGATATAACACTATTGTTTCTTAATCTCTACCCTGCGGTTCAGTACCCTGCCGGCCTCTGTTTTGTTATCTGCAATCGGCTTGCTTTCGCCAAAACCTTTCACTGTCAGGTTATCAGCTTTTACACCGCTGTTTACCAGGTAGGTTTTTACCGCGTTGGCACGTTCTACAGACAGCATCATATTGTGCTCGTCGCTACCCTCGGCAGATGAGTTACCCGCCAGCAGGAAAGTTACCGACTGATCTTTCTTCATCTCCGCAGCAGCTTTATCCAGCGCGGGGTATGAATCGGTTTTTAGCACACCAGAGTCAAACTCAAACTGAATGTTAGCGAAGCTGTAGTTAGCTTTTACCGGAGCCGGAGCTGATTCTTCGGCCTGTGCCGGAGCTGCTTGCTGCACAGGCGGCGCTGCCTGTTGTGCTTCTGACGCTGGCGCCGGTTTCGGCTCTGTTTTAGCAACTATCTTTTTGGCCTTACAAGCCGAAAACGTAAGCGCAACGGCAAGCGCTGCTATGGTTAAAAGATTATTTAATGTTTTCATAGTTATGATGATTCTGGTTTGGGTTAGAACGGGGATGCAGGGCGTTTAGTATGAATTTGCTATCACATCGTTAATTAATAAATCCTTTTTATGGTGGCCTTGGCTGATAAAAAGAATAGCATAAGCAGTAACGTTATAATTGGTGATAACGCTATTGGGTTTCCAAAACTATCGCGATACATAGATGCCAAGTAAGCCAGGCTCATAAAAACTACAGCCAATAATCCAATCACTGCAAATGCTTTTGATTTGGTAAGTGGCTTAGCTCTCTCTTTGGAAACCAATGCCTGCCAGGCAGCTTTTCGACTATTATCGCGTTCTACAACACTAAACTCTTCCTCTAATTTTCTATTATAACACTCCCACATATCATAATTAAAGAGACTAAAAGATTTATACTGTTCTAAGAAAACAAGAATATCATCTTTAGCCTCAATCTCCCCACAATCAAATGCATCTTCAATATTGATAATACTGCTAAATTCGGCATACGTAAGAACATCAATAGAATTGAGGCGATATAGCATATCCATAGCATCCGAAGGGGCTATAGGTGCTTTTATAAGACAATTATAGATCAGTCCAAAAAGCACCCGCCTAAATATCACATCTTCTTCGCGTTTCTGCGTATCAAGAAGGGCTATCACCCCATTAGCATCTTTCGCCATCGATAGTTCCATAAAGAAGTAGTCCGGCTCCTCTTCTGTCAGTACTATATGATCTGCCCAGTCCTTTACCTGTTCAATTTCGATAATACGGTTAATAAGCCCCCACCTGAATATAGCTAAGAGCCTTGCAAACTTCTCTGGTTTAGATGGACCGTTGTGCTTTGCACGCATTTCATCGTGCCAAAAATAGAGACCATAACCTCCAAGCACTCCTCCTTTTAAAAAACGGCCAATAAACTCTCCGAGCGAATGCGTTAGTTCAAGACCGCTATAAGAAATTACATATCCGTTTTCATTCAGCGGATTAACTTGCAGTTCCCAGCTATCACTATAGATCATGTATTCGGCTATAGGAAAACCATTGTTATCGGATTTATCTACGTGTATCTCTTCAAGAGATATCATATTAAACATGTCCTCCTCTCCTTCAAAGCCGTTGGCAAACCGATAGAAAGTTTTGAAATCACCAGGCAGGGCAACACCAAAAGACTGCTCAAAACCGGCAATTAGCTCTTCGCTTGCGGGTGGGCGGAAAGTCAATCTATCTGGCCCTTTGTATGATTTAAGCAGATCAATGGCGTCGGTTATTTTCATTACGTCGTGATAAAGCATTGGCAAATTAATAATGATTTAGTAAAACAGAATATAAGTGCCCATTTAATCAGAAAAACTGCCAGCCGCCAACGCAACATTCCTGTTACTGATGTTTTTTCAACCTTATCGGGCAAATAATAGACCTATAGGCTATGCACTTCATTTAGGTTTGTTATCTAAATTCACAACACCAATTAATCCTACATGTATTTAAAACTTTCCAGATCACTTCTAACACTCTCTTTACTTTCGCTAGGCTCTGTAGCCTTGGCGCAAACGGCGAAACCTGCTACCAATCCTCAACCCACAGCCAACAATGTTACCTGGCACACGCTGGGCACTAATGAGAACGACTCGATGCCGCTGGGCAATGGCGATATTGCCGCCAACGTGTGGACCGAGCAAAACGGCGACCTAATTATTTTACTGGCCAAGGCTGATGCCTGGGCAGAAAACGGCCAAATTGTAAAACTGGGCCGTGTACGTATCAAGCTCGCGCCAAACCCATTTGCGGATACCGTTGGCTTTACACAGACCCTGCAATTGGAACGCGGAGGCATAGAGATCAATCGCGGGCAAAACAAAATCTCTGTTTGGATTGATGCCAACAACCCGGTAGTACACGTACAGGCAGCACTGGCAACAGCCGGTAAGATGAGCGCCACCGCAGAGTTTTGGCGTAAAACTGAGCCCATTTCGGCCTTCGCACAAGATTCATCTTTTGCCGCTGTGATGAGCGGCCAACATCAGCCAAGACTAAAGCCTGATGTTACCTTCCCGGCCGATGCCAACCGCGTAGCCTGGTGCCATTACAATGCCGATAGCTACTACCCTTACCTGATGAAACAGGAGCACCTGGAGAGTTTGCTAAAGAAATACCCGGACCCGCTTTATCAGCGCGCCTTCGGTGCTGTACTAAGCGGACAAGGATTTGTAAAGACGGATGCAAACACACTAACATCTGCCAAAGCCCAGCAATCATTACGCCTGGATATTGTGGCATTGGGCGAAACAGCAGCCGCATCGCCTGCCAGCTGGCATCAGCATATCATGAAACTGGCGGACAATGCTTCAAGCATAGATTTAACCGCTGCCCGTAAAGCGCACGATCAATGGTGGGCTGATTTTTGGAACCGTAGCTGGGTACACGTGTCTGGTAGCGAAGAAGCGCAAAAAGTGTCGCAAGGCTATGCTATTCAACGTTTCATGGTGGCGGCCTCATCGCGCGGCGAAATTCCGGCCAAATTTAATGGCGGCCTGTTTACCGTGGGGCATGATATGGCAGAGGGCAAAGAGGATAAAGACAACCACTCGCCAGATTACCGCGCCTGGGGCGAAAGCTACTGGAACCAGAATAATCGTCTGCTCTACTGGCCGCTGATTGCTACCGGCGATACCGACTTGTTGCAACCGTGGTTTACTATGTATACCAAACCGCTGGCTTTCCAAAAAGACCGTAACCAATTGTACTATCATCATGCTGGTGCCAGCTACCCGGAAACTATGCAGTTTTGGGGCATGCCCCGCTTAGGCGATTTTGGCAAGGATAACCCTACTAACGAAATTGTAAGTCACTGGCAGAAGTACCACATACAAGGCACTCTGGAAGTAATTGCCCAGATGCTGGATCAGTATGATTACTATGGTGATAAAGCCTTTGTTCGCGCGTCATTGGTACCATTTGCTGATGCCATTGTTACTTATTATGATTTGCACTGGCAACGGGATGCTAATGGTAAGATCAATATATCGCCAACTCAATCATTGGAAACTTATCAGCTTACAGCCGTTAACCCAACGCCGGACATTGCCGGTTTAATGAGCATCATTCCGCGTCTCTTGGCCCTGCCTTCAGACTTAACCACAGCGGAACAACGTACCGCATGGGCAAAGACACTGCATGACCTGCCGCCAATACCCGTGGGCAAAACCGCCAAAGGGAAACTGCCACCGCTGGGCGAGGGTGATCCGGATGGCAAACCAACTATTTTGCCCGCCGAGAAATATGGCAAGCCAGGAAACTCAGAAAACCCCGAGCTATATGTGGCCTTCCCTTACCGCATCTACGGCGTAGGTAAACCAGGTTTAGAGTTAGCACAAGACACTTATGCCGCCCGTCGTTCACCGCAAAACACCTGCTGGGGACAGGATGGTACCCAAAGCTCTATCCTCGGTTTAACATCTGAAGCCAAAAAAGCAGCCATTGCAGAGTTTAACAACTATGGCGATCAACGTTTCAAATGGTTTTGGAAACCAGCGCATGATTACATCCCCGATCTGGATAACGGGGGCGACGGTATGATTACCTTGCAAAACATGCTGATCCAATGTGATGGCAAACGCATACAACTTACCCCAGCCTGGCCAAGTGATTGGACAGCCGACTTTAAACTGCATGCCCCCTACCAAACCACTATTGAGGCCCACGTAGAAAAAGGTAAAGTAACCAAGCTGCACGTTAGCCCTGCCAGCCGCGCTGCTGATGTGGTGATTGTGAAGGCCAGGAATTGATTTGAGCATCCTGCATAAACTAAGAAGGCGCCCAAACAGGCGCCTTCTTAGTTTATGCAGGATTGTTTATCTACCCTTCTTCATCGGAAACAACTTACCTCCGCTTACATCAAGTGTATCAGAGCTAAAAGTTTGTTTGCCCTGGGTTGCACTGATGACATAGTAACTATGCTGACCATCAGCAGGAGCTTTATCTTTAAACTGAAAAGCTATCACATCATTTTTACCAGCTTTCAGCTGGTCTGCTTTTTTGAATGTCTTTTTATCATCGCTTTTGTAAAGCACAAACGATGCATCGCTGGCCGGCCAGCTGGTATTGAACTGCAATAACATATTGCCGCCATTATCACGCGCCAGCAGGTTGCTGATGGCTTGTTGACCGGCGGCAGTTGATTTAGCTGGCAAATCTGCCCAGGTTTTAAATGGGTTCCAGTCGCCCAGGATATTTTCGTCTTTAAAATATGGAGCGGCTTGCTCGGCAGTTAATTGCTGTGTCCAGCTACGGCGGCGGCTCACATCAACCGGTGCACCGTTAAACTTACGCGAGTTGTACTCGGCATAGGTGATAATTGTGGTGTCGGTGCCGTCGTTCCAGGCCGACCAGCCTTCGGGCTTAATCGAGCTACCCATTTTAGTGTTTAGAAACACCGTTTTGTTATGCGCACGGCGAAGCTCGTTATCGCGCGTGTTCTTGTCGTTTTGCCATGGGCGGCCAAGGGTATAGTTGGTGATACCGTGATTATCAGGCAACAAGCAGTTTCTAAACACTAACCCATAAGGCTGATCTGGTTTGGTACTGGCTGCAGTAATGTACCCACCGGTGCTGCCATCCAGACGATCGCGTGCATAGATCACGCAGTTATCAAACAAGCCTATGGCATCGCCATAAATGTAATCGGTATTGCCGTCAATGTAGCAGGCCAGGAAATAGGCGCGTGTTTTGCCCCGCACCAGGTACATGGTATCTTGCCCGCTAATAAAACGGCAATTGAAGAACACTGCCCTATCTCGCGTGGTTCTAACCGCTTGCGATTGCGGGCCATCGGCTATAGCGCCCTGTGAGTTGACCAGCGTAAGGTCCTTAAAAAACACATCATCAGCATTAATGATGGTAGCCGAGGTACCACCTTTACCATCGCCATAAGTGAGTATGGTGTTGGCCACGTTCTCACCCACAAACTCCAGAAAGGTTTTATCCTGTGGGATAGTAAGCTTCTCGTTATATACACCGTGTTTAATAAAAATGCGATAGGGTTTTGTGCCATTAGAAGGCGCAGCATTAATTGCAGCCTGAACGCTGGTGTACTTGCCACTGCCATCTTGAGCAACTACCACATCATAGCTTTGCGCCAGGGCAGGCTTTGCAGCAAATAGGCATAACGCCGCAGCAATACCTATAAAAAATTTAGAACTCATGTTTTCGGTTTGGTTATTATGGGGGTGTTAAGTTAGATTTTTTATCACCGAGGCTGAGCTGAGTAACAACAATTTTGCCCTCAGGGCGGGGGTTACATCCGATTTGTTATTTCCCCGGTTTTAAACAAAAGCCATGCGATGGCATATCACATGGCTTTTGTTTTTTTGTTCCAAAAAATATTAACCGCCAATGAGTGTATAGCTCATGCCGGGTTGCGTTTGCAGGTCATAAAGCTGACCGTTATTAACCGGGTAACCTTTCAGCTGACTTTTATCTACAATAACCGGCTCCTTAATATCGGCCGTCTGAAACAGTGGATTGCTGTTGGTGCCATTAGCTGTTTCCAGCTTAAAGTTACCGGATGGTTTCAAAGTATTGTTTACGCGCAAACGGCAGTTGCCGCCAATGCGTGATGTAATTTTAAGCTTGGTGATCTTTCCGTTTGCCCAGTCTATATCCAACACAAAACCGCCACGGGTAACCAGGCCAGAGATAGAGCCACTTTTCCACTCGTCAGGCAAAGCCGGTAGCAGGTGAATGTCTCCGTCATAACTTTGCATCAACATCTCGGTCATACCGGCAGTACAGCCAAAGTTGCCATCAATCTGGAACGGCGGGTGCGCGTCAAACATATTTGGATAGGTACCACCTCCCTGACCAGAGGTAACCGACGGTGATACCAGGCGCAGCTGATCTGTAATTAGTTTCCAGGCATGGTTACCATCCAACAGGCGGGCCCAGAAATTAACCTTCCAGCCCATAGACCATCCGGTAGATTGATCTCCCCTGCTGTTCAACATATTTTTTGAAGCTTCAGAAAGTTCAGGGTGCTTGTAAGGCGACACTTGCTTGCCCGGAAACAGACCAAACAATTGCGAGATATGACGATGCTGATCGCCTTTAATGTCCCAATCCTGCATCCACTCCTGCAGTTGTCCCCATTTGCCAATTTGCATAGGCGGCAGTCTGTCAAGCTTGGTTTTCAACGTATCGGCAAAAGCAGCGTCGGTATTTAAAGTTTTTGCTGCCGCGATGGTATTGTTAAACAGATCGAACAAGATCTGGTTATCCATCGTTGTGCCTGATGTTAACGACACGGCTCCCACCGTTTTATCGCTCAGGAAATTATGCTCAGGCGACATGGACGGCGATACCACCAGCCAATGATGATCTGGCTCCTCTTGCAGGGCGTCTACAAAATAAGTTGATGCGCCTTTTAGCACCGGGTAAATATCGCGCAGAAATTGCTTATCGCCGGTATACAGGTAATGCTCCCACAGGTGCTGGGTAAGCCAGGCGCCACCGGTTGGGAAGATGCCATAAAAAGCTTTGTCAACCTGGCCAGAAATACGCCAGATATCGGTATTGTGATGCGCCATCCAGCCACGTGCATGGTACATCTGGGTAGCACTTTGCTGCCCGGTCACAGACAGATCTTTGATCAAATGTACCAGCGGTTCGGTCAGTTCCGAAAGGTTGGTTTCCTCGGCCGGCCAGTAGTTCATCTCGGTATTAATGTTGATGGTATACTTGCCACCCCACGGCGGCGATACTTTATCATTCCACTTGCCCTGCAGGTTGGCGGCCTGGTTACCCGGCTGCGATGCACTGATGAGCAAGTAACGCCCAAATTGGTAATAAAGCGTTACGAGCGAGAGGTCATGATTTTTACCAAAATTGTCTATCCTTTCATCGGTAGGCGCATCCGGCGTTTTGGCATCACCCAAATTGAATTTAACACGATCAAAATAGCGCTTATAAAAAGCGGTATGACTGCTGATAGCCTGCTGATAAGGCACCTTAATGGCTTTATCCAGATAAGCGGTGGTTTTAGCTTCGGCATTACCGCTAACATCGTGATAGTTTTTAAAGTTGCTGCCCATGGCTATATAGATGGTAGCCGTGGTTGCTTTGCTGATGCTGACGGTAGAATCGGCATAGGTTACTTTACCACCGTCGGTCAGCGCTTTTACTTGCGCCTGGTATTTTACCGCACCGGCTATCTCGCTCCTGTCGCCGCCTGTGCCATCAAGTATGAGCTTATTATTTGATACTGATGCCCGATGAATAAGCATTGGTGTTTCAAAATGCAGATCGCAGGTGATAGCGTTTGGTCTATCTGCCGTTAGGCGAACAATGATAGCCTGATCTGTAAATGAGGCAAACATCTCACGTTTAAAATGAACGCCGTTGCGGGTAAAACTTACGCTGGCTATGGCCTTGCTAATATCCAAATCGCGGCGATAGCCAGTTGCCTCGCCCGCCCCCGGAAATTTAATAAACAGGCTACCCACAGTTTGGTAAGGCATCCCATTTTGTTTGGAAAACATTTTGGCGTTGGCCAGGGCTTGCGCTTCTACAAATTTCTTCTCGTAGATCAGCTTACGTAATTCGGGCACTACAGCGCCGGCATCGGGGTTAACGTTGTTGTGCGGTCCGCCGGCCCAAACAGTCTCTTCATTTAGCTGAATTTGCTCGTTATCGGGCTGACCGAATATCATGCCCGCCAGCCGGCCATTGCCAATAGGTAACGCTTCGTTCCAGCTCACGGCTGGTTTGTTGTACCATAAAGTAAGGCTTTGCTGCGCCCGGGCGCTTAACGACAAAGCTATGCCCGCCGCCAATAACAAAAGGTGATTCTTTTTGCTCACAGTTTATTTTAGGTTTATGTTACGCCACATTAAGATGTCATCTTTAAAGGCGATTGGTTATAATTTGCTGTTAAAAATACAATCGATTGTAATATTGCAAATATATTTTCTGATGAATTTCCCGAAGTCAAAAATCTGACCTAAAAGGTTCAAATACTATCAGCCTAAAAAACCTAACTACAGTTCCGCTATTTCAAACCAAAAAGGCCAGCATATTTCAGCCGGCCTTCTAAATACTTTAACAAATTAATCTATCAAGACTTTATGATAATGACCTCTTCTCCATTATAAATCACTTCCTCTGCCTCAACATCCCTGCCGAAGCCTTGGGTCACCCAAATAATATGGAAAGTTTTTGTAGCGGGCATTCCTTCAAAGCTGCCTTCACGCTTTCCTATCTTTAGATGCTGATCTTCCTCGTTCCAGGTTATTTTGATGGATGCATGGGCACGATCTTCATAGGCAAATGTTTCGCCATCATCTTCATAAAGGGTAAACATGCCACTGGCGCCGGTATAAATATGTAGTTCGACAGGTGCATCAGGGTACTGGGCAGCATACTGCTTTACCGGCCCCATTGGGATGATGCCCCCTGCTTTAATAAATAAAGGTATATGATCTAAAGTAGCGGTGGCGTCTACATCCGTTTCGCCTTCATACCGCTGCCCGGTCCAGAAATCAATCCAGCCGCCTTTGTGCGCAGGCAAATAAACGCTGCGTTCGGCCACCGCCGGACGTAAGACCGGTGCCACCATGATTGATGGCCCGAACATAAACTGATCCGTCAGACCGGTTGCAATATCGTCAGCAGCAAAATCCATAACCAGCGGGCGCATCAGCGTATAGCCATTATTAACGCGGGCTGCTTCACTATAGATATAAGGCAACAAGCGGTAACGCAGATTGAGGTAGTTGCGGGCATGTGTGGTAACAGCCTCTCCGTAGTGCCAAAATTCGGTATCGGTCATGTAACCATGTACACGCATTAATGGCATAAATACAGATAGCTGCAACCAGCGTAAAAATGTCTCGTGATAATCAGGATCCTTATATTGTCCATCGCCCGGGCGGAAGAAACCGCCTGCATCAAACGTCCACCATGGCATGCCCGATGCCATGTAACTCAGGCCCGCGGCCAGTTGTTTGCGCATGGCTTCCCAATCGTTACCAATATCGCCAGACCAAGTGGCCACGGCATAACGCTGCGCGCCGGGATAAGCACTGCGCGAGAGGATAAAGACGCGCTGCCCCGGCCTATCACGCCGCGAACCCTCGTAAACGGTTTTGGTAACCAATAGTGGATAGATGAGTCGGTAGGTTTCGCCAGGAATTTGCCCCTCCCCAATGCGGCGACCCTCCAGATCGTCATTCTCGGGCTCGGTAGCATCCTGCCACCAGGCATCAATGCCGGTAGAGAGTAAGCGCTTGCTGAACTGCTCCCAATACAAAGCGGCAGCCTCCGGCTTGTAAAAATCAACCCACTGGGTATCTTTTATAAAAAGATCACGACGGGTAAACTCCTGCCCCACCTCTGATGTTGGATCAATTTTAGACCATACCGATACCATTAACCTGGCGTTCAGGCTATGAATATCCTGCACCATCTTCTCGGGGTCAGGATAATGCTGTTCATCAAACTGCATGGCGTTCCAGCCGTATTTGCCCCAGTACTGCCAATCCTGCACAATCATGTCCATGGGCAAATTACGCTCGCGAAACTGGCGGGTATTATCCAGAATTTCATCCTGCGATTTATAGCGTTCGCGACAATGAATATAACCCAGCGCCCACTGCGGTAGCATAGGCATCGGTCCGGCCAGACGACGATAACTACCTATCGCTTCGTCAGCCTTGCCGGCAAAAACCACGTAATCCACGGCATCAGCAACAGGCGAACGCAGGGTGGTTGTATGTTCAACTTTACGGTAATAAATAACAGGCGCATCACTCTCCTGCCCTGTAAAAGTGACATCGTGCATGCCACCTTCCAAATCATCAAACCAACTGATGGTAGGCGGCAGCCAAAAATTCTTGTAATCAATAACTGCGCGTCGATCTACCGTAACGCGGTAGCCGCGTGCCATTTTCTGGCCAACATCGAGCAGGAAAGCGTACTTGCCGGTTTCCTTCGTTTCAAATTCGGCTGTAAATAAGCCTTCCAACCGGGTTTCTTCTTGCGTACCTTCGGCGGTGGTTACTAAAATCTTTTCTGGCGAGCTGATCCTTGTGGCCGACTTACTGAATGTAATCTGCTCATCAGCCGGATTAAAATCTGTTAAACCGTAGTTGTGCCACAATAAAGCATAGCCCTTATTAGAGGTATAAAACGGAATAGCAATCTGTGAGTTTACCTGTGTTAACCGGCGCGGTAGGCCTTTTATATCAAGGTACCCATCCTGAAACTGCCCCATACCGAAAATCTTTTCTGTAGGGTCTGATAGAAATTGCTGTTCGGCAGCCAGGCAAGCCTCGCCTTGAATAGTGCTTTCACTCAATTGACGACTGTTAGGCTTTTCGGCTAACAGCAGGTTCTCTTGTCCGTCGTAAAAGGTAAGTGCGTTGGTTGTTTGATCAAAAACTACTTTGAGTTTCTTTAAATTGATAGATAACTTTTGATCCTCCTCTTTCACCTTAAAAGAAGGGTTGAAAACGCAGTTCTCTAATATCAGACTGGGCGATGGATCTTCGCTTGTACGGGTAAATCGCACCCGTGCGGCGCCTTCGTCTAACAAATAAATGGTCAAAAAACCATCGTCAGTATTTATAATAACACGATTATTCGCTTGTTGCCAAATGATGCTACGTGGAGTGTCCATACTTTGCTTTATTTAATGCAGATGTAGGCTTATAATAATTGGTTTTTACAACGGCTAGACTGTTTTTTTCGCTTACCGCCGTTAACAAATTTGGCATTATCCATTTAAAAGACGCTATACCATTTTTGCCCTATTGTGTACAATTTTATCTACTAATTTAGGCTGTGTACGCGTTGGCCACAGTTCCCATTGCCCTACACCTCTAAGACTCAATAACTTTACAACATTTTCATCTAAATTTCATGTTAAAAGCTTGGCATTGTAAAATGTGTTTACTAATTTGTGCATAAACATCTACATGAACGCTATGAAAACGGAAAACATCAGCTCATTTTTTGAGCACATCTTTCACAAACTAAATCCATCAGATTTGCTGCACGGCGAGCACCGCTTAGCTGTAGCCGACAGGGTTGAACACCTGCTAAAAGAAACCGGCCTTACCCGCCAGCAATTTGGTGAGCGCATACGCACAGAACTGCATTCGGTAAGAGATTTCTTATCTGGCACCCGCGACATGACCCTGGAAACCCTTACTGAAATTTGCAGCCTGCTACACATTTCATTAGGTGACCTGGTGATTGAACACGCTTAATTTTTACTGTCTTAAATTTATAAACCAAGGGTACTCCCTACCTCATTATTTTTTATTGCAAGAAATTGCCATGGTTTGTTGCGCTCTTTACCGGGCACCAACAGCAACCATGGGTTAATTTGATATTACCATAATGCTACCAAAGTAAAAACAACACTTGATGGTTTCATTTTGATTAATGTATATTTGACTCCCCGCCAAATTGCGGGGAGCACCAGACTCCGTAGCTCAGCTGGTAGAGCAAATGACTCTTAATGGAGAGGAGGTTGTAAAAAGCTTCCCGGTCTAAAGTAGTAAAAACAGCATTTTTGATACAGAATCAGGCTAAATGCTTGCCTTAAAGGTAGGAAATTTTAGCCTGATTTTCAAATATTTTGGGGCTTAGTGACGCACTGTTTGAAGACGCACTTAATAGAGGTGATTTTAAAGTTCTGCCTTCCCCTTTTATGGGTCGAGAGTTCGAGCCTCTCCGGGGTCACTTTTAACTCAGTAAAAACATGCACATTGGTATAAATAAAATGAGTTTAGATTGGACCCTAAACTCATTTTATTTAATTCCAGTTCTTACTTTGAAATATTAAACTTAAAACATCTATTAAGTCTTTAGGAGCCTTTTTATTTAGAAAATCTTTAACTCTGTTAAAAATCTCTGGTTCTAACTTTTTTTTTGCAAGTGTAATTATATCTAAGTCGCTTTTATAATGGAGTTGATTTGGGTTTTTAGCGACATCTGGGTTTTCATATAATTTTGAAAAAATGATGGTTTGCTCTGAATCAAACTTAATTTCCATTATCAAATTATACTTGCCCTTTGTTAATGTGGGTTGCCTTTCAATATTGGTTATAACTCCTTTTCCTAAAGGAAAAAATTCCACAAAATCGTTTTCATTAAAATCATCTATTGGAGCATCATTAAGTCTTTTAAGATTAAAAGTTACTTGTGGGGGGGGCTCTTTCAAACGGTCTTCAGAAATTTGCAATAACCGTTCTGCTAATGTATTAAGATATTTCTCATCTTGAACTACTTGCCATTTATCGGGAATAATATTTTGTCCATGTAATGCACCAATCAATCCGCCTGTAAACGATGCGATTGAATCAGTGTCAGTTCCTAAACTATTAACAGCTTCTATAATGCCTACCAAAGGTTTGTCATGGAATTTCAAAGTGAAATATAATCCGGCAAGCACAGTGGCAGTTCCAGAGCCTTTTGTCTCTCTAGATATGCAACCTAATTTTAACAAAGTTTCTTCTATCGAAATCCCATGTTTAAGACTTTGATAAATATATCGTAGTTGGTTTTGAACCTCTAATAAAGTGGCATCGTACGAAGTTTCAAATCTTTCTACACTTGATTTATTCCATTCGTTTAACCAAGCTTTTAAATATGGATTTTTAAAAAAAGACAGGTTAAACTTATCTTGAAAATCGGACCCAATTTGAATTAAAAAGGATTCCCAATTGAATTTTTCAGGACGGCAGACAATGATTTGATTAATAGCATACCCGTATAGCATCGCACCTATGATAGCACGAGGGTGTCCGTGGGTAATTATACTATTACAAAATATATCTTCTTTTATTTTTTCAATGTTACCAATATTTGCTAAAGCTATCGGCAATACTCTCATTGCGGCGCCATTAGCTCCACTTTGCTTATAATCAAATGTTTCTTCTCCTGCCTTGTAAAGAAAAAAATTAGCATTCCACTGAGCTGATTTTCTCGAAATTTTTTGAGCGGCAGCTTTAACAGTTCGCCCCCCTCCACGGGCATAGTCCAGCCAATTGGGAAGTTCTGTTTTAGCGAAATAATTGTGATCTGTGGTGCCATCGCTTTTAATACTTCTCGCTACAGCCATAAGTAATTGCGTGTCATCTGAATAAGAGCCAGCCTTAATTTTATCTACAAAACCGTAAAAACGTCCGCCAACTTTTTTTTCCCAATTATAAAAACGTTCAATTTTAGGCACCCCAAATCTATTTAGAACACTATCGGCTGTCTTTTCAAATTCTGTCATCCATCCTAATGCATCACCTATAGCAGATAGTTTTAAACTTCCTTTATATTTCGTTTCCGGCTTCATTAACTATGTTCTTAAATTTGAGAATACGGATGAATCAATCACGAATTTAGACGTATCATATCCAGACAATGAGGCTTTTCCAGAAGCTAAGCTTTCCTCGTCTTTAAAGCATATACTCAATACATCCGAAACAAGTATCTCATCTTTTACTAGAACCTCAGCTTGCACATCCGTAGGATATTTTTTATTTAAAATCCCCCTCGGGATTACACCAGATTTAGATGTTATATTATCATCAAATAATTGTTTGAATTTTGAGAGGTCACCGGATATGCCGTACAGATTTTTTGCGATTGAAGATGCTGCATTTGTTACTGAAAACAAAGTGTTAGTACAATAAATATACTTAGGATTGATTTTCAAAACACACCAATTAATGTGAGGTAAATCTAAGGTTCTCTCTCTAAATCTTTTAAAAAGGAAGTGATTGGGAAATGAAATTGAAAGATTTATATAGTTCTTATCGTCGTAACGTATTGTGTCTGGAAATTCTATAAAATCTAAAATATCTGTTTGTTCAATGTCCGAACTCTCTAAAAGCTTTCGTGATAGAATTTTCTCTTCTTCTAATGGAGAATTCGCTGATATTGACCACCTGATTTCGGCGCAAACTGACCACCGATTCCGCGGGAAAGTGACCACCTGATTTCGGAGGAAACTGACCACCCCGAACGAGCCACATATGCTGTAGAAGCAGGCCTATTTTTGAGGTTTAACAACTTCACTAATGGCCAACACTACGATAAGCATGAGTAAGATAAGACAGATCCTCAGGATGTACAGCCAGGGCCGCAGCAAGCTATCGATAGCGGCCCAGACCGGCGTGTCACGCAATACCGCAAAGAAGTACCTTATTGCGTTCGATGCCAGCGGCTTTACGTTCGAGGAAATCAATACCCTTAATGATAAGGAGCTGGAGGACTTCTTTGGCAAAAGCAGTGAACGTCCCCCGGACAAGCGAATGGTGGCCCTGCAACGCTGTTTCCCGCAGATAGATAAAGAGTTAAAGCGTGTCGGTATGAACCGCCGCATCCTGTGGGAAGCTTATATCAAAGAGTTCCCTGACGGGTTCAAGTACACCCAATTCTGCTTTTATTACAACCAGTGGAAAGCCCGCGTGAACCCCACGATGCACCTGGATCATAAAGCCGGTGAAAAGCTGTATGTGGACTTTGCCGGTGAAAAGCTAAGCATAGCGGACAAGGATACCGGTGAGGTCATCGAGGCCGAGGTGTTCGTTGCTATCCTTGGCGCCAGCCAACTAACTTACGTAGAAGCTGTGCTGAGCCAGCAGAAAGAAGACTTTATAGCAGCCTGTGAGAATGCCCTGCACTTTTATGGCGGCGTACCTGCCGCCATCGTTCCCGACAACCTGAAGGCTGCCGTTACCAAGAGTAACCGCTATGAGCCAACGCTGAACGAGACCTTTGCTGACTTTGCCGACCATTACGGAACGACCATCTTACCAGCGAGGGCGTACCACCCTCGTGACAAAGCACTGGTAGAAGGAGCCGTTAAGATCGTTTACAGCCGTATCTACGCACCTGTTCGCAAAGAGGCCTATCATACCCTTGCAGAACTGAATATCGCGATCAAGGTCGCTTTAGAAGCACATAACAGCCAGCCGCTGAAAGGCCGCAATTACAGCAGAAAGCTCCAGTTCGAGGAGATAGAACGCCAGGCACTCTCGCCATTACCGGCATTACGTTATGAGTTCAAACGGCAGCACCAGGCCACTGTAATGAAGAACGGACATGTTTGTCTGGGTATCGACAAACACTACTACAGCGTACCGTACCGCTTTATCGGCAGGAAGGTCAAACTGCTGTATTCCCGCACCAACGTAGAAGTCTACTACCACTATGAACGCATCGCCATGCACAGGCGCATCAAAAGCCCTTACAGCTACACAACGGATAAAGATCACCTGGCTTCGACACACCGCTTTATGACCGAATGGACACCCGATAAGTTCCTGGAATGGGCAGCATCCATTCACGAGGATGTGAGGCTTTACATCCTGAAGATACTGGACCGAAAGCAACATCCGGAACAAGCTTACCGCTCCTGTATCGGTATCCTCAGCCTGGCGCGCAAGGCAGGTAACGAAAGGCTGGCCAGCGCTTGCAGGCGTGCGCTCGGCTATGGCGTGTACAACTACAAGACCATACAGCAGATACTGGAGAACAAGATGGACAGCTACGAGGAAAGCTTATTTGCTGACGAGCTGCCTATGCCCAGCCATGACAATATCCGGGGAGAGAACTACTATAAATAACCATTAATGAACAGATCGATATGAACACGAACACCTTAGACAAACTTCGCAAACTGAAGTTCTATGGCATGTACCATGCCTTTAAAAGCTGCCTGGAAACGGGACAGACCGCAGAATACACCACTGATGAACTGCTGGCCCACCTGGTAGAGGCCGAATGGGACGACCGGCAGAACAGGCGCATAGAGCGTACGATCATGTATGCTAAGTTCCGCTATAAGGCCTCGGTAGAGAACATCCACTACCATGCCGACCGTAGTATCGACCGCAATCAGGTAATGCGCCTGGCAGACTGCCACTTTATTGACCGGAATGAGAACCTGTTGATCACAGGCAGCACCGGTATCGGCAAAAGCTATATCGCTTCTGCTATCGGACACCAAGCCTGCATACTGGGTTACCGCGTGTTCTATGCCAGCACACCCAAACTCTTTGCTAAGCTGAAGATGGCCAAGGCAGATGGTTCCTACATGAAGGATGTAGCCAAACTGGAACGCCAGCAACTACTGATCCTGGATGACTTCGGTATACAACCTTTTGATGCGCAGAGCAGGGCCGCACTGATGGAGATCATTGAGGACAGGCACGGTAAGACATCCCTGATCATCACCTCTCAGCTGCCGGTCAGTAAATGGTATGAGGTCATTGGTGAAAAGACGATCGCTGATGCTATCCTCGACCGCATCGTGCATGATGCGCACCGGATGGAACTAAAGGGAGAGTCGATGAGAAAAAGAAGGCCCGCAGAGCCCGAAAAAAGCTATCTGCAAAACACACTTTAAATAACTACTTTTGACAACGCTTCTACAGCGTTCGCTGCGCTCGTTCGCCAGCACTTTGGGTGGTCAATTTGCCACGGAATCACCTGGTCAACTTCTCCGTATTATACAATATACCCCTGCAAAACAGAAAAGAGATGACTCTCTATTAAGCCCCCTAAAAGGCGATTATGATAGCAATTTCCCCCTCCTTAATTATTATACAAGTCGTGAACACCTATTGGCAAAAAAGATAAGATCCTCTAATCTTGAAGCTTCACTTACCGGTTTTTGATTTGGGGAGGTTATCATTTTAGTTTGTACCTCCCCCGTCTTTCGATTACTACGAACTACCACTGTTCGCTCCTGAAAAAACTCCTGTCCATTGATTTTAGTAACTAACGGTGACATTGCTCTATCAAACTCCCAGTCACTCCATTCTGGACGATATTTATCGGTTATTTTTAAAACGACACTTATAATGCCTATCAGTATTAAAGAAACAATAATGCCGATGATATACATTACCACCAACGCTACAGCTGTACCAATCAGAAATCTAATGAGTTTATCCATTGATTTAATTTATTATAATTAATAGTCATCTTCTTCGTCATTGTCATCACTAGACCTTACCAACAATGCATAATACGTCGTCTCATAGATTGCCCTGCCGTTAACATCATGCCTCATATAAAAAGAGTTTGAAGAAATGACTTTAAATCCTTCGTCAGCAGCATCGTCTAATTTTTGTGTAAAGGTGCTTATGTTCTCTTCCTCTACTACAAGGTGTTCATACATCGCCATTATATCGTTTTTTTTAAGCTAAGATAGTGAAAAAAGATCACACATACAAGTACATGTACTTACACCTCGTGTTTAAATGTTAAGGAATTTGCAGTCTGAATGGCGGAAGCAAAAAAGACTGATTTAGATCTATTTATTGTGCAGCGAGTAAAAGAAATGCGCGCCCAAAAGAAATGGTCACAGGCAGTAATTGCATCAAAACTTGAAATCTCAAATGGCTTCTTCGCGCAAATTGAAAACCCAAAACACCGAGCAAAATATAACATTGCTCACCTTAACAAACTCGCCAAAATATTTAACTGTAGCCCTCGCGATTTCCTACCAGAACAGCCTATGTAGGTATTATTTCCCCTCTTCTTCTTAGCAATAACTATGACGCGGTCTTATCCAGTTACCGTTGCTATTAACAAGAATCTCCAATTAAAACTGGCAATTTTTTTTTTCTAAAGTATCTTTGCAGTCAAGGAGTTTTTATAAGAAAAATCTGTAAAAAACGAATTTTCAAAGTATTTATAATTGAGACGGGTACACAGGCAATAGCACTACTAAGTTCACTGAACTATTGCCTGCCGTCTTTCGCTTCTTCAAGAAGTATTAAAGAGAACTTACAGCGATTTATGAAAAGTGGACTTAATTTACTCCAAGAGTGAACATTCCTTTCACATCAAACCTACCGATAAAGAGATAGCTAAACTAGAATTCTCGTATTGTAAAACATCGGAGGAAGAATTAATTAAACGTATTGAGCGGGGATTTCCATTTACCGCCCAAGTGTATGAGGGCAAACGTCATACAAATAATTTTATAGCACAAACTATTTTTGCGCTGGATTTTGACGGGGGCTTAACCCTAGCCGAAGCGGATGATATTTGCCGGGATTTTGGGTTGAACTATTTGTTTGGCTACTATACCTATCGTCATACCGAAACTAAACCAAGATTTCGTTTGGTGTTTGTTTGCGATGGTGAAGTAAGGGATGCTGACCTTGCATCGGATATTTACAAGGTGTTAACGTTGATTTTCAACAGCAAAAACGACACTGGATGTTTGGATTTGGCAAGAGTGTGGTCAGGTACCAACAAGGAAATATTTCCGGGAACAGCTGGTTCAACTTTTAACCCTACCGATTTGTTTAAAATTGCTAACGAACTCAAATACTCGTTAGCCGGGGGGAGAAAAAGAAAACTATTCAATCCTGATAAAATTAAAAATAAGGGGAATAGTGTTAATTCTATACAATATACTTATAGGATTACTGATATTCCCTCTTTTTTCGACGAATCTAAGAAAGGTGGCAAATTAATAGATAATTGGAAACTGGAAGACCTGTTTCAATGCAAGCTATTTAAAGTCTTTTTCGAGGGCAATGGTACGCCTGAATTAAAATGTAAACTTACGGACAGAGAGCTTCTTTGTATGGCTTCAAACCTGATGGGACTTCTCGGCGGGGATAAACTATACAAAGAATGCTTGTCTAAAAATCCAAAATACGCAAAAGAGAAGTATTATAAGATTTCGTGGTTACGTAATCAAAACAGTTGGAATACTTGTCTGATTGGTAATTATTCTCCATTTAAAGAAGACCAAGACAATCCAGACCAAACGTTCCCTGAGATATTGAAGAAACGGGGAAGGGTTGATATTGACCCGACGTATAAACATGATATACTTACATTGCAAGATGCCGAAGCAAAGCTATTCATGGAAAATGAGCGGGTGCGCACTGCTAAGAACAATAAGGTGTATTTAATTATGGTACCGCCGGGGCTTGGCAAAACATCGTATTGGCGAAATCAAAAAGGTGTCGTAATAGGCTTTCCAAATAACAAGCTTAAAGATGAACATTATGCCGCATCCGTATTAGGAGAGCACGAAAAAGTAGTTACCCCGGAAGCTTTGGCTAATTTTAGCGCCCCAGTAAAGGAGTGTCTCAACAAGCTATATCAAAAAGGATTAGGTGAAGTCGCCAGCTTCTTGATTAAAGATTTGGCAAAAGGAAACCCCATTTTAGCTGATGGTATAAAGAATAAACAAATAAGTAATATAGATTCCGGTTCAACCGTCTTTACAACGCATTCAAGGATGCTGTATCAATCTTTTGGTCAGGATACTTATGTTTTTGATGAAAATACTTTTGGTTCATTGTTTGAACAGCTAAAAACTACTATACAAGATGTTTCAATGGTGATAAATCATTTGAAGATTAGGGGCATTAACACCGATGCTTGGGAAGATATTTTAAATATTAAAGATTCAGGCGTACATAGCACCCCTAACTTTGGAAACATCCACTTTATCCTAAAAGAAATTGTGCGGGGAAATCATTTCAATAGCAATGTGCTGAAGTTTTTTCAATCGTCCAGCTTCTTAATAGAAGACGGTTACATACACTATCAGGTTAACCACTTGTCAAAATTGCCATCAAATAAAAAACTTATTTTTTTAGATGCTACAGCTTCTATCTCTTTACTTGAAAAAGTGTTTGGTGATAGGTTGGAAATAATAAATATATCTGACATAGAGCTACAGGGGAAGATTATACAGGATACGTCTAGAAGCTGTTCAAAAAGCGGACTGGATAAATATCATGAAACGGTATCGGCTATAGTTGGCGATTCACCAGTAATAACATTAAATGACTACAAGAAATATTTCAAGAATCCGGTTGATACATTACATTTTGGCAATGCTATTGGTTCAAATAAACTGGAAGGAAAAGACTTTTGTGTTGTCGGTACCATGATGTATCATCCGATGTATTACAGGTTCTTGGCAGACACGCTAATGATTGAATGCGATAATTTTGAAACGAAAAATCTACAGGTGTCATATAAAGGGCGACGGTTTTGGTTTAAAACATTTACTCACCCTGAAATGCAGAAATTGCATTTGGAACAGGTTGAGGGAGAATTATTGCAGTGTGTGCATAGGGGGCGTTTGATACGAACTAATTCAACTGTACGGCTGTTCTCAAATTTCCCATTACTCCAAGCAATTTACATTCACTAACACTACTGAAAAGCCCCATCGGAAAATTTAACTACTGATGGGGTTTTTCTTTTAAAAAATTGGATAAAAAAAATTTTGAAGAACCTGCAAATTCAAGGAATGAAATTGAAATTTTAAAATTCGAACTTTTAAAATCAAAAAACTGGTCGGGTTCAGAAACGCCCTCACATCCCCCCTTTGCCCAAGGGACCGGTGTTTCCCATACTAGGATACCCCTCAGTTAAGCTAATTCCAACACTGGCAATAGATCCTTTAGCTGTCGGCTGTTCATTTCTCCCAATCCACGTAAGTATTTCAAAGTAACAACCATAGTAGAATGTCCCATCAACTGTTGCACTATGTGGACATCCTTAGTCCGATTGTAAACATCTACCGCCGCACTATGGCGAAACGAATAGATTGTTTGCTCAGGTTGCAGCAAACCCCTTTTTATCATGATTGGCCTAAGCCGTGTCCAAATAAGGTTGAAGTAGTATTCATTGTACCCGCCACGTTTTAAGCTAAAAATGTTTGCCTCCGGGTCGACAACTGTAGATAAACGCTCACGTATGATATTTTGCAAGTAATCAGGTATGCCGACAACCCGGACACGGGCGCTCTTGTTTTCGGAGCCAGATAATGATACAATTGAATAGTCTTCTGAAAAGTGTTTTAATTTAAGTACCCTGATTTCCCGGTGCGGACGCAGTAGGCAGCTATAAGATAACAGGCAGCACAAATACAAATCTGCATTTGCAGTTTTGAGGTATTGCAGGATATTAGTGAGTTGTTCTTTGGTATAAGTTTTATGTAGCGCTGCCTTGACTTTTAGTCGGGGGGCCGCCTTGCTAAGATTGGTATCGGTGTATTTTCTCCTGATAAACTCCGAAAAGAAAACCCCTAACAACCGTCTGGTACTCATATAATAGGTACTGGTTGACTTATATTGGTTGAGAAACGCTTCAACACGTTCTTGAGCTAAAGTGCCTATATCGGATGCTCTTTCCGCTTTAGTAAGAAAAGTAAGAAACCTATATACAAGTGATTGCAGTTGCCTATGATACATTATACTCAATGGAGTAAGTAGCTTATCTGCTTCAACCTCTTTAAACGCCTGCTCTACCGACTTTAAAACGGGCGCAGACTTTACTTTTGGGACAATAGGCTGACTACTTGTTTGAGTGACGCAAGAATCAAAGGCTTTGTAAACTTCATAGAGAAGCTTACTTAATTGACGATTACGTTCAGCAATGGTGCCAGCACGATTGGGGTGTATATCAACATTTATGGCGTTCCCGTTGTATAAACGATATCTAACACCATCTAAATAATACAAAATGTAAGAGCGATTTTTAAGGCTTTTGCTAGCAACAATTTTAGGTTCAATGTCAAAAACAGGCATAAACTGACGCATTAAATGACGCACTTTTTGCCTGACGCACTAAAGAAGCTAATTTTTAATACTTTGGAGATTGGGTATTTTTTTGAAAAAAGCGCCTATATAGCTCAAATTCCTTATATTGCCCTCCCCTTCTTAATCGGGGAATTTTTAACCAGACTCCGTAGCTCAGTTGGTAGAGCAAATGACTCTTAATCATTGGGTCGAGAGTTCGAGCCTCTCCGGGGTCACACTGAAAAAGCACAGTAGTACTGATTATTACTGTGCTTTTTTATCTGATTACTTTATCATGCCATCCGGGCGCAACATAACTTGGTATTTGAGTTAGCTTTACTTTCGAATCCATCAATCTGATTACCAGCAATTTAAAATCATATGCTAAATTATCTGTCGACCAGTCAAAATAATAAGGTGTGTAAATTAACATCGGCCCTTCCTCGACATTTATAGAATGAATGTTTGATTTTAATATCCAAAGAGTTGATAAATAAGTTCCCGTTTTTTTTCCAATTAAATTTTTGGAAAGATTGTGCTTTTTAGTAATTGAGACAAATTTCAAATTTTCGGAATAAATTAAAAACCAATCAGTTCCGTCTTCATCAATAATATCTTTGAACTGTATCGATGAAATTTCTTTCCAATAGTATTTTTCACTTTCAGCAATAAATTCTGAGGCCGGAATGTTTAAACTGTCCTCTAACCATTTATCAATTTTTTCACTTAATAAATTATCTCCTTTTGATTTTAAATAAAGTGCTCTGCTGATAAGGTCTATTGACATCTTGAGTATAGAGTTTGCTTCTTTAAATCTACAATTTTCTTACGATCTTCAATAAAAGAGTTCGATATCCGTACCTTATCAGCCACAAGAAAAAGCCTTTTAGATACATCTAAGAGGCTTTTTTGCTTTTATTGCATGTCATTATTGGCATGGAATACTTGGTATCATCCTCTGCTTCATCAATGTCGTCAGTACTATTATTTCCAGGCTCTGTACCTACATTTTACTAACCGACGGTAGCATCTTCGCCATCAGGGCAGTCATCCTTGCTAACTTATTCTCTATTATTAAATTAAGGTAAAGGTTGCAAACAAAATTATAGCGCCGTACTTTTGCGCAATCAACGTGTAGGGCTTAATCCTGCTATGCTGAAAGAAACATTATAGAATGCGTAAATTAATTATCAGGATAAACTATTTTAAATTAATCCTTAGTTCTGTTATTATCGGCTTACTGGCAACAACGCTGGCTATTTCATTAAAAAAGATCACTGAAATTTTCGAAGAATCTGTATTTGCCAAGATTGAGTCTCATCCATTATACTTTGTAATTCTTCCATCGGTAGGCATAACCATTATATACTTTACAAGAAAATACCTCTTTAAGGGAAAGCAAAATAAGGGTATTAAAGAAATCTTCCATACGCTTGAAAATAAACGGGATGAACTGCCTGCCTACAAGATACCGTCTCATTATATTAATGGCTTTTTAACTGTCATTTTTGGAGGTTCTACAGGTGTCGAGGTTTCTACGGTTGTTGCCGCTGCCGCAATTGGCGCATCGGCACATCAAAAAGAAAGTATTGCCAATGCTTATAAAGAAGAATTGGTTTGCGCAGGAGTGGCTGCAGGGGTGGCTGGCTTATTTGGAAGTCCGATTGTTGGGCTGCTGTTTGCCATAGAAGTCATTTCCCGTAAGGTGAAAAGAACTGTTTTATTAAGCACCTCAGTTGCCGTTTTAATATCCTGGATTGTAAGCTATTTTCTGGATGGCGGCAAACTGTTTAACTTCCATATTACCCATTGGAATGTAAAGGCCATACCTTTTATAGTGATATTAAGCTTTACTACAGGCATAGCTGCGGTATATTTTACCAAAAGTGTTATTATCATTAAGGAAAAGTTTAGCCTGATTGAAAATAATTTTCTTCGCGTCAATATCGGTGCCATTGTAGTTGGTACAGCTATATTTTTCTTCCCACAATTATTTGGAGATAGCTACCACGCAGTTCCTGAATTATTAACGCAAGCAAGTGGCGGGATGCATTTTTCTACCGGCCTGGCTACTACTTTGCTACTGCTGGTTATTCTGAAGCCACTGGTAGCCTCGTTAACATTGGGTGCAGGAGGAGACGGCGGGGTGTTTGCACCAAGTATTGTTGCCGGCGCTTTTTTAGGAATGCTGGTTGCAGGATTATGCAATCGATACTTTCATACCAACCTTGATGTAATGAATTTTGCGTTGATGGGAGCTGCCGGAATGTTAAGTGCGGCGATACACGCCCCATGGACAGCCTTATTTCTTGCCTGTAGCGTTGTAAACGGAGGCTTTGTATTATTTGTCCCTATTTTAGTGAGCACTTTTATAGCCAAGCAAACCGCTAAAACCATATTTGGTTATACTGTCTACACATATAAACCAGGCAAAGCAAAGCTGTCTTTCCTTCATTTACGACACAGGTAAGTAAAACGCGATATTCAGTTCAAAACGCACTTTTTAACAGAAAGTGCGTTTTTTTTTATTTTACAAACTTGAGCAAGGGGCCGACACTTAGATTCAAAAACCCTTTTCGCCGGGGCTCCTGATTGCACAGATAGCCAGCATCTTACGTAACCGATAAAACCTGCGGCAGCGCTCTACCCTCTCGCCATTGACCCACATCAAAACCATGGCGATAAGCAGGCTGACGAACAATTTCTAGAAACGCTTAACAATGCTATTTACGCTCAGCTGAATAATGTTGATTTTGATGTAGACCTGTTAACGCAGGACCGCCCCAATTTTTAACCTTGCAATAGCAATACCTGCAATATGTTCTATTTTTGTCTGTTAACCAGCAACCATGACTAATAACGCCAATAAAAAGTTCAGCCAGATTGTCCGTCAAAACATCGGGACAATTATGATGGTGGCACTCGCAGCGTTGTTATTATTCAGTCCTGACTGTAAGGCCTGGGTGTTGCGCCAACTGCTACGCACCGGTCTGTTTAACGCACATCTAAGTGCAACTACTGCAGACACCAATGTTGTCCAAAATTTCAGCATTAGCCTAAAAAATGGCAATACGGTTAATATTGCTTCACTGCACGGCAAAGTTATTTTCCTGAACTTTTGGGCCTCCTGGTGCCCACCTTGCAGGGCAGAATTTCCGGGCATTGCTCAACTTTACAATCGTTTTAAAAACGACGGTCGGGTGGTGTTCTTGTTCATTGATGAAGACAATGATATAAACGCGGGAGAGCAGTTTCTGAGGCAGGAAAAATATGATCTGCCGCTGGCTAGAAGAGATGGCAAAATCCCTGCAACCGTTTATAATGGTTCCCTACCAACTACTGCTATTATTGATAAGACTGGTAAACTCAGGTTTAACCATGAAGGTTTCGCCGGCTACAATTCGCCTGAATTTATCAATCAACTTAATCAGCTTATTAAAGAATAAGAGATGTGTCAGCCCGTATTTGAACGTGTACTTAAGGGTGATGTAAAATATTGCATATGTTATCAACCTCACTAAACTATAACATGAACTACCAGGAATACCAACAGCTTTTTGTAGATATCCAGCACAACGAAAACCCACAGTATCCGTATGACGATCCCCAATACCGGCATTATACCAAAATGAACCAGGCGCGGATGTCACGCTGGGACAAACAACTGAAGCCGAATGAGGCTTTAGCCACCATTATCAGCAAGATAAATAATGTGCAGCATTGGATCATTATTACCGAGCCCTGGTGCGGAGATGCGGCACATACATTACCCTTGATGATTGGCTTAGCAGAAATAAATGAAAAGATTACATATGATATTCAATTACGTGATAGCGAGCCTTTTTTGATCAACAATTATCTGACAGGTACTTCTAAAAGCATTCCCAAACTCATCGTCCGCAATGAGCGTGGGGATGATCTGTTCAATTGGGGACCAAGGCCCCAGCCAGCACAGGCACTGTTCAATCAACTTAAAGCTGAAGGAGTTGATCATGACGTAATTACCAGCGCTTTGCAGCAATGGTACAATCAGGACAAAGGCGCCTCCTTCAATGAGGAAATGATGGCATTGTTCACCTTAAATCAATTTTAATGAGATGGAAAATCTTAGAAATGCTGCACTGAACGATCTGAGTGCCATCTCTGCCATTGAAAACGTTTGCTTTCCACCGAACGAGGCGGCTTCCGTATTATCTTTCACTAAGCGATTACAGATCTACCCACAACACTTTTGGTTATTGGAAATAGATGGCCAGTTGGTTGGCTATGTAAACGGCATGGTAACCAATCAACCAACCATCAGCGACGAATTATTTAGCAACGCCGCCCTACATGATGAACTAGGTGAATGGCAAAGCATATTTGGTATTGCGGTTGCCCCTGGGTACCGTAATCAGGGCTATGCCAGCCAACTAATGAGGCATCTGATTATTAAGGCAAAAGAAGAAAAACGTAAAGGTGTCATCCTTACCTGCAAATCCCATCTCATTACATATTACCAGCGCTTCGGATTTACTGACATGGGCGTATCTCAATCCGTACATGGCGGCGAAGTATGGCATGATATGACCTTAACTTTTTAATCTTAAAAGCAGACACTAAATATAGGGCAGCAACATGCCTAAACCGGTGCAGCCCGGCCATCACTTACCGTTAATCTCCTGTTAAATTAAACACAGTCAAAAGTTCCCAACAAGCAACAGGCCTCGTCTCTTATTAAGTTTTGATTATCAATTAATTAACATCAAAACTATAGCTTAAAATTTCAGAATTTCTACAGATTTCATGCGGTGTTTTATCCCAAAAATCCCCCATGAAGAAAACATTCTACCTGCTTACATTCTTGCTTATTATTACATCCTATTCCTTTGGCCAGAAATTGGTTTTAAAGGGACAGGTTGTTGATGCCAAGACCAAAGAGCCGCTAAGCGGCGCCTATGTGCATTTTGACGACAAAAAAGGCGGCGCCATTACAGACCAGTTTGGCTACTACAGCATTAGCAGCGCTTCTGCTGGCGACTACAAACTAAAAGTTAAATACGTAGGTTATGCTGACTATGAAGAAAAAATACACCTGTCGGGCAACCAGGTGCTGAACATCAAACTTTCAGAAAAGGCAGAATCACTCAAACAAGTTCGGATTTATGGCGGCACTAACCAAGAATCTGAAGCATCTTCACGCCGTGCAGAAAAAAATGCAGATAACATTACCAACGTTTTATCAGCACAGGCTATGCAACGATCGCCAGATATCAATGCGGCCAACGTTCTGGCGCGCGTATCTGGTGTAACTATTCAGCACAACAGCGGCTCTGACGACGCTTATGGTATTATAAGGGGTTTAGAGCCACGCTATAATAACACATTAATCAACGGTGTAAAAGTAACCAGCCCAGATCCGGTATCACGTTTCATTTCCCTGAGCATCGTTCCGTCAGACCTGCTGGAAAAGATCCAGGTAAGTAAATCATTAACGCCGGAGATGGAAGGCGACGCTATTGGCGGTACGGTTAATCTTGTTTTTAAAGACGCGCCAGACTACGAATATTTTAAAGCCAACGGTTCCATCGGCTACAGCGGCTTGTTCTTCAATCGTAAATATGACGATTTTAATCATGGAGCCGTGCAGAGCCAAAGTCCGGTACAAAGGTTTGGTCCTTCTTACCTGGCTACACCTGGCTATTTTTCACGTGCTAATTTAGATTTCACTCAAAAAAATGCCCCCCCAACTGCATTGTTGGGTTTCACATACGGTCGCCGTTTCTTTAATAACAAGTTGGGCTTTATTGTTGGCGACAGCTACCAAAACCAGTTTTATGGCGACAACTCACAGTTTAACAACGCGCAGGTGGATACCCGCCCGGGAAAAGGCTTTCAGCCCGTTATTTCTGATGTAGCTAACCGCACCTACTCTACTCAGCAATTAAACAACGGCTTGTCGGCCCATTTAGATTATAAATTTGATAATGCCAACAAGATCAGCCTTGATAATGTATTTCTTTATACGCGCACCGCGCAAAGCCGTTTAAGTATTGATACCTCTATTTTGGGTGGCAACGGCGGCCGTGTTGGCCCTGGTACCGGTACCGTATTTAACGATAACCGTTCTACTATCCAGAATGAATATGTAGAAAATTTGAAACTATCGGGCAAGCATTTGCTAACTCAGCATTTTATGTTTGATTGGGCAGGTGTTTATTCTAATGCCACGCAAGTAGCGCCAGATAGAGCCGATATTACCTATAACCATTTGGTTAATCCAGACTTTAGCAGTACACCTAATTATTTCGATAATGTATCTCGCATCTGGCAAAAAAATGGCAATAAGGATTTAAGCGCCATGGGCAATCTGGGTTACAAAACCGGTCTTGGTGACGATAACTCATTAGAATTAAAAGTTGGCGGATTGTACCGTCACAGCACGCGTTATAACACTCAAAATGAGTACTCACTACGCCCTACGGCAACAGCAAACGGGGTAAAAAGTCCATTTACCGACATTTACGCTGCCGACTGGGTGGTTTATGACGTAACTGGTTCACTGGCCAGCGACAAGGCCAACTATACCGCTTATGAAAACATCACTGCCGGCTATGGCGAATTTAAGCTGACCCTTAACCAGTTAGATGTAGTTGGTGGTGTGCGTATAGAAGGAACTGAACAGGGCTATGACACCCACCCTGTGGTGCTTGATACCAGAAGCAACGCAAAGAAAACCTATACCGATCTTTTACCAAGCTTACAGTTAAAATACAAGCTAAGCGAGACGTCAAACCTGAGAGCTTCTTACTTTAAATCTATTTCGCGCCCGGCACTGTATGAATTGGTACCAACCCCAACACTTGGCGAAAGCACAGACGTAACCGGTAACCCTTTGGTACAACATACCGTGGCTGATAATTATGATTTGCGCTATGAGTTGTTTCCACGCAAAGAAGAGCAATTCTTTATTGGTGGTTTCTACAAGAATATCGTAAACCCTATAGAGTTTGCGTTAAATGACTCTAACAACGGTCAATTAAACACTTCGCCGCAAAACTTTGGTACCGCTAAAGTTGCCGGTGCCGAGGTGGTTTATAGCAAGTATTTTGGAGACCTGGGCATATCAGGTAACTATACTTATACCTATTCAAACATCAGCACCACTAAAATCTACACCTCAACAGATGCCAACGGTGTAACCACATCGGTTCCAAAACTACAAAGCAGACAATTGCAGGGACAAACCGGAAATGTGGTGAATCTATCATTGCTCTATAAAAATGATAAGCAAAGAGCGTTCGTGCAACTGGCCTACACTTACCTGGGCCGCACGCTGGCTTTGGTGTACAGTAATTATGGTTATGACTATTATCAGCAACCACAATCGCTGCTGGCGCTTTCTGCGGAGAAACAGGTGAGCAAGCATTTCACCCTAACAACAAAGATTAATAATATTCTGAATACCCCTACAACGGTGATGATTAATGATCTGATCCAATCTAAAGACATTTATAACGTGAGTTTCAATATTGGTTTCCGCTATGCACTTTAACTCAAACAAAACCATGAAATTAAGATACATCTATACCCTGGCAACTGGTTTACTGCTGGCTGCAACATTCAGCGCTTGTCAAAAAGCAGAAGTAACTACGTTTGATAAAATTAAAATCCCAGCATCAAGTCCAATAGCACCAGGCAATATCAGCGGCTTTGTAAAGGGCACATTGGTAACCGGTCAAACCTATACCATTACCGCCGACATCACCATAAAAAAAGGCGATACCCTGTCCGCTCAACCAGGCGCTACCGTCATTGTTAAAAACAACGCACAAATTACCGTGCAAGGCGTATTGCAGCTAATCGGCTCTAAAGATCAGCCTATCTCTTTCAACTCAGACAGCAACAAACCGGGTACATGGGGCGGTTTGCAGTGCGATACTGCACAAGCCATCACCGTAAAATGGACCCACATTGATAACACCGGCGGCCCTGACGCATCAGGCTCTGCACGTGGTACGCTTAAAGTAAAAGCTGCAATTAAGGTAGATATTGAAGACTCATGGTTTACCAACGGACAGGACGATTTGATGGCTATCAGTAACGGTGCAAATGTTACCATTTTAAGAAACACCATCAGCTCATCAGGCAGTACCGATGGCGAGGGCATCAACCTGAAAACAGGTGTTACCGGTACTGTTGCTTATAACGTAATCTTTAGTCAGGCAGGTTCGGGCGTTAAGTTGGAAACCAGCTCCAGCAAGCCATTCCCTCAAACCGAGGTGAACGTTTATAATAATACCTTTGTGGCTATCGGTTGGCGCAGAGGCTCGGCAGAACCCGGCAGAGCCGTATCGGTAGGCGTTAATGCCATTGGCCATATTTACAATAACATCATTGTAAACTGTTACCACGGCATAGAGCTGTTTACAGATGGCGATATCCCGCACACTACTTATGGCAATAACTTGTTTTATGCAACCGTTGATACTTATGCAGATTTGGTAGACCCATCGCAAAAGATCAATATTCGCAGCAATTTTTATCCGGCTGGCGCTTTGGGCACCCCGCAACCTACAGATCTGATCTCTAAAAAGATAGGCGACAAAGATCCGCTGTTTGTTCGTACCGATGGCACCGTGGCAGCACCAAACGGCTATCCTAACACTAATGATTATCACCTGCAAACCGGATCACCAGCGTTTAGCGCGGGTAACCCGAAGTATAACCTTGATATGGGTGCTTACACATCAGACAACAAAGGCAATCAACATTAATTCAAAGTGTTAACTTTATAAAATACTGATATGAAAAAAATATTTTGCTCCTTTTTAAGCCTGGCTTTTTGCGGCGCCATTAGCTCAACAGCTTTTGCACAAGGCTCTCAATACACGCTGGTAAAAACAATTCCGCTACAGGGCGACGGTGGAAATGACTATGCATACGTCGATCAGGCTAACCATCGTTTATACGCCTCGCACGGCCAGGCTGTCAACGTAGTTGATCTGGAAAGCGGAAAAGAAGTTGGCGTTATAGCCGACATGAAGGGCACACACGGCATAGCCATAGCCAATGATCTGAACCGTGGCTTTATTAGCGATGGTAAAGGAAACGCCGTTATTGCTTTTGATATTAAAACCTTAAAGGTTATTAAAACCATCCCGGTTAGCGGCGAGGGTCCGGATGCTATTATTTATGATCCTGCTTCCAAAAAAATCTTCACTTTTGAGGGACATAGCAGCTCTATAGCCGTTGTTGATCCACAAAGTTTGACGCAAGTAGGCTCAATAGCACCAGGTGGCGCACCTGAGTTTGCAGTTGCCGATGGCAAAGGCTTGATCTATAACAATCTGGAAGATAAAAGCCGTTTAGCGGTTATTGATACCAAAACACTAAAGCTGGTGAAAACCCTGCCACTTGATCCATGCGGCGGCCCAACCGGCCTGGCGCTTGATAAAGCCAACGGCAGACTGTTTACAGTTTGTCGCGAAAACAAAGGCATGAGCGTTATTGATGTTGCTACAGGCAAAATAGTTCAAACTTTACCTATCGGTGCCGGGGTTGATGCCGTAGTGTATGATGCTGTTAACAAATTAGTCATTGCCTCTAACGGTGATGGCACCGCCAGCGTATATAAACAAAACAATGCTGATAGCTACACGCTGATGCAAACCCTGACTACCCAGCCACGTGCCAAAACCATGGCGCTGGATGCCGATACCCATCAAATCTATTTCCCGGTGTCAGATTATCAGAAAGGTACCAAAACTCAGGTGGCAGGCACTTTCAAATTATTGGTTTATCAGTTAAAAAACAATTAAAACTGATACTTACCAGCTATAAGAAAGGCCTCCCAGTTTCTGAGAGGCCTTTCTTATAGTTCTAAAACTATCACCCCATATAATCAATCTGGCACTCTGTTATCCTGGCGGCCGCGGTATCCAATAATTGATTGCAGAGATCAGCATTCTGTGTTGTTTTACCAAAAAAAACAGCCCCTTCAATAAGTGCAATAAACTCAAGCGCCATCTTTTCCGGATCAACTTCTGGTTTGATCTCTCCGCTGCTAATACCGTTGCTGATAAGTGTGGCAATAAGTTGCGACCATTGGATAAGCGCTCCGGCAGCCTGAGCACGCAACTCTTCATTGGTATCATCGGCCTCGGTAGCTGCATTTAATATAGGGCAACCGCCATCAACCAGCAGCTGTGCACCTGGCCGGTGCGCATCAATATGTGCCGTAAGTTTACCCAGAGCGGTTGGCCTGTCGTCAGCCAGTTGGTTAATGATCCGTAACTTTTCTGTTAGGTTATAGGCCAAAATTACCTTGGCCATTTGTCCCCTATTCTCAAAATAGCCGTAAAGCGTGGCTTTAGTTTTATGTGCGGCCGTCTCTATTTCAGGAATAGAAACATGCTGATAGCCTTTTGTATTAAAAACAGAGGCGCAATCTTCAATGATTTGCTGACGGATAGCTCTTCTGGTCATAGGCACGCAATATCAAAACCGATATTGTAGAAATCCTGAAATTTTGGCTAACAGGAAGAACATTTATTAAAGTTTTATACCTCGATGCCTAACCTAAAACGGATAAAAAAAGGCAAATCCAACCGTAGCAACTTGAATACGCCCGCCAGTGTTACCACAATATTACCATTGCGTTATCTAATACCAATTACCTGTTTTTTTACAGATTTTCTCCAACTTTCACCCGGTTTCTTGTGAAAATTTTTACTTGTCATGAAGAAACCCCTACTTAAATTAACCGCTAAAACGGTTAAAGCAGCCGGGCATTCCCCCAAAATGTTATTGCTGCTATTGTTTATGATGTGCCTCACGGCCCTGGCCCATGCTCAGGCTATCCGCGGCAAAGTGTTTGACGCCCAAACCGGCGAGCCTCTTGTTGGCGCAACCGTAACCTTAAAACATGCAGATCAGGTTATGTACGCCTCTGCCCGCCTTGATGGTTCATTCGGCTTTAAAAACCTTAAAGATGGCCAATATGAACTGAGCTCAAAATATATCGGTTATGAGGCATCAGCAGTTAAAACCATCAGCTTAACAGGCAAAACAACTACCACAGCTAACCTGGTTCTGAAAACACTGTCTACCCAAATGAATGAGGTGACCATTTCTGCCCACGGTAATGCTGAAAGCGACGGCGCCGTACGGACCCTTGAAAAGGCAGCACCAAACGTAATGAACGTTTTATCTGCCAATACCATCCAATTGTTGCCGGATGTTACTGTGGCCAACACCCTTCAACGCGTAAGCGGCGTTACCATTCAGCGTTCGCCAAGCGGCGAAGGCCGTTATGCCATTATCCGTGGTATGGCACAGCGTTATAACAACACGCTGGTTAATGGCATTAAAATACCAAGCCCTGATGATGCTTTCCGCTTTGTACCGATGGACGTTTTCCCGTCAGAAATGCTGGAACGTCTGGAAGTTATTAAAACCCTTACCCCAAGCATGGAAGGTGATGCCATTGGCGGTACCATGAACCTGGTAATGAAAAGCGCGCCAGATCATCTGGTAATAAGTGCTAACCTTTCAGGTGGTATGTCAAACTTATTTTCTGGCAGCCGTCCGTTTGTAGCCTTTAACGGTTCACCTAACAGGCAATCGCCGGCAATGGTTAACGGACTTAACTATGCGGCCACCTATGCAGACTTTAACAACAAGGCACTAACCAGCGATAAAAACCTCAACGCGCCTTTCAACAGCACCGCAGGTTTAACCATTGGCGATCGCTTTTTGAACAACAAACTGGGTGTTATTGTATCTGGCAGTTATCAGAACATCTACAGGGGTTCTGACTCTAAAGAACTTACTCCTAACGCGCAGCCGTCTGCAACTCCACTACCTAACTCGCCTCAGTTCTCTGACGCGTACGATCGTACTTATTCTATTCAAACCCAACGCCTGGGCCTGCACAATAAGATCGACTATAAGATTAACGATAAAAACAAACTATCGTTGTATAACCTGTACATTCACCAGAATGAGTATACCTCGCGTTATACATCAGATACCCTTGGTCTGGGCTTAAACTCAACCAACCTGAGCAAACAGATCACTTTCGAGAATCGCAGCCAGCTTATTCAGCAAAATATCTACAACAGTACCCTGCATGGCGACCATGTTATTACCAACAATCTGCGTTTCAACTGGGATGGTGTGTATTCCAGCGCTAGCCGCCACATGCCAGATCGTACCGATTTCCAATACGATGCCAACAAATCATTAAATGCTTCTGGTGCGGTAACTAACGAGGTTGACAACAACACCCAACTTACCCACCACTGGGAGAATAACCGCGACCGCGATCTGTCGGCCTACGGTAACTTTATTTACAACCCAACTATTGGCGGACAGGTTATTGAGATTACTGTAGGTGGTTTGTATCGCAACAAAAACCGCAATTCCGACTATATCACCTATTCACTGACCGGTGGTAAATCTTTGCTTTATAATAACAATTTCAACTCCATTCCATTCTCATTCGAGAACGCTGGTATGGGTATTGGCGCCAATAACTCAGACCTGAACGATAACTATACGCTTACAGAGAATGACAACGCCGAATATGGTCAGTTAAAATTCAACTTGCTGAAGAAACTGGAAGTGCTGGGTGGTGTACGTATAGAAAACACCAATCTGAGTTATGAAACACAGTCGGCCTTAACAGTTACAGAGCGCAGCGCTAACATTAGCTATACCGATGTATTGCCAAGCGTGAACCTGAAGTATGAGTTGACTCCGAATCAAAACCTGCGCGCTGCTTATTATGCAGCACTGAGCCGTCCTGGTTTTGGCGAGAACGCACCTTATACACGCGATGGTGAGTACTATACCGAAATAGGTAACCCTCACTTGCAACACAGTACGGCCGACAATTTGGATTTGCGTTATGAGCTTTTCCCGGGCGGAGCAGACCAGTTATTGATTGGTACCTTCTATAAAAAGATCCACAATCCGATTGAGTACTTCGTAGTTCGCGGTGCAGGTCCGAGTGCCCAGTTTGTAAAACCGCAAAACACTGATGGCGATGCAACCAATTATGGTGCAGAATTGCAGGCTACCAAGTTTTTCGGAACTATAGGTTTCTCGGTTAACTATACCTACACCCACTCGCGCATTACAACACAAAAACTGTTGTATTATAGCGACCCGACTGCCGGCTTACAACAGAATTTTGTTGATCAAACCCGTCCGCTGCAAGGCCAGGCAGACCACGTAGGCAATGCTTCATTGTTGTACAAGAGTTCAAAACTCGGCCTTGATATGCAATTAGCCTTTGTTTACACAGGCGATAGACTGGCGCAGGTATCACCTTATGCTAACCTTGATTTTTACCAGCACGCTTATGATCAGCTTGATTTTTCGTTCGAGAAACGCATCAACAAACATTTCTCTTTCTTCGGCAAGATCAATAATATCACCAACGCCGCTTCAAAAATCTACCTAAAATATCCACACACCAGTCTTGACGCCAAACAGCAAGAATTTATTGGTAACCAGGATATTGCAGCCCAAACACTGGTACAAAGCGACTATTATAAAACCTCTTTCTTAGGTGGTTTCCGTTACAAACTTTAAGCTCTGATAAAAGATGAAAAAATATTTAATACCCATGATCCTGATCGCCCTGGCTGCCTCATTTTCAGGCTGCCGGAAGTGGAAAGGCCAACATTCTGATGTTTATAACTATACCCCGCCTGCGGCTAACCCTATTAGCGATAAAGCCCCCCTTTCATGCGGTGGCGGTAGCACCGTGGTAGCGGTAAAGGGCACCATGCTAACCGGCAAAACCTATAATGTTAACGATGGTTGCGATATTGTGATCAACGCTACAGATACCCTGCTGATGCAGCCAGGCGTTACCCTTAATATGGGTGCCCGCAGCAGCCTTATTGTATTGGGTACCCTGGTAAGTAATGGCTCAAAAGATCAACCAAACAGGATCACTGCTCCTAACCTGGTAAAAAAGGATGCACCTGGCGCCGTTACCATTGCTCAAGACTCTGCTTATGCCGGTCACTGGAAAGGCATTATTGGCGGCCCCAACTGTAACCTGATGGTATTACGTTGGACCCACGTAGAGTATGCTGGTTTTACCGAAGGTACTACAACCGCAAACCTGGCTAGTGCAGGTTCTGGCAACCAATACAGCATTTTGTTTGCCAACTACAAGGGCAACTTTATTATGGAAGACTCATGGCTGTATGGTGGTGTGGATGACCCGATCCGTATCTCGGCCGGTAAAGTGGCCTTCTTCCGCAATACGTTTGAGAAAAACGGTATCCACGGTGGCGACTGTGTGAACGTAAAAGGTGGTACTACTGGTACTATGGCTTATAACCTGTTTATTGGTACAGCAACCAACGGCCAAAAAGCTTCTAATAAAGGTCAGGCAACAGGTGCGCCACAAACCAATATTGTAATGTATAACAACACCTTCATCAGCGGTGGTTACCGTCAGGTGCAAAGCGGTCGTGGTGGCTGTATTAACTATGAGGAAGGCGCAGCCGGTATGTATTACAATAACGTAGCAGTTAACTGTAAATTTGGTTACCGTGTAGTAGGCAGCCCAATAGCTGACATTGCGCACATGAGTTATGGCAACAACTTCCAGTATGCCGACTCGTTGGTGGTGGCTAACCAGTTTTATCCAACCGGTTACATCACCCAGCCACAGCCTACCGATATTCCATCAATCACCACTTCGGCTAAATACCTGCCTGCCACTTACAAACCTGGCGATATCTATGACGGAACAGACGTAGTACAGAAAAACAACCCGATGTTTGTTAACTTCCCATTACCTACATCAGGTCACGCATTGGCAGATTATGCGGCGGTTTATACCTACAACTTCCATATCCAGGCTAATTCGCCGCTAATTGGCAAAGGTAATACCACCATCAAACCTTTGATTGTGGTTCCGATAGACCCAATCTATGGATTGTCTGAAGCCACTCAACCGGGAGCCGACTTGGGTTGCTACCAATTGAATGGTGTGGGCAACAAACATTAATTAGATAACACAACTGATATTAAAAAGGGCAGCTAATTAGCTGCCCTTTTTAGTTTAAAATACCCGCACGAAACTACTCATCCAACATTGGCCAGTTATAGAAGATTCTGGGACAGATTCATAACGGCACACCCAATTTTCGGAACAATTATACACATGGCAATCAGAATAATTGGCAGCAATCTGAAGGATACAAAAAAGCCATCCTGGGTGAAGGATGGCTTTTTACTTTAAAATAAGGAATTGACATCAAGTTAGGACAAAACCATTTCCTTCTTTTTATAGCTGAACTAATTCTTGTCTTTTAAATAAACAATATTTTTAGAAGGCATATCGACAAAAAAAGATTTATCATTAGAATAATCGTAATCTCTCTCAATAATTAATGGAGTTCTTTGTCTAAAGAGTGTTACGTTAAAACTATATAAAAGCCTTCTATTTTTCCAATGGACATCAAACCAAAATCTCGTTTTGTTAAATTGTCCTTTAATTGAGCGTTGGTAAAAAGGTCTATAACCATTTCCGGGTACAATGATATCTTTAAAAATTAAGCCATCCGACCCTAATGGGTCAGTATACATAACATTAACATTTGCTTGGTAAGTTCCGGTGTTTATAATTGAAATCACAAGAGTGGAATCCGACTCTTCTATATAAGGGCGATTGATTATAATAAACGAGTTATCTGCAGTAGCCTCTTTTAATATTTTATCAGTTTTAGTTTTAATATTTCTCTGAACTGTATCGAACGCCCTATTAAGGGAAAGTATTTGAGATGCTGTATCAATCTGTTTTGAAAGTAAATTGATTGAGCTTTGTTGTAATTTCAGTATGTCGGTACTACGAGTTAAAACTTTCTTTGTACTGTCTAATGATATGTTTTGATTGCTGATTATAAATGTTGCTTTATCAAAATTTTTCTTTAATAAATCTTTATAAAGTGAATCATTATAATTTGCTTTTACCGAATTTTTAACTGAGTCACGATTAGATGAACAAGTGCTAATAAAACTTATCAAGGCTCCTATAATCGAGCATAATAAAAAATTAAATCTAAACCTTTCAGCTTCATTTTTTTTATAAGTTAAATACGCAGGGATTATAACAAAGAAGCTTCCTAAAGCTAATAAAATAATTTGCCCTAATTCCATTAGTATGTGGTTTATAGAAATCTTGAATCTATTTAGATTTTTGTACTTGAAGTAATAGGATAGGTGAGTTAAATAGCGTTAACAAATATAAGAATCAGTCGGTAAATAAGCTAACATTTTTAGTATTAAATATTGATAATTTTATCTAGCCCGTATTTATAAATATGACCTGAATAATTTGAGAAAAAACCATCAGCAGAATATGCCGTAGCAGACTATCTGCCGTTATCTGGCGGTAATACTTGCTGGTTGTTATTATTGTTATTGTTTTCGTCTTTATTCTTAAACTCCAGTTTACCAAATTTGTAGCTCAACGTAATACCAAACGAGCGGTAAGGCACCTGGCGCAGGTTAGCTTGTGTAAAGTTAGTACCGGATGTAGTGGCGGTCTGGCTAACATATTGCGCAAAAGGATTAGCCGCTGTTAAACCGATGCTGGCCTTCTTGTTCATGAACTGTTTACGCATCGCTATGTTATAGAACCCGAAGCCCGGACGGGTACCCTGCAAGTTCTTCTGGTTTGAATTATAATTGCCAAACACCTCGGCCAAAAGGTCTGCCGGAAACTGGTAACTGGCGTTGAGGTTAACACGATAAGCAAAACCGGTTACACTGGGCAAGCTGGGCGAGCTGTTGGTACGTTCGCCAAGTTGCACGTTAGAACGAAATACAAATTTACCTGCCGGAACCGAGCCAAACAAGTTTAAACCCACACCTGTTTGCTTGCCAATATTATCGCGCTGGGTAAGCGTTACATTACTGTAAGGAGTACCGCCAATGTTTAGTGTTGAATAAAAAGTGCTGAACGCCTGAATATCATCAGTATTACTGCGATAAAAGGCCGATGCCATAAAATTACTACCGTCTTTGAAAGACTTATTATAGCCAAGCTCGTAGTTATGACCAATTTCGGGCTTCAGATAAGGGTTACCACTGCTGATGTTATGCGGGTCACTGATGTTATAGAACGGGTTCAGATCGCCATAATCAGGTCGTTCTATACGGTATGTATAGGCAAACTTAATAGCCTGCGTTTTGTCCAGCTTGTGCGATAACACAAACGATGGCGCCCAGGTGCTATAGTCGGGGATATTTACGCCTTGAAAACCTGCTGTGGTATTGGTGCGCTCATAACGCAAGCCGGCCTTCCCATCAAAGAAGTTGAATAGTTTGAAAGTTCCAGACAGATACGCCGCATAAACGTTACGGCTATAGTTAAAGCCATAAGTTTGGAACGAGTTGTTAATATAGCTACCGCTATTTAATAAGGTATCAGTGATGACATTATTACTCAGCGATTCAAAAGTTACCTTAGCGCCGGTTTCCAGGATAAAGTTATCGCTGAAAGGATCGGTATAATCCAATGACAGTTGTGTTTCGTGCTCATTCCCCGGGTTATTACTGATGGCACCTTGCGACGGGTTACCGCCATTCAGGTAATTTTGCTGCTGCATGGCATAAGAACTGTGCTTACCATAGCTAGACGTATATAGTAGTTCCAGCTCACGCCCGTCTTTTTTAAAGGTCTTTTTATAATCCAGACTCCAGTCTGTAGAGGTTGATCCTGAATTGCTTGCAGAATTGCGTAAACTAAGCAGATTATTGAACAATGCCCCAGATGGCGACAGCATTTGCTGTTGCTGGTTAATCAAACCATCCCCGCTATTGCTAAAATGATCCATCCCAACGGCACCGGTCAGATTATCATATTTGGTAATATCCCATTGAAAGTTCAGGCCACTCTCATATCCCTGGCGTTTAAAGCCACCATAACCACTTTGCATCAGCGTAGTGACGGTGTCCTGGCTCTTATTAACAGACCGACGATTGTTATCAGTATAACTGCGTGTGTTTAATTGCTCATTACCGCTAAAAAACATGCCGGCGCCGAAGCTATTTTTTCGTACGTTGAGGTTAACCGAACCGTTTTCTAAACGTGTACCTGCAGAAAGATTAACCGAGCCGTTCATACCCTGCATCTTATTATCTTTCAGCACGATGTTAATGATACCTCCGGTGCCCGAAGCATCGTACTTTGCACCCGGACTGGTAATTACCTCAATGCTCTTTATCTGGCTGGCTGGAATAGATTGCAACGCATCAGCCAAACTGGAACCGAAAATACTGGACGGTTTGCCGTTAATAAGAAAACGGATAGACGGGCTACCCTGCAACTCCACATTACCGTCAATATCAACGCTTATTTGCGGCACTTTCTTCAACACGTCAATAGCAACACCTCCTTGTGCGGTCAAATCATTGGCGGTGTTATACACCATCTTGTCAATCTTATTTTCTACAATTGGGGCATTTGCCGTTACCGTTACACCTTTAAGCGCTGTCTGACTTGCCGCCAGTTTGATGGTACCAAGGCTGGCACCGCCGTTTTTCACAACTACTTTATCAATGGTTTGGCGCTGGTAGCCCAAAAAATCAACAGTAACTTTGTATGTACCCTCTGGCAGGTTATTTACCGAGAAATTGCCTTTTTTATCTGTACTAATACCGTTAAAAGGACTTGCAGCTCCTTGTTTGTATACGCTGATGGTGGCGTAATCAACCGGCGCACTACTTGCCGCATCAACCACCTTCCCTGAAATCTTCCCTTTTCCCCCTTGAGCAAATGAGGTTAAATTACTTCCTGATAAGATCATCAGGCATATGATAAAGTTCTTATAAAATTGCTTCATGGCACGAAGGTGCCTGACAATTCTGAATAAAACTTGGATGTATATTTTCACCCCGGGCTGTAATCTCCCTCGAAGGGTCGATAAAACTGTGCAAATCTGCGATATGACAGTCAACATTGATCGCAGATTAGGCAGATTTGCAATCTACCTGCTTACAAAAGTTGTTATTGACCTTGCCTTTAATGTTATCCCATCGTTGACACGAACTTCGGGGTAAGCTTTCAGGTTATCCTGTTCAGAAGTTATGTATGGTTTTAGGGATGACACCTTAAATTTAAAGTCATTCAGTTTAAGATGAATTTCCTGAGGCTGAGTGTCATAGTTAATAGCTACAATCACAAGTTTATGTGTCGCCTCATCAAAATAAGCAGATAGCATGAGCTTGTTGGCTGCTTGCTCCAATGAAAGCCCGTCATTCCGGTCTGTTGCTACCCGAATCATTCCCGGGCGAACAAACCTGCTGTAGTTACCCAGCGCCCACAGACTTTTGGTATCGTAGAAATCACCATCTGTCTTGTCTTTATTTTCTATCGCACAGATCAGGTTGTACCGTATCTCGGCCGTAGGGCGCGTGCCGTCAACCGCTGTCCAAAACTGCCACACGGGTGCATTTGCCAGTGTTAAATCGTGATAGATAACTTTTGCTAAAAATAAAGCGCAATCAATTTGGCTGCGTTTCTGTGCGCTGCCCTCCTTGTAACCATCACCTAAAAAGCTGTACTCTGTTTGCCAGAATTGCAGGCCCTTATTGGTTGATTGTAGTTTTTGAAACAACTTTTGCCGGTTCTCAATCAACTTAGCGGTAGTGCTTTCAGTCCAGTAGCTATGAGATGAAACCGCATTACCTACCACATTTTTCAGCCCACCGATGTAATTTGAACTTTGGGGGTTCCATAAATTATCAATTTGATTATCCGCCCAGCTATTACCCTGGAAAAGCCTGTCCATGGATCCATTTTCAGCTACAAATATTTGAGTACCGATTTTGCGTTTGGTAAAAACCGAATCGATCTTCCTGGTAACAGCTGCAATTTCAGTATTGAAATAAGGCGAACCTTCCTGAGAGGATTTACCTTTGCTGTCTATCGTCCATTCCCATTGAGGTTCATTAACCGGACTTACGCAGCTTAAATGAAGCCCCTCCCTGTCAAAGTATTGCATTACCGACGCCAGGAAATCAGCAAATTCAGTATACTTTTCTGGCTTTAGATTGGCATGTCCGTCTTTGTTTGATTTAAAGCCCAAACCATTCTGATTCATAAAAACAGGTGGACTATTTACAAATCCGATCAGCGTGGGCACCCCATAATCTTTTGCTTTCCTAACGAACCATTGGTAGCCGGCCTGTTTGGTAAAATCATATTTCCCCTTTGCATCAAGGAAACATTCGGTGCGACGTTGTGGGTCTGGTATATTACTGGCTTCTCCTTGCTCTGTCGTTCCGGCGCCTATATTAAAACGGTATGACGACAAGGCAATACCCTTGGGGTTTCCTGCTTGATCTGTTTCAGGACTGAATAATAATTCTGCTATACGATTCTTCTTTTCCTCGGGCCAATATTTACCAATCACCTCAGAATTCCAGGCGCCGGATGCGCCAAAATCATGAATGGTTTGGTTTTGATTTTGACAATTAATAGTAAAAGTGGTTTGCGCAATTGCTTTTTGCAAAAGTATGCTAAGTACTATAGCAACAATAGGTAGCCCTTTTCTTTTCATAGAGTTCAAATATCGTCATGATTTGGCAAGCAATAATGCACCAAATAATAATTAACAAGTAGGGGGTAAATCATGAAAAAAAGGGGGTGTTTTCTGTAATTTAGGCAACTAAGCCTATCTTAAGCCGACAGAGCCCCAATGCTCCCCCGCTTTAACAACAACTTAAAAACTAACACAAATAACTATATATCAAATACTTAACAAACAATAAGGTTAACCTTTAATTAAATCAACTTCTCTCCGAAACAAAACCAATACTCTCCCTCTGGTTTACAATAATCTTGATGTGCAAAAAAGAATTAGTGTTGTTTTTACAATTATTAATATCATTGCATTAGGGTTACCAATCCTCCCATATATAAACCAATTATGAATCACAATAATTTCATGGCATATAGCCAAAGTAATTATTGTTGCATTGCCAATTAAACCGGGAATAGTACACCCACCAAACCAAGTTATATAAACCATGCATAAGGGATTAGGCAGTGATACTGTTGTGCGATTGATGGCGGGCGATCAAGACGCTTTTGAATTGATTTATGACCTCTGCAGCGAGAAACTTTTCAGACTGGCCTACCGGTTTTTAAAAGACACGGAGCAAAGCGAAGAAGTGGTGCAAGAGACATTTATCAACCTTTGGGTGAACCGGGAGAAACTCGATCCGCAGGGAAATATCTGGCTTTATCTGTATGTAGTTGGCAAACGTTTGGCTTTAAACCAGTTGCGCAGTGCGTCGCAGTCAAGACTTTATACCGAGAGGCTGCTTGTCCAGTTTGAAGAAACCCATAACAGCACCGAAGAGGCTGTATTTTTGCAGGAACTTAAAGTACTTACCGAAAGGGTTATTGATAATCTACCCAAACAGCAACAGGTAATATACCGCCTTAGCCGGGTTGAGGGTTTTTCGCACAAAGAGATAGCCGACCAATTGAACATATCAACCAATACGGTAAAAAATCACATGGGCGCCGCGCTCAGAACTATCAAGTCTAACCTGGCTGAAGGCGGACTGGTGTCTTTGTTATTGGTGAGCGTTGTGATGCGTCACATTAAATAATTATTGAAGGCATTCTCAACCTCTTTCTATCTTTTTTAAAATATTTTTCAAAACCGACTAGCCCTACCCTCCTACTTGCGTGTTCTAACAATATAAAGCCAATCCTTGGCCTATTATAAACCAAAAAGAACATGAACCAAGAGAGACTTGTGCGCCTGCTACAAGAATATTTTGACAATACCATCAATCGTGATGATTGTATTGAGTTGTTAAGATATTTAAAAGCCTCTGATACAGATAACATTGCCGACCTGATTAGCGAGGAAATGTTAAAACTGCATCAAGGTGCACAGCCCGATAGCTTTAAAAAGCACAGTGTTTTGCAGCGCATTAAGCACGACCCTCGATTTACCGGAGAAGAGCCGTTATCGCAGATTCATCAACCTAAAATTGTTAAGTTTTATCAAAGAAAATGGTTAAAGATCGCGGCGGCGATTTTGTTTGTTTGTACTGGGCTGGGTTTATATGTGGTTAACCACCAAAACCAGATCTGCTGTCAAAACCTGGCACAAACTCAAATAAACAATGCTATCCGTCCAGGAGGTAATAAAGCCACCCTGACACTCTCAAACGGACAGGTTATTGTGCTGGACACCGCTAACAACGGCCTGATTGCCAACACCGGAAAAACCAGGGTAATTAAAAGCAATAAAGCGCAACTAGTCTATAACGCCACCACACAGTCTGCTATAACACCAGCAAACGCCCCTGTTGTTTATAATACCCTATCTACCCCCAGGGGCGGCATGTTCCAGGTGGTACTGCCTGATGGCACGCAGGTGTGGCTTAACTCGGCATCATCTCTCAAATTCCCAACAACATTCAGCGGATCAGAAAGGCGCGTAACCCTTACAGGCGAGGGCTATTTTGAGGTAGCCAAGAATAAAGAAAAACCTTTTTATGTTGATATCAATCACGTAGAAGTAAGGGTTTTAGGCACCCACTTTAACATTGCGGCCTATGAGGACGATAACGACATAACCACCACCCTGCTGGAAGGTGCCGTACAGGTTAAGAACAGCGATCAGTCGTCAACCATAAAACCCGGCGAGCAGGCTGTTGTAAAAAACGACTGCAACGCTATCAAAGTATCGCCGGCCAATATTGAGAAGGCCATGGCCTGGAAAAATGGCTATTTCATATTTGGCGATGAGGACATTAAAAGCATCATGAAAAAAATATCACGCTGGTACGATGTGGAGGTCGTGTACAGCGGAGATTTTAATAATATCAGATTTGGAGGAACCTTTTACCGCTCAAAAAGCATAGACGAGTTATTGTCAAACCTGGAGGCGATAGGGAAAATTAACTTCAAAATAGCAGGAAGGAGGATCATCGTCATGAAATAAGTCTCTACTTATCCCCATACACTTCTTTTTATCTGCAAAGCAAAAAAAACATGGAGCGTTGGAGCCGCCCCATGTCTGTGTGTCGTTAACACTGCTTTGTTAGGTACGATCAATTATTTAGGAACAACCAATTATAACCTAACATTCAAATGTATAAAATTTTTACCGCATTAAATTCCGGTAGGCAAAACCGCTGCATTTATAAAATACAGCTGATCATGAAAATAACCCTGTTTTTGACAATGGCGGCTATATTGCAAGCCTCGGCCGCCAGTTATGCACAAAAAGTTACTATACACGCCAAGGATGCGAGTCTTAAGGAGGTGTTTGAAAAAATTCAAAAGCAAATAAGCTATGATTTTTTGTACAATGCTAAGGATTTAGAAAAATCCAAACCGGTAAACCTGGAGCTGGACAATGCCGGGCTAAAACAAGCGCTTGACGTTTGTTTTGCCAACCAGCCCCTCACCTACACCATCAAAAACACCTCTATTCTGATTACCGAACGCCCGGTGGCCCCAGAAGCTGCCATGAAAAGGTTGATTACGGGTAAGGTAACTGATGAAAAAGGTGAAACACTGATAGGCGTATCTGTTAAACTAAAAGGAACAACCAGTGGCACCACTACTGATGTTAACGGCAAGTTTACGCTTAGCGTACCTGATAGCAAAGCCATACTTGTGTTTACTTACATTGGTTATGACACGCAGGAAATAGCTGTAGGCGATAAATCAATACTTAACGTAGTATTAAAAGCCAAAGAAAACAGCCTGAACGAGGTTACCGTTACGGTAGCCTACGGTACACAGAAAAAAACAACGCTGGTTAGTTCTATCACCTCGGTAGATCCGGCTGAACTTAAGGGCCCTACCAGTAACCTGACCACTATGCTGGCCGGTAAAATTGGCGGTGTTATATCTTACCAGCGCAGCGGCGAGCCGGGGCAAGACAATGCCTCATTCTTTATCAGAGGCGTTGGCACGTTTGGCGCCGGCAAGGTTGACCCGCTTATTCTGATAGACGGTATTGAATCAAGCACCAATGATCTGGCCAGGCTGCAGCCGGATGATATCAGCGGCTTTTCTGTACTTAAAGATGCTACAGCAACTTCATTGTATGGTGCCAGAGGTGCTAACGGGGTGATCCTGATCAATACCAAAACCGGTGTTGTGGGCAAAATGAAACTTAATGCCCGTGTAGAAAACTCTACATCATCAAACACAAAAAGCATTGGTCTGGCAGATAACATTACTTACATGAACCTGGCCAATGAGGCTGTATTAACAAGGAACCCGCTGGGCGCTTTGCCATACTCGCAAAACAAAATTGATCATACGGCTCGTGGTGATAATCCTTTATTATATCCAAGCAATAACTGGATCCAGCAGCTTATTAAAGACAAAACCAACAACCAAAGGCTTAATTTAAATGCCAGCGGTGGGTCAGACAAGTCAAAATACTACCTGGCTATGACCTACAATATTGATAACGGTAACCTGAAAGACAACTCACTGAACGGCTTTAACAACAACATTAAGTTAAAATCGTACTCCATGTTGTCAAACGTTACCATCAACCTTACCAAAACCACCGAGGCCCTGGTAAGCCTTAAAGGCCAGTTTGATGACTATAACGGCCCAATTGGCGGCGGTGGCACGGTTTATTACAATGCCTTGTGGAGTAACCCGGTGGCGTTTCCGGCTGTTTACCCTGGCAGCTTATTGCCTTATGCACAGCATCCTCTGTTTGGTAACGCAGTTATTCCAGGTGGTGGTGGTTTATATGTAAACCCTTACGCACAATCGTTATCGGGTTTCCAAACTTCAAAAACCAGCACCTTAATAGCGCAACTGAGCTTAAAACAAAATCTGGACGCCATTACGCCTGGCCTTTCTGCCCGTATGATGGCGTATACCGAACGCTACGCAAGTTTCTCCGTATCGCGTCAGGTAAGTCCGTACTATTATCGTTCTAACTCACAGGATGGTGTGTTTACCGGTTTAACGCTGCTTAATGATGGATCTTCAGGCAGTATTGGAGCAACACCAACCGAGTATTTAACTTATACCCCCGGTACAGCTTTGGTTAACAGCACCACTTATGCCGAGGCTGCCATCAACTACTCGCACGTGTTTGGCCAAAAACATAGCGTGGGTGGTTTGCTCATCGGTACTATCAGAAACTACCTGACAGGCAATGCTGCCGATCTGCAAACCTCATTGCCGGCGCGTAATGAAGGAGTTTCAGGCCGATTTACCTACGGTTATGATAACCGCTACCTGGTAGAGTACGATTTTGGCTACAACGGTTCAGAACGCTTTGCAGCCAATCACCGGTTTGGCTTTTTCCCGTCTGTAGGTGGCGGCTGGATCGTATCAAACGAGGCCTTCTTCAAGCCATTGCTTAAATATGTTAACCGACTGAAATTCAGGGCCACTTATGGTTTGGTGGGTAATGATCAGATTGGTAACGCTAATGACCGTTTCTTCTACCTCTCTAACGTTAACCTTAACGGTACGTCAAGCGGCAACTTTGGTACTAACTTTACCTATAGCCGCCCAACGGTATCAACCAGCCGTTATGAGAACGACGATATCACCTGGGAGCTTTCCAGACAGACCAACCTGGGTATGGACCTTACGCTGTTTAACGATTTTAACCTTACGGTTGATGCCTATCGCCAGGTTCGCAGCAATATCTTAATGGTGAGGAACACTATACCTACCTCAATGGGTTTACAGGCTGCCGTATCAGCCAACGCCGGTAAGGCTCAGAGTCAGGGTGTTGATATAGCGTTAGATTATCATAAATCGTTCAATAACTCATTGTGGATTCAAACCCGGGGTACGCTTACCTATGCAGTGAGCAAATTGCTGGTAAACGAGGAGCCTATCTACCCGGCTAATGATCAGAACCTGTCGCAGGTAGGCAATTCGCTGAGCCAGATCTATGGTTTAGTAGCCGAAAGACTCTTTATTGATCAGCGCGAGGTGAATAACTCGCCAATACAATACGGATCGATTATGGCGGGCGATATCAAGTTCCGCGATGTTAATGGCGACGGCAAAATTACCAATGCCGACTATGTGCCTATCGGTTACCCTACTACTCCCGAAATCATCTATGGCTTCGGTTTCTCGGTAGGATTTAAGAATTTCGATATCAGTGCCTTCTTCCAGGGATCGGCCAGATCATCATTCCTCATCAACTCGGCCAACATCACCCCTTTCTATCTGAATGGCGGTAACCAAAATGGTCTGTTGAGCGTAATTGCCAACAACCACTGGTCTGAAGACAACCAGAATTCTTACGCATTCTGGCCTCGTTTAAACAGCCTCATCTCTACCAACAACAGCCAGCCATCAACCTGGTGGCTTGAAAACGGATCGTTCATCCGCTTAAAATCAACCGAGATTGGGTACAACGTTCCTGAGAAAATATTGAAAAAGCTTGGCTTCGGCAGTGCACGCATCTACATCAACGGCACCAATTTACTTACCATGAGTGTATTTAAACTCTGGGACCCTGAGATGGGTACATCGGGTTTGGGATACCCTATTCAAAAGGTATTTAACATGGGCTTATCTGCCGGATTTTAAACTAAATAAAAAAATTGATCTATATGAAACATATTAGATATAACGGAAAGATGCAGGCTGCGGGTAATCCTTTTTGGGCATCGGTTAGCCGTGCAAAATATTATGCCGCTTTTATGCTGGTGCTTTTAATGGCATTAGGTACCTCATGTAAAAAAGCCTACCTGGATGTGGTGCCCGATAACGTATCAACCATAGCCAATGCCTTTGCTTCAAAAACCGAGGCCGAGAAATATTTATTTACCTGCTACAGCTATCTGCCAACCGATGTTGACCCAACCTATAACGTAGGCCTGTCTGCCGGCGACGAGGTTTTTGTATTGGACCCAGCTAACCACATCCGGTCTACCAACGTTTTGCGCCTGGTTTACGGCGATCAGAACACTTCAGACCCGATTGCTAACTTTAAGGACGGCACCCGCGATGCATCGGCCAACTACAAAGCCATCAGAGATTGCAACGTTTTTCTGGAGAACATCTCAGACCTGAGCAAGGTGCCCGATCTTGACATTGATACCCGCAACCGCTGGATTGGCGAGGCGCAATTCTTAAAAGCCTTCTATCATTTTATACTGTTCCGCGCTTATGGCCCTATTCCGGTTATTGATCAGAACCTGCCAATTGATGCATCGATAGACCAGATTCGTGTAAAACGCCAGCCGGTGGATAGCGTAGTAAACTACATCTCAAACTTGCTGGATGCCGCAGCGGCAAAACTCCCTGCGTCTATCACCAACTCGGCATCAGAGTTAGGTCGTATTACCAAACCTATCGCGCTCAGCTTAAAAGCGCGCTTGCTTACTACAGCTGCAAGCCCCCTGTTTAATGGCAACTCAGATTATGGTTCTTTTACCAATAAAGACGGCACCCAGTTATTTAACTCGCAATACAGCGTTGCCAAATGGCAAAGAGCCGCCGACGCCTGTAAAGCAGCCATAGACCTGTGCACAGCGCAAGGTATTGTTTTATACACCTTCCCGGCGGGAGCAACCACCAATACCCTTAGCGATACCACCAAGACACAAATGAGCATCCGCAATGCCATGAGCGAGCCGTGGAACAGCGAATTGATATGGGGATTAACCGCGGCCAACAACATCAACTATAATTCCTTCTTACAGTCTATGGCCGTAGGGCAGTTTGACTTCCCGAATGCCGTTGCCTCTAAAACAGCCAACCACCCGCTGTTGGGGCCAACCTTAAAAATGGCCAGAACCTTCTACACCCGCAACGGCGTGCCTATAGACGAGGATAAAACCCTTGACTTTAGCAACATTGCCGCCCTGCGTACTGCCACGCATGCCGAAAGGTTTTATATTAAGGAAGGTGAAATTACCGCCCGCCTTAACTACGACCGCGAGCCACGATACTATGCCGATATGGGCTTTGACCGCGGCGTTTGGTACATGGCCAACAGCCCGTCAAAAAGTGATGAGAATACTTTTTGGCTGATGGCCCGCGGGGGCGAAACCAGTCAATCATCGCCGGTACCGGTTACAGGCTTTTATATGAAGAAAGACCTGAACTGGCATTTTGACTGGAACTCGGTAACCTATGTACCTTATCCGTTCCCGGCTATGCGTTTGGCAGATCTGTACCTGCTGTATGCAGAGGCATTGAACGAGGCCCAGGGGCCGGTTGCAGATGTATACACCTACGTTAACAAGGTTCGTGCGCGTGCGGGTTTACAAACGGTACAAACCTCGTGGAGCAACTTTAGCACTAACCCATCTAAATATACCACCCAGGCTGGTATGCGTTCAATTATTCAAAGAGAGCGCGCTATAGAACTGTGTTTTGAAGGCCAGCGTTACTGGGACCTGATTCGTTGGAAAACTGCCGGACAGGAATTGAACGCGAACATAACAGGCTGGACCGTTAGCGGGCAAACTGCTGATCTGTATTACAGGGAAGTATCTTTCTTATCAAGACACTTCATGGTTCCTAGAGACTACCTGTGGCCTATTCAGGAAAACGACCTGCTTGTTAACCAAAACCTGGTACAAAACCCTAACTGGTAAATGTAATTGGCATCATATATAAACGCTAAAACATTTTGAACATGAAAATCTCAAGATCACTCATAGTACTATATACATCGGTTATCTGCCTCATATTGATGGCAAGTTGCAAGCAAACTACCATCAACAAACCAACGGTTACCAATACCAACCCGCCGGGTCCGGTATCAAACGTTGCGGTAACTAACCAAAACGGCAAGGCCACACTAACCTATACCCTGCCAAGCGATAAAGACTTGCTGTACGTAAAGGCGGTTTATGATATTGGCAAAGGCCGCACCGAAGAGGTAAAAGCATCAAGCTACAGCAATGGCCTTACCGTAATAGGTTTTGGCGATACCCTGGCACACACTGTTAAACTGTATGCTGTAAACTCAAGCGAGGTGGCATCGGCCCCCGTATCTGTAGTGGTTAATCCTTTAACCCCTGCCATCGTCACTGCACGCAGATCGCTTAAAGTTGTCGCCACATTTGGCGGCTTCAGCCTCACCTGTAATAACCCTTCGCAAGAGAACCTGACCATCATCCCTATGGTTGATACCGTGGGCAACGGCAAATGGGTGCAAACCCTGGGTATGGATAACATCTATAGCAACGCCCCGGTAATTAACAGTGTAGAACGCGGTCAGCCTGCAATTCCCCGCAAATACGCTTTTGTAGTGCGCGATCGCTGGCTGAACTTTTCTGACACCTTATTTGTAACACTGCAACCATTGTTTGAGCAGCTGATACCAAAATCAACCTGGAGCAATTATGTTTTACCGGGCGATGCTACCCTGCTTTACTCTTACACCAACGTACAGCAGATTTACGACGGCAACTTTAACCCGGGCTGGCCAAACGTGCTATTTACGGTAGAGAACGCCGGCAGCCCGCAAATGGTAACGCTAGACCTTGGTAAAGCACACATATTTAGTCGTTTCCAGATCAATCCGTTCCTGGAGGTGGGCAACGTGTACTATGTAAGGGGTAACCAGAAAGATTTTGAAATATGGGGATCAAACACGCCTAACCTAAACGGCGCGCTTGATGCCAGCTGGACCCTACTCACTACCTGCCACGTGGTGAAACCATCAGGATCGCCTTCGGGTACCGAAACCGCCGCCGACCAGACCTATGCACACAATGGCTGGCAGTTTGACTTCCCGGTTAGCTCGCAATCCTATCGCTACATCCGTATCCGCAGCCTGCAAAACTGGCAAGGATCATACTTTATGAGTATGGGCGAGTTTACCATATGGGGTAATTAGTAATAAAGCTGCAGTGGCTTTGATAAGCCGCTGCAGCAATTACAGACAAAAACAGAAAATGGACAGTTAGATTACAACAACAGATGAAACAACATCAAAATAATATAGCGCTTTACGTGGTGGCATCACTCCTGCTGCTGATAAGCGCCTGTACCAAAATGGATGCTTATAAAGATAAGTACCTGGCCAACGGGTCCATCATTTACCCGGGCAAGATCGATTCGGTTAAGATATTCTCGGGCCGCAACCGGGTAAAGGTAACCGGTCTATTCACCTCTGATCCTAAAATTGTTAAGTACCGCGTATACTGGAACAGTAAGCGCGACTCCATCGAGGTACCCGTAACTCGCACCAAGGGCGTAGATACCGCCAAGGTGATCATCCCCAATTTGCCCGAGGGGCTGATGAGCTTTGAGATCAGAACCTATGACGCCGATGGACATGCATCGGTGCCAGTTGATACAGCGGCCAACGTTTTTGGCGATCTGTACCAGAGCTCTATCACCAACCGGCCTATTGTTAATGCGGCCATGCAAACAAACGGCTCTGCATTAATTAACTGGGCCGATGTAGACAAAAGCTCGGGCATTGTAAACATGGAGATTAAGTATACCGATAAGTTTAACAAAGCGCATGATACCATCATCGTTTCAACGCCAACCGGCTTATCAAGTACTTTGCCTAATTTTCAACCCGGCAACAGCATTAGCTACAGCACGGCTTATTTGCCCAATCCAACCGCTATTGATCAGTTTAACGTAGCCTACCAAACTCATGGGGTAAAGGCCGAGGTAACCAGCATTTACTTAAGCAATACAGGCCCCTTCACATCCGCCACCTTTGATGGCCGCTGGGGAACCCTGGCCGCACCGTGGGTAACCAATGCGGCCGCCAAAAACAAAGACGGCGGCACTAATGGCGGGTTTTCATCAGATGTAGGTGGTATTATCAACTGGGAAACCTGGAACAATACCCCCGTCGTTAACGGTATAGTTTACCAGCCAACATCATCACCCCTGCCGGCGGGTAATTACATTGTGCAGTTTGATGAGTATTCTGAAATACAATCCAACTCATCTGTTTATTGTGTTGCAGCGGCAGGCGGCAGCGGCATCCCGGTTTTAGCTAACCTGTCAACAGCATTGGGCTACGTATCGCTATTCAATAGCGCAGCTGTGGGCACTACCAGTCCAAATATTACAGATACCCGGAGCTTTACTTTTACGCTTACTACGCCGCAGGTAGTATCTATAGGCTTTTTAGGCAATATAGTGGGCAACGGCAATCCGGGCAGCTATTTCCAGGTAAAAAACATCAAACTATTTAAAAACTAAACCAAACCAAACCCTATAACAATCAAATCAGTAAAAGGCTGCATCAATATTGGTGCGGCCTTTTGGTTTTTAAAATAATATCCGATCTTTTGCAAAGAAACAAGCCCAATAAACCGATTCTTTATAATGAGAAAACATATTGCCTTTTGGGGAGCCGCACTCGTACTGGTGGCCGCCTCTTTTCAATCTTGTTCTGTATTTCACAAAGGGTCAAAAAGCAATTATCAGTTTGCCAAAGGGGCAGATATTGGCTGGCTTCAGCAGATGGAGGCGACCGGCTACAAATTTCGCGACAATAACGGGCTGGAACAGGATTGCTTTAAGATTTTGAAAGATCACGGCATTAACACCATCAGGCTGAGAACCTGGGTAAACCCTAATAACAGTCCCACCAGCGGTCATAACAGCAAAAACGAAACCGTGGCCATGGCAATAAGAGCCAAAAAATGGGGCATGCGGGTGATGATTGATTTTCACTACAGCGATAGCTGGGCAGATCCGGGCAAACAAAAAAAGCCTGCTGCCTGGGAAGGGCATGACTTTCCTACACTGCTGAACGACGTTTATAATTATACATATGACGTGATGAACGCCTTAAAAAAAGCAGGGGTAACACCAGAGTGGGTACAGATAGGCAATGAAACTCCCGGAGGGATGATTTATCCTGAAGGTAGCACCGCTAACTGGCCGCAACTGGCACAACTGATTAATAAAGGTTATGACGCAATAAAGGCTGTATCCCCACATTCAAAAGTGATTCTTCATCTGGACCGCGGTAACGATAGCAAACGATTTACCACCTGGTTTGATAACGCCAGAAAAAACGGTGCGAAATATGATGTTATAGGTCTTTCTTATTACCCCTGGTGGCTGGATGGCAAACCTGACTACACGAAATCTATCGACGACTTAGGTAACAATCTAATCAATCTGGCTGTCAGGTATCAGAAAGAAGTTATGGTGGTAGAAGTGGGCGGAGAAGACACCCAGCCCGAAAACACCTATAATATGTTAGTTGCGGTGCAAGCAAAGGTAAAAACGGTACCCGGCAACAAAGGCCTGGGTGTGGTTTATTGGGAGCCGGAAGGCGCCAGGAGTTGGAGCAAATATCCATTAAGTGCCTGGGGAGATGACGGCAAACCAACAAAAGCGCTTGATGCTTTCATGATAAAATAAGTTCACACTAATCTAGTCATTCACCTATCTCTGCAACGGGCTAAAAACGCCCCATGAGCACTCCAATTTCCAATCGTTTCTGGTAAGATTCAGGAGCAATTTGTCGTCAGCGCGCAGAATTTGCCCAAAAACAGAAAAAGACAGGCTTAACCTGTCTTTTTTGCGTTACAAATTTTGCAAATAAATCCTTCGCTAAATTTAATCTTCGTTCCAAAACACTCCTATCTTTTAATTTTTGATAACCATTTTTTCGGACAAAAAATTTATTAAATTTTTTTTGTTGTGATTTTAACGTAACAGTTTTTGTGAACAGAAATCTGTCAGAAAGTCAAAATATTGCGTTTTGAGCTTAAGGAAACAGATTTTCGTCCATTGTTCTTAAAGCGTATCGGTAAAAAGTCCCACGCCGTTTAGCCCGCTTGCACCCCCTTTTTTTTTTGTGTTCTAATGCTCTAATTTTATGGTGATTGGTGTACAAATAACACTACTGTTTTTTAACACCAACGTTTTATAAACCATTCTAATCTCTTTTTACTGTAACCAAAACCAGCCCTTTCTGCAGGTATAACTGTGTGGAAGGACTTAAATCTTAATACACAATTAAAAATGAAACACACAGCGCTAAAAGGCCGGATGTCTAAATCCTTTGTGCTATTGATTTGACAAGATTTTCAATAGACAAGGCATCGCAACCAGTAACCAATAAACTAACCAATTAACCCTATTTATTACCAACCATGCTTAAAACAGAGACGGGGAGCACGATGGAGCCCCCTTAAAACAGCTTTGCACAAAAAACAGCATCAACTCTTGCAGATCACACAAAATCAAGCTGTTATTGCAAACCACATTCAATCAAACCGTCAACAACAAATACCAAAACCAATTAACTATGGATAAATTTTACGTTTGGAAGAGCGCACTATTATATGCTCTTTTTAAGGACCGAAAGCAACTGAAGCTATCGCTGGTGCTGGGTGTCCTTGTTCTTTGTTTCCTATCTTTTCAGGCACAGGCACAGCAAATTACCGCAACGGGTACCGTGCGCGACAGCAAAGGTGCCCCTATTCCGGGTGTGAGTGTTAAAATAAAAAGCACCACCACCGGTACACTAACCAACGAGAACGGTAAATATACCCTCCGTAATGTACCCACCGGCGCTATGCTGGTGTTTTCAAGCATCAGCTATGTAAGTAAAGAGCTTACCGTACGCCCAAATATGGATGTAGAGCTGATAGACGACAACCAAAACCTGAACGAGGTGGTGGTAGTAGGCTACGGTACCCAAAAGAAAGCCACACTTACCGGCGCAGTTGCGCAAATAAACTCCGAAGAGATTATGCGCTCGCCTACCCCCAACGCCACAAATGCCTTGATTGGTAAGCTGCCCGGCCTACTGGCAGTGCAAACCAGCGGACAACCTGGTGCCGATGCTTCCAGTCTGTTTGTGCGCGGTATCTCTACGTTCAACAACGCATCGGCCATTGTAGTGGTTGATGGTATTGAGCGCCCCAGCTTTGGTGATATTGACCCGAACGAAATTGAGACCGTTACCGTGCTGAAAGATGCCGCATCTACCGCCATTTATGGTATTAAAGGTGCCAACGGCGTTATTGTAATTACCACCAAGCAAGGTAAAATTGGCGCGCCACGCATTACCTACACCGGCAATTACAGCGTGCAAACCTATACTGGTTTACCATTCGCGTTGGGGTCTTATGATAATGCCCGCCTGCTTAACCAGGCTTACCTCAATGATGGTAAAGCAGCGCCATGGTCTGACGCCGAACTACAAAAATTCAAAGACGGATCAGATCCTTACGGCTATCCAGATGTGCAGTGGTTTAAATACCTCACTAAAAAGTTCTATGGCCAAACCCAGCATAACTTTAATGTAAGCGGTGGCTCAAAAGTGGCTAAATACTTTGTATCAGCCGGTTATGCCTATCAGGATGGTATCTTTAAGCACTTCGATTCGCCTTATGGCATCGAGACCACACCCAGTTTTACACGTTACAACTTCCGCTCTAACGTAGACCTTACGCTGAACAAGGATTTTACCGTGGGCATTAAACTGGGCGGCCGTTATTCAGACCGTTATCAGCCTGCGGGACTATTATCCTCATCGGCGTTCTCTTATGATACCATTGAGGGCATGATCTCGCGTATCCTGCAAGTGCCATCATTCGCCTATCCAGTTACCCTTCCTGACGGACGCATTGCACAAAACCCTGGCGTGGGCACCAACCTGTGGAACCCACTGGCGGTGCTTACCCGTTTTGGTACCCGTAATGATGATAATAACACCATCGAGAGTACTTTTAACGTAGAGTATAAACTGGGATGGATTACCAAGGGACTGTCATTCAAAGGCAACTTCGGTTATGATTCTTATTACACCAACGTGCAGCGACGTAACGCTAACTGGGCTGCCTACGTGTGGGACCGTCAAACCGGCGCTATCAGTCTCTCTACCGATACCCGTAACCGCGATGTGCCTCTGGGCGGCATCAACGGCAGTACCAGCGGCAGCACTAACACCACCATCCAAACCGGCTTTTACTACAACCGCAGCTTTGGTCGCCACAATGTTTCGGGCCTGTTGATGGGTACCCGGCAGCTGATACAAGGCAGCTCTGACGGCAGTGTATTTACCGCGCCGCCAAGAGCATCGCAAGGTTTGGTAAACCGTCTGACCTACAATTACAGCGAAAAATACTTTGTAGAGTTTAACGCCTCATATAACGGATCTGAAAACTTTGCCCCGGCATCATTTAAAGGCGGCGATGGCAAAAATCATCAGTACGGCTTCTTCCCGGCGGTATCTGCCGGTTGGACCATGACCAACGAGTCGTTCTTCCCTAAAAGCGATATCCTAAGCTACGCTAAAATCCGTGGCAGCTACGGTATTGTAGGTAATGATAAGCTGGATAGCCGCTTCCTGTTCCTGACCAGCTATAGCGCCAACAGCAGCGTTGGTTTTGGTCTGCCCAGCTCTATTACCAACTACCCTACCGTTTACATTGCCGATGGCGCCTTGGGAAACCCGCAAATTACCTGGGAAACCGGCACCAAGCGCAATATTGGTCTGGAAACCAGGATGTTTAAAGAGATGCTGAAGTTAGACATCGATGTGTTTGATGAGACCCGTAAAGACATCTTGCTGGACCATAAAGGCTTGTTAGACTTCGGTCATAGTTACCCGTCCCTTAACATTGGTAAAGTATACAACAAGGGTTACGAAATTGAGGCCGATTTTCAGGGACAACACGGCAATTTCTCTTACGGAATTAACGCCCAGCTGAGCTACGCCCACAACAAGATCCTTAACTATGACGAAGCGGCAGACATTCCGGATAACCTGAAAAAACAAGGCAAACCTGTCGGTCAGTTTTTTGGCTATGTGTTTGATGGGTTTTATACCTCGGCGCAAGATGTTGCCAACTCAGTAAAACCACAGGGTGTGGCGCCAATCCCCGGCGATTTAAAGTTTAAAGACCTGAACGGCGACGGCATTATTAACGATCAAGATCAACAACCTATCGGCTATAGCAATCGCCCGGAGTACATCTACAGCTTTACGCCGCGCATCGCTTACAAAGGCTTCTCGCTCAACGTCATGTTCCAGGGTGTGGCACACGTAAGTTCTAACCTGATTTTGAACGATCAGAACAACGGCCAGCAGATGTATCCGTTCATGCTCAACGCCTGGACGCCGCAAAACGCCGCTACCGCTACCTGGCCTGCGTTGCACTCGCGCGGCTATACCGGTCTTAACAACGCGCTTAACAGCTTTACCCTGCAAAATGCCCGTTACCTGAAACTGCGTACCGTAGAGATTGCCTACACCTTCCCGAAAAGCTGGACCGATCCACTTAAGCTGAAAGGCGTGCGCATGTACCTGAACGGTCAGAACCTCATCACCTGGACTCCCTTTAAAATGTACGTTGACCCAGAGAACCTGAACGTGGTGAACCAGGCGTTCCCGCTGCAATCGCTCTACCCATCGTCAAGGGTATTCAACATCGGTATCAACATTAACTTTTAACCAAGACCATGAAAAAGTATAAGATATATTCCATGATTGTGCTGCTGGCGCTTACCTCGGCTTCATGCAACAAATACCTGGACAGAACCCCTGGTGTAGCACTGGACCAGGACAAGGTTTTTTCTGACCCTGTACAGGCTGCCCGCTTTGCAGACAATGCTTACAACTACCTCATTAGTGACTATGTGCGGTTTAACGATCACCGTGGTTGTACCTCGCAGGCATCAGACGAAGCTGTTTCCGGCAACTCTGAAGGCACGGTAACCACCTTGAACAAAGGCCTTTATTTTGAACACTCTACCGCCGCCTACATGAATGATATTGGCGACGTATGGGCCAACATGTATGCCGGCATTGCGGTAACCAATAAAATGCTTGCCAAAATTGATGGTGTACCTGCCGCAGCCATCTTCCCGGCACAGCGGGTGGAGGGCGAAATGCATTTTCTGCGTGCCTTCTTTTATTTTGAGCTGGTAAAGCGCTTTGGTGGTGTGCCATTGCTGTTGAAAGACTATGGCGTAAACGATGATGTAAATCTGCCCCGTGCCAGCTATACGGATTGTATTAACCAAATAGTAGCCGACCTGGATAAAGCTTACACCCTGCTGGGTACCGATGCTGATTACGGCAACTCTAACTACGGCCGCGCTACCAAAGGTGCAGCTATGGCCCTTAAAGCCCGCACACTGTTGTATGCTGCCAGTCCGCTCAATAATCCTTCAAACGATAAGGCTAAATGGAAAGCGGCGGCAGACGCTGCCAAAGTAGTGATGGATATGAACGAGTACGCCCTGCAGGATACTTACGATAACATTCTGAACATCAGCCCATCGCCAGATCTACCTAAAAAAGAATACATCATGTACAAGGTACGTGGCCCACGTGCTATCGACGGTATGTTTGCCGACTTCTCTATGTCGCCAGCATCCGGTGGTGCGCAGGGACAAATGGACCCAACCCAAAACCACGTAGACATGTACCAGATGCAGGCCACCGGCAAGGATATTACCGACCCGACATCGGGCTATAATCCACAGAAACCTTATGTTGGTCGCGATCCGCGTTTTTATGCCAATATCCTCTACAACGGTCAGCCATGGCAGGGTAAAACCATGGATACCTGGATTCAGGTTGATGGCACCGGCAAGGTAACCGCCCATGGTAAAGACATTGACCCCAGCGCCATTACCTACACCGCTACTGGCTATTACTGCAAAAAATACTGGCCAGAGGTGTACAACCGTGTTGGCGGCGGTACAACACTGCTCAACTACATCTATTTCCGCTACGCAGAAATATTGCTGAACTATGCCGAAGCTGAAAATGAATACCTGGCAGCACCAGATGCTAGTGTTTACGCTGCAATCAATGCCATCCGCCAACGCCCGCAGGTAGGCATGCCGCCTATTCCTCCCGGTTTAACGCAAGACCAAATGCGTGTGGCTATCCGTCATGAGCGCGCCATCGAGCTGGCTTTTGAAGATCACCGCTGGTATGATGTAATGCGCTGGCAAATTGGCCCAAGCGTAATAGCTACGCCAATGTATGGCATGCGTGTCATCAAAAACGCCGATGGCTCATTTACCTATACGCCTGTAGTATTGGGCAGCGCCTTTCAGAAACTTTATACCCCTGTGCAAGACCGTTACCCTATTCCGCGTAGCGAGATCTACAAAAGCAAGGGTGTACTGATCCAAAATCCGGGATGGAATTAAACGAGCCTGTTCAACTAGCCAAAACTTTAACAATGAAACTAACAAAACTCAAATATATATTGTGCCTGCCGCTCATTTGGCTGTGCACACTCTCCGCCCACGCGCAAAAGCCCGACGAGCAGACGCACGTATCGGCCACTGTGGTAGATGCCACCAATCACCCTATTGCGGGAGTGCTGGTGTACAAACAGGAATCTAAGAACGATAAAGGCATTAACACCAATGCCCAGGGCAAGTTCAATATGGATGGAACTACCAGCGACGTACTGGTGTTTAAGATGACCGGCTATCTCACTACTACCAAAAGCATGGAAGAGATTAAGCTGGCCAACAATAAAATCACTTTGACCACTGCCCTTATTGGCGCAGGCGATGATGATGATGTGTATATCCCTTTTGGTGTACGCAAGCAGCGCCAAATCACATCCACCATTACAACCGTAAAGGGCGATGATTTGCCGCAGGTGCCCACCTCGTCGCTGGTGAACTCATTTACCGGGCGATTATCAGGTTTGTTGATTACCCCCAACAGCTCGCAGCAACCTGGATATGATGTGTCTAACTTTGTGGTACGCGGTCGTTCATCCTACAACAACAACCAGGACCCACTAGTATTGGTTGACGGCGTAGAGCGCGATTTCCGCTCGATGGACCTTGGCGAGATAGAAAGCATCAGTGTACTGAAAGACGCGGGCACATTGGCCTGGTATGGCATGTATGCTGCCAACGGTGTTATTTATGTGCGCACCAAACGCGGCAGCGCTACCAGCACCAAGGTAACTTTTGACGGACAATATGGCGTTTCTAATCCGCTGGAAATTACCAACCCGCTGGATTCCTACACTTACGCCTCGCTGTATAACGAGGCACAAACCAATAGTGGCATCGCCCCAACTTATTCGCAGGCAGCATTAACTGCTTATCAAACCGGGTCTGATCCGTACAAATATCCAACCAACAACTTTGTGCGCGATTTTATGCGTAAAAGCGCGCCTACCCAGCGCTATGTAACCACGGTGAGCGGTGGTAACTCTTACGTAAAATTCTTTACCCTGCTTAGCTATTATAACCAGGGCGGTTTATACAAAGGCGGCAACAACCCGCTGTATGATGCCAATACCAACTTTAACAAATACAACCTGCGCACCAACCTTGATTTAAAGGTGAGCAAAAACCTGGATGTATCGTTGGATGTGGGCGGCCGTATCACCAACCTGCGTTTCCCTATTATTGGTACAGGCACCTTCCTTAGCACTGTGTACAACACGCCACCAAACGCTTTCCCGTTGTTGAACCCTGATGGCAGCTACGGTGGAACTTCGCTGTTTCAGAAGAGCAATCCGCTGGCGCAGATGTCGGCCTCTGGTGTGGCTACAGATTTGAGTCGTAACATGATGGCCACCATCAGCGCACGCCAAAAAATGGACGGCATTTTACCCGGACTAAGCGCCAATGTGTATTATGCTTACGATGTTTACGGTTTGTACCGCTCAGGTTTTAGTCAGGATTATGAGGTATATGAGCCCAACGGTACAGGCGGTTATACCCGCTATGGTACAGCTACCATCCCTAACTACTCTCAAAACACATTCTCGGGCAACGTTCGCAAAAACGAGTTGTGGATTGGTCTAGATTATGATCATACTTTTGGCAAACACACCATCAACTTCAGCACCCGCGGCTCAAAAGCGGTTTATGCTACCTTTGGCGCGTTAGACATGCACCGCGATGGTATTTCCAATCGTTTATCCTACAATTTTATTCAGCGTTATTTCCTTGATCTAACGGGCACGGTATCGGGCTCAGAAAACTTTATGCCTGGCAAACGCGTGGGTTTCTTCCCAGCCGCATCTGCCGGCTGGATTGTTTCAGATGAGCGCTTTATGAAAGGCGCCACGTTTCTTGACTTCCTGAAACTGCGCGGCTCATACGGTTTGGTGGGTAATGATGCGTTGACTTCGCTGGCTCGCCGCTTCTCATTCCTAACCACTTACAACAGCGGCGCCGGCGGTTACAACTTTGGTACCAGCTATACCGGCGTAGGCGGCACATCTGAAAACCCGCTGGGCAACCCAGACCTTACCTGGGAACGCGCTTACAAAACCAGCGTTGGATTTGACGCCACGCTGCTGAAACAAATGTTCTCTATCAGTGCCGACTATTTCCATGAGGACCGTAAAAACCTGCTCACCAACTCGCTGGTGCCCAGCATCATCGGACAATCATTGGTGCAGATTAGTGCAGGCGAAGCCACTTATACCGGTTTTGAGGCCAACCTTAATTTCCACAAAAAAATAGGTCAGGTTGATCTGAACCTTTTTGGCAACTACACCTACAGTACCAGCAAGATCCTGGCTATAAACGAGGGTGCCGGTCTGCCAGACTATCAGAAACAGCTAGGCCATCCTATCACCAGCGTTATGCTCACCAACTCGGGCTCCTACGTACGCAACTTTTTGCAGGCCGATGGCATTTTCCAAAATCAGGCCCAAATTGATGCTTCGCCGGTACAGCGCTTCTCGCGTACGGTTAAACCCGGCGATATCAAATACAAGGATATCAACGGTGATGGCGTGATTGATAACCTGGACTTTGTGACCACCGACTACAACTTCGTACCTAAAGCATTCTTTGGCTTTGGCACCAAAGTGGCAGTTCATAATTTCGATCTGTCGCTGTTCTTCCAGGGCGTACAGGGCCGTACCATCAGCATTCAGAACATCATCAACTCGGGCAGTGCCAACAATGGCTACCTCAACCAATTCAGTGTTGACCGCTGGACCCCAAGCACGCCGAATGCTGATTTCCCTCGCCTGATACTGAGCGATCGTGGCAACAACACCCAGAACTCCGATTTCTGGCTGCGTTCAGGCGATTATATCCGTCTTAAAAATGCCGAGTTTGGTTATACCATTCCTGCGTCGATTACCCGCAAACTGCGCCTGTCGCAACTGCGCGTTTACGTAAGCGGGCTCAATCTGCTCACCTTCGATCACCTGGGCAATCTGCCGATTGATCCGGAGCTGCCAGAGGCCGGTTACAACTCGTCATACCCGTACATGAGGATCTATTCGTTTGGCCTGAACCTGAAATTTTAACGAAGCAATTATGAAAACGATGAAAAGAAATATACTGTACCTGGCACTGATAGCTCTGGGCTTATATACCGCCGGTTGCAAAAAAGATAAATTCCTGCAGGATGGTTCTATCCCGCCAGATGGCGCTATTACCGAGGCACAGGAATGGGCCAACCCGGATTTTGCCCGCAATTACCTCAACAACATCTACTCCAACCTGCAAATGCGCTACAACCTTGATGGCGACGGCTCTATGCTGGCCTCGGGTAGTGATGAAGCGGTAAACTCCAACCTCAACTCATCCATCAATATTTTTAACAACGGCACCTGGAGCCCGGTGCGTACGGTAGATGATGTTTACAGCAGCATGTACAGCGGCATCCGCAAGGCCAACATCTTTCTAATCAAGGCCAATGGCAGCGCCATCATTCCGGCGCAGGAACTGGTGACCAACAATGCCGCCGATATTACCTATGATGCCCAGATTGTCCGTCTGCGCGGACAAGCATTCTATCTGCGCGCATTTTTTGAGTTTGAGCTATTGAAACGCTACGGCAGCTTTGTAATTGTTACCAAAGTACTCAGCACCAGCGACAATCTTGATCTGCCCCGCAATTCATTTACCGACTGCGTAAAACAGATTTCTGCCGATTGCGACTCTGCCGCCAACATGCTGCCAACCAACGCTGCCGTGTGGAGTACCTCTAACCGTGGCAGGGCTACGCAGATTGCTGCACAGGCACTCAAGTCCCGTTTGTTGTTGTATGCTGCCAGTCCGCAGTATAACACAGCCAACGATTTAAGTAAATGGCAGGCAGCTGCAGATGCCGCCAAACTGATTATTGATGGTGGTAAGGCCAGTTTGTATACCTCGTATCCTAATATCTTTTTGTGGAATATCTCTGGTGCTGCCTATAACGCTGAGGTAATCTTCGCCACATCTACACTCAATGATGCCAGTGTGGAAACGGCTAATGCCCCCGTAAGCTACAATGGAGCCAACGGTCGCACAGACCCTACCCAGAACCTGGTTGATGCCTTTGAAATGAAAACTACTGGTCGCCCAATTACCGACGCAGCATCGGGTTACAATGCTAATGCACCGTATACCAACCGCGACCCGCGCCTGGGCTTTGCGGTGATGTATAACGGCTCAACTTTCCAGAATAAAACGGTAGATATTTTTGCCGGCGGTAAAGATGCCATTGGCACCAATGTAAATGCAACCAAAACGGGCTATTATCTGCGCAAGTTTTTAGCGGAAGCCGCGGTGTGGAACACATCATCAAACACCAGCGTGCGCAAACCGTGGATACTGTATCGTTACGCCGAAATATTGCTTAACTACGCTGAAGCGCTGAACGAAGCCCAGGGTATCGCCGGCATGGCCGACGTGCTGAAATACGTAAACCAGGTGCGCGCCCGTAGTGGTGTGGCTATGCCTGCGTTGCAAACTACTAATCCAACAGGTGCAGGCTATGTGGCGCCAACCCAGGTTGAGTTGCGCAAACGTATTCATAACGAGCGCCGCGTGGAGTTATGTTTTGAAGAGCACCGTTTTTATGACGTACGTCGTTGGAAAGAAGGCGAAACTACTTTTAATCAACCAATTACAGGGATGAACATTGCGCAGCCAACAACAGGCAATTTTACCTATACGCCATTTACGGTAGAGAACCGAATGTTTACCATCAAAAACTATTTGTTCCCTATTGCACAGGTGGAGCTTAACAAAGCGCCAAGCCTTAAACAAAACCCAGGATATTAACTGGATCTACGTCTTAAAAACAAAAGGGTGATGCAATTGCATCACCCTTTTGTTTTTATAGGCGAAATAGTCTTTAAGTATAATTGAATTATTTAGAAACCAGCGCCGATTTTTCGGCACCATACATAAAGTTTACTTCAGTTGATTTAGCCTCCGGACTGGCATTTTTAATGTCGATATTTTTGCTGCGGTCGCCACTGATGCTGAGAAACTGTTTAGGTTTCTCTAGTGTTTGGATGTTATTGAAAGTAACAGACTGGCTGTTCTCAATATTGATCAGCGGGTTTGAGTTTTTGCAGATCAGCTGCACATCATCTAGTTTGATATTTTGCGCTTCAATAATATCTGCACCGCGATCTGCTTTGATGATCACATTTTTTAGGAAGATGTTTTTGATGCTCATCTCAGGCAAACCACGGATCAGCATGGCACGTTCGGCCCCATCGCAGGTTAGGCCATCGATATAAAAGTTACGAAACTGCGGCGTGCCCTCATCAACAGCCGGAATATCCACCTTTCCATTGGTTTGGGCAAGCGTTGGTGCTTTTACAAAGTAGTACATATCAAACAGCACGGCATCATGCCCAATGTTTCGCATCGAGATGTTTTTTACGTAGATATTCTCCACCACGCCGCCCCGGCCGCGAACAGTTTTAAAACGCAAACCATTATCTGTACCGATAAATGAGCAATCGGTTACAAAAATATCATGCGCCCCGCCAGACATTTCACTGCCTATTACAAAACCGCCATGCGCCTTATAAACCACATTGTTTCTGAGTACGATATACTGTGAAGCCTTGCCCACCTTCCGGCCTTCTTCATCTTTGCCAGATTTGATGCAGAGACCATCGTCGCCGCAATCCAGCGTACAGTTCTCTACCAGCACATTTGAGCATGATTCAATATCCATCCCGTCGCCATTTTGCGCGTTGGCTTCGTTTCTTACCCGCACACCACGAAATGTCATGTTCTCGCACTGCAGCGTGTGCAGGCACCAGGCCGGTGAGTTTTGAAAAGTTGTACCTTCCAGCAAAACACGTTTACAATTATTGAAAACCAGCAAATTGGGTCTGAAAAAATCCTTTACATCCTGAAAATCTGCCAGGGCTTTGCCGGCAACTAAATCATTACCTTGTTTCATTTTGGCGCCTTTGGCATAGCTTTTTGATGGATACCAGAGGTTACCATCATCGCTCACCACACCGCCAGAGGCTACCAACGCTTTCCATTGCCCCTCGGTAACGCTCGATTTGTTCATCGCCCTCCAGGCTTCGCCATGACCGTCTATAATGCCTTCGCCGGTAATAGCAATATTTACCAGGTCTGTACCCGAAATAGGCGACTGATTGCGCAGCGCTTTATGTCCTTCAAAGTTACCCTCCATCAGGGCATATTGGGCTTTGTCGGCCGTAAACTGTAGTACCGCGGCGCGGTCTATATGCAGGTTCACGTTGCTTTTCATCTCTATCGGCCCGCTAAGCCACAAGCCCTGCGGAATCAATACTACGCCGCCGCCTTTCTCACTGCAAGCGGTAATAGCCGCGTTAATAGCCTTGGTGTTGAGGCTGATACCATCTGGCTTAGCACCATAATTCAGAACATTAATGGTATCGTTTTTAAATACGGGTAATTCTGCCGTTGGCAGGTGGCTCCAGCTATAGGCAGATGATGGAGTTTGAGCATGCACAGATGGCATCACTCCCAGCAGCGCAACGGCCAGAACGTTTCTTAATTTGTTTATCATTGGGGTTATAATTAATCAATTGGTTTTCCGGCCAGATGCACACATGATGGCCACCCCGGCACAAAAGCCAGGGTGGAATCATTCCCAATTATAAACGCCGGTGGTAAACCAAAACCAGAGATCCGGCTAAAAAGAAGAGGCATGTACAGGTCCTTGCGGATTTACTGAAACAAACCTAATATGACTTAAGAAAAGCGGGGTTCTTTAATTGGTCAAAATGGTTTAAATTTTATCGTGTGGATAGAATTTGGAATCTTTTCACCAATTATTGCACAGTCTTGCGGCTTTTGATGTATTCGGTAGGCGTCATCTGGTAAGCTTCTTTGAAACAAGTGCTGAAATATTTGGCATTGTTAAAGCCGATGGAATAGGCAATGGTAGAAATATTGGTCTCGCCGGCATCCAAATATTGCTTGCCACGTTTCATCCGCATATCTCTTACAAACTCTATGGGCGCCAGGTTGGTTAGGCTCTTAAACTTTGTGTAGAAAGCCGTACGACTCATGCCGAGAATTTCTGTAACCTGTTCAATACTAAAATCGGGTTCAATCATTCTCTTTTCTACAATTCTGATAATCTCCTGCAAAAAGGCTTCATCGCGCGTGGTGATAACCAACTCACCCGGGGCTAATTTTATCTGCCGGGTTTTATCAGTCATCGCCTCAAATAGTTTTGACCTTTGGGCCAGCAAATTATTCAGCGCTGCAGTAAGGTAGGCTGTTTGGAATGGTTTGGTAATATAAATATCGGCACCGTACTGCATGCCCTCTATCTGGTGCTCTACTTCAGAACGCGCGGTGAGCAACACTATTGGTATGTGACTGGTTTCTGGCATGTTTTTAAGGATACCCAGCATTTTAATACCATCCATTACCGGCATCATCACATCGCTGATAATAATATCGGGCAGCCAGGTTGTCGCCTTTTGAATACCGTCTTCGCCATTCTCCGCAACCTCTATCTGGAACAGATTGCCCAAACGCTGCTTTAAAAATGAGCGCATCTCCTGATTATCCTCAACAATCAATAATTTGGGTAACAGCGCCCTATCTGTTGCAGTTATAGGTGTTGCGATAGCATCTGGGCTTGATGCATCGCCCGCTTGCTCTAATGCGGGCGATGCTACCAGCATTGCTTCTTCATGGTTAAAATGGGCACGCCCTAACTGCAGATCAACCTTAACAGCAAAACCGCCACCGGCCAAATTGCGCGCAGCTATTTTACCGTGATGCAATTCTATCAATTCCTTAGAAAGCGCCAGTCCTATACCAGTGCCCTTCAAACTACTGGCTTCGGCATGATCGCCTTCAAAATACAGTTCAAAAATATCGGTGAGCTGTTCATTGGGCACACCGCTTCCCTCATCTGCTACCTCAATGCTAAACCAATTGGGTGCATCGCCGGCTTTTAGATTGATGGTAATTGTTTTCCCTGCCGGAGAAAACTTAACCGCGTTGGCCAGCAGGTTGTAAATAACAATATCAACTTTCTCTACATCTATCCAGGCAACCACCCTTTGCGAAAACTCCAACTGCAGATTGATTGATTTCTCTTTCGCACTCTCAGCAAAATAGCTCATGATGAGGTTAATAAAATCAACCATATCAGTTTCAGAGATACTAAGCTTTGCCTTTCCGCTTTGAATCTTACGCAAATCCAACAGCTGATTAATAAAGCGCACCATCCTGTTAGCATTGCGTTTCACCACACCGATGTAGGCTTGTCCTTCTGCCGAAAGCTGTTCTTTCTGCGCAATCTCTTCAATGGGATTAAGAATGAGCGTTAATGGTGTCCTCAGTTCATGAGATACGTTGGTGAAGAAGGTCATTTTCAGTTCGCCCAGTTTCTGTTCTACCGCTATACGATGGCGCAGGCGCAGCATGGTCATAATGGTACGCCGGCCAAACTCCAGTAAGCAAACTGCAATTATTAAGTAGCATAAATAAGCCCACCATGTTCTCCAAAATGGGTAAGCAATATTAATGGCCAAACTTTTATACGGCACATTGCTATAAAGCTCTGAGTTGATACACCTTACCTCGAACACGTAATTGCCGGGCGACAGGTTAGTATAAGTAGCCAGACGCTGGTCTTTACTGTTTTGCCAGCCGGTATCAAAATTTTTTAGACGGTACTGATAGTTCTGTTTGTTAGACGAGCGATAATCTAAAACAGTAAAGCCAATATTGAGCACGTTTTCGTCGTGTTTCAGCTCTAAATGTTGTATGTAGTTGGCATTACTATCCAGCTGTCTGTCAGTATTTTTCCCGTTGACATCTCTATTGTTTACCTGCAAATTAGTAAATACCATCCGGCCGGTCATCTGGTTATTGACCACCTTAGACGGATTAAATTTAACATACCCTTTAAAAGTGCCCAGCACCAGACTGCCATCAGGCAACTTATCACATGCCGACTCGGCAAAACGTGCCTGTGGCAAACCGTCGTTCGAATCGAAATTGGTCAGCACACGTTTAAACGGATTATAGCGGGTCAGGCCTTTTTGGGTAGCCATCCAAATGTTATGGCTATCATCCTCAATACAGCTCAGCACATAATCGTTCGGTAAGCCGTTGGCTGTAGAGAATGTTTGAAATTTCAGGTTAACCACACTGCCGTTGCCACTGGCCATATTAACGCCACCACCAGAAGTAGCCATCCACATGCGGCCGGCCTTATCGGCACAGATATATTGAACGTCATTATTGGCCAGGCTTTCCTTGTCGCCAGGCTTTTTTGAATACGTAATAAAATGATAACGATTAGCATCCCTGTCAAAAGCATCCATTATCACCAATCCGTTGGTGGTAGCTACCCATAACCTGTCGTGCGGGTCTATGCCTATATTCCTGATCTTTTCAAAATCCGCCGGGTAGTTTTTAAAATAATTCTTGCGGTTCAGAAACCTTAGGTGATTACCCTCAGGCTCAACCAGGTTCAGTCCGCTATCAAAGGTTCCTACCCAAAGCCTGTTCAGGTTATCTTCGGCAATGGTATAGATCTCATTGCTACTGATGCTAAAGGCATCTTTCGGGCTATTTTTAAATTGCTCCAGGTGATAGCTCATTCCACTGCTGCTGGTTGGCGTAGCCCGATAAAGACCATCGGCCTTTGTGCCCAGCCAGATTACCCCGGTATGATCTTGAAAAATGGCATAGATCTGCCCTAAACTGTTGTTAGCCGCATTGGCAAATATTTGTGTGATCGGCTTGCCCGATGGATCTTTTACGTACAGCTTCCCGTCTTTAGTAGCCACCCATAGCTTGCCGTTCCTGTCGGCACAAAGGCCTCGCACTTCATTGGCATTCTTATCATACGAGTTGGAGTTAAGCGACTGAAAGTTAAACTCGTTAGGCTGAAAAACAACTTTGAATAATCCGCCGTCATCAGAGTTTATCCAGAGTACACCAGCTTTATCATACCACACATTGCGAACCAGGCTTGACAAACGTGCGTCAAACCCGTCATGTCCATCAAAAAAGTAGGTAATATTGTCTTTCTGCTGATTGTAATATCCAAAGCCTCCGCCTTTCATATTAATCCATACCAAGCCTTTGTTGTCTTCAAAAATATCAAAGTAGCTGGTTAGGTTATGGTAGCTAAATGCCCCCGTTTGCGTATATTTTTTAGACTGACGAGTAATAGGATTATAACGGATAACGCCCTGGTCATGTGGTTCCAACCACAACGTACCGGAACGGTCTTCATAAACAGAAAGCACTTGTTCTGATGCCGGCATGGGCAATTTCTCGTACCGCATACTATTACGATCAACAGTAATCAGCTCCCCGGTTGCAGATACCGCATAAATTGCAGGTTGGGTTTTTGAAAAATAAAGGCGCTTAATTGCATTGGCTGATATACGTTGTTTATCGGCTCGTTGAGTTGCCTCATTGTACCTAAAAACGGTACCATCGTTCATACCCAACCACAAAACGCCACCAACCTCCGTTATAGAGGTACAGGCTAAATTTGCAGACTGCATAAAACCGGCAGGCTGATTAACAAATGCGCCATCGCTTTTTCTCCCCAATCGGCAAAGCCCGGCATCTGTGCCCATCCATACACTCTTCTGCCTGTCTTCATAAATAAATTTAACGTTGTTTGAAGGCAGCGAAAACGCGCCCGGTTGCTTGCGGCCGTAATGCACAAATTTTGGCATTGCCGCCCCAGGGTTTGACGTGCGGTAAACCCCGCCAGATTCTGTAACCAGCCAAACATCACCAGAGGGTATAGGGTAGATATAGGTGAATTTTTGTTTTTGTTTGGCGCTAAGACCGATGCTTTCTGTAACGGGAAGAAAGGTTTCATGCTTTTTGTCAAACCGGTAAATCTGGTTGTCATAAGCTCGCAGCCACAGCATCCCGCCAGCATCTTCCACAATCTGGTCAATACGGTTATTGTGCAGTTTGGAATCGTCCCCCGAACGGGATTTATAGCTCACAAAATTGTGCCCGTCAAACCGGTTAATACCATCCCAGGTACCAAACCACATAAAGCCTTCGTGATCTTTCAGCACGCAGGTTACGTTATCGTGCGAGAGGCCATCCTCAGTAGAGTAATGAACAATTTTGCCTTTGGGCTGAGCAAAATCAAGGGCCGCACAACAAACCGTTATGAAACAAACTATGCTGAAAAATCTTAAACGCATTGCTAAATATATTAAACAAAACTACCATAGTAATATAAACCATGAAGCCGTGACACCTTTTTAGGCGTCACGGCTTACCCGACTGGTAACAGCGGCGGGCTGCTGTTAGCTATTGCCTGGCGTAAAATTAGTTACCGGCATTTAACTACTAAATTAATAAGCCCATCGCGGGTCGCCAATGGTAGTGCCATTAGAACTCCCTGAAAATAGTGCTGTATTTGTGCTTGTTGGCGTCAGCAGGAAATTGGTTGTCGCCGCCGTCCAGCCCAGATCTATCGTGTTATCATTGATGATACCCAACCCTGTTAGCGCCACCGCCGAACCACCCGGTGCATTGACTAACTTAAAGTGGTCATTATACCAGAACGAGTTTAAACTTGCCGCCCCCGTTGAACGCAGCAACGTGGCTTGAATGGTATTACCCGTTGTGTTAATTGGCGCATTGGCAATAATATTATTGGTGCAGCTAAAATTAACGTTGTTTGAGTTGGCATCCATCAATAAATATTTGCCATTGCCGCCCACGTTGTTGAAGGTACAATAGTCAATCTGAATGGTTGGCGCCGTATTGGTTGTTGGTAAAACAGTGCTCATGTTAATCATCCCCTCTCCAACACTATAGAAGGTTGATTTGGTGATAGCAAACACATTAAGCTGCAGTTTTTCCATCGAAAACATGTAGTAGCCGCCCAGATTGGTTTGATCGATATTGTAGAATTGCGAATTGTTAACTGTAATGCTGGTAATCTTCTGATCGTTAGGATTAGTGCCGTAATTACCGCGGAAGATACAGCGCGTAAAATCATGTATAATACAGTTGTCAATCCTTACGTTACCGAAGGTTGCCGCAGCTCCCGTTGTAGCTTGCGTGCCGTACAGTGCTATAAACTGAACGCCGTAGCTGGTACCAGCATAATTACCGTTAAACTCAATGCCAGCAAGGGTTAAACCGGCACCAGTACCCACCAGGTCAAACTCGCGGGCAAGTACTTTGGTGTTTGTAGGGTCATTGGAAGTTGAACGGATGGTGATGTTTTTCTGCGTAACAGAAGCAATGCTCGACAAGTTGTAAGTACCCGGACTCAGGCCAATTACAGCGCCATCGGCAGCATTGGTTATGGCAGTTGCTAAATTGTCTGTAGGTGATAAGGTTTGGGTGTATGTGATGTTTGCAGCGGTTGTTACGCTGATGATGCCTTTACTTTTAGTGTCGGCCAGCAGTTGCACGGTGTATTTGGTAGCCGGATTTAACCCGGTAACCAGCTTTTGCCCGGCAGTAACATCGGCAGCGGTAATGTTGGTTGTGATGGCTGTACCGCCGTCGGCCGGTGTAAAGATTACGCTGCTAACGCCTGCGGTAGAAGCATTTACAGACCAGTGAATGAGCACTGAACTGCTGGTGATCTCAAAATCGCGGACAACTTTCAGAAATTGCTGCCCGGTGAGTTTGAATGAGCGCGTGGCATAGGCATAGGTAGATTCTGCCTTGCCGTTCTGGGCATTTACCTTCACCCTGGTAAAATAAGGCGTGTTTAACTTGATGGTTGGTTCAATTACTACGGCTGCTAGCGTATCAACCACCGTAGTATAATCAACCTTAGCAAACAGCGAGTCGGTAGAGAAATCTACCGTATACTTCATACCCTTGGTGGCATAGAGCTGAGCATTCCATTTTACTTTGGCCGAGTCTTTCGCTGTGCTCACGCTCACGTTAGAGGGCATAAAAGAGCGATTTAGCGACGGATCTTCCACCTTTCCGTCAAGGCTCTTTTTACATGATGTTACCAGCACAGCCGCTACAAATAGCATAGCTGTTATGGCAGTATATCTTTTTAAGTTTTTCATGTCTTAATTGTCAATCGTTGAATGATCGTGTTAAAATCAATTGTAAGCGAAATTTTGTACAACGCTGCCGCGGTTCTCTGTCAGCACGTTTTGCGGGTAAGGCAGCAGCTCTTTGGCGTTAGGCTTGAATTTTGAGCAGAAGCCCTTGTTCGGATCGCTGATGTAGGTTTCGCTCAGCACACCATTAGTCCACGAGCCGCACTCCTGGCGCCAGTAAACACGGGCTGTGCCCGGCGGCTGCGTGGTAGTGCCTTTGGTAAAGAACACGATGCTCGGTCCGCCGCCATAGAAAGACATGGTAGCAGCCTCAGTATTTGAGTCAAGATTGTTGAACGGTGAAGTATATGACCACACATAAGCCGGCAGATTGGCATACGGATTATTGGTTGGATCTGCATTGGTGGCAAACATGCGCATCTTGGCCTTGGCTTCCTCAATTTTAGTACCCAGCAAGTTCCAACGGATCAGGTCATACTTACGGATACCTTCGCCACCAAATTCCAGCAAACGCTCATGCACCACGGCATTAAAAAAGCCATCATGATCTGTAGGCGTAACAGGAATGGTGTTAGCGCCGTAAGCACGTTGCTGTACCAATTGCAGGGCTTGCAATGGCGATATACTGCCAGCTTTACCCAGTTCATTTGCCGCTTCGGCATACATCAACAGAATATCGGCGTAACGTAAAATCGGCCAGTTTACGCCGTAAGTACCGGTAACGGTACCATTAAATGCCGTCCATGATTTACGGAATTTGCCAACGTTAAAGTTAATGGAGCTCAATGGGTTTTTAACGTTGCTGGTGTTATCTGTACTGTTTTGCACTTTGTACTGCGCCAGTGTTACATCACGGCGCACATCTTTCCCGGTGTTATCAAACTCATAATAATAGGTTGGCTGTGCAGTACTACGGCCCCCCGCCCCACCCCATGATGGCGAGTTACTGAAGGTCATGCCGTTGGCACTGGCCAGGTTACTATCATTAATTTGTCCCCACATGGCCACTTCAAACATCAGCTCGTGGGCGTCATCCATACGGCCGGTGCCACTGTGTAAGGTTTTAAAGATGTTCTCATAAACCGGGTTAAGACCGTGTTTTTTTGAATTGATGACATCCAGCGTTTCATCATAGGCAATCTGGTAGTATTTCAGGTAATCTGCCCGGCGCTCCATCAGCTTGGTATCGTTACGTAACGAGTAACCGCCACGTGCAAGCGCTATACGGGCACGCAAGCCTTTAATAGCACCTTTGGTGAAGCGAAAATCGCCGTAATCAGGCAGCGCATCACGCCATGGCACCAGGTCTTCGGCGGTTTTCAGATCGGCAATGATATGATCCAGCGTACTATCGCGATTGGCATTTTTCAGGAATTGCGAAGGCAGATCAGCCGAAGGCACAAAGGTGGCAGGCACGTCGCCCCAGTTACGGATCAGTTCATAGTAATACTGCGCACGCAGGGCCAATGCTTCACCATAATAGATCTGCATTTTGGTTTTGTCGGTACTGTTGCCGTTTTTGTAAACGTTTGAGGCCGGGATAAACTTGCAGGCAATGTTGGCACGCTCTACACCGGCATATAGTTGGTTAAAAACGTTCTGCAGGGATGTGTTGGTTTTTTCGGCACCATAGTTTGGTATGGCGTAATCGTTCCCAGAGTCAAAACTGGTTGATGCCTGGTAAGTAAACTCGTCTGTACCCAAATGCCAGTATACCGATAGTTGGTTGCCGTAAGCATTGCTACCACACAGTTTGGTATAAATACCGATGATTACAGAGTTGGTATAGCTGGGATCTTCAAACGCCTGGTCGGTATTCAGCTTGGCCGGCGACTGGTAATCCAGATACTTTTTACAAGATGGAAGAGCAGCGCTGACCACCATGGCGGCGCCTATTATATATTTATGAAGTTTAATTTTCATGACTTTCATTGTTATGATTTAGAATGATAAGTTGACACCTGCCAGGATATATCTGCTTCGCGGATAGGCCGAGTAATCTACAGCCGGGGTAAGCGGGTTGCTGCGGCGGGTGCTGGCCTCCGGATCGTAACCGGTGTATTTGGTAAAGGTGTACAAGTTGTTCACCGTAACATAAACCCTTAGTCTTGACACCAGATTGGTAGCTTGAAGCACACGTGTTGGCAATGTGTAGCCCAACGTTAAGTTGGTGATCCTTAGGAAAGATCCATCTTCAATAGCATCTGAAGTGGTTTGGTATGGCCCCCGGGTTGGCGAGTAGATTTTGGCATTGACGTTCATGGCCGCTATCTGATCCCAGTTGGTCATCAACTCCCCGTTTGGACCGATAGATCTCCATCTGTCAGCAAACTTGGCCAATACGTTGTTGCCATTTGCCTGGTAAACCGAGCTATACTCTACCGTGTTGGCGTTGTACTCTTTGTTACCGTAAGAGAAGTTGACAAACAAGCTCATATCAAAACTTTTGTAAGAGAACTGGTTATTCCAGCCACCGTAGAATTTTGGCTGAGCGCTGCCCAGAACGGTCCTATCTGTGGTACGAATCACCGAGTCGGCAGTAGCTGTGGTTTTCTTCAGCTTCATCTGTCCCGGAAAAACGTTTGAAGACCCGTCTATTACTGATGAGTTTGCCACGCCCGGCTTAAGTACCCATTTATAGTTGGCAGGATCTGATTTGGCACGATCAAAATCATTCAGGGTATAAAATCCGTCAGACACATAACCGTAGAACAAGCCTACCGGCTGGCCCACCTGTACTAGGAAATCTTCAGATGATTGTCCCCAACCTGATGATACCAGGTAGCTTTGTACACCGCCCTGCAGCGCAACAATGGTATTGCGGTTAAAAGACAGGTTGAAGCTGCTGTTCCAGTTAAAATCTTTTTTGTTAATGATGGTTCCGCTCAGTTGAATCTCCAGACCTTTGTTCTGAGTAGCGCCAATGTTTTGGTACTGAGTCAGGTAGCCGGTCTCTTGCGGCACATTGGTTTGTAACAGCAGATCGTTTACGCGATTGATATAACCATCAACCGATAAAGTAGCGCGGCCGCCCCATAGCTCAATATCCAGACCCAAATCTTTAGAAATGGTAGTTTCCCACTTCAAATTAGGGTTAGCCAGGTTGGCAGAGTACAAACCAGAGGTCTGTGAGTTGTCTGAAGCAGCGTAACCTGCATCGGTTGCACTGGTGGTAAAAATGGTTTGGTACAGCCTGTCTGAACTTACGCGGTTGTTACCGGCAGTACCATAACTTGCTCTCAGTTTCAGATTGCTTAACCAGTTTAAGTTAAGTTTCTTCATGAAATCCTCTTCGGTGATTCTCCAGGCAAACTGGGCCGATGGGAAAGTACCCCAGCGGTTGGCGTCAGAGAACTTTGAAGAGCCATCACGACGGACCAGGAAGTTGAAGTTGTACTTGTTTTTAAAAGAGTACATGGCCCGGCCAAAGAAGGAGAACAAACGATCACCGGTAACATCTGTTGTTGGCGATGGCTGAATTGCACCGCTTGGCGGGTTGGCCTGTTGTACGTTGGCAAACGCCTGCTGGGCAGTTACCGCGCTAGGGAAATATTTGATGGTTTGGTTGAATGAGGTACCATTGTTCTGGTTAATCTCCTGCCCCAGCAACACATCAATGGTGTGATTAGTGCCTATGTTAGTACGATAATCAATAGTATTGCTGTTGGTTATATTGGTATTGTTACCCAAACTGATAGAAATAAAAGGCTGACTGGCATACTGGCTTGAGCTGTTTTTACTTGAAACAGAGTAGTTAGCCACCCCAGAAAAAGAGTTGGTTTTATTATCAGACAAGGTATAACCAACCACACTTCTGATAGTCAATTTAGGTGTAGGTATATAAGTTACCTGTCCGCTGGTAATCAGGTTATTTGTATAAGCATTACGCACATCGGTTAATGCCGATGTAAGCGGGTTACTCAGGTTGATGGTATTATCAAAAATAGCATCAGGGTCATACTCCTGGAAGTTAACCAAACCCTGGTAAGGCTGGAATCTTACGGAATATTTAAGTTTATTATTGGATGATCCGCCAGTGCTCGATGTTCCCGCGCCATCAACCCGCTGGCGGCTGTAGCGCACATTCACACCAAAACGCAACTTGCTGGAAATATTGTTATCCCAGCGAAAGGTGGCGAAAGTACGTTTCAGGTCTGAGGCCAGCATAACGCCTTGCTCATCGGTATTATTAATACTAAAATTATAGGTTGAGGCATCGGTACCACCGTTTACCGTTAACACCTGTGTATTATTCAATGCGTTGCGGCCAAACACCTTGTTCTGCCAGTCTACCGTAGGGAAGCTCTTATAGATCTGCAGATCGCTGAAATTACCGTAGCTGCGGGTAAAACCGTTGAGCGTTGGCGTATCAGTAATTGGGCCGCCGTTGTAATGCTGGTGGGTTAGCTCATACTGATAATCTACAAACTGATAAGGATCAAGCACCTTAATTTCATTAGTAATTTTTCTGGCACCGGCATAACCATCAAATGATACGATGGTACGTCCTTTCTTACCGGCTTTGGTAGTAATAATTACTACGCCGTTTGCACCACGGGCACCATAAATGGCGGTTGATGCAACGTCTTTCAGTACGTCGATATTCTGAATTTCAGATGGCGATATGATGCTTAGCGCGTTGTCTAAGGGCACACCATCTACAATGTAAAGCGGCGAGTTGTCCTGCGTGAGCGATCCTCCTCCCCTGATGGTGATTTTAATATCCGCCCCGGGCGCACCCTCTGAAGTTTGAGCCTGTACACCGGCCAGTTTACCGGCCAAAGCCTCGGCCACGGTGCTAACCGGAAAGTCCTTTAAATCTTTCTGACTGATGGACGAAACCGCACCGGCAAGTGAGTTTCTGGATACTGACGAGTAGCCAATGTTTACTACGGCTACTTCACTCAGTTGCGTGGCTTTGTCTTCCTGAAGGGCAACGTTAACCTGCATTTGCTGCGCCCCAACGGTTACTTCTTTAGTTTGATAGCCGATGTATTTTACAACCAGCACCACTTGCCCCGAAGCTGGAACTGTAAGTTTGTAATTGCCGCTAACATCTGTAGCAGTACCTTTGGAGGTTCCTTTAACTAATAAACTGGCACCAATAAGCGCTTCCTGATTGGTACCCGTGACTTTGCCCATCACCACCCGGGTTTGCGCCCAGACGCTGGTACAAAGCAATAACAGAAAAGCTTGTAGTAAAACTCTTTTCATAATTAATGTTTTGGGTTTATAAAAAATAATTGGTTCTGCAATCGATTGTAGAGGCCGCGCAGGAAACGGCAATCTCCGGGCGATTGCTAGGACAAACTTATCCCAGGAGGCAGGAAACGGGGTCTAATTATTGTCTTAATAGGTCGAGTAATTATCCAAAAGATAATTACTCGACCTATTCGGATAAATTCTGATTCAATGGATTAACTGCCGGCGCCGCCGGCAGAGTGGTTAGCCAGCGTTATGGTTTCAGGTAGCGTAATGCTACCGCGCCGCTAGTCAGTGTAACTGTATCTTGCAGCTGCAGGCCAAGGTTCTCTGGCATGTTTAGTTCGCTGAATAGCCGCCGGCCTTCACCAACAACCACTGGGTGAACTACGATGTGAAATTCATCTACCAGTCCCCAGGCAATCACCTGGCCGGGTAGGTCTACCCCACCGATGGAAATTGACTTACCCGGTTGTTGTTTAAGGTTGATGATTGCGTCTTTGAGGTTGTCGCGAAGGATGACGGCTTTTTGATCGGCCACCTTGTTTAAAGTTTTGGAAATTACCACCCGGTCTAAGGCCGAAAAGGTTTTGGCATAGGCATTGGCAGCGGCGTTCATAGATTGCGTTTGTGCTACCTCCGGCCAGAAAGGGACCATCAGCTCATAGGTCTTTCGTCCGTAAATGATCAGGTCTGTATCATGCAGCAATTCCCTGAAATAATCAAGGATATCATCAGATCCGCCGAATTTGGTGTGATCACAGCAGCCATCCAGACTGACATTGATGCCGTAAATAAGCTTTCTCATAGACAGGTGTAATATCTAAAATTAATAAAATTTGAGATGTATAACACGCGGACCAACAAGATCAGCTATCAACCAAAATTTTCTACTGTTTATTTTCTTTTGATATCAACTACCCCTCCAAAAGGATCAAAATCAAAAATCAGCTGATTGGGTTTCACTTTAACATTCAGCTTTTTCTTACCCTGCCAAGCCTCATACTTCCTGGCATCGGTATCTTCAAATACCGCGGTTAAAGGCTCGGTGAATAGCTTTTTATCAAGCGGGCATATCGCCATTAACTGATAGTGACCTTTCCCCATTTGCTTTATATTCAAAACAGTTGAATCGCGCTCTTTCACATAGGCAGATACATCGTGGAACGTTCCCACCCATATTTTATCCTGCATCTTTTGTACCTTTTCTAAGTGATTCCACAGTACCTCGGGAGATTTGAAACAATCGTAACCATAAGTGATCCCGTGCGTCATCGTTACGCCCCAATCATGATCAGCCAGCAGCTTATCAACCCATTTATCAAGTTCATCCGGGTTTGAGTGCCCGCCTAAAGACCGCTGGAAAGTACGGGTACCCACACGGTTCAGCGAGGCAAACTTTACGCCGTCTTCTTTCTTGGTATTATTCGGGTAAGCATAAGTGGTTGGTTTGATGCCAATATTTGCGTAAATGGCGCTATCATTTTTAAGGATATCTTCCTTAATCACATCCAGCGGAAACTTACCGAGGTTTTTGTGCGCCCAACCATGGTTAGAAATCTCCTGCCCTGCTGCCGCCATTTCTTTCAGCTCGTCCCAGCTCATGCGGGTGGTATCCTTCAAATGGTTTTTATCCGGGTTGATGATGCTGCCGTTAATTACAAATGTACCTTTAAGCCCCAGCTTGCGCAATCTTGGCGTTACCAGGGTGTAATGCTCTTGCAAACCGTCATCAAAGGTATAGCTAATAGCGCAGACCTTATCGTTCTTAAACTTGGCAACCCTGATTTTTTCTGGTTGTTGTACAACGGTTTTGCCACTGGTATCTTGCGGCAAATGTAACCTAAAAGGAGCAGCCAAAGCCGAGTGATTGGTAAGGCACAAACTGCCAACTGATGCCGTTAGTAGCAGAAATAACGTTTTGTTCATTAGGGCTAAAATTAAACTAATTTACACCACTCATTCGGGCTTTACCAAATAACGATTCAAGGCTTTTTCCCAAATATGATAGCCTTGTGGTACCATGTGCGTCATATCCGGTTGGAAAAGCTCCCGGCGGAAACTGCCATCTTTAGCCAGCATCAGCGGATAAACATCAACAAACTGGGTGTTAGGCTGACCAGCAAAAAACTGTTGCAGGGCTTTGTTTACTGCTTCAATTTTCTCACGATGCTTTTCGCGGCTGGGACTTGGTTTTATACCGATGTAAACCAACGGAACATTGGGCAATTTGGCCCGGATCTGTCTATATAAGGCCACCGTTTTGTTGACAATGGTATCAACTGTTTCCTCAGCACGGGGCACATCATTATCGCCCACATACAGCACTATTTGCCGGGGCTGATAGTGAAATATTAATTGATCTGCATAATAACTAATATCGTCTATCACCGCGCCGCCTATCCCGCGGTTAATTACCTTGTAGCTGCCAAATACCTCTTGCAAATCATCCCATTTACGGATGGATGAACTGCCCACAAAAACAATGGGATGGCTGGGCACCTGGTACATTTTATCATAAGCCAGTATGGTTTTTACATCACCATCGTACCTGCCCTTTTGCTGTGCATAGCTTGCACTACCGCAAAAAACGGCGCACAGCGCAACTGCGGTTATTAATCTTCTCATCATGTTAAATAATTCCTTTTTTTGCCATTTCATATAACTGCGCTCCGCTGAGCAAAAAAGCACCTACGCCATAAACCTCGGTACTGTTCTGGTCAACCTTGTCTGGGCTAGCGCCAATGGGCTGTACATAGCCCAGCATGCCATCGGGCTGCACAGCAGAATTAAGTGCCAGCCAGGCTTTCTTCACCACAGGCAAGTATTTTTTCTTGTCCAGCAGTTTGTGGTTAATGCCCCAGGCCAGTGCGTAGCAATAAAAGCCGGTGCCACTCATCTCCTTGATCGGGTAACTGGCCGGATCAAGCAGCGATGCATGCCAGCTGCCATCTGGTTGCTGCAGGCCCGCAATACGTGCAGCCATATCTTTAAAAAGAGTCTCAAATTTTTTCCTGTCGGGATGATTAGCCGGCAGATTCTCCAGTACCCGCACCAGGCCGCCCATTACCCAGCCATTACCACGCGACCAAAACACTTTTTTACCATTCTGCTCCCTCTTGGTAAAAAAGGTTTCATCTCTAAAGTAAAGATGTTCGCTGCTGTCATACAAAAAGTTGGTCGTCTTCCACCATAATTTGGCTGCTCCGTTTATGTAACGCTCATCGCCGGTGGCTGTGCTCAGGTAGCTCAGGGCTGGCGGGGCCATAAAAAGCGCATCGCACCAGGCCCACTCCCTAAACTCAATACGGTTTTTCCAGTTCAGGGGTTCAGTGTGCGGTCGGCTGATAATGCTGTCTGCCTGCTGTCTGAAGGGTGCTATCATACTATTATCATGATACTTGATAGCCAACTGCGCATACATCTGTGCAATACAATAGTAATCGGCATGATACTTATTGATGCCTGTGTTCCATTTCAAATCATTACCGATGCCTTTTAGTACATCGAGGTACTTTTCGTTGCCTTGGATATTGCCCAGCGCAAATATACCGGTGTAGCAGGCGCCATTTGTCCAGTCGGCTTTAGCGTGTTTAAAACCAACGGTATTCCATTGGTTTACCTCCCAATCGGCCACGTGACGCATGGCGTTTAGTAATACAGGCGCTTTAAAAACGGTATCGCCCTTATCCCCGCAAAACCCATCGACTGATGACGCTCCTAGCATTACGCTCACCAGCAAAATATTTTTTATCTTCCTGAAAATCATTACAAATATGAATCCTAATTTATCTTTTGATATACCCTTACATAATCAATCTCAAATCGCCGCGGAAACGCAGTAGCAGCCGGGCTCCCACCCTGCTGACCGCCAACGGCCAGGTCAAAAAGCATATAGTGCGGCTGTTTAAAAGGATTAATACCTGTGCCATCTTTATTATCTAACTTGCTTAACGCAACCTTATTAAGCAACTGATTATCTACATAAATGGCTATTTCCTTATCATCCCAATCCATACGCCAGATGTGAAATTTTTTTGACCAGGCCACGCCGCCCAGCGTATCTGTGCTGTGCTTTGTGCTGTACCACTCTGCTTTGCCATTGATGCCCAGGCAGGCTATATTGGCCAACAGTGCTTTTCGGTAATACTCCATCATATCAATTTCGCCATCGGCGGGCCAGCGGCCGCTTACACCAAGCGTCCACCAGGCGGGCCACATACCAGCGCTGATATCAATGCGTCCGCGCATTTCAAAACGCCCATATTGCCAGCTTTGCTTATGGATGCTTTTGATGCTGGCCGAGGTATATTCTATATTTTGGCGTTTCTTACGCCATTCGGTACTACCGGCCTCATACAGCGGATTGGGTTTAGTTTCCCGACGAGCCTCCAGTACCAGCAATCCGTTTTTGCAAAAGGCGTTTTGTGGCTGATACCATTGCAGTTCCTCGTTTCTCTCAAAACCATGCTCGTAAACCCAGTTGGTGCTGTCTGGGGCTCCATCGTTATTGAACTCATCGGCCCAAACCAATTTATATCCGTTTGAGGCATATTGGCTTGAGTTAGCCACGCTTTTATAACCGGTGCTACAGCCGCTTTGCGTGAACAGATAGCCTGCCGCCAGCCCAAACAAAACTAATTTAGTTGCTTTCATTTCTGATCTTTATAATTATCCAGGCTCAGGGGGAAAAGCGTGGGGTATGTCCACGCATAATCATGGCGAGTGTACATAATTGGGCGATACGGAGCTACGTAAGCATCGTACTTATCGTCATGATAAACATTGCGCATGGCCTCCATCAAATTGGCCGGCCAAAAGCCAACTGCGGTGTTTACATTGCCTGTAGCCGGATTTTTAAACCAGGTCCACTCGTCGGGATGAGCGTTGTAATATAACAAGTAATCAAGTGCTTTTTTGATGGATGTACCGCCCTGTTCAAGCTTAAACAGATTCTCGCCGGTAGTGTTATAGATCACCCAGCACGATGCCGTTAGCGGCGCCAGCGAAAAATAGGTGTACCAAATGCTGTTACCTTCGCGTTTCACCTCCTCTACCATGTGGCCGTCGGGGGCTATTTTGTTAAACAGATCGGCTTTGATCATGGAGCTTACTGTCTGGATATCCGCTTTGTCATCCAAATAACAATCAGCCAGTAACGATGATAGCCTTCCCCAATCGGCCCAGTTGTTTTTGCCATCGCGAATTTTGTGTGATGCTTTGTTGACCACATTACGCACCCATCCGGCAAATACATGCTGTTGTGATGGCGTCCATTTTTTATAGTTACGCATCAGCTCTGCGGCCATTAGCATGGTGGTGCCTGAATAACTCATCACCAGCGGACCATCATTTTCAGAATATTTCTTATTGATAGATGCCCAGGCATTAAGGAAATAGATGGACTTATCTGCATACTTACTTTTACCGGTAAGCTGCCAGGCCAGGGCGCAACTATAGGCCGAAAAACCATCTACCTGCAAGGCCAGCGAGCGTTGCCGGTGCTCCTCCTTCTTTACATAAAATCCGGGGATGGCAAAATCTTCAATGGCATGCTGATTAATCAGCAATGCAGAATCAGCCCTAACCATTAACTGATTAAACGCGTTGAGGTACGGCTGTTTTTTTGTCTTTATCTGTTGCTTCACAAAGTCTAACTGTGCCTGCGGATGCATACCCGCAGGATGATCAAGCGCCCGGCTTTGCGTGCTGAACATAACGCAGCACACCAGCAAGACTGTTATTCTGGGTAGATGACGGAAATGATTCATTTTTAAATATAGATAGATGTATGATTAATAACCTGGGTTTTGCAACATCAGCGGCATTTTTTGGATCTCGCTTAGCGGAATAGGCAACAGATACATGGCATCTCTAAAGGCCAGAATACGCGGTGCGCTGCCAATGGTATGCACATAAGTACTGGTACCGGTACGAGTGATAATATCAACGCTGTTAAAACCAGTAAGCACAGATGAGGCTATTTTCCAACGGCGGATATCATTCCAGCGGTGATCTTCAAAAGCCAGTTCAATGCGGCGCTCGGTATGAATAATCTCGCGCATCTCATCAACCGTCATGTTAGCTTTCAGCCCATACAGATTGTCTGTCCCCGGGGTGATGCCTGCGCGGTTGCGTAAAGCAATCAGCGGAGCGTAAGCTTTATCGGTCTGGCCGGTCTCGTTAATGGCCTCGGCATAGTTTAGCAGGATCTCGGCGTACCTGATAAGCGGCCAGGCACGTTCTGTAGTACCCGACAGCGAGTTGGTCAGGTTTTCGTCCAGCATCTTGCGTGCAAAATAGCCGGTAAACTTATTGGCGGTGGTATAAGCATCGGCAGTAGTATTGCTAATGGCAGAGCCCGTACTGGTATAAGTAAACACCTGTGTTTTGGTGCCGGTATTGCTCATATACGTTTGCCCGTTGTAAATAATGGAGTTATCCAAACGGGGGTCGCGGTTTGTGTACGGATCATTAGGGTTATAAGAAGTACTTTGCTTAATGGTCTTACCATCCTTCATCGGGAAGGCTTCTACCAAACTTTCGGTTGGTTTCTGGATGCTGGAACCCGAGCGCGATGGCGGCAGGTAATAAGTCTCAAACTCTTTCTGTGCCGGTCGGTTGTAAGCAAAAATATACTCGCTGTTCACCCGTTTCAAAAACACCTGGTAAAAACCATAGCCCGGGCGAGTGGTATTATCTACATAAAGTGAATATTGCCCCAGGTTCATCACCGCGCTGGCAGCATCGGCAGCCAGTTGCCAGCGGTTTTTATCGTAAGTGGTATAACCTGTCAGCGGCTGCACATTGGCATTGGTGGCAATAGAACCACCATTAAACAGCGGACTGGCAGCATACAACAGCACTCTTGATTTTAAAGCCAAACAAGCCCCCCTGGTTACACGGCCGTAATCTATATCACTATAAACAACGCCATTCAGATCTGAAGCCGCGGCATCCAGCTCGCTGGTGATGTAGTTGATACAATCGGCGAAGCTATTTCTGGGAATATTAATGATATCGTCAATATTGTAAACCTGATCGCTGATCAAAGGCACGCCGCCAAAGGCCACTACCATATAATGGTAGTAATAAGCGCGTAAAAACCTGATCTCGCCGCGGATGCGTTTTTTCATAGCATCAGAAAAAGGCGCGTTAGGCAATTTAGAAAGCAGCAGGTTTACCCGGCGGATGTTTTTGTAAGGCGTGTTCCAGAAATCTTTATCGGTAGCAAAAAAGGTAGACGTAATGACGTTCGACGGACCGATGGAGCCGCGTACGTAAGAATCGGCCCAGACTGCGGTGTTGTTTGTTCCTTCAGTGTTATCTGTGGCCAGTTCGGTATTGCCCGTACCGCCTGCACCCGCAAAACGTGAGGGCCCGAAAGAGTAACCGGCATCTACATATATTTTGTTTAAAAAGTTTAGTGTCTGCACACTGTCGGTAAAAACTGCATCGGCAGTAAGGCCGTTGGTTTTATCGTCAAGAAAGCCGGATTTTTTGCAGGAGAACATGCAAAACGGTAGCAGCGCAATCAGGATGAAAAGCTTTTTCATACGATATGAATTAAAAAGTAACGTTGAAACCAAAATTGATAATACGGGTTGGCGGATATGGCTGTGTACCTGTAGACTCCAGCACCTCCGGATCGAGGTTATATAGCTTATCCAGGTTTGTCCATGTTAAAAGGTTATAACCGTTGGTGTATACCCTTAATCCTTTTACATGCAGCGCCTGCAAAGCCTTAGGCCCGAAGGTATAGGCAATCTCTGCCGTTTTCAGCCTGATGTAAGCCGCAGAAATTGCCCAGAAGCTGGAATAATAATCGCGCGGGCTCTGGCTTAATGCCGATGTGTACAGCTGCGGATATTTGGCACTGTTGCCCAATTCAGGCGTCCAATGGTCAAGATAGATAGGCTGCGCGTTTGATGCCGCGTTTGATGTTACCGCCCCCTGCGCGCTGGCCACTACGCCTGTAACCCCTTGAAACAATACGGTAAAACTCACCCCTTTATAACTGGCCCCCAGGGTGATACCGTAGGTAGTGGTTGGGATGTTGGTATTACCGAAATAAGACATATCGCTGGCGTCAATAACACCATCGCCGTTCAGATCCTTATACTTCGGATCGCCGGGGCGACCGGTAACCGTTGGTTTCGGTACTGATGGATCGGCTATATCTGCTGCGGTATAAAACTCGCCAGTCCAGGTATATTTAAGTGCAGAGCCAATAGGCTGACCGGTTTGTGCCTGGTAAGGATACAGTGGCACCGGCTCATCTTTAAAAATGATCTTATTTTTGGCCAGCGAATAAGTACCACGGATCTGGTATGACCAATTGTTGTTTATTTTATTGTTGAAGTTCAGCTCGGCCTCAAAACCTTTGTTATTGGTTTTACCCAGATTAACACTTGGCAGCGACTGACCGAACACGGCAGATACGGTACCACGAGTGGTTAAAATATCATAACGGTTGTTGTTAAAGTAATCCAGGGCACCGGTAAGTTTGCCGTTGATGATACCAAAGTCTAAACCAAGATCCAGCTTACGTTCTTTCTCCCAGGTTACTTCGTTGTTGGGCAATGTTCCTTCTGTTACTGTAGTATAGCCCAGGTTGGTGGCGGTGCCAAATAAACCCGTACCCGTGGCCGTTGTGTATGATTGCAAGTAGCTATAAACGCCACCTGTGTTATCAACCCCCACCAGGCCGTATGAGCCGCGAAGCTTTAACAGATCAACAAACTTTACGTGCTTTTTAAATAGTTCTTCCTCGCCAATGTTCCAGCCTGCAGATACGGCTGGGAACAAACCAAAGCGTCTGCCGGCGGCAAAACGGTCGGTACCGTTGTAGGCGCCGCTAACTTCCAGCAAATACTTATTGTTATAATTATAACTTAACCGGGTAGTGTAGCCCTTAAAGTTTTCGGGGATAAAGTTATAATCGGTATTGGTGGTATTGGCAGCTGTTTTACTGTTCTGATTATACAGAAATAAACCGGTAACGTGATGCTTGCCAAAAGAACGATCGTAGTTCAATATAGCCTGCATAGTTAACGCACTGTTGGTACTACCCGGCGTATAGGTTAAAGTAGGCACGCTCATGCGGTAGAAATTATCGCGCGCACCAAAAGAGTAAGTATTGGTTTTAGGATCATAGATATATGACAAAAAGCCCGTGCCCGCCGTTGGGCGCGTAATACCACGGTAATAGCTATACAGGTTACGATAAGCCAATGTTCCTTTAACAGAAAGCCCCTTGGTAATGAAGCCCAGTTTCTGAATTATTGATGATGCCAGGTTGATGTTATTGGAATAGTTATGGCCCGAACCATCGTACATTAAACGACCGATGATGTTGTTGTTGCTACGGTCTGTACCGCTACGCTGCCACACGCTATAGCCTAATGATCCATCTGGATTGTAAACCGGATAGTTATAAGGCGCGGTTTCGTTAAAGCGACTCAAATCGCTGAAAAGGTTACCGTCTACACTGGCGTTGTTAAGCGCTGTTTCATCTATGGCGCCAAATAAGTCAAAGCGCACATCGAGGTTTTTGTTGATGCTCAGATCTACGTTTGAGCGATAATTATAACGTTTGTAGTAAGTACGGCTGTCCAGATCGGCACTGTAATCTTTAAACTGACCGCCCTGATCAAGGTAACCTAATGAAACAAAATACTTGGCTTTTTCTGTACCACCGGTTACATCAAAGTTGGCACGCCACTGCGGCGCAAACTCTTTCAGTAAAAGATCGGTCCAGTTATTATTAGGGTGACCGTATGGATCTGTACCATCTTTAAATGCCTGTAAATCGGCCTCAGAAAAAGTAGGGACAAAACTTGGGTTAGGATTGATGGCGTTGCTGTTAATCTGCGCTGTTCTTATCACCGTTGCCGCACCGTAAGAGTCAAGATATTTGGGCCTGCGGGTAGGCTGGTTTAATCCATATTCTGATAAGAAAGTAATTTGCGGCTTACCTACTTTACCGCGCACGGTAGTAACCAATACCACACCGTTGGCACCTTTAATACCATAGATGGCAGTTGTTGACGCATCTTTTAGAATACTGATAGAAGCAATCTCGTTAGCATTCAGCTGCGAAAACTGGTCGTAAGTAAACTCAATATCATCTACCAGGATCAACGGGTTGTTGTTACCTGTATAAGAGCTTACGCCACGAATATTAAAGCTGGCGCCATCCTTACCCGGCTGACCGCCCCGTTGCTCGCTGCTGAAACCGGTGATGCGCCCGGCCAAAGCATTCTGCAAACTTGGCGACGGGCTTTGGCGGATATCGGCACCGCTCAGGGCGCTAACCGCGCCGGTAAGGCTCACCTTACGCTGCTGGCCATAGCCTACCACCACCACTTCGTTCAGATCTTTTTGAACTTCTTTAAGGGTAATGTTAATGCTGTTCAGCCTTTGTACCGAAACCTCCTGAGTAGCATAGCCAATAAACCTTACAACCAGAGTATTGCTCTTTACATTCAGTTTAAACTTGCCCTCGGCATCGGTTTGTGTGCCGTTTGATGGATTCTGCTTTTCAATTACCGTTACACCCGGTAATGATCCGTTGGCATCTTTTATCACGCCTGTTATTGGTCTTGTTTGCGCCATTGCATTAACAAAGCACAGCATCGCCAAAAAGGTATATATATATCTTTTCATCTCTATTTAAGGTTTAAATTGCCGTAAAATCAATAGTACCCTTCGTTTTGTATCAGCTTGGTGTTTTTGGCAGTCTCGCTATACGGGATAGGCATGTGGTAATATTTGTCTTGAAACACAGGCTGGGCTACATCCACTACCTGCACATTGTAAGTAGTACCGTTTGGCGTTAGCTGCAAACCCTGTAAGCTGGAGGCCAAAACACTGCCAAGCTTCCATCGGCGCAGATCCCAGAAACGGTGTTCTTCAAAACAAAGCTCAATACGGCGATCATTACGAATCAAATCGCGTAGCTCAGTCTGACTAATGCCTGCCTTGATACCATACCTGTTGCCAACGCCTGCGGTAATGCCAGCACGGGCACGAATCGGTATCAATTGTTTTACTGCGTCTTCTGTACGGCCAACTTCATTTAAAGCTTCGGCATAGTTCAGCAGCACTTCGGCATACCTGAAGTATGGAAAATTGTGACTCTGATTGGCGTAGTTAGTAGCGGTAGAAAAATCGGCCATGAACTTGCGCAGGTAGTAAGCTGTGCGTGTTTGGGTTTTTAGCGGCGTGTTGGGTTTATCAAGTCCGCCCTCAAAAGTTTGAACCGCGCGGCCCAGCCAGTTAACACCGTTGTAAAAGATGATGGCCTGCAGCCTCGGGTCGCGACCGGTATATTGGGTTAAACTGGTTGATGAACCGGTATAAGCTGAACCATCAGCATTTGGAAATGCATTGAGCAAATTCTGCGTAGGGCTGTTACGACCGTTACTGGTATTTGGCGATACGTAACCCACCGGCGCGTTGGCATTTTCAATACTAACTGAAGCGGCAGATTGCTTGGCGAAAATAATATCGGTATTAATTTTTGTAGTAAAGACCGCTGCGTAGGCGGTTGCACCTGTACCTGCCGGTAGTTTGTGATAGCCAATGGACATCAGTGCTTCGGCAGCGGTTATTACCTTTTGCCAGCGTGTGGCATCGGCAGTTGGATAACCGGTCAGCGCTTTGATCTGTGCATTGGTCTCTACCCCACCACCGTTATACAGCGGACTGGCAGCATACAAAAACAAGCGGCATTTCAGCGCCATAGCAGCTTCTACCGTAGCGCGGCCATATTCATTGCTTGATAAGGCCGAGGCAAGGGTTAATCCGGGGATTGCCAGATCACACTCGGCAGCAATATAATCTACGCAATCAGAAAATGTATTGCGCGGAATGTTCATATTGTCATCCAGCGAGAATACTTTATCGCCCACCAGCGGTACGCCGCCATAACGTTTTACCAATTCAAAATAGGCGAAGGCGCGCAGGAAATGAACCTCTGCAACTTCACGTTTCTTCACCGAGGCGTCACTGAAAGGCACTACATCAATGTTTTGTAAAAACACATTACACCTGCGGATGATGGTATAGCTATTAGCCCAGTTATTATCGGGATAGTTGACAGCCGTTAGTTGCCCGTTGTTAAATAACACAATGTTTGATCGTGGAGACGATGGTACGGCATCATCTGTAGCGGCATCTAAAAAATCGCCGTCAATACGGTTAAAGCCTGTGGGCAGGAATGAATAGATACCCAGCAGATAGGAAGTAGCCAGTGTACCCAATTTATCATTCGGATCAAACACATCGGTTTCAGTAGTGCGTTCGTCAGGTTCCTGATAAAACTTCTTGCCGCATGAACTGAAGCTTATAATCAGCGTAATTGTTAAAAGTGAGAATAGTCTTTTCATACCGATGTTATAATTGAATGTTCACGCCTAGGTTAAATACTCGCTCAATGGGGTACATCCCGCTATAGTTTTCCGGATCGGCGCCATTAAAGGTTAATGATTTGAGCGTTGCCATATTGAGGGCATTGACAAATATCCTGGCCGATTGCACGCCCACCTTGCGCGATGTTTTGCCGGGCAGCGTATAACCCAGCTCGATGGTTTTCACTCGCAGATAGTCACCGTTACGCAGCCAGAAACTTGAGCTTACAAAGTTGTTGACATCGCCTGCGCGCGGGCCACCGCTTGTGGTTAGACGTGGGTAAGTGGCCGTGGCCGCCGTAGCCGGTGTCCAGCGATTGAGTTGAGTAGTATAAGCCTGACCACCGTTGCTGCTCTGAAACTCCCAGTAGTCGGCACCAGACAGGTAAACCTGCTGGTTAACCACACCTTGCAACAGCGTACTGAAATCGAAATTAAACACGTTAAATCCCAATCTTGAACCAATAAACAAGGTTGGTTTTTGCGAACCGATAGTGGTTTGATCATATTGATTGATCACACCGTCGCCGTTCAAATCGCGGTATTTGATATCACCAGGTTGCGGAGTGTAACCCTCGATAGTTGGCGCGCCGTTAATCTCCTGCTGGCTGCGGAAAAGACCATCGGCAATGTAGCCATAGGTTTGCCCCACGGGGTGACCGGTTTTATACATCCAGCTGTATTTCAGGGTTGGTTCTCCAGAATAAAGCAATTTTGAATTCTGCAGACTCGCATTTACACCGAAGAAATAGCCGAACGATTTTTTCTTCTGTGCCCAGTTCAGCTGCGCCTCCCAGCCATAATAGCGCTGGCGACCGATGTTCTCGCTCGGGTAATCAATACCCAGCATACCGGTGTTGGTGCCGCGCACAATGTAGAGATCGCTAAACAGGTTGTTGTAATATTCAACGTCGAAGGATAGTTGGTTATGAAGCACAGCACCTTCCAGGCCAACATTCAGGTTTCTGGATTTTTCCCAGGTGATGTTAGGGTTAGCCAAATATGACTCACCAACGGTGGTTCCGGCAGCTGCGCTGGAACCAAAATAGGCAGTTGGCGTAGCGTTATATACCTGTTGGTAAAGAAAGTACGTTGCGTTATCATGCCCCAGCTTACCATAAGAACCATAAAGTTTGAGGTGATTGAGCCAGGTAAGCGGCTGCATAAAGCGCTCCTCATTAATGTTCCAACCAAGGCCCATAGCCGGGAAGAAACCATATTTAAAGCCACCGTTATCGGGGTATCGGTTAGCACCGCTTTGCGCGAATGAAACCTCGGCCAGATACTTCTTTTTGTAGTTATAAGCCACGTGACCAGAGATTCCCTGAATAGTGTATGGCAGGTTAGAGCCGTTGATCAGATTATCGCGATTGGCCAGCAACGTTGCGTCCAAGCCGTTGTTGGCATCGAAATTATGCGTATAGCCCATAGACAGTTCCTCAAAATCTGATCTGTTTTGGAAGCTGATACCATTGCTATTTGACTGCGCACTGGTGGTGCCGTACTGACGGTAGGTTGAAGCGCCGGTCTGCTCAAACACTGCGAATGATTTGCTGCGCACAATGTTCTCATTCAGGTTACTGAAGAACGAGGCACGGGCTTTGATCCAGAGGCCTTTCGTCACATCATCAAGCGAACGCTTCAGATAAAAGTCTGACAGCACGGTACGGGTATTGCTAAGTGAATAGCCCGAACCAACGTTTTGTGCAACAATATTATTAGTAAACTGGGAGTTGCCCGCATAGCTGCCATCCGGGTTATAAATAGGGTAAGCGTTGGCAGGCGTAGCTAATATGGAGTTGAAAATAGCAGCCGTACCATCGTTACCTGGCGCTGTTGAGTTAAGTATGCGGCCCTGAATATAGATGCCGGCGCTTAATTTATCGGTCAGGTTTACATCAACGTTTGAGCGGATAAAGTAGCCTTTTAAGTTAGGCGTGGTATTATACTTGTTGGCATCGCTGGTTTTCAGCAAACCATCCTGGCTATAGGTTTCCAGGTTCACAAAATAGCGTACAAAGTTATTGCCGCCGCTTGTGTTAAAATCATAGCGCGATGTCATGGCACGATTTTTCATTACCTGGTCGCGCCAGTTTACATCCGGGTATTTGTATTGATCGCTGCCTGATTGATAAGCGTTTAAAGCCACTTGACTAAAGCCATTTGTAGCAACAGAAAGGCCATCATTGGTCAGTGCCTCGTTATAAAGCGTGGCATAGTTATAAGCATTCAGCGGACTGCCAATCAGGTTTTTCAGCGGCTCCTGGATGCCGGTTTGCAAATTAAAATTAATCTGCGTTTTGGTTGCGCTGCCTTTCTTGGTAGTGATGGCTATGGCACCGCTCGATCCGCGGATACCCAGCATGGCCAGCGATACGGCGTCTTTCAGCACGGTAACCGATTCAATCTCGTTCATCCCAATCTCGGTTACAGAGCGAGGGATCCCGTCTATCAATATTACCGGCGATTGACCGCGCAGCAACATGCTAAAACCTTCACTAAGTGGTTCGCCATTGGTTTGGGTTACGGTTAATCCGGGTAAGCGGCCGCCTAATGCTAAGGGGTAAGACACCACCGGGGTGCTTACAAAATCGCTACCGCTGATAGCTGCGGTTGAAGCTGTTGAAAGGTTTGAGGGGGTTTGAAAATAGATCTGCTGTTTAACCTTCTTAACGGTGTCTGTTACCAGCGTATCTTTTGCTGTTTGCTTACCGTGCACAGGTACACCTTTGGTGGCATTGGCCCAGGCCGGGCTTAACGCACACAAGCAGCATATCAATACCCATAAAAATCTTGTAAAAATTGACATGAATTGTAATTTTTTAAGTGTTAATACAGAAAGTTTGGTGTTCCCTCCCGATCAGAATTTACCGGGCGAACGTTAATGGCATTTTGCTTTAGCTAATGGCAATACAGAGCGCTGTAGTTGCAATAAGTTGGCGTAGATTTTCTCATTTAAATAAGTTTTTTGTCTTTGAAATACAATTGGTTGTTTCAAATATATTTAGGTCAACAGATTGTCATGTCACAAATACGGGCCAAATCCCATTGAGAACGTTCCCAATTTTTGGGAACGTTCTCAATAAATGCACAAAGCCCGTCAAAGCAGGCCTACACACAGTAGGAAAGCATATTTGGCACTAAAATTTAGACAAAGAAAGCAATGAAATTGGGATAGAATGCTACCAATTATCGGTGCGAAAAGAAGAAACCGGCAAGCCATCGGTACTATAAAGCTCGCCCGTAGCCCAATCTTTAAAAGCATAGCGAATAGCTACCGGATGTTTCACACTGTCGCTGTGTACGTTAACGGTATTGGCACGCAAAACTGCCGTAGCCGGATAGAAAACTTTATCGCTACCGGCTATTTCAAACTGGGTAATATTTTTTCCAAAAGTTGTCAGGCCGTTGGGGGCGTCGGCAAACTTAACACGGGCCGTATCTTTGTCTACAACCAACGTATCAAACCGCGGATTTTTGTAGGTAATTCCCTTTTTCTGGTAGTTTGCGCCCAGAGCCCAATAAGCCAGGCGGCGCGCTATGATAGTTTTATTAGCCGGATGAATGTTGTGCTCCTCGCCCGCGTCTATCGCTATAGCAACACCACTATTAGCTAACGTTTGGGTGATCTTTAGCTGCGCCTCACGCATTCGGGGCGCAAGCGTTTGCTGTAGCACAGGGTAGCGCATGGGCGCTATCTGCACGTAGTAAAATGGCCAGTCGCCACTCTCCCAACCCTTGCGCCATGCCGTTACCATGGCCGTTTGCAAAGCCGGGTACGAGTAATAATTAAACCGGTTTTGCTCGCCCTGATACCAAATTACGCCGGCCATACTGTAGCCCATTAATGGGGCTATCATACCGTTGTATATATTGCCGGGCGTGCGGTGCTCGGCGTTGCTTAATGATTTGTCCGTTGCCAAACTGTCTTTCAAAACATCGGCTACCAGTTGTTTATCCATCCAGGCCTCAATAGCAGATCCGGCCCAGGTAGCCTGGATAATGCCTACCGGTACTTTTAAATGCTGATGAATAAAACGGGCAAACTGGTATCCCACCGCACTAAAAGTTTGTGCCGATGCTGCATCCGCTGCCTGCCAATTACCTTTAACATCAGTTTGTGGTTGAGCAGACGTACGTAAACCTACATGAAACAGGCGCAGGCCATCGTCGGGTGCATCCATCAAAATATCGTTGGCATTGAGTATGGGCGTATTGGGATAACCTTTTAACGGAATATCCATATTAGACTGGCCTGAACACAGCCACACCTCTCCTATCAAAATATTGGTAATACTAACTTTACCCGCGCCAGATATATGGATCTGGTACGGCCCACCCGCACTTGGTGTGGCCACCTTTACCAGCCATTTCCCTGCTGAATCAGCCTGGGCATGATAACGTTTTCTATCCCACGAAGTGGAAAGATAAATTCGCTTGCCTGCCGGTGCGGTGCCCCATATTTTCACCTGTTTTTTTTGTTGCAGCACCATACCGTCAGCAAAAAAAGCCGGGAGTTTTATTTGTGCTTTTGCTGTAAAACTGAGGAGAATTAGTATCAGTGCGAGACATTTGCGCATAACCGTCAGGGTTTAGGGATCCAATGGTTCGCGGCCATCCAGGCCACGCAATGGTCAATCCATTTATCGGTTGTATTGCCGGTAACGAGGTTAAACCCGTGCCCGCCGGTAGGGTAAACAATCAATTCTGATTTTACACCATGCTGAAGCAGGGTTTCATAAAACAGCAAACTGCTTTTTACGGGCACAGCGTTATCATCTGCAGCATGCACAATAAATGCCGGTGGCGTATGGGCATCAACATGTAACTGGTTTGAAAAACGCGCCCGCTCTGCATCATCAGGGTTTTTACCCAGCAGGTTCTGGGTCGATGGCCCGTTGCCCAATTTTTTATCCATGCTGATGACGGGATAGATGAGCACCATAAATGCCGGACGGATATATTTTAGCGGCACGCTGTCAATCACTGCGTCGCGAAAGCTGGTTCCAAGCGAAGAGGCCACATGTCCACCAGCCGAAAAGCCAACCACACCCACCTTTGCGGTATCTAAATGCCATTTGGAGGCATTTTCTTTTACAAACTGCATGGCCCGGCGGGCGTCCTGTATTGGTGCCAGCTGTTTTTGTGGCATGGTACGATCGCTCGGTAAACGATACTTAACCACAAAGGCTGTAACTCCGGCAGCATTGAATGCGTTGGTAACATCTGTACCCTTCGTATTCATCCCCAGTTTAACGTAGCCGCCACCTGGGAAAATAACCACTGCGGCATCGGTTGCGTTGCTCCCTTTGGCGGGAAATACTTGTATAGTGGGGATAGATACATTTGATACCCTGACGGTGCCTGTAACCGGATCGGTCTCCCATTTCTCCAGGTTCTCAGCAGAAATAGAGTTGATGATCTTACCGGGATATAAAGGATAGATCTCCTGCGCATAGCCAATGGCCAATGTACAAGATAAGATCACTCCAATGATTATACTTCTTAACCGCATATCACCCCTGGTTTTTCACCAATGCTTTTGCTTTCTGGCGGGCAATAGCCACAGCAATACTTACCCCAATAGCCAGAATAACGCAACCTACAGTAACCACCGTCGTTGCAAACTTAGTAGCCAATGCACCCAGTACGATGATACCCACCCCAACCACACATACCGAAACCGCAATAACGGTGATGCCAAAAATATTTTGCTGCTGCGCCGCAAAATGCACGGTTGAAGTGTGTTTCTGCCGGGCTTCGGTGGCTAAAACCTCCATGGTTGCCGCGCCTTGCGATACTTTGCCGCGCGCCATGTACCACAACTCAAACAGTAACAGGGTAACAACTGGTATACCCATGCCACAAACGGTCTCCATGGTACGTGTCAGTTTGATGTGCAACAGATCTGGACTAATAATCTTAAAGAAGAAGTTAATCAGTAGGGATAAAACCGTGGCCGTTACCACCGAGAATCCGGTTTGACGTTTAGAAAACAACGACCAGATCATCGGTCCGAACAAGGCGCCGCCAGCTATAGATGCCGTGCTCAACACCACTTCAACAATGCCTCCTGCGCTAGGAATCCACATGGCTACACCGATAGTGGCAGCGCCAAAAATGAGCGTAAACATACGCGCTACCCATATTACTTCTTTATCGGGAGCAGCAGGGCGCATCAGGTTTTTATAAATATCCTGCGCAAACACGGTAGCCACCATGTTAATAGTGGTGTTAGCCTTGCTTGATGTAGCCGATACCATGCCCGCCAAAACCAGACCAATCAAGCCGGCAGGCATCACACGATGAATCAGCATCATGTAGGCATCCTCTACTTCCAGGCCATGCAGGTTAGGATTAATGATACGATAAATCATCGGCGGAAGCATCCAGATAACCGGACAAAACAAATAAAGCACCGTAAACAATCCGGCTACTTTTTTTGAGTTTTTAGCTGTATCTACACTGGTGTAACGCTGCACGTATGACCAGTTGCCGCCAATATAAAATGTTTGATAAACCACAAAGGCCAACATAAACCCATAAGTGTATTCGTCATTTACCGGGTTAAAGAAACCCTTGGGTGCGCGGGTAAACAAGTGATTGATCCCACCAATATCGCCAGCGGCAGCAGGTATAACAATCAGCACAGCAGCGGTTAGGATAACAAACTGCACCACATCTGTAACCAAAACGGCCCATAGCCCACCGGCGGCGGTATAAAGCACAATAATAAGCCCTATGATAACAATACACCAGTTTAAGGGCAGGCCCGACGCTACCTCCACCATCTTACCCACCGGGTAAAGTACCCCGGCTGTAGTAAACAAACTGAGCAGCAGCGTTAAAAAAGTATAAAATTGCTTCTCGCGCGCACCAAAGCGCTTGCCCATGTACTCGGCAGCGGTAGCTACGCCTGTGCGTTTCCAGCGACCGGCAATAAACAGTGTGACAATCAAGCCGCTGGCTGCCATGGTGGTTTGAATGATATTGGCTACCAATCCGCTTTTATAAGCGATGGAACCCCACACCACAAATGTGCCTGCAGAAAAATAGCTAATAAACAGCGACAGGCCGTTGATCCACCAGGGAGTTTCGCCTCCGGCCTCAAAAAAGGCTTGCCCGCCTTTGTTGCTCACCCGGGTAAAGGTTAAGCCGATACCGAAGATGAGCAGGGCAAAAACGCCCATTACAATATAATCTAAAGTTGCCACGGGTTAATTTGCTGCTTGTTGGGGCCCATAACAACGCACGGCAAATAAAGCAGCCGGTACGTGTGGCAGGGGATGTTGAACATAGATGGTCAATTTAGCCGTTTCAACAGGCTCATCAAATTTTATTTCGTTTCGGGTTTGATAATTGTTGGTTGCGGCATAGATTTCTCTTCCGCTTGCATCAACAACTCTATAATCTCTTACACAAAACGGCATAGTAGTTTCAGGGTGCGTCATCAGCACCGATTCCATCGGATGGTCAAAATCAGTATCGAAACAAAGCGTCATACTACTAATGATTTGCACGCTCGACCATTCTAAAGTTAGTGACGGATTGATATCGTCCCTATCTGCCACCCATGCATTGGGCTGCATTACGGGTCTATCAACACCATTGCTGATGTTTTCGGCTTCGAACAAATCCTGCGCTTCGCTTAATTTTAGAGCGATGTTCTGCCCTTCCGGGCGACGCTGCGGGCACCAGAATTCAAACTCATCTACCCCTGTACCTGGCGGCGGGCTTTGCTTGCCATAATTAGACACGGCTTTATTAATTAGATTGAACACCGATACAATGCCCGTTATCCTTTGATCTGTATATCCCAATTCAATTGCCGCATTTTGCCTGAAGATGATGAACGCATAACCGGCCTCAGGCAATACAACATCGAAATCAAGTTCTAATTCCACATCACCATTAACAGTTAGGGTGTTACTGGTCATCAATACATCCGGCGTAAAACTGCCCGACCGGCTGCAGATCCATAACTCACAAAGTAACTTTGTAGTGGCCGATGAACGCGCCGGCACCGTGAACACCGGCAGCTTTCCAGCTTTAAATGGCATCAGCATGCCGGCTGAAATCGCCAATGATTTCCAGGCATCAACCGCATCAAACCCTTTAAATTTCAGGGTTGATGAAGCTTTTACGGCAGCTTGCTGAACCAGGTCAGCACCATCATTCAGTGTTAAACCTGGAATATACTGCCCAGCCTTCATCAGCATGGTTTGCAACTCGTTAAGCTGCGTTTCCTGAAGCAATTGTGCAGGCAGCAAGCCCTGTTTTAAACAAAGCGTTGCTGCCATACCCACAGCTTGCCCTACATAGGCAGATGTGGCCATTACCCGCGTAGCCCCAAACGCTACGTGACTAACGCTGATGATGCGCCCTGCCAGAAACAAATTGCTGATATTGCGACTATATAAAGTGCGATAAGGTATAGAAAAAATGCCTTTGCTATGCCACTGGTTACAGCCCGGTCGCTCGCTGAAAACGCCATCTGCCGGGTGCAGGTCTATGGACCAACCGCCGTAAGCGACCGCATCATGATGTGGTCGCTGCTCGGTCAGATCACGCTGGCTCAGCATGTAATCGCCTTCAAAACGGCGGCTTTCGCGCTTGCCGGGAATAGTGCCGACCCACTCCAGCGTTAAATTTTCTGCTTCGGGGAATTGACCTGAATTTTTAATGTGATTCCATACACCGTAGATCACGCGCCACAATTCCCACTTAATTTCTTCGGTTTGATGGATGGTATCCAGTCTGCCGCCATATTCAACCCACCACAATTTGCAACCAAACTCATTAGCATTAAAGCTGCGGTAGCGCGGTATTTTGGTAATATCGTCCAGGGCGAATGATGGCGGGATAAACTTAACCGGCTTGCCGGTATCTTTACTATAGAAATATAAAGAGTGCCCCAGCAACTCGCCATACTGGGCAGAGGGGGCCATTTGCTCGTCAAACTCATCTGCGGCCTCGGCCCCCATACGGAAGGCTGCGCCCGCCAAAAAGCCCACTATCCCATCGCCGGAGGCATCACAAAACAATGGCGCCGTCAATAAGTATTCGGTAGAATTCTGACTGCAAAATGCTTTGAGGCTGCTAATGGTATCGGCATCGCTTTTCTCCAGATCGAAAACGGCAGTGTTAAGCAACAGGGTGATGTTACCCTCCTGCTTCACTTTATCCAGCAGAATCATATCCAGAATCAGCGGATTACCCTCGGGGTTGTGATGGGTATTTTCTACCAGTATTTCATCAATTACCCCACCCTCGCGTGACCAGCGGTTGTTGTTGCCCATGTGCGATGTTGCACCCAGAATCCACAACCTCACCTCGCTTGATGAATTACCGCCCAGTACCGGTCTGTCCTGAACCAATATAACCTTTGTACCGGCTCTGGCGGCGGTAATGGCAGCGCATACGCCCGAAAGGCCTCCACCGGTGATAACCAGACCGGCGCTGAGCTGCTGCTGATGCAGTGCCCGTTTAGCATTAGTAGTATCTTTTATCATGAAAATATCAGTTCCGCTTATAATTGCACCGCCAAAATATCAGGATTGTGTAGCATGTATGGCCAGCGGGTTGCATTATAAATAGTGGAACCGTTCCCAATTTTGGGAACCGTTCCCAAAGTTTTGAATATTGATTGCAGCAACCTACATTTAACAATCATAACAATTATGAAGAGCCATCAAACCACCATTATTGATATTGCGCGGGAGCTGAACCTCTCTAAATCAACCGTGTCAAGAGCCCTTACCGGGCACCCCAACGTAAAGCAGCAAACCCGCGAAGCCGTGCTTGCGCTGGCTGAGAAAATGGAGTATCAGCGCAACCAGATGTCTATTAGCCTGATTACCAACAAAACCAAAACCATAGGCATTATTGTGCCGGAGTTTGTAACATCGTTTTTCTCGCAGGTAATTATTGGCGCGCAGGAAGAAGCCCGCAAAAGCGATTATAATGTGCTGATTAGCCAGTGTAACGAGGATTACAATACCGAAGTAGATAACGCGCAACTAATGATGCGCAACCGGGTTGACGGCATTATTGTTTCATTAACCAAGGAGACTAAGAACTTTGACCATCTGCGCACCTTTCAGCGCAGGGGCATCCCTATTGTTTTCTTTAACCGGGTTTGCGAGGAGATTATGGCCCCAAAGGTAATTGTTAATGATTATGATGCGGCCTTTAAAGCGGTGGAACATTTAATAAAAACCGGCAAAAAACGTATTGCCCATTTGGCCGGGCCGCCGTCGTTAGCCATCAGTCGCAAACGACAGAACGGGTATATTGATGCGTTAAAAAAACACAACCTGCCTATTGATGAAGACCTGATTATAGGTTACGACCTGAATATGAGTAAGGTGAAGATCTATATTAAACACTTTATGGATATGGATAACCCGCCCGACGGGCTATTTGCCATTAATGACCCTACCGCCATGGAGGCCATGCAGGTTATTAAGCAATTGGGCAAGCGCATCCCCGAAGATATTGGTGTGGTAGGTTTTAGCAATGATTATGCATCGCAATTTGCAGAACCAAGCCTCACAACTGTTGCCGTACCCGTTAACGAGATGGGCAAAACAGCTGTGAAGCTTTTAATGGATATGATTGATAAAGACCCAGCCGATTGGAAACTGCTGGTAAAAGTGCTGGACACTGAACTTATTGTACGCAATTCTACCGTTCGCAAGGCCTGACGGCCACTACTGAGCCGTCATTTCAACCACCGAACTGGTGAGCGCTTTCAGGTGCCAGCCGTTCAGGTCCAGGCCTATTTTCATCAGATAATCGCCGGTATAGGTGCGGCCATTATCTGCCAGGATGGGTTTGGCTCCGGGCATCATGTTCACCTCCTCTACTTTGTATTTCTTCTGTGGATCGAGGCCCTGCAGGCGCACACGGTTCACTTGCTCGCGCTCACGGATATTGAGGTTATAGTTAAACAGTACCGCTTTAGCTTTGATACCGTCTACATACATCAGCACCGCACGATTGGCCTCATAAGGTGACACCAACCGATACAGTTCGCCAAACCAGATGACGCTGCTCAGGCGTTTGTAGTTTTTGATAGCCTGCTGACTAAAGGCCAGCTCATCTGGCGTCATTTTACTTACGTCAATATCATAACCCAACTTGCCCATCATGGCCACATCCGTACGAAACTTGAGCGACTGTTTACCCCATGAAGTAACGTGACAGGTTACCGTATTAGACGGGAAGAAGTTACTATACCCCCACTGGATATACACCCGCTCCAGCGGATCGGTATCGTCACTGGCCCAAAACTCGGTAAAGTATTTCAGCGCCTCGTAATCTGTACGTGCGCCGCCGCCAGAGCAAAGCATAATTGGCAGATGCGGGTATTTAGCGCGCAAACGTTTCAATACATCATACAGGTTAAGCACATAATCTACATACAGGTTAGACTGCTTGTCTTTCAGGTAAGGCGACCAGTTATTGCTCATCAAGCGGTTACAATCCCATTTAATAAAAGCCAGGCCCGGGTGTTTGCCAATCAAATCGTCCATGGTGTTAAACACAAAATCGGCCACTTTGGGGTTGGCCAGATCCAGCACCAGTTGGTTGCGGTAATAGTTCTCGGCACGATTTGGCAGCTTTATGATCCAGTCCGGATGTTTTTCATAGAGTTCACTTTTGGGGTTCACCATCTCAGGTTCAATCCAAATGCCAAATTTGGTTCCCTTGGCATCGGCTTGTTTAACCAAATGGGTAATACCGTTAGGCAGCTTGGTTTTGGTTTCCTGCCAATCGCCCAGGCCTGCCTTATCATTACTGCGCGGATATTTGTTACCAAACCAGCCGTCGTCTAAAAGAAAAAGGTCTGCACCCAGCTTTACGGCATCATCCATAATACCGTCCAGCCTTTGCTCATTAAAGTTAAACGTGGTAGTTTCCCAGTTATTGAGCAACACCAGCCGAGATTTATTGCCATCCATCACATCATAATTACGCGCCCATGCATGCAGATTACGGCTTACCTGTCCGCGGCCGTGTGCTGAGTAACTGAAGATAAAGGCCGGCGTGGTAAACGTTTTACCGGCCGCCAATTGATAGGCTGAAGCGTAAGGATTGATACCCGATACCACGCGCAATGAATTATTCTGATCCTGCTCAAAATGAAAACGGAAATTGCCCGTCCAGGCCAGCGTACCGGCCATCACCTCGCCGCTGGTTTCGTCAGACAGTTTATTGAGCGAGAGCAGGAACATGGGGCTCTGGTACATATCTGCCCGGGTACCTAGCTTGCTGTCAATTTCTTTGATACCGCTGGTCAGTTTAGACTCCTGCATCTGCATTTCGTAGGCCCAATCACCATGAAACTGGGTGAGCCAGTAGCTGCCTGCATCAAAATGCAGCATAGATGATGCATAATCATTGAGGATGATGGTGCCTTTTTCGCCATTAACTATCTCGGTCCAGGCTTTAATTACATCCTCATGTGCGTAGGCTTGGTAGTGCAGGTTAACCGTGATGGGATATTGAGGATCTTTCAGGCTGATGATGGTCTCAGTACTGCCTGTATCCGGATGGATTACTTTTTTATCGGCATAGATCAACTCCAGCGAGGGATTACCATCAGTATGTGTGATGCGGATGGCTGGCTGAAACTGATCTTCCATCCCCCCGGTGATGTAAGCCTCTTTGCCTTGTGGCAATACGTTGTTATCGGCTGCGTCTGCCAGGCGTTCACCAAGGTAAGACTGATAAACGCGACCGTTTTTGCCGATATTTAATATCAACGCGGTATGATCTGTTTCAATGGCAATGCGTTTGCCATCCTGCGCATGCAAACCAGTAGTAAGCAGTGCCAGCGCAGGCAGGAGGATGTATTTTTTATATTTCATGTGTTAAGTATGGTCGGAAATAAATTATTGAACAGTGATATTCAGCACGTCGCCCTTAAGGCCTGTAGCAGTGGCTTTTACCTGCACCTTGCCGGTTGCGCGGCCGCTGCGTAAAACCAATAAACACTTACCCTCATAAGCCTTACGGTGACTGGCCACAAAAAGCTCATCGCTCAGGCGGTTACTATTGGCAACACCGGCAATAGTGGCAGCACCTTTTACATCGAACTGAATATCATTAGCCGCGTCTGGCACTAAGATACCATTCTGGTCTACAATGTTAACGGTGATATAACTCAAATCAAGGCCATCTGCACGCATGCGGGTCGAGTCGGTTTTCAGGACAATGTGGTGAGCCTTGCCAGCAGTCTTAATCTCATCGGTAGCAATAGGTTTACCGTTTTTACGGGCAATGGCTTTAATAGTTCCCGGCTCATAATTAAGTTCCCACAAGATCTTGTTTTTAGGAAAATCTTTGATCTGCTTAATGCCGACCGATTTATTATTCAGAAACAGCTCCACCTCGTCGCCAGTGGTAAAGGTGTAAAGGGTAAGCTTTTTACCAGCCTCCCAGTTCCAGCTATCGGTCATCTTCAGGTTTTTCATAAACACATCGTTCCAAACCCTGGCATCGCTGCCTGCGGCATCAAAAACAGCAATCTTCACCATTGGTTCCGGTGAGTAAAGACTTTTGATGTAATAGCTGATGGGTTTCCAGAAATCGCACCAATCTATAATGCCATTCCAGCCCTTGGATGGCCAGCCGAATGACTCGCCAATGTAATCGGTACCGCCCCAATAAAACTGACCGCAGGCATAGCTATGATCGTAACCAAAAAAGCTTTCGCCGCCATTGTCAGTAGTCATCTCACTTTCCAGAAAGATGAGCTGCGGAAATTTGGGATGATCGCGTTTGTAGAACCGCGCCATATAATTATCACTCATTACATCCATGTGGAAAGCCATGGGCACCGGCACATCCTCATCTCTTGAAGGATATAAGCCACTGGTTACCTTGCGCGATGGATCCAAACGATGCGCCACATCAACCATTTTATCTAATTGCACCACAAAAGAACTGTCTTTGTACTCCTGCTTAACCGCCACCTCGTTACCTACGCTCCAGATAAATACGCTGGGATGGTTACGATCCCTGCGGATAAACCACTCCAGATCGGCCTGCCAGTGTTGATGGAAATCTTCGCCGGGGCCATAATACTCGTTGCTCCATTTGTCAAAGCTTTCATCAAAAACCAGAATGCCCAATTCATCGCACATATCCAATGCCGACTGTGCATGCGGATTATGCGCCAAACGAATGGCGTTCACACCCATCTGTTTCAAACCCAGCAAGCGGCGGCGGAAACCTTTATCAAAAGCCGCCGAGCCCAGTGGACCCAAATCATGATGAATATTAACCCCGTTTAAAAACACCTTACGTCCATTTAATACAAAGCCCTCTTCCGGACTAAAACTTACCGTACGGATGCCGAAACGAGTTTGATAATTATCAATCACCGCATTGCCTTTCAGCACATAAGTTTTAGCTGTATACAATACAGGCGAAGCAACATCCCAGCGCACGGGGTTAGTGATAGAAGTATATTGATGATAGGTGTATGCCTCATGCGCACGCAAAGGAACCATGCTGATAAGCGATTTTATTTCTTTGCCCCTCGCGTCAATAAGCACCGTTTTAAGCGTCACCATGTTGGTGCTATCGGTCTGGTTAGCAACGGTTGTTTGTATGGCAACGTCTGCCCTGCCATCAGCAATGAACGGGGTGGTAATATAGGTACCATTATCAACCACATGCACCGGCGATATGATGCGTAGCCACACATTACGATAAATGCCCTCGCCGGTATACCAGCGCGAGCTTTGTTTATAGGTATTATCATATCGCACGGCAATAGTCACCGGTTTACCGGGCGTTGCCAGCCTGGTAACATCATAACTAAAACCGGTGTAGCCGTTAAGATGCTTACCCAAATAAGCGCCATTTACCCAAACCTCAGCAGCACGATAAACGCCCTCAAAGTCAAGCACAATGCGTTTACCTGTTGTATTGGCTGGCACCACAAACGTTTTGCGGTACCAGCCAATGTGCCGCGGGCGATAACCGTTGCCGCGGGTGCCGCTGATGGTATCGAAGGCGCCGGTTATGCTACCGTCATGCGGCAGTTGCACCGTAGTCCATGTCTTATCATTAAAGGCGGTGTTTTTGGCATCAGGTGTATCGCCTAGATTAAATTTCCAATCAAAATTAAGCAGACTATCCCTGCGGACTGACTGTTGAGCTGATACCCATTGCCCTGAGAGCAAGATGGCAAAACAAATAAGTAAATTTTTCATCGTCAGTTTTATTGCAGTTTAAAATCGCTTTGTAAACGGATATCGTCAGACCCGCTGCCAATCATCAGCTTGAAGCTTCCCGGCTCTGACGCCCATTGCAACTGCTGATTATAGAAGGAAAGCATATCGTTATCGATCTTAAACGTTATGGTTTTAGATTCACCTGATTTTAAGGCTATTTTTTGGAAACCTTTCAGCTTTTTCATCGGCTGCACAATAGATGCAAAAGGGTCATTAATATAAAGCTGCACTACTTCTTCACCGGCATATTTACCTGTGTTGGTAAGGGTAAAGCTAGCATTGATAGCGCCGTTTTTTGTCATGATGGGTTGATCCAGCTTCAGGTCACTATACTTAAAATCAGTATAGCTCAAACCATAGCCAAAAGCATAGCGCGGGGTATTAGGCACATCCATATACCCGGTTTGATAATTATTGCTGGTGGCCACATACGGGTGCCCGGTTTTATACCCGTTATAAGTAAGCGGGATTTGCCCCATAGAACGAGGGAAGGTAACCGGCAATTTACCTGACGGATTATAATCGCCGGTAAGCACATTGGCAATGGCCGGGCCACCCTCATCGCCCAAAAACCAGGCATATAGAATAGCATCGGCCTTATCGGCAATCTCATTAAAAATAAGCGGGCGACCGGCCATCAGCACCACCACAACCGGCTTGCCTGTGGCCTTAACGGCATTAAACAATTCCATCTGGCGGCCCGGTAAACCAATGTCAGCACGCGATTTTGATTCACCGCTCATATCGCCGGCTTCGCCCAGCGCCATAATTACTATGTCTGCCTTGCTGGCTACGGCAACGGCTTCGCCAATACCTGCGGTATCGGCACCCTTAATTGTTGTGCCTGCGGCATAGGTAAAATGCACATCGTTACCCAGCTTTTGGGTTAGGCCCTCGTACATGCTCACCACGCGGCCAAACTCGGCAGCGCCAATCCAGTTGCCCTGTAAATCGCGCTTAGACTTTACAAGCGGACCAATCAATGCTATATTCTGACCATGTTTTTGCAACGGCAATAGGCCTTGCTGATTTTTCAGCAACACAATAGAACGTTCAGCAGTATGCAGCGCCGCTTCTTTATGTGCAGGATCATTCAGTGCTTTTTCCTGGCGTTCTTCATTACAAAAGCGGTAAGGATCATCAAATAAACCCAGCTCAAACTTTTTGTATAAGATGCGTTTTACGGCATCGTCTATTATTTTAATATTTACCTGCTTTTCGGCCACCAGTTGTTTCAGGTTGTCAATGTAGGCGTTGCTCATCATATCCATATCGCAACCAGAAATAATGGCTTTTAGAGCGCCTTGTTTTTTATCGGCCACATAACCCCATTTAACCATCTGGTCTATTGATCCCCAATCACTTACCACAAAGCCAGAATAGTTCCATTTGCCTTTCAAAATGTCGCGCTGCAGATAATTGCTGGCAGCGGTTGGCACGCCGTTCAGCGTATTAAACGAGCTCATGAAGGTGGCCACGCCTGCATCAATTGCAGCTTTAAACGGCGGCAAATAAGTCTCCCAAAGTTGGTGCTCGCTCATCTCCACATCGTTATAATCACGGCCGGATGACACCGCGCCATAAGCCGCAAAATGCTTGGCGCAGGCCATCAGTGCATCGGCACCACCCAGCTTATCGCCCTGGAAACCCAGCACACGGGCCCTGGCAATCTGGCTGCCCAGATAGGTATCCTCTCCTGCTCCTTCCATAATACGGCCCCAGCGTGGGTCGCGGGCTATGTCTACCATGGGGGCAAAAGTCCAGTTCAATCCGGCCGCAGAAGCCTCCACCGCTGCTATATGCGCCGATTGACGGATAATTGACATATCCCATGATGCTGACTCGGCCAATGGCTCAGGGAAGATGGTTTTATAACCATGTATCACATCCATACCAAACAACAGCGGTATTTTAAGGCGCGATTGCATGGCCAGTTCCTGCAGCGGGCGCACATTTTTCACGGTCTGCACGTTGAGCATTGAGCCCACCCGGCCTTGTTTAATGGCATCTGTAATACTGGTGCTTTGGGTAACCGGCCCGGTAGTTTCGCGACCGGAGTATTGGTTGAGCTGACCTATCTTTTCATCCAGCGTCATTAACCGCATTACCGAATCTACCCGCTGGTTGATGGTTCTATGTTGAGCAAACGCCGTTAACTGCACTCCGGCAAACGCTATACTCAAAAGACTGATCTTTAATTTACACATATAAGTATCCTGTTTTATTTGGCTTTATTTTCTTGTTGTTTTTGCTGATAAAAGCTGTGCATCACATACCAGGCCTTCTTTTTAAAGCCTTTGTCTGATAGCAAACCTTTTCTGTTCCACCCCTGCTGATACTGAGCCTGCATGCGGCCGGGGCTCCTGAAATCGGCCAGGATCCAGGGGCAAACACCCTGCAGAAATGGGATGTTTTTAAACATGGCTAGGTTGTCTTTATATAGCTGCTCCTGGTATTCTTCGGTCCACAAGCTGGCGGTATCTTTAGCGCCGTGATTGCCATAGAGGGCTTCGGCACCAAACTCAGAGATAATGAGCGGTTTATTGAAAGTACTTTTCCAGACCACATTGCCCGGTCCGGCGGGCCATTTGGCATACCAGCCCATGTATTTGTTGGCCGCCAGCACATCCAAACTCTCACTCAGCGGATCATCTATCAAAATCTGGTTGCCACTATATTTAAAATGATCAAAGGCCGACGAAATAAGGCGGGTATCGTCCATCGCGCGGGCGTCTTTGGCCATTTGAGTCAGGGTGGCATTGCGGTCGGGACCGGGAGCTGTCTCGTTAGAGAGACTCCAGATAATGATGCCACAACGGTTCTTATCGCGCTCAATCATTTCGTGCAGCATGTTGTTGGCCTTACTGAGTATTTGCGGATTACTGAACTGGATGCCCTGCCAAACGGGGATCTCCTCCCACATCATCAGGCCCATTTGCTCGGCCAGTTTTACTGTTTGCGGGTTTTGTGGGTAATGTGCCAGGCGCACAAAATTGCAACCCAACTCTTTAGCCCAGGTTAACAACGTGCGCGAATCAGCCTCGCTATAAGCCCGGGCGGCACGCTGTGGCATTTCCTCATGAAAGCTGATGCCCCGCAGAAATACCGGCTTTTTATTAAGCAGGATCTGCGTGCCCTTTACCTCAATGGAACGGAAGCCGATCAAATCTGTAACGGTGTCGTTCCCCGCATATAGTTTCACCGCATAAAGCTTGGGCTGTTCCGGCGACCATAAGGCGAGCTTTGCCGGCAAATCGATCTGCGCGCGACCGGCACTATCTGTAGTAAGCACCTTTTTTATATGTGCCTCTGGTATCTCCAGCCTCACTTGCCGGTATTGTTTATCGCTAAGCTGCACCCAGCCGCAAAGATCAGTAAGCGAGCCTTTCTTTAGTTGGATAAAATAGTCGGCTATGTGTTCATCGGGTACGGTAAGCAGGTTTACGCTGCGCGTGATACCGCCGTAATTCCACCAATCAAACTTGCGAGCCGGGATGGCATCCTCCCGGCGCTCGTTGTTTGCCTTTAGCACCAATAGGTTTTTACCCCGCTTGATGATGCCGCTTACATCAAACTGAAATGGTGTAAAGCTACCTTCGTGACCGCCCAATAGTTTGCCATTCAGATAAACCTCACAGCGATAACTTACCCCATCAAAATGCAGATAGGCGCGTTTACCCCGCCGGGGCAGGTAATCAAAATCGCGCTGATACCAAACGGTGCCTTCGTAATATTTCAGTTCATCACGCTGATAGTTCCAATCGCCGGGAACGGCAAGCGTTTGGCTGTTATCAAAAGAAAACTCTACAAAATCATCCTTCCCGGTGGCTTGTTTATTGCTGGCTATATCGGCCGCGTTACCGCTTCCATACCAATCTATAATTACATTCCATTTACCATCCAGATTAGCCTCAGAACAAGCAGCTATGCTTTGCGCCCTGGCAGACATCGCAATTGCAAACCCGAACAAAAAACAGACCGATTTTTTTATTAGTCCTGTTAACATGCTGTTTAGATACTTCATCCTTAGTTTATTGAGCATTATAAACATCTACCGATTGCGGAGGATGCAGTACGCTATGCACACGCTCGGTTACCATCGTTGCCGAGATATTGAAAATGCTTGTCTGTGCTATTTGTCTTGATGAGGTGCCTATCTTTAATAGGTATTGCCCGGCATCGGTTATCCAGGCGTTTTTATCGTTATGGAAAGATGCCAGACTGGCTACCGGAATATTAAAAGTGAAGGTTTGCGACTCGCCCGGTTTGAGTAATCGCGTTTTGGCAAAATCTTTTAGTTCTTGTGCTGGCTTTGCAATTGATTTTGCCGGGGCGGCCACGTAAACCTGCACCACTTCCTTACCCGCTACTTTGCCGGTATTGGTTATGGTAACCTGGGCCGTTAACCTATTTTTAACCAGAGCCGCAGCTAGTTTTACCGGGCTGATCTTAAAAGTGGTGTAAGACAGGCCATAACCAAACTCATAAGCTGGTTTAATATTAAAAGTATCATAGTACCGATAGCCCACATAAATACCCTCCCTGTAAGCTACTTGCTCTGGACTAGCGGCAGGTGTACCAGGGAAATCTCGTGCTGAGGGAACGTCTTCGTAATTCTCGGTAAAAGTGGTAGCCAGTTTACCCGAAGGATTTACTTTCCCGGTCAGCACATCGGCCATGGCATCACCGGCCTCCTGGCCGGGTTGCCAGGCCAGCAGTATGGCGTCGGCTTTAGTTCTCCAAGCTTTGGTATCAATCGGACCGCAAATATTTAGTACGATGATGAGTTTTTTACCCTGCTGATGGAAAGCAGTGGCCGTGCGATCAATCAATGATAATTCGGCCGGTTTCAGGTGATAGTTTGAGTCAAGGTCACGATCCTTGGTTTCGCCGCTGTTGCGACCGATAGTGAGCACTGCGACATCACATTTAGCGGCCAGGGTATTTAACTGATAGTCGGCAATATTTAATTCGCGCGAACGCTTGCGCCAATCGCTTACATAAGAATTATAGGTTGCGGCCAGTTGTGCTTCTGGCATAAAATCAGCATTAGTCAATCCACCGGCTAGTGAAATTACATGAACTTTGTTGACATCGCCGCTGCCCGTACCACCCGCAATGGTAGCATAACTGGCATTGCCCAGCAAGGCTATGTTTTTCTGGCTGCTTTTTAAAGGCAGTGCATTTCCGTGATTTTCCAGTAGCACCATGCCTTCGGCACCAGCCTGTCGGGATACTTGTGCGTGCGCTTTCAGATCGGGCGCGCCGGAGTATTTGTAGTGTTTGAAAGAAGGCGATTTAACGATGATGTTAAGGATGTGCTCCACGTTACGGTCAAGCACCTTAACATCCAGCGAGTCATGCTCAACCGCCGAGATAATGCGGTTTACCTGATTGGCATTACCGGGCATAATTACATCGTTACCGGCATTCATCTGGGCAATCAGGTTTTTGGCCTTGCCGCCCCAGTCTGTCATCACATAACCCTTAAAACCCCATTCGTCACGTAAAACGGTGGTGAGCAAGTCGGCACGTTCAGAGGTATGGGTGCCGTTAACGAGATTGTATGACGACATGACCGTCCACGGTTGCGATTTTTTAATGGCGATCTCAAATGCTTTGAGGTAGATCTCCCTTAATGATCGTTCGGTAATCAGTTCATTAATTCCCGCGCGATTAGCCTCCTGATTATTAGCCACAAAGTGTTTAATGGAAGTACCTATGCCGTTACTTTGAAAACCTTTGATGATGGCTGCGGCAATATTACCTGCTACCACAGGATCTTCTGAATAATACTCAAAGTTTCTGCCCCCAAGCGGATTGCGGTGAATGTTAATGCCCGGCGCCAGGATGATATCGGCACCATACTCCAGCACTTCGTTACCAAATGCAGCTCCTACCCTTTTTACCAGTGCCGTATCCCAGGTTGATGCCAGCGTAGTGGCAGAAGGAAAAGCCGTGGCATAATAAAGCTTGTTATCGCCTTGGCGTTTTACATCAATACGCAGACCCGCAGGGCCATCTGGTAATACCATAGCCGGGATGCCTAGTCTAGGTATAGCGTTGGTGCCACCCGCCGCTCCGGGTAAGCGCGATTCTGTACGGCCGATCATAGAGCCATCGCCCAGAATTATACCGGTGCCTGTACGCCCGCCCCCTATCACCATTAAGGCTTTTTCTTGCAGCGTCATGGCGGCTATCACTTCTTTAATGCTGTTTTTACCAAGCTGCGGAACGGGTTTAGCATTAATCTTTGGTTGCGCGCCGGCAGTTATCAATCCACACCAAATCAATGCACCTGCACAAATAACCTTGCGGAGATGAAGTAAAGCTTTAAACATAAAAACGGGTTATAATGGTTTAAAGCAAATTTGAACCTGAAACGGGAATTAAAAGGGGGGTAAACTCTGCAACAAGCAGGGGCATTTTAAGCAAAAACGGAACAAACGACTATAATTACCACTTTGTGTTTACCTTTTTACTAAACACCGGACGATTCTTTTTGGTAAACTCTGACGGCGACATACCGAACAGTTTGGAGAACTGTGTGCGGAAATATTTAATATCATTAAAGCCGGTTGCCGCCGCCACCTGGTTAATGTTATAGCTGGAGTTGATGAGCAACTCTGCCGCTTTACGCAACCTGATAAGCCTGATAAACGCTGCAACCGTATAGCCCGACATTAACTTTACCTTTCGGTAAAGATTGGAATGGCTCATGCCTATCTCTGACGCCAGCACCCCTATGCTGAATTGTGCATCTGTAAGATGTGTTTCGATTACCTCGATGCATTTCTGTAAAAACAATTTATACTCCTCGGAGATATTTACCGGGTTGGTTTGCAGCGTAATCTCATTATAAAAATACGTCCGCAGATTATCACGAATGGTCAACAGGTTAGACACCCGGGTTACCAACAGATCTTTTTCGAAGGGTTTGCTCAGGTAATCGTCGGCGCCACCGTCCAGCCCCTTCAAACGGTTCTCGGTCGAGGAACTGGCCGTTAGCAAGATAACAGGGATATAACTATAAGCCGGATCATTTTTCAGCCAACTGCAAAACGCTATGCCGCTTATGCCAGGCATCATTACATCACTAATTACCAGATCGGGCGTTTTTTCTTTGACCATCAGCATGGCCGTTTCGCCATCGGCGGCTTGATGTACGATGTATTGGTCTTTAAATATATCGCATACGTAATTGCGCATATCGCTATCATCGTCCACCACCAAAATCACTTTGCGCTCGGTAAATACTTCGGCAGTTTTAAATGTTTTGAGCGGTTCTGCCGGTAGTACTTGCTGGTCATCGGCTATTAATTCTTCCAGTAATGACGATTCTGAAACCGTATCTTCACTTATCTGCGCCTGATCAAAATGGGCTTTGCCTTTTTTCAGGGTGAGCAGGAAGATCGTCCCCTCGCCTGTTTGACTTTGATAACTCAGGCTGCCGGCATGCTGCTGTGCAAACCGGTGGGCCAGGTACAAACCAATACCAAAGCCAGCCTTAACCGGGCGTCCGCCAGACCGTGACTGGTAAAATTGCTCAAATAAGCGCTCACCTTCTTCAGGCGCTATGCCACAACCGGTATCACTTACTTTAATCTTGATTTCTCCATCAGATTCATCTTCCAGTTCAAGCGTTATACGTCCGCCTGGTGGCGTAAATTTCAGGGCATTAGACAGCAGATTGAATAAAATGATCTCCAGCTTTTCGCGGTCGCCGTAGATCAGTAGCGGTGCGTCTGGCGCTATAAACAAATATTCAACGCCATTGGTGCGCGCCTGTTGAGCAAAGCATTGAAAAATATCACTGCACAAATCGCGTGCATCCAGCGCAACTACCGTCATCTGGCCCAGGCCGGAATCAACCTTACGGAACAACAGCAACTGATCAACCAAACTCAGTAAGCGGCGGGCGTTACGGTGAATGATATTCAGCTCTTTTTTATCGTCATGATGCTCACGCATCAGCATATCTTTTACGGGATTGATAATAAGCGACAATGGCGTGCGGAACTCATGCGATATACTGGTAAAAAACTCCAGCCTGTTGTTATGGATCTGACGCTCGCTTTCCTGAATGGCTTTCTGGCGTTTCTCATTCTCGCGGGCCAGCATAATCTCATAAGTCATACGGGTTTGCCTGATGCGGTAGCTAAAAAAGCCATATACCGCTCCAATAGCAGCCATCACAAAAACAAGTGTGGCCCACCAGGTTCGGTACCATGGCGGCAGCACAACAACGTGCACACTAATAACATGCTCACTCCAATTACCGGTACGATTAGTACAGCTAACCTGAAAATCATAACTACCGGGCGACAGGCGGGCATAAGAAGCACTGCGACCGGTACCGCAATTTGTCCAGTCGGCATCACGGTTCAATAAACGGTAGCGGTAATCAATATGATCGCTGTAAGGAAAATCAATAGCTGTAAAATTGAAAGTAAAGACGGCCTGATCATAAGGCACCTTAACCTCGGTAATCTTACCCTGCTGCGTACCGGTTATGTAGCCTGGTGATTCTTCAACAGGGGCGTTATTAATATTGAGCCCCGTAAATACCAACTGCGGCGCCCCCCTGTTACCATACACTTTTTGCGGATTAAACAGGGTTAATCCGCGAGCGCCGCCAAATGCAATTTCACCATTAATCAGGCGTAATCCGGCATTATAATTAAACTCCCTTTCAGACAGGCCGTCGGCCGTAGAATAGGTACGGAACGTGCGCGTGCGCAGATCAAACCGCGATAATCCGTTATAAGTGCTCAGCCATAAACCATCATGTTCGTCTGGCTGCATGTTCATAATATGATCATTAGCCAGGCCATCTGCAGTGGTATATTTTTTAACGATCTGGCCGCTGGCCCGATCAAATAATACCAGGCCGCCTTCTGTACCCAGCCATAATTGTCCCTGCTTATCTTCAAACATGGCACGCACAGCGTGGCCTATGGTAAAACGATGATGTTGTTTGTGCAGGGTATCAATTTTTACTAATGACGTCCAGCCACCGCCCCACAACTGGCCTTTCTTATCCTGATATAGCACCAGCAGGTCATTAAGCGTGGCATCAAATTGCTCAAAACGTTGATGCGCGCGGTTAAGCTTAAAAAGACCATGCTGTAACGCCCCGGTCCATAACTGGCGCGCGCGGTCTTCATATAGCAGCCAGAAAGTAGCATTATTAAGAGGCTTACCCCCTGTCCAGGCCTCATATTGAGCAAAAGTTCGGGTAGAAGGCAGGTATCGGCTTAAACCACCGTCATAAGTAGCAAACCAAATATCGTTGCGATAATCTTTACAAATGCTGGTTAAAGAATTACCGCCAATAGAAGCAGCATCATGCTGGCGATGAACATAGTTGGTAAAACGGTTGGTGCGGCGGTCAAGCAAACTGGCTCCTCCACCATCGGTACCTATCCAAAGGTGCGCGGCATCAAGCTGGCAGATGGCCAGCACAAAGTTATTGGTCAGGCTATTAGGATTGCCCGGCTCATGCCCGATAGTTTGAAAATTGGACCGATGCGGATCAATAATATTGATACCGCCCCGGTAAGTGCCTATCCAAATGCGCGATTGTTTGTCTTTATATAGAGCAAGTACCGCGTTGCTGCTCAATGAAGATCGACTATCGCCCGCTTCCATATAGCTGAATTTGCCTGTACTTTTATCAAGGATGTTGATGCCGCCGCCATCCGTCCCGACCCAAAGTTGCTGATTGTTAACCAGCTGCAAATCTGAAATACGCGAAGAGCTTAATCCATCGGCATGCCCAAAATGGCGGTCGAAAGTATTAGTGGCAATATTATAATGATGCAGCTCGCCATTGCCCGATAGCCATAGTGCGTCGTGATCTGCCAGTATACGGCTTACCCCAAAAGGCGCCTTAGTTATAAATTGCAATGCCCCACTTTGCAGATTATACTTACAAAGCCCCTTACCCTCTACCAGCGCCCAAATGGTTTGGCCGGTACCATTACAAATGGCAGTTACTTTGCCCTGATTTGTATTAACCACCCTGCCAGACTGTAACGAACCTTCCTTAAATACAATCAGGCGGCCATCAGTTATACGCAGACAGGCATTTCCTTGCTGATCAAAAAGAATCCCTTCGGTATCGTTGATTAGGCGTTGTAAGGGAGCACCTTCCCTCTGCCGAAACATTACTGTTGAGAACTTGCCGGTAACCGGATCATACACGCTCACGCCGCCATGGGTACCAATCCAAAGGTGCGCAGTTGCATCTTCCGCTATCACATTAATCCAATTATTAATCAGCCCCGTGGTATCACCTTCACGCTTGCGAAACACTTTAAACTCATAACCGTCATAGCGGTTCAACCCGTCGTTGGTACCAATCCAGATAAACCCGTTACGGTCCTGGCAAAAACTGCGTGCCGCACTGTTAGATAATCCTTTTTCAAGCCCGATCTGCTCTACGGTATAGGATACCTGTGCCGCCGCCGCGCTGCAAATGCAAGCAGATAGCAGGAAGGCGACCAACGCTTTTTTAATAAATTTAATTGGGCGATGCACAGGTTTCCAGTCAGCAGGGTTAAAGGCCGTAAATGCGGCGAGGGATAAAATTAACAATTAAGGGCTAACTTTTAGCTATATCTGCACAGCTTGCCAAACAGAAAAAGCCAGCACATTAATTGCTGGCTTTTTGAATCACTAAATCAGATCAGCTTTTTGACCTACTCACTCCATGCCGGAAAAACAAGCAATGGGATGTTAATATGCCAGGTAGCGGCATACGTTTCACCCTGATTAAAAAACATATCCATTTCTGGTTTAGACTTTTGGGTTAGCGCCAGCAAATCGCACTTTTTATTTTGGGTCAGCCACTTCCAACTACCACTATGGTCAACCGGCATAATATCGCGATAGTAGATTCGGCCGTAATCGGTTCGTTCTTTAACCGCCTTCATTATAGCTTTGCCGATAGAATTGACCGCGCTGTGTTTAGTTAGGCTTGCTACCATTATTGAGGGCGAAAGCGGTTTCATCAGGCCAACAAGCGATAGGATATTCTGTGTATCATTAGCCTCGCCGCCTGCACAAAATGCTATTTTTTCAAAATACTGCGTATCTGCATTTTCAGGTAAAACCAATATAGGTGCAGTAGCCAAACGCATGATGTTTTTAAATGCAATACTTTGACCAAAGCTACTCATTGTTTGCCCTCCAGGCAGCGGAACAATGATAAGACCGACATCGTCATTACCCATAAAAGACATCAACGCATCAGCAGCACTTTGCTGCACAGCCTGACATGAAAGCATCGGTTTAAATGCCCCGGTAAAACAACGATGCTCAAAATCGGCGTACAGTGCATTACAGAAATTATCGGCAAAGGCTTTATCGTTGTGGTCCCCCCAAGCTTCATCTCCGGTCGCCACCAACACTGGCTCTTTAATTTTATTGGTTATACTGACATTGAATAACTGCACATCGGCTCTCATTCTAACTGCTAATTTCAGTGCATAAAAGCAAGCATTTGTTGTTTCTGCAGAAAGATCTGTTAATACGGCTATCGTGTTCATCCTTTCGTTTTTCTGATGACGTAAAACTCCATATTTAACAGGATTGGGAATGTGATATCCATCACATTTAGGCGTGATACTGATTAGTTAAAGCCCACAGATGGCAAGCCCTAACTAGTCATAGTTATTATTAAAAAGGCTCAAATAGTTTGCTATTTGAGCCTTTCATACTCGTTATTTTAGTTTGTGCCGTTGTTATAAAAGAAGCCTGATATCGTACACGGGGCCTGTCCCATCGGCGCTTGTAGCAACTATTTTTAAGATTATGCTGCTCTTTGTTTTTAAACCATCGGGGATACTAAAACTCCGGGTAATGAAACGATCTCCTTCGCCTCCGTCAAATGCCGCGTGGCCAACTTTCACACCGTCAATCAAAATATCAAACTCCCCTTTCTGATCGCCGCGACCGGTAACTTCCAGGTTTTTGGTAGCGCCGGTTATCCGCATTTTGTAGCTAAAAAAACCTGTAGTGCTACGCCAGTGGCGGTCTACCAGCACACCGGTTTGAGCATTTGCCATTTCCATAAAATGATCTGCTTCGGGCTGCTGTTCGCCGGGTGTTACCTGATCAACCGTGCGCTGCGACATAGACAGCACACGGGCATCCGCCTGTACCAATTCTTTTTGGCGCTGGGCTTCCTGACCGGGTTTGGCAATGGGCCAATAAAGCATATAGCGGGCATCGTGCAGTTCAAAAAACGGCTTAAGGGTGAGATTTTGGAACTGAGTTTGCCAGATCATTCCGTTTAAATGATAAGTAAGCGGCCCGCCTGCCGATTTTAGCATGGCCGACAGATTTTTACCATTATCTACCAGCATTGGCGCCGTACCCAAACCTTCCAGCGGCCCCGAAGCGATGTGGCCAAAACGACTGCCATCAGCCATCAGTCCGGTAAGTTTTGAGGTATCGGTAGGTGCTGCCAGTACAATTGGACCATGCAAAATTGATACCCAGGCCGAGTGATCTGGCAGATAGTCCAAGCGGTCTTTCATAGGCAGTGCAACATTTATTTTGTCATTGTTATTCCAAGCGCGGCTGATAGCTACGTAGCCACTACCATCTGCCTGAGTTTTTACAGGCTTACTGTTTACTGTAACCACAAACTGGCCATCTTTAACCCACTCAGGCTTTCTGATGTTAAGTTTGAAGGTTTGCGGACGGCTAAGTTTGATCTGCAATTCAGTCTTTTCTTCAAACGGAAAATTGTTTTTTTGGGTTAGGGTGATACCCTGTTCCTTCCAGTTAAGTACAGAAGCGATGAACAGATTTACATAAAGATTGCTGCCCTGGTGCGAATAGATCAACTCGCCGTATTTGCCATGGTTTTCCATGCCTGTACCTACGCAGCACCAAAAGCCTTCGTCTGGTTGCGAATACACACGGTAATGCCGCGGGCGGATGGGCGTAAAGTATACAAAACCACCATCGGCACCCGGCCTCTCTGATGATAGGATATGATTATACAGCGTACGTTCATAATAATCTATATAACTGGCCTTAGGGTGCACAGTAAACAGCAATTTGGTCAACTTCAGCATGTTGTAGCTGTTACAGGTTTCGGGCCCCTGTTCAGACTCAATCATGGTAGAGAAGTTATTAGCCGGATTAAAATGCTCGCGCACGCTGTTGCCGCCAATAGATATGCTGCGATTATTTACCACCGTTTGCCAGAAAAACTGTGCCGCATTATCATACTGTTGATCGTGATCCAGCTCGGCTATGCGTTCAAAACCAATCACCTTGGGTATCTGAGTGTTAGCGTGCAAACCGTTCAGCTTATCCTCATCTCGTTCCAGCGGCTGCAAAATAGCCTGGTGGGTAAACTTTTTGGCCAGGGCGAGATATTTCTTATCGCCGGTTATAGCGGCAACATCGGCACAAACCTCGTTCATACCACCATGCTCGGTATCAAGCATCTTTTGCATTTGCTGTTCGCTCAAGCCGGCAACCTCCTGGTCGGCCCAATCGGTTAGTTTGATCAGTACCACTTTAGCCTGCTCGTTACCGCCAATCAGATAGGCATCACGCAAACCTGCATAAAGTTTGTGCAGGTTATACCAGGGCACCCACCTGCGCCTAAAAAGCGAGAAATCACCTTTCTTTAATTGCGCCCACATTTCCGGTCCGCCAGGGATGCCTCCTACATAGCCGTCAGTGCGGTTATCCTGGCAGCGCTTCAGTTCGCTTACCATATAGTCCAGGCGCTGCTTCCATTTCACATCGCCGGTGGCGGCATAAACCTGGGCTATTGCAGTAAGATAATGGCCAGCGGTGTGGCCATCAAGACCGGTGTTTTCCCAATTGCCATAGCTCTCAGCCTTAGGTTTCAGGCCAGCTTCACGCAGAAAGGGCGCCAACAGCCTATCGGGATCGAGCTTGCTCATGTAGTTCATGTCCGTCTGCTCGGCAGACAGAAACGGACTGGGCAACAGCTTTACTTGATTAAGTTTAAACAACTGCTGTTGCGGCGTTTGGGCACGTACCGTGGATGCAACAAAAGCACTAATGGCAAAGCATAAAGCTATTTTGGAATTATATTTCATAGGTTTGATTCTCATAATTTGGTTCTGTGAGCTGATCGACTTTGCGCTCAGCCTTGTAAACAATCATATTTTTAAATACCAGCACATCCATTCCGCTCTTTTGGAAGCAGCGAATGGCATCATGCGGCGTACAAACAATGGGCTCGTCCATTACATTAAATGAAGTATTGATCACTAATGGACAAGCAGTTAAACGATAAAAAGCATCAATCACCCGGTAAAAATCAGCAATTTCACGACTAACCGTTTGCACCCTTGCAGAGTAATCAACATGCGTAACGGCAGGAATAGTGCTGCGCACTTGCTTTAACAGGTCGATACCCGTTGGGTGTAAGCCTTCATCAATTTCAACACGTTGTGCTTCGGCAACCAGCGTGGTAAATAACATATACGGACTCGATGTATCCAGATCAAAATATTGCTGCTGAAAATCGCTCAGAACAGCCGGTGCAAATGGCCTGAATGATTCTCTGAATTTTATCTTGCGATTCAATACCGATTGCATATCGCTCCTGCGCGGATCAGCCAATATACTTCTGCTTCCCAAAGCACGCGGACCAAACTCCATTCGCCCGTTAAACCATCCTATCACCTGTCCGCCTGCTATCAAACTGGCTACACGAGGGTAAAAGTCGTCATCGCTAAGTTCATCATAATTCAGCTTGGCTTCAAGCAACGCAGCCTTAATCTCATCCATAGCAAACTCAGGCCCCAACAGGGTGCCTTTCATCTGGTCGGTCTGATTATTGACAAGTCTGGGTTGCCCCAGATACTCATACCAGGCGCAATATGCTGCACCTATGGCGCCACCAGCGTCGCCGGCTGCGGGTTGTACCCATATATTTTTAAACGGGCCTTCCCTTAACAAACGGCCGTTAGCCACGCAATTGAGGGCCACTCCACCGGCCAGACAAAGGTTTTCAAACGGATAATCTTTATGCAGATTAATGGCCAATTGCAGCACCATCTCCTCAGTTACCTGTTGTATTGAAGCGGCCACATCCATGTGGAACTGCGTTAGCTCTTCATTTGGCTGCCGACGCTGCTGCCCCAGTAGTTGATCAAAACGGCGACCCGTCATGGTTAGCCCCGTGGCGAAGGTAAAATAATCCATATTCAACCTGAAAGAACCATCTGCCTTAACATCTACCAACTTATCATAGACCAGCTTTTTATAAACGGGTTTACCGTAAGGCGCCAGCCCCATCACCTTATATTCATCGCAGTTTACCTTAAAACCAAGATAATATGTAAAAGCAGAATACAACAAACCGATGGAATGCGGAAACCTGATTTCGCGCTGCATTTTCAATTCATTGCCGCTACCAATGGCTACCGATGTGGTAGTCCACTCGCCCACACCATCCATGGTTAGAACCAAGGCTTCCTGAAATGGTGATGGAAAAAATGCTGATGCCGCGTGTGATTGATGATGACTGGTAAAAAGCATGGTATCTGCAGCGGATTTCCAGCCAGGCTCCAGATTCTTCAATGCTTTGATCACCATCCGTTTCAGAAAGAGCTTTTCTTTAACCCAAACAGGTACCGCCTTAAGGTAAGCCACAATACCGCGCGGGGCAAAGGCAAAAAAGGTTTCCACCAGTCGTTCAAACTTCAGAAACGGCTTTTCATAAAAGACGATGTGCTGCACCTGCGATAGGGTAATTCCACAGAAATCGAAGCAAAACCTGATAGCATTAACAGGGAAAGCGGCATCGTTCTTTATCCGGGTAAAACGTTCTTCCTGGGCAGCGGCCATCAGCTCGCCATCTTTAATAATGCAGGCCGCACTATCATGATAAAAACCTGAGATACCCAGAATGTACATGGTCTAAAACAACGAATAGATGAAGGTAGAGAGCGCCGTACCCTGCGCCAAAAACAAAAATAGACTGAGCATCAACACTACCAAAACAAACGGCCAAAGCCAGTAGCGTTTACGCTCCCGCAAAAACATCAAAAACTCGGTTAGTATGCTCATGGTGGTTTAAAATTGTCGGTTCATTTGCGTTTTATCGCCGTCGTTATTATTAGGCTCCCAGTACGTATCTGTCTGAGGACTTGATTTCAATTTTAGCGGATCATTCCCCAGCAACCGGTTAATCAATGCCAAAGGTGTCACTACAAATACATACACCAAGGTGAGCAACACTAAAGTATTGATATACCCCAGCACCTCCCCCAATTTCTCCCAGCCACGGCGAGGCCTGGTAAGCCATTGAGGCACTATTAAACCGGCAGTAATTAATGTTATACCGATGCCGGCCAATAACGGATTAATATGCCCCATTTTATAAAACCGGTAAGCGGCCAGCGCCATGAAAGCACCGCCAACTATCAGTCCGAATTTTCTGTTTTCTTTTGTTGCTGTGTTCATTATTTGCGGTATTTACTGGCTAATTCTGGCTCGCCTAATTGCTCATAAGCAGAGGCAATGGCCAGGCGGTTGCCAGCATTGGTAGCTTTGTTTTTGTTAGTCACTATACCGGCCAACATTGCCCTGTAGGGTTCAAAGTTGCGTTGCGAGGTATTTTTACTGATCAAAGTATCCAGTAGCCCTAAAGCTTTTTCAGGTTGATCTGATTTAATATCAAACAGAAAAAGGTTCTGCGCATTCTGAAATGAGGCATCTAATTGGTAAAGCCTGGTAAAGTAAAATTCAGACTCGGCATAGTTGCCCAGATCAAAGTTGAGGCGTGCGGCATAGATATAATACTGACTATTATCTGGAGTTTCCAGCAACGCGGCTTCGGTAGCTCTGAGCGCTGTTCTCTTATCGCCTTTAGCCATGCTGTTTCTGAAAAGTGCGTCATTGGCCTGGCCCCAGGTTACGTTCCCCACAGATAGCGCTCCTGCCAGCTGTTCTTCTACAGAATTTCCCCGCTTAAAATTAGCCGGGATAGGCTGATTGAATGGCCAGCCGGCCTTCAGCATCATTACCTGGTAGGCGCCAAACAGCGAGTCTACGCGAGTTACGGGCATTTGTTGCCCTAGCTGCGCGAAGGTCATTTCGTGCCCGGCATCGGGTTGGATAATGTGATTTTGCTTGAGTGATTGATAATAAGCATCGGCCATTAGCGCGTACCCATACAGGTTGGGATGCACATGCTCCAGCAGGGTTTCATTACCCAATATTCCATGTGGCGATGCCTGCTCAAAGGTCGAGCGCACATCCACCAAATGTACGTTGGGATAGCTGTTTGCCAGTTTACGAATAATGCCGTTCATTGCCTCGGGCGCACGGAAACGCAATTCGTCATCTTCTTTAGCTTGTTGGTAATCTGCTTTGGCTTTATCAAATTGCCCGTTACTGTAGGCTTTGTTACCGGCTTCAAAAGCTTTGTCTGCAGAAAGTGGACCATTGTCAGCGCTGGTTAAAGGATACAGGTCTTTTTCGTTACTTACCAGTGTACTTAGAAACAACGGCACCTTGTTCTTGGCAAACAGTCGGCACAAGGCCGACATGTTGTTTTCAAACTGGGTAATGCCTGCTTTATAATCATCACTGTTTAAGGGGATGGCTTGTTTGGCTGCCATTCGTTTCATCAGGTTCTCGCGGGCATCGGTTGACTTCCTGCCGCTGTTTTTGAAGCCATAGATGGCATTGTCTATCAGCTGCACTAATCGCAAACGGCGCAGGTTTAGCAACAGATCAATCATAGCCGGATTACTGCCAATCCTACTGGTTGAGGCCACGCCCAATGCGCCATAGTACTCATTATGCCCTACGTAAACCAACACAGCGTCAGGCTGCAGTGCCGATAGTTGGCGGGCAAAATCAAGCACTGTGTAAGAGTTAACGGCAGTGAGCGACAGGTTAATTACCTCTACCCGTTGTGCAGGCAACGCATGCATTAACCGGTATTGCAGCCAGCGGTGGAACGAACCATTATGAAAGTAAGGATAGCCCGCCGCGGTTGATTCACCTAAAACAAACAGGCGCAGGGTGCCGGGCGCTTTCTTTTTCTCAAATGGCTCATAATAACCTTTAGTGGCATTTACTGTGTCAGAAAAATAACGCTCAGATGCATAGCGGTTCATCACCAGCTTACCAGCATCGTTAGGGTAAGGTACAAATAGCGAGGTATCGTGCCCATATCCTGTCAACCTCAACATCCCTTCGGCCAAAGCCAGAAAAACGAACGGCAACAGACAAGCCATCAGCCTGAACCACCTCTTTTTTACTTTGCTTATAGAAGGATTTGTATTGCCCGCCGCCATACCTTAATTGTTTAATTTTCTACTTCAGACTAATAAAAAATCGAAAAAATGCACAGGACGATAAAGCATCGCCCTGTGCAACCAATTATATTAACCGTGAAGATGAAAGATGCATTAGTAGCCTGTGTTTTGTTTCAGATTAGAGTTGGTGTGCATGGCACTTGTTGGGATAGGCAGCAACGTGCGGTAAGCTCCATTGGGCGAGTGCGACAACCATGATTTTGATGTAAATACACCAAAACGAATCAGATCCTGACGGCGGCGGCCTTCTTGCGCAAACTCCCAACCTAACTCATCCAACATGCGGCCGTATTGTATATCGCTTACGCTCTCATGAGTGGTTGACAGGTGATTGCGCAAACCATAATCATAAGAAGTATTGGCCTGTAATTGTGCGGCAGTAACTGTGGCTTTAGATGGATTAGTAGTAAAATCACGCTGGCGCACCTGGGTTACCAAACTGGCCGCGGTTGCCGCGTCGCCAGAACGCAATGACGCTTCGGCCTTCATCATCAAAATATCAGCATAGCGGAACAGCGGGAAATCATTACTCATACCCACCAGCTCTGCATTCTGGATCTGGTATTTACCCAGACGGAAACCATGTACCTCCTGCGTAGAGTCCACCCCCGGCACTTCGTTAACATAGCTAAGTGGTTTGCCGTTAAACTTATCCATTGTACCCATCAGCACAGATCCGGATGCGGTGTATTGCTGGCCCTGGATCCAGTTTGCCTTCAAACGATTATCATCCGGATCAAACGTATTGATAAACTGCGGAATGGCGCAGATACCGCCCCATGGCGAGTTCTGAAAGTTATAGGTCGCTTGATTTTCGGGCTCCAGGGTTTCCATGTGCAGTGTCCAGGCCGTGGCGCCATCGGCGGTATAAATATTATCGAACGGAATAGCGAAAACAATCTCCTTTGAGCCTGAATTATTGGTAGCAAAAACATTTGACTGCACAGATTCCAGGCTGTAAAGACCAGAGTTGATTACCTGATCGCACGCTTTGATACAGTTGGCCCAGTCTGGCGTGCCGGTATAGACGCCTGCGTTCAGGTACATTTTAGCCAGTAAAGCATTGGCAGCCCACTGGTTAAAGCGACCATAAGTAGTGCCATCATTTAACTTGCTAAGCAGTGGAATATTGGTAGTTAACTCAGAGATAATAAAAGCATATACCTGTGCACGGGTGCTTTGAGTTGGCAAGTAACCGGCAGGCACATCAAACTTGGTGATAATGGGCACGTTGCCAAAAAAGTCGCACAGCGCATAGTAAAATGATGCGCGCAGCACCTTTAGTTCGGCCTCCAGTTGGTCTTTACCGGTGGTTACCGGGATCAGGTTATTATCCAACTGATAAAGCAAACGGTTACAGTTGGTTATACCAGAAAAAGCGTTGGTCCAGATCTGGAAGCTGTTATCCTCATCAGCCGTCCATTTGTGCTCGTGCATACGGCGGTAAATGCCCCCGTCTACCCAGCCATTAGGGCGCGCCGGGATCACGGTTTCATCTGCCGAGATCTCATTGGTACGCCAGATAGCATTGGCACTACGGCCCAGCTCAAGCGTACGCCAGTTGGTGTAAGGAACACCCACCAGGGCGGCTACGTCTTTAGACGTAGGACTAAACTGGCTTGATACAATGGTGGCATAATCTTTATCGTTCAATTTTGTGCACGAGTAGATGGCCATCAGGCCTGCAGTTACTGCGGCAAAAAATAAATATCTCTTTTTCATTTTAAATATCTTTTGATGGTTCATCTATTAAAAACTGGCCGAAAAACTAAGAGTAAAGGTGCGTTGTGACGGATAAGTATCGCGCGGATCATTACCTGGCGCTAAACCACCACGGTCAACCTCCGGGTCGATGCCCTTGTAACCGGTAATGATAAAGGTATTGAGCGTAGAGAAAGCTACCCGAGGGTTATGGATATACTTAGATTTTACGTTGCGGAAAGTATAACCCAGGTTGATGTTATCAACTTTCCAGAAATCGCCGTTCTCTACATAATAGCTGTTAAACTCCAGCGGTACATTCTTGTTCAGCACGGCGGTACCAAACACTTTGTCATAAGCCGATTTTAGCCTGTTGTAGTTAATGATGCCCGGATTTTCATAATACATACGCTGAAAGTTGAGCACCTGGTAATCAAACGCACCACGCATGGTTACACTAAAATCCCAGTTTTTGTAGCTGATGCTGTTGTTCCAGCCGCCGTAGTACTTAGGTAAACCGTTGCCGATAACCTGCTTATCATTAAACGAGTGGTTAAACTTGTTATATGGCACGCTGGTACCATCGGGCTCCTGATAAATCCAGTAACCATCAGGCGATACGCCGGTTACTTTAAAGCCATAAAAATCGCCTATGTTATGACCAACCTGTACAATATTGGTAAAGGTTTGGATAGGATCTTGGGTACCGCCGGTGGTAAAATAAGGTACCGTTGCCTGGTAAAGGTCATTAGACAGGCTGATCAATTTGTTGGAGTTGGTAGAGAAAGTGAAGGTACTTGTCCAGCTAAAATTTCTGGTTTTAATTGGCCGGATGTTCACCGCTGCCTCTAAACCTTTATTCTCCATGGTACCAACGTTGGCCATAGTGGTAGGGTACAGATTTGGCGGACTAGGCACATTGTAGCTGTATAACAAACCAGATATTTTACGGTCGTACACATCAACGCTACCGGTAACCAGGCCTTTCAGCAAGCTGAAATCAAGGCCCAGGTTAGTCTCATGTTTCTCTTCCCAACGCAGACTTGGGTTGGCATTTTGCGCGGGCACAAGTGTTTGAATCCACTGGCCATTGTACAGAATATAAGTATCATACTTTAGCAAACCTACAGCTAAGAAACCTGCCGACGGCTGATTACCGGTTACACCGTAACCTGCGCGCAGTTTCAGATCATCAAACAGGTGCTGATCTTTCATAAAATTCTCTTTGCTGATGCGCCATCCGGCCTGTATGGACGGAAATTTACCGTAAGGCTCGCTGGCACCGTACAACTGGCTGGCACCATCAATACGCAAGCTGGCCAGTAACAGGTATTTATCCATGTAGTTATAGGTAGCACGGGCAAAATAACTGATCAGATTAGTTTGCGTACGACCGCTGCTAATCACATCTTGTCCGTCTTTTTGAGCGGCACCCAGTTGGATCTGGTTATAGCCAAAAACATCCGTAGGGAAGTTGTGGTTGGCGATGTATGAGTTAAAATTATCATAGTCCTGGTACTCATAGCCAGCTAATAACGATACATGGTGTTCGCCAAACCCACGGGTGTACTCTGCAGAGGCATTCAGAAAACGTTCTACCGTTTGACCAGTTGCAATATTGGCTACGCCGTTTTGGTTATCGCGCAGGGTTGATATATTCTGTGTGTTAGCATAATACAGGTTCTGATAACCGCTTTTGGTGTATGAACCCGTAGCCGAGATACGCAGACCCTCAACCGGCAACACAGTAACGGTTGTGTTGTACTTGTTTCTGAACGAGTTTTGCGGCTGGCTGCTATTATAAAGGTCTGATACCGGATTTTGATACTGGAAGTTGGTTGGCTCTTGGTAATAGCTGCCGTTAGGCTCTATAACCGGGGCGGTAGGATTCATGATGAGTGCCTGACGATAATCATACGTACTGAAAGGGATATCGCTGAAGTTGGTTTGGGTTAATCCAAAGTTGAATTTCAGTTTTCCATCCAACATGGTATGATTAATATCTACCCTCCCCGTTACCTGCTTATGGTTTGATTGCTGGAAAACACCATTCAAAAAACGGTAGTTAAATGATGCCAGGTAATTAGTTTGCGCATTACCGCCATTAAAGGTTAAGTTTTGGGTGGTTGATACCGGGTGATTTTTACTGATGGCATCTATCCAGTTGGTGTTGCTGCCGAGGTCATAAGATGAGGAACGGGTACCGGCGGCAATCTGATCACGATAATCTTGCGCCGTAAGCAGTTTAGGCACACGGGTCAGTTCGCTGGTGCTTACGTTACCGCTATAATCAACCCGGTTATTATTATTGCCGGTAGCATGTTTGGTAGTGATAATGATAACGCCGTTTGAGCCACGCACACCATAAATAGCAGCAGATGAACCGTCTTTTAGTACAGATACCTCTGCAATATCTTCAGGTGCAACGGTAAGCAGGTCGCCCGGTACACCGTCAATAATTACCAGCACACCGGTGTTGGCGCCATTGATGGTATTGGTACCGCGCAGTAAGATCTGCGATTGCGCGTTCGGGTCGCCGGATGGATTGGAGATAGATAGACCGGCCACTTTACCTTTCAGCAGTTCGCCGGCATCAGTTACCGGACCGCTCACAAAGTTTTCAGATTTTACGGTAGCCACCGCACTGGTTACATCACCTTTGCGTTGCGCGCCGTAACCAATAACCACCACCTCGCTCAATGAGTTAAGCGTTGCACGCATTTGTACATTTAGCGTGGCGCCGCCAGCCTTAAGTTGTTGCGTAGCAAAACCTATAGACGAAAACTCTATAACCGAGTTAACATCCGGAACCATGATGCTGAATCTGCCCTGCACATCAGTTTGGGTAACTGCGCCGCCGCCCACCAGCTTAACAGTTACAGCCGGTAGCGGCTGGTTGGTTTCATCCGTTACCACGCCGGTTATTTTTACCTCTTTGAGTGCCGGTAACACAGGGGCCGCAACCTCTTTATGCTGTAGTATAATAGTTTTGTTTTTTACACTGTAAGTAAGCGGTTGCCCCTCAAAGCATAAACGTAAAGCTTCATGCAGGGGCTGGTTCTTTATATTCAGATCAACGGCGTGCGCATCGGCCAGCATTTGGTCTGTATATAAAAAGTGATAGCCTGTTTGATTCTGGATTTCTGCCATCACCTGCGATAGCGGGGCCGATTTGGCAGTGTATGTTACATTTTGAGCCCGCCCTGCCAGCGATATTTGCAGAAAGGCGGTAACCAGCAAAACAAAAGTCAACTTCATTATTAACAGGATTTTATGAGCATAAGAAGGCCACTTATGCCCTGTTAGAGCATATATTTTCATATATTTGAAAAAAGTTTGGGTTTATAGAAATTGGTTGTTAGTTCGTATAGCATACAGTATCTGATCCAGACACGGCCCGGGGTGTTCGCTGCACTACGGGCCTTATCTTTTTATGATCATTTACTTATCGGGTAAAAAATCATTTCATCACCATCACCCTCCTTCCCTCAATTTTAAAGTGTGTTAGGCGTGTTAGTTCGAGCATATCTAAAACTTCGTTAATATTGGCAGAGCGAGGCAGTGTACCCACAAACCCTTCATGAGTTTGGGCGCCTTTGTACTCCACATCTACATCATACCAGCGCGATATTTTGCGCATAATGCTTTTTATATCTTCGTGTGAGAAACTGAAGTTGCCATTCTTCCATTCTACAATATCCTGCACGTTTACTTTGCAAACCCGTATATCGGTAGTTACCTGCGCCTGCTGCCCAGGCACAATCATGCGGCTTTGGCCATTTCTGGTCACTTTTACAGATCCCTCCAGCAACGTAGTGTTCATGCTGGGGTCATCAGCATAAGCACTGATGTTAAAGTGCGTGCCTAATACCTGCACCTGCATGCCATTAACCCACACGCTAAAAGGTTTTGCTTTATTTTTAGCCACCTCAAAATAGCCCTCACCACTCAGGTCTACCCGGCGCTCACTTTCAGTAAAGCCTAGTGGTATTTTGATGGATGATGCCGCATTTAACCATACCTGGGTGCCGTCGGCCAATGTTACTTTATATTGCCCACCGCGTGGGGTAACCAGCAAATCTGTCCCGGGTTGGCGGGCATGCCCTTCCTGCTTGTATAGTAATTGGCCATCGCCGGTTTTATAAATACTGATGCTACCCTCGGTAGCCAGTAAACCGTTAGCAGCTTTATTAAGAATAATGCGTTTGCCATTGGCCAGAGCCAGATAGGCTTTGTTGGTGCCGGGTACAATTTTTGCCACCTGCACGTTAGTTTGAGCCGGCACTTTTAAAACACGTTTTATAAAAAGCGAGCCAAAACCCAGGCACAGAACCGCTGCCACCGCAATTTTAAGCCAGCGAAATCTGCGGCGTTGCGGCGCCTGGTCAAGCGCGTCAAGCCGGCTCTCTATACCGGCGGCCAGTAAAGTATTAGGTGTTTGCTCGTCTGCAGGTTGCTCTGCAAACTGATGGGCCAGTTTTTGCAGCACATCTTCTACCTCAGCGTCAGGAACCGAACGCAGCCAGTTCAAAAACTCGGCATGTTCAGCTTCGGTATAAACGCCAGCAGCATATTTTACAAGAAATTGGTCTACAGTTTTTCGGTCCATTTAAAGAGTAGACGAACAACTGAAGCCCGCGCACCCCTCCGACAGAAAAATATTTGAAAAAAAATTCAGAAGGAATTACTTCGACGACTCCTCGCCTACTGATGCAACAATAACCAAATGACTATCAACAATATATTTGCCTGGCTATGCATGTAATTACGTACAAAATCCATCCCCTGGTAGAGTTGTTTTTTTACTACTGATTTAGAGATAGACAACCGGTCTGCAATTTCATCGAGCGAGAGATCTTCCTGCGTGCGCATTTCTACTATCATTTTACGCTTTTGCGGCAACTGGTTTATGGCTTGCTGGATCAGATAGCGGTATTGGCTATAGATTAACTGGGTATCGGCCATCATCGGGCTTTCTTCTGTAACCGGCACCAATTGATCATACGCCCTAACCTGTACTTTCTGCTTGCGGATATGATCAAGCAACAAGTTCTTACTTGTGCGGAAGATATAGGCTTTGAATGATTCTACCCCCGACAGCTTTTCGCGACGTTCCCAGATCTTCAGGAAAACATCCTGCACAATCTCTTCACTCTGCTCTTTTGATTTGCAGAACAGGTAAACATAACGGTAAAGCTGATTTAGATAACGGGTATACAATAAAGAATAAGCACCACGATTGCCGGTAGCAACCAGGGCCATTAATTCTTCGTCAGTATGCGCTATCATCGTTATAGGTTGTTCAATAATGCGTTTAAATCAACCCGGGGAGAATTCAGTTAATTGTTAAATTAACAGTTAAAAAAGTAAGCAGCCGAAAATCTCCAGGTTCACAATTGGTATTGCAATATAATTATAAAAGATAAAAGTGCAAATGAATTTGCACCTGCCAGGCAAATTTATGGCACAGAACGTGTTCAGATGCAGCTAACAATTCGGCTACCGGCATTTATTACTACCTCATTTTGCCACCGCATCAGGCATCTTCCGGCCTGATTATTACTTAACTACAACTGCCGATTGAAATGCAAAATAATTACCTTTGCTGCCATAAATGCTCTTTCTTTTGTCAGACCAACTGCCATGATCGCCGTTGATGGATATGGTTACAGCGTAATCGCCCGCGGCCATTACCGGCGTTAGCATTACTAATGATCTGCACTCATACTTGCTGTAGGTATCAACCACGAAAGAACAAACCCGCTCCTTCTTGCTATTGAATACAGTAACTGTTGCGTAGCCTCCCTCCGGACCCAAAATGCTGTAAATACCTAGTTGCTTGCCATGAAAGTTAAGTGAAAGACGATCTCCTTTGGTATCAGAACGCCGGGCGGCATATTTCCCAAACGAATATGAAGACCAATTGCCCTGATAGTTCAAGGTTTTAGCGTTAGATGTTACCTGCTCGCCCGTTAATTGACCAGAGGCGTTCTTGCCCGAACCGGAATCTACCTGCCAAACGTCGTAATATTTTGAGATAGAGATGGATGTGCCTGATACTTTTAACGGCAGCCAAACATAAGTAGCCGCAGATGCCTGATGAGGGTAAGACCATCTATCGCCCATAAACATAAAAGTAGTATCCGCTTTGCCGGCAACGGGCAAAACAAATGATGCCTGCGAGTTCCACGTTAACGTTCCCGCGGGTGCAAAGTTGCCGCGACTTGTCCAGGGCCCTTCCAGGGCGGTTGCGGTATAGTAAAAGTTATCGTTACGCTCCCAACTGGTCAGGTCTGATGCAATCCAATAATAGACGCCATTCTTTTTAAACACCGTTGGTGCTTCAGCTCCGCGCCAGTGATTGTCGACAACCAGTTTTGAAATGCTATGAAAATCATCGCTCAACCTGTACATCAACCCGCCGTGTATCAATAAATAGCCAGCGCCGTCATCATCAACAAAAGAACCTATATCCCATTTATGGATGGGTTGACCATTAAAAAGTAACGGTCCCTTAAAAACATACGGGCCGGCAACAGAAGAAGCGGTTGCATAACCTACGCAGGGATCCATGTATTTATGATCATCCGAGTGCATCAGCATAACATACTCTCCAGTTTTTTTGCACTTCAATACTTTGGCGCGTTCGCCCACACGATCTGGACCTAAACGACCTGAATCTTGCAAGGGCAAAGCAACACGTTCAAATTTCCAATTATATAAATCGGCAGAAGAATAGCAATTGAAACCAACAAACGCATTTGAGGTATCTGAATGCGCCTCGCCAAAGAGGTAATATCTGCCTCCGTCTTTTATAATATTGGCACCATGCGCACTAACAATGTGCCCCCTATCATCTAATAAAGGCACTCCGGAAACAATTTGATGATAGGTTCCGGTGCGCTGAGCTGATGCCTGGGTAATCCTCAATATGAGTAAAAGACATAATAACGCATTGGCTGCAAACCGCCTGCACATTGGTTTCATTGAAATTTCTTAGGTTTTAATTGGTCAGTTTATATTATCGCCCCAACTAAGCGTGGCTTGATTTATTTAAAGCTCACGCCTGAAGGCTCGGCCGCAAAAATATTAAACAGATTGATTTTACCTAAACTTAAGTGCTGTATAAATGGGCGGCATGGCTGTTTGCAGATCCTGCACATTATCTGTCAGATAAAAAATATAGGCGTCGCCCTGGTTATTTTTGTGCAAAGCGGTAACATTTAGATATTTATAACCGGCAGAAAAATTGCCCGTAGGTATACAGAGCCCTACGGCGCCCCAATCGGCATTAAAATCGCGTTTTACAGCAAGAGAATCAAAAGCTTTGATCTGTGGCATCCGGCCACTGCCACGAGACAGGTTGGCCATAATTATTGTAAAAGCTAGTTTGTAAAGGTTATTGGGGTTGGTCATTACTTTACCATCTTTATTTTGCAGCCAATCGTTATAAACATTCATGATACTATCCAGCGGACGAACAGCATAACGCACTTCAAAATTTCTGTCTGCAGATTTAATGGCGTAGTGATAAACCATCTGGTTATTCTTTACAACAGCCACAGCTGCGTAACCGGCAGGCAGCGTAAAATTCATATCAGTACGATTAAGCAGTGTTATAAAATTGGCGGGAAGATTATCTGCGCGAAAAGCACAAAGCAAACTAAAGGCTAGCAGCAGCAATAAGGTTTTTTTCATGATTGAAAGGAATAACAGGTTACTGCTAAGATAACCATTAAGCTTGTCCCTCAATATATTAAATTAATAATTGTTCAAAAATCAGATCAAGCGTCCTGGTCGCCTTTGGCCTTGCGTCCTGTTTTTAGCAATTGATCTGAGATGTAACTATTAAATGTCTCTTTATAGCGATCGCCCACGTTAAACTGCAACATATTGGTCATTTTAACCTGGCTACCTTCAATGTAGCTAATGTGCCTGGTAGATATCACAAAAGCCCGGTGAAACTGCTGAAACTCCGTCCGCGTGGCAACCAGGTCATTAATGTCTTTAAGGGTAAGGTAGGCGGTAATGATCTTCTCGTCTGCCAGGTAGATCTTTACATAATTGTTAAAACTTTCAAAGGCAACTACATCGCTAAAGGCAATGTTAACCATCCGCAGGTTTTCATCTTTATTTTTAACCAGAAAATAGTCTTCATCAAAACGTTTTACCGGCGGCGCAGAAGTTACCGGCGGAAAAAGCCGATTAATTGTAGCCGAAAACTTTGAAAACGAGAACGGCTTAAGTAAGAAGGCATCACCGTTAACCTCATAAGCTTCATAAGCATATTGCGAGTAAGAGGTTGTAAAAATCAGCTTTTGCGTTTTGGATCTGACTATTGCCGCCAGCTCAATACCAGAAAGGTTGGGCATATCAATATCCATAAAAATAATATCGACAGGCTCATCCATAACAACTATCTTGTTCATGGCCTCCACCGGGTCCAGAAATATGCCCGCCAGCTCCAATCTTGGCAGCATACCCATATATTTTAATATGGCATCCACAGAAAACTGCTCGTCGTCAATAATTAAACACTTCAACATACGCTTTCAGGCAAGTCACCGAAATTAAGTATATGAATTAATATGACGATAATCTTCTGCATAAATAGCAGCCTGTAGTACAGTAATTTCAACTTTTTACCATTTATAGCGGATATTTATTAATTTTTGAAGAACTGTTATCGCAAACTTGCGTAAGAAATACAGGGAGAAGTTAACGCCTTATTTATGGCGTTAAAATATTTAATACATGATTGAACTTATAAAAAAATGGCTCGTAGCCAAACGCACTCACATCCTTGTATGGGCCATATTTATAGCCTTTGAGATTACAATGATTGGTTTATCGGTGGGTGCATGGGGCAATCCACCTACGTATGCAGCGCATTATTTGGTGTTAATCTCCTTCTTTTATGTGCATGGAGAGCGGGTTATGCCCAAAATTAACAGACAACCACGGTATATTGTATGGCGAATGCTATTGGTTATACCCATAGAAATGCTGGTGTATATGGTTGTTTGTTACGGCGTTGACGTTCTGTTAACCATGATGGATGCACGAAGTACACCAACTGTGCTGTTAAGCGTCCCGTATCTGGTAAGAAATCTGTACCGGGGATTCTATTTTATTTTCGGCGGTACAGGGTATTATTATATCATAACTTATATAGAAGAGAAAAAGCGGTCGGCCGAATTGGAAACACAGCGATTACAGGAAATCATCAACCGGCGCATTGCAGAAGATGAAGCCATCCGGTCGCAAAATGCCTTTTTGGTGGCACAGATTAATCCGCACTTCTTGTTTAATACACTCGACTATCTTTATCATAACCTGTTATCGCTTGACTCTAAACTGGCTGATGCCGTTATCTCATTATCAGGCATGATGCGATTTGCTATAGATGCCGACAAAATGGGCAACACCATCCGCCTGGGGGATGAAGTTGAACAGGTAGAAAATCTGATTTATCTGCACCAGGTAAGGCAAAAACTACAGGTAGAACTACGAGTTGACGAACAAGCGACCGAACTGCCTATTATTCCCCTGGTATTATTAACACTTACAGAGAATGCATTTAAGCACGGCAATCTGCGCGATAACGTTGAAACGGCAAGAATAGAAATCTATATTGAAAACGAGCACCTGCATATTCAAACGGTCAACACTATTAATCATACTGCTGCCAGAAACAGTTCGTTAACCGGTCTTAGCAATATCCGTAAACGCCTGGAGGTGGCCTATTCGCAAAGATTTTCATTTACTTATGGGCCGACCGAAGCAAATACATTCCGGGTACATCTTAGTATTGAGCTGGCTGCACTTGAAAAGGCCAATGAGTTTTCATATAGCTCAATAACTATTTAGGTTTTAACTGATACGTTAATATTAACTATTGATGGGCTTATAAAAAGCCCGAATACAAGCTTAAAAACAGTCAAAAATATCACCACAAGAAGCCCCCCCTCCTATTTTCGGTACAAAAGGGTGACTTTTCGTGGTAGATACTCATTCTGTTTTACACCATCCAAACTCGGCATACAGTAATTTAGAGCCATTCAATTATCCGCATTTTATGGGGCCGGATAAATAAAAAAACTCCTAAACCTTATCACTTTATTGCCGCGCCCCAATAATGTAAATCCCCAGAAAGTCCAATCCACAGCCCCCAAAAGCCACCTATAGTTTGCTGATAATTCATTTGGTGTTTTTTTCAGGGTAACCAAAGTTATTATCATCAAGCTATCATGATATAGCAAAAACAGCGAGGGCGCCTGTTGAACAGGCGCCCTCGCTTATTAAAATAACGCTGAATTGTTATTGATAGTAGCAAATATAAGCTACATCGGTATCGCAAACAGCCTCGAACTGCGAACCGGCAGCTACTTCAAATTTCTCATTTTGAGTGTATTGGGTAGACTCGCCACCGGCAACTTTAACATTCATAACACCAGACACAACAACCATAGTTTCAGGTGTTGAGGTAGAAAACGTATAAGTGCCTTTTTTCATTACGCCAACTGTTGCAGCGCCTTTCTCGGTGTCAAGGCCCAGGCTTTGTACCTGGCCATCAAAATACACATTGTGCTTAACCATATTAGTAGTATCTATTTTTTAGCAATTTAATTAGTCAGCCCATAGCGGTCTGATTACGGAGGCGCAATTTCGTAATCACATGCGATATTTCATAACACTATCTATCATAAGGCAATGCTGCCGCACTGATGCCTTTTGGCAGGCACCCCTTTCTGTAAAATAGCCATTACTTTTAGCAGATAATTGTACTGGTGCCAGAAAATATATACATTCAACTGTTCTAAACCCTCAATTATGGACCGCCGTAAATTCCTGAAAACAAGTGCTGCCGCTGGTATGGTAACGTTAATTACCCCAACCGGCATTGTGCATGCTTTAACAAATAATACCGCGCCGGATGATCTGGCGCTCAGCTTTGCTAATCCTCCGCAAAACGCCCACGCCTTTACCTGGTGGCACTGGATGAATGGGCATATCACCAAAAAAGGCATCACCCTTGATTTGGAAGCAATGAAAGAGATTGGCCTGGGCGGCTTCCAAAACTTCAACGCAGGTACAGGCATCCCCAAAGGACCAATTGAGTACCTGAGCCCTAAGTGGCTGGAACTAACCAAACACGCCATCAGCGAAGCCAACCGACTGGGGTTACAATACCAAATGCATAACTGTCCGGGCTGGTCATCAAGTGGTGGCCCATGGATTACGCCTGAGCTGTCTATGCAAAAGGTAACGCTTACAGAAACTATTGTAACTGGCGGCAAAAAGGTATCGGTTACTTTGCCTGAACCATTGAAACGACTTAATTATTACCAGGACACTTTTGTAATTGCCTACCCCTCGTTAGCTAACGAACGCCAGGAATGGTATAAACATCTAACTAAAATAAGTTCATCTGCAGGCGATGTCGATATACTGTCTATTGTTCATGGCAACGCCCAGAAACCGGTTGTGCTGCCATGGGCGTCCGGCAAACCAGGCTATATGCTGCTGGAGTTTTCTGAACCGTTGGATGTTTCTTCTGTTTTTGTTTATGCCGATGTACAAAAGCCTACAGCCGTTGGCAAGCAGTTCCCGCCTGACCCTGTAATTGTAGAGGTTTCAAATGATGGGCAGCAGTACAAAGAGGTAGACACCATGCACAGCGTTGGGGCAGAAACCCCGGGCTCGGGTATTTTCGCACCGGTTAACGTGAGGTATGTTAAGCTGACTTTTAATGGCGAGGCTCATGTTAGTCAACTGCAGCTTTTTACTACCAAACGGATTGAAGAATGGGAAGACAAAGCCAATTATGGCCCCATGCGGTCTGCACGTGAGTTTGATGTGCCTGACGATAATATATCACATATACCTGAAAATGACATTATTGATCCCGAGAAGGTAATTGATATTTCGGCCTTTATGGATAAAAACGGCCAGCTGAACTGGGACGCGCCCGAAGGTACCTGGACCGTTTTACGCATGGGCCACACTCCTACCGGCCGCTTCAATAAATCGGCACCAACAACGGGCGAGGGTTTGGAATGCGACAAGTACAGCAAAGCCGCATTTGACTATCACTTTGATAAAATGTTTGAGCACCTGCTGCCAGCCTTTCAGCAGATAGCAGATAAAAGCACCATTGGCGTACTGATAGACAGCTATGAAGTTGGTTTCCAGAACTGGACCAAAGGTTTCGAAAAAGAATTTAAAGCCAACCGCGGTTACGATATTACCAAATATTTGCCGGCCTTAACCGGCCGCGCCGTTGGTTCTGCTGAAGATACGGAGCGTTTCCTCTGGGATTTCCGCCGCGTACAGGCCGATCTGATGGCCGACAACTATTACGGCCGATGCACCGAGCGCTGCCATGAAAACGGCTTCCTATCTTATACTGAGCCTTACAATGGCGGGCCGTTTGATGAGTTACAAGCAGGCTCAAGGATGGACGTAAACATGGGCGAGTTTTGGGTGCGCACCTTCCAGTACCGTCATTCGGTTAAACTAGCTGCTTCGGTACAGCATGTTAACGGACGAAAGATTGTGGGCGCCGAATCATTTACCGGTTATGCCATGTTCTCTAAATGGCAGGAGTATCCGTTTGCATTAAAAGCCTATGGCGATTTAATGTACACCAAAGGGCTGAATCGCTTTATCTTCCACCGCTTTGCGCACCAACCACACCCAGACGTAGTACCTGGCATGACCATGGGCCCCTGGGGCATCCACTTTGACCGTACCATCACCTGGTGGAAACCGGGCAAAGCTTGGCTAAATTATGTGGCCCGCTGTCAGCACGTCCTGCAGCAAGGCTTATTTAATGCCGATTTGTTGTATTATACCAATGCCGATGCGCCGGGGCAAGATCTGTCCAACCGTCCTTCCCCATCGCCTGAACCACCGGCCGGGTATGATTTTGACTACATCAACACAGAATCGTTGCTGAAACAAGTGAGCGTAAAAAATGGCCGCATTATGCTGCCCGATGGCATGAGTTATCGCATGTTAATTTTACCAGACCGTAACAGCATGCCGCTAAACGTTGCCGAACGCCTGCATGAACTGGTGCAACAGGGGCTGGTAATTTATGGCCGCAAACCATTACGCCCTACCGGGTTAGGCGACAATAAAGAGAAATTCGCACAAATTACAGCAGCACTTTGGGGTGATTTTGATGGTAAAACAACCACCTCGCGCAGTTTTGGAAAAGGCAAAATTTTCTGGGGACATCTGCTTAAATCGGTATTAACTGATTTATCCATCGCGCCTGATTTTAGCTGCAGCACGCCAACTACCGATCCTTGTATTAATTATATCCACCGCAGTATTAATAATACCGAAGTATATTTTGTAGCAAATGGCCGCCGTCGTGAGGAAAACGCTGTTTGTACCTTCAGGGTAAGCGGACTGGTACCTGAGCTTTGGGATGCAGATACCGGCACCATGCACAAAATAACTGCCTATGAAACCGGAAACGGTTTTATTAAAATCCCTTTACAATTTGATCCGTCGGGCTCGGTATTTATTGTTTTCAGCAAAAAAGCGGCTGCAAATAACACGCTACTGTCGGTTAGCAATCAAACTGCATCGTTGGTAAGCTTCGCAAGTCCCAAACAGCTTACACCTGCAAACCATGCTGAGCTGTTCGACACCTTCTCGATGGTAGCCTGGATCAAGCCGGAGTGCGATGTGGTGGTACCTAATGACCCTAATAACACGCTCCAGAAATTTAAAGGCACAAGCGCCGTATTCTCTGCTTCGCAGGATGGCTCAAAACTTTACGGCGAAGGCCACGCTGTATGCGGTATGACCGCTGGCCGTAACGGCTTTGTGGTGTATGAACGCAGCGGCGGCCGAAACATGGATGAGGTGCTATCCAAACCTGTTTACCTCTCTGGATGGACGCACATTGCGTTGGTATATCAAAACGGCATCCCATCGGTTTATATCAACGGTAAACTGGTAAATGCCGGCACTGCATCTTCGGGATTGAAAGTCCATCCGGGAATTTACAACGAGTTCCTGGACGAAGAAATGACTTTTTTTGAGGGCGATCTATCTGGCAAAAACCTTTACAATAAAGCCTTAACTCCCGATGAAATAGCCAAATTAGCAGAGAGCAGACCAATGCCAACGCAACCTGCCATCAGCTTTAACAGCGCACACACCAATGGCCTCTTGTTCTGGAAAAACGGCGCTTATGACGTTAAACTGCATAACGGTAAAACTGAACGCATCAGTATTAATAATACTGCGTCATCACCAGTTGCAAACCAGCCGTGGAAGGTTAGTTTCCCGCCCAATTTAGGTGCACCTGCGTCTATCGTGATGCCTAAACTCCAGTCGCTTCATTTACATCCAGAAAACGGGGTGAAATATTTTTCGGGAACGGCAAGCTATCACAATCAATTCCATATTAATGACCTGCCTAAAAAAGACCAACGCGTTTTTATTGATTTGGGCGAGGTAGAAGTAATTGCCGAGGTAATTATTAACGGCAAGCAGGTAGCCACATTGTGGAAACAACCTTTTATAACTGATATTGCCAGGTTTATTAAACAAGGAACCAATCAACTGGAAATTAAAGTAACTAATCTTTGGCCTAACAGGTTAATAGGCGACGAGCAACTGCCTAATCCTTATGAATATACGGTAGTGGGCAACAATCAGCGCGGCGGCATCAAAACCATCCCAGACTGGTATGTTAAAGGCGAGCCCAAACCAAACGACGGCCGCATAACCTTCACCACCTGGAAACATTATGGTAAAGATGCACCGTTATTGGCATCAGGCCTGGTTGGCCCGGTAGTAATCCACACTGCAGTTGAAAAGTTATTAGATTGATGCCGGGCATCAATCCAATAACTTTTAATTATAGTGCACATAAAAGTCAGTGCGAGCCATACTTCAACAACAGCGTGTTACCAAAACCAGCTGTAATAACATGCAATAATATTATAATATGCCCCTTGCCGGGGGCATATTATTAATTAACTTTACAGCAACCATACTATTTGCACTTGCGCTCTAAATACCTCATCATAATAGCCACTGTCCTGCTCATTGTTTGCGGAGCGGTAGCTTTCATTTTATGGAATCCGTATCCATCAAGATTTAAAAACCCGAGCAATAAAGCGGTGTATATCCGTTTTGAAAACGGGCATTATTCCTTTTACCGCTTTGGCAAGCCTTTCCTGGTTAAAGGAGCTGCAGGCAGCACCTTTTTACCAGAATTGCATGCTGCAGGTGGCAATACCATCCGCACGTGGGATACCGCCAATCTTGATTCGTTACTTGCTGAGGCCGAACGCAACCATGTAGCTGTTGTTGTAGGCTTATTTATGCCTTACAATGATAACATGGATGCCTTTTATAACAATGATGCTAAAGTAGAAGCATTGTACAACCGGTATCAAAGCATTATCAAAAAATATCAGGGCAACAAAGCTATATTGTGCTGGTGTCTGGGTAACGAGATGGCCTACCCCGTAAGGCCGCAGTTCTTCAAATTCTATAAAGTGCTTAACCGCTTTATAGACATGATTCACCGCGAAGATCCTGATCACCCGGTGACTACCACCTTGATCAATTTCCAGCGACAGTATCTCGTAAATATTAAACTTTGGACGCATTTTGACTTTATATGCTTCAACGTTTTTAGCGATCTGCGGAAGCTGACCAAAGACCTTGATAACTTTAAGCGCTGGTGGAGAGGTCCGTTTTTGATTACCGAATGGGGTATTGACGGCCCGTGGCCGGTTCATGAGCACACTGCCTGGAATGCCTACATTGAGCCCAGCAGCGATAAAAAAGCCGAGCAATACCGCCAGCTGTATGAACAATACATGCCTAAACAGAATGACGGCTTTTTAGGATCGATGGTGTTTTACTGGGGCTATAAGCAGGAAACAACACCTACCTGGTTTAGTCTTTTTGATAAAGATGGCCGTAAATCAGAAGCGGTAAATGCCATGCAATACATGTGGACAGGCCATAAACCCGAGCATGAAGCCCCCCAGGTTCGTTACATGCTGGTAGACGGCAAAGGAGCCAGAGACAACATCCTGTATAATCCTGGCGTTGTTGTTAACGCACAGGCTTACCTGCAAAACGGTGCAGACAAAAATCATTTACATTATGAATGGTACGTACAGCCGGAGGATTGGTTCCGCGTGCTCCATTTCTATAACCAGAAAAAACGTGCTACGCTGGATGAGCTGACCATCAGTCAAAGCGGCGATCATTTTTCATTCCACGCCCCTAAACGTGAAGGCCCGTACCGGGTTTATGTTAACATTAGTGATGACAACGGCTACTTTGCTACCTGCAACACGCCATTTTATGTAATAGCTGAAAAGTAGTATGATAGCTCCTCCTAGTAAGAAGCAACTGATTAACCTGCGCCTGATGATCATCATTGGCCTGGGTTGTATGGCATTTTTTGCTTTTGAGCTTTTCCGCTCTTCTGCACACGGTTACAGACCGCTGTATTACCTGCTGGTGGTTACCTTCGTTTTCACCGCTGGCAAAGTATTGTATGAGTGGTATCATTACTGGACCATCAAAATAAACAAAACACCTCCTCCGGGTAAAGCTTTTACCGTTGATATGTTCACCACCTTTTGCGCTGGTGAGCCTTATGAGATGATTGTTGAAACGCTGGAAGCCCTGCAAGCCATTACCTACCCGCACGAAACTTATTTGTGCGACGAGGCCGATGATGCCTACCTGAAAGGCGTTTGCCAAAAACTGGGTGTGCACCACGTTACCCGTACCAATAAAATAAACGCTAAAGCCGGCAACATTAACAATGCACTGAAACACTCAAAAGGTGATCTGTGCGTTGTGCTTGACCCTGACCACGTGCCTTTCCCTAATTTCCTGGACCCTATAGTTAGTCATTTTAATGACCCGGAGGTGGGTTACGTGCAGGTTGTGCAAGCCTATTCTAATCAGGATCAGGGTTGGATAGCCAAGGGAGCAGCCCAGCAAACGTACCAGTACTACGGCCCAATGATGATGACCATGAACGCCTACGGTACGGCACAAGCCATCGGTGCTAACTGTACTTTCAGACGCGAGGCGTTGGAGTCTATCGGCGGTCACGCGGCAGGTTTGGCGGAGGACATGCATACCTCTATGCAAATGCATGCCCACGGCTGGAAATCTATTTATGTACCCGCGGTGCTATCGCTCGGATTAGTGCCCGCTACGCTTTCGGCTTATTACAAACAACAACTAAAATGGTCGCGCGGGGTATTTGAGCTCCTGGTTACCTCTTATATAACACTGTTCCGCAAGTTTACCTGGCGCCAAAAACTGCACTATGGCCTGGTGCCGATGTTTTACCTGTCGGGCTTTATCTATCTGCTTAACTTCCTGATCCCGATTATCTCCCTGTTTGGCGATGTTTATCCCCTGCGGATGGATTTCTCGGTATTTGCCGTGGTAACCTTACCATTTATTATGGCGGTGATCCTCATCAGGCATTACGTACAGCGATGGGTAATGGAAGAGCAGGAAAGAGGTTTTCACATTATAGGTGGTCTCTTACTTATTGGTACCTGGTGGGTGTTTATTGTTGGTTTTCTATATACCATCATCCGCAAAAAGGTCCCTTACATCCCTACCCCAAAGGATGACACAGAAGAACAAAGTCTGGGCATCAACCTGCCTAACATCATTGTGCTGTGCTTGTCGTTAGCTGCCATTGGTTACGGTTTATATCATGATTGGAATCCGTTTACCATCACCATGGCCGCTATTTGCGGTATCAACTGTTTCTTCATGGTGTTTATGCTGATGGCCAGTCAACAGTTAAAAGTTCGGTCTTATCAAAAGAAACACCAAAAGCTTTCTGCTGTGAGCAGCAATATTGGTGCGTTTAAGCGTAAATTCTGGTTATTCAGACGCAGAATATATTCAGGCATCCGCAGTGTTAGCTTATTGCTCATTATCTTATCGGTATGTGTGGCTGTTTATGTAAGCCGCAAAGCTGATGAGATTGGTACCATTACAGCTCGCCCTAATCATAAAGACATATTGCTAACCGGTATTTTTGAGCCGGCCAAGGCTGATGACGGACTTACAGATATGAACAGGGTTGCTGCCGTACAGCGTGCCAGCAAAACCAATTTCGATATCATATCGATCTATTTGCCTTGGGGCGATCAGCCGCAGAGCGCGCTCCCTACCCCGCTGCTGGAAAACATCTACAGCAATCATTCTACACCGATGATTACCTGGGAGCCTTGGCAAAATCTGTTTAAAGGTTCTGAAAAACAACGCGATGAGCACGTATTTACCAAGATAACCAGCGGCCAGTATGATGCTTATATCACCAATTTTGCCAAACAGTTAAGAGCGCTGAACCGCCCGGTATTCTTACGCTTTGCACACGAGGCTGATAATCCGTTCTACCCATGGTCGGCAACAGGCAATAACACACCTGAGCAATTTAAGGCAGCCTGGAAATACGTGCATGATCTGTTTGTAGCACATGGTGCATGGAACGTGATCTGGGTATGGAACCCATGGAGAGCAGAAGCCGCAGAAGATTATTTCCCGGGCAGAGCTTATGTAGACTGGATTGGTATTACCGGCTTAAACTACGGGCATTTCCGTACCGACCGACGCTCGCATTCGTTGAAAGAACTATACATGCCTTTCCACGAGTTAAAACTTAATCACTTTAATCTACCGGTAATGATTGCCGAAACAGGCAGTGCTGATCCGGCAGCAAACGAGTGGGTAAAAGCAGGCATTCAAAGCGTGAAAAAAGATTTTCCGGAGGTTAAGGCCATGGTATTCTTCAACTCAGCGTTTGACAAGACCGTGCCTAACTACAGCGCTCCGGCTATTAACTGGCATCTGGACAGCTTGCCTGTGCCGCAAAATATCAAGCGGCAAGAACAACTGAGCGGACCGGTAGCGGTGGCTCAAACCGCTGTTCAACCATTACCAGCAACGGGCTTTGCGCCTGATGCACGTGGTGTGCTGTACGCCAAAGGACAAAACTGGTATGGTAATGCCTATGCGATTACCCGTCAAACCATCAGCACCGATTTTAAAGATATGCGTGCCGCGGGTTTGAACACCGTAAAAGTTTACGGACCGGGTATTTATGACCACATTACCCTGCAGGCTGCCCGCGAAACCGGCATGAACGTTTGCTTCAGCTTCTATATTCCGGAGCCTGTGGTGTTCACAGCAAATAACAACTATTTGCCTAAACTGGGCCGTGAGATACTCAAAACGGTAAACAGCCTTAAATCTAATGCAACCATAAAATACTGGAATATTGGCAGCCCTACCCTACAGCAACTGGGTAATGATTATTTACAACCAGAGTTGTTCTATCGCAGACAGGCGTATGTGCTATGGTTGAAAAACATAGTAGAACAGATCAAAAAAATCGATCCGAGCCGCTCAGTCACCGTAGACGTAAATGTTACCGGCGATCTTACATCCGTTGTAGCCCAGCTGCATGACCAGGTGCCACAGATTGATGCATTTGGCCTGGTATGGAAGGAAAAGCTGAAAGATACTACCCTGATCAAACAGCTGGCTGTTCCTTACTATTTCAGCAGCGTTAAGCCGGAGTTTTACTTCCAATTTAAAGGATTAAATACAGGTGCGGTGATGAGTAACTGGCAAGACCAGCAAACGGCGTCAGGCGTAACCTTTGATGGTTTAAAAGATATCTGGGGCCGCAACAAACCTGATTTTTATGAGGTAACCAAGCACTGGACATCCGATACCAGCAGTCATACCCTGCCTTTGGTAAAAATTCTGCGTCCATCACTGGCTACCGTGCCGGGCGATGAGCTGCCATACTATGCTATGGCTAAAACAGGCGGTAAATGGCATCTGTTGCCTGCCGGTTTAAAGTTTGAGTGGTACCAGGTACATACAGACCGTATTGGTACCCCGCTGGAGATAACCATTCTAAGCAAGAGCCCTTATATCAATTACAGGATTCCGGAAAATCCAGATCAGTATCGCCTGTACCTTATCGCCACTTATGGCAACCAGGTTAGCACGGCATACTCTATCCTGAACATACCGTTTAAAAATGAGGAAGAACCGGAAGAAAAATAATCGGCTGCTGGTGATTGGCGCGGTGGTGATTGTACTGGGAATTATTGCCATTGCAAAAGAACCAGCCTACAAACGTAACGTGCTTACAGACCGTTACGACGAAAGAAAAGGCGAACCCGTATTGGCCATATTTAAGCATGGCGACACCCTTGCTACCAAACCCATCCAATTGCCGCATTATGCCGTATATTGGAAAAACACCTCGTTTAGCTTAGCAGATCAGGATCAATTGCTAAAGCTATTACAGCAAAGCGATGCGCTGGTAACTATTGAAACCTGGTTACAGAACTATGCTGGCAAACAAGATAGCGGCAACGTGCTGGACGCCATTCTAAAAGGTAAATTTGACCGGAATATAGATAACCTTGCTGCGCTGATCAAGCAAACGCAACATACCGTTTATGTGCGCTTTGATGCGGATATGGAAGTGCCGGCAGTTCAGTATCCCTGGCAATATCAATCGCCGCAACTGTATATCCGCGCATTCAACTATTGGGCAGCGCGGTTAAAACAAGCGGCTCCTGCGGTAAAGATCGTTTGGGCGCCATCGGGTTTTCCGGGCGATACCGAGTTTTGGCCAGGAAATGACCATGTAGATCTGGTAAGCCTGACTTTGGGCAGCTCATCAGAAAAAGCGTCAACCGCCTACCCCTATCAGCCTAAACTGCCTGAGATGCTGATAGCCAAACTGCACCGTATGCGCTTCATTAATAAGCCGGTGCTGGTACTAGGCGGTTTAGCTGTAGACAAGGCACATTTCAACAAAGACTGGCTTTCACAAGTCCTGACGCTACAGAAATCATACGATACTACTGTTTACTCACCTAAAAACTTTGTTTCAAGGGATGCTGATAAACCGGAAAGACAAAAATTGAAGGTGGGCGTTTTTGATCCTAACCGTCGGCTGATTAATAATCCCAACATCAGCGTAGAGCACATTTTTACCGATTGGGGTGAAGTTGAGCGCGGTGAATTCAAACTGAAGGTCGATTCGATCCTCAGCCGTCATCATGATGCGGTAATAACCGTCGAGCCTTGGCGCGATACCAGCAAACGCATTGATACCAACGCCCTGCAAAGCACATTGGATGGCCGGTATGACCATCAAATTCAACAGATCTATCAGGTTATCAGTAACTGCGGTCAAACCATTTACCTGCGTTTTGCGCACGAGATGGAGATCCCTATCCATCGCTATGCATGGCAAAGCCGCAATCCGGTGACTTACATCCGTGCCTACCGTTATTTTATGCAAGCCGATAAGATGCACGCCAAAAACATTAAACGCGTTTGGGGCCCCGCCGGCGACCGCGGTTCTGCCGATTGGTATCCGGGTAGTGACGTGGTTGATTACATCAGCATTGCCATCTATGGCTTGCCCGATAAAAACATTATCGACCCTAAAAAGCAGGAGCCTTTCAGTAACATATTTGAGCGTAAGTATTACCGGATGCGGTTCTTAAACCGTCCGCTATTTATCACCGAGTTTGGTGTAAAAGGGCCGGAAGATTTTCAGCATAACTGGCTGGCCGGTGCCGCCGAAACACTGCGTCAAAACAAACACGTGTTCGGTATTTGCTACTTCAACTTATATGATAACCCTAAAGCCTGGGGACATATTAAGGCACCCGACTGGAGTATCTCGCCGCAGAACATGCAGTTTTTCTGCCAGAGCGTTAACAAATAGATCCAACAATATGATATTGAAAAAGGGACAAATCGAAGATCATCGGTTTGTCCCTTTTTATTTTTCGCGTAGTTTATTATTAATCAAATAAATAGTAGTTTTAGGATGTGAGGGGTCCAACATTTTACCTCATAAAAACTAATAAACCAATTATCTGCTTTATGTTCCGTTTTAATTGTAAGCCTATAGCTTTGGGTCTTGCCGGTATGGCCGCGATGTTGTTTTTTAAAATAAACAAGGCTAGCGCCCAAGACGTTGTTTGGAAACTTAATAACATCAATCAGATTGGCAACGCCCAGACTGAGGTACTCGGCAAACCGGAAGTAACCCATAAAGATGGTCATACCGCCATTGCGTTCAACGGGGCGAACGACGGTTTGGTACTGCCCCACTTCCCTATTGAAGGCTGGAGCAAGTTTACTATTGAAGTATTGTTTAGGCCCGACGGCGATGGCCCTGTACAACCACGTTTCGTCCATTTTCAGGATAAAGACAACAACCGCGGCACGTTTGAAATCAGGCTTACTCCTCAAAAAATGTGGTACATGGATACGTTTTTAAGAAACGGCAAAACTACTGATAAAGGCTTAACCCTGATTGACTCTACCCTGCAACACCCCGCCGACCGCTGGTACTGGGTAGCGATGGTTTTTGATGGCCAAAACATGACCAGCTACGTAAACGGCGTAAAAGAAAAAACAGGTATTTCCAATTTCCCTACTATGGATGCCAGCGCACAAGTTGCCCTCGGCGTGCGTCTGAACAAGGTTAACTGGTTTAAAGGACAGATTAGCGAGATCCGCTTTCATCATGAGGTATTAAGTGCTGAAGCTTTGCAGAAGGTAAAGGAGTAGCTGCCGGCGCTGGGTTATATCTTAATCACTTCCTTTTGGTAACATTTATATTGCTATTCATCCCTGCCCTTTCATTTCTCATTGAATAGATTAAATTTGGTTATACAATCGATTACCAATTATAACATCCTGTTTTTCTTACGAATGGTTTGGCCGGAAAACCAGGAATAAACTTGTCCAAACTTATACCAATTGTACCCCTATGTCTAAGTATTTATCCATCACCCGTATGGTTAAGCCGGCATTTGTTGGCCTGACCCTGACATTCCTTTCCACACAAACTTTTGCGCAAACCAAAACGGAGCAACAGGCCGAGCAAACGATGCTTAACGCCACCAAATTTATGGTTGAAAATGTGAGCACCAACGGTGGCTATGTGTGGTATTACCTGCCCGATCTCTCTCGCCGCTGGGGCGAAATGGAGGCTTACAAAACCATGGTCTGGATACAGGACGGCGGTACCGTGAGCGTAGGCCACATGCTGCTGGACGCTTATAGAGCCACCGGCAACGAGTATTATTACCAGGCGGCAGAAAAAGCAGCCACGGCACTAATATGGGGCCAGAGTAACGAAGGCGGCTGGAACTACATGATTGACTTTGCAGGCGATCAATCACTAAAAACCTGGTACAACACCATCGGCAAGAACGGCTGGCGGTTGGAGGAATTTCAGCACTATTATGGTAACGATACTTATGATGATGATGTATCATCAGACGCGGCGCGTTTCCTGCTCCGGATGTACCTGGAAAAACTCGACCCGAAATACCGCCCGGCGCTGGATAAAGCCATTAACTTTATGTTGAAGAGCCAATACCCTATTGGCGCCTGGCCACAACGCTACCCGCTCAGGTATGATTTCAATAAATCTGGTCACCCTGATTATACTTCGTTCTATACCTTTAACGACGACGTGATCTGGGAGAACACCAACTTCCTGATCCAGTGCTACCAAACCCTGGGCGAAGAACGATTGCTTGACCCGATTACCCGTGGTATGAATTTCTATCTGCTCTCTCAAAGTGGCGATGGTGCATGGGGCCAGCAATACAATGATAAGCTGGAGGTGATGGGTGCCCGCACCTACGAGCCCGACGCTTACCTGCCTAAATACACCTATGGCAATGCCATGCTGCTGTTAAAATTCTATCAGTACACCGGCGATCGTCGGTTCTTAAACCAGGTGCCCAATGCAATTGCCTGGCTGGAAAAAACCAAACTACCGGCAGACAAAACCCAGAACGGCTTTTTTACCCACTCTACGTTTGTTGACGTAAAAACCAATCAGCCTATCTACGTACACCGCAAAGGATCAAACGTGATTTATGGTAAGTACTATGTTGATACCAACGACCAGAACACCCTGGGGCATTACCGCGGCAAGACCATTGTAGATATCAAGAAATTAAAAGACGAGTATGCACGCCTCAGCGCCATGAGTGTTGCTGAAGTTACCAAAGACTCGCCCATTAAGCCCGCAAAATTTGAGCATGATGCTACACCGCAGCACTACTATGACCTGAACCGCGATGCAGCCAAAAATCCGGTAGGCGAAGCCGAAGCGAAACAGATCATCAGTGGTTTAGACAGCAAGGGCCGCTGGTTGGTTAAACACGTACCTACCAGCAACCCATACATTGGCGACGGTACCAATCAGGAAGAAACAACCAAGTATGCTACCGACCACGTAGGCGATAAAACCGATACTTCGCCCTATCGTGATTCTACCGATCAGGAGTATATCTCTACCATTCAATACATCCGCAACATGAATGCGCTGATCAGGTACGTGCGCGATAGTAAGAAGAAATAAGCAGGTAGCACTAATTAACTTGATCAACCACCACGTCATTGCGAGGAACGAAGCAATCTCTGCGAAGGACAGTCTGACACGCATATCCGCTTTGCATGTACAGAGATTGCTTCGTTCCTCGCAATGACGTGGTATAATAAAGTGTTGAATAATACTCACCCCCAATTCACCTACTAATATTTTTAGCGGTATATTAGCCCTAGAAATGGACAACCCTTTATTGGAGCTGGCACAGGCCTACGCAGATACAACCAACACACTGATTTTCCTAACCGGCAAGGCCGGCACCGGCAAGACTACTTTTTTGCGGGCCGTGCGCCAAAACTCAAAAAAGAAACTGGCTATTGTGGCGCCAACGGGCGTAGCTGCCATCAACGCCGGGGGGATGACTATCCACTCGCTTTTCCAATTGCCCTTCGGCCCCTTATTGCCGGAAACACCTGACCGACCCGAAGTTAGCTATAATGCAGAAAAGCGCGAGCTATTGCAAAGTCTCGAGCTGTTAATCATTGACGAGATCAGCATGGTGCGACCGGATGTGCTGGATCAGATCGATCTCATTCTGCGTAACATCCGTGGCAATACACACGCATTTGGCGGTATTCAGTTATTGTTAATTGGCGATCTGGCCCAGTTGAGTCCCATCGTGCGCGAGGAAGAATGGGGATTGCTTCGTCCCTATTATGCTACCCCTTACTTCTTCAGCAGCCTGGTTTTGCAGCGCACGCCTTACGTGCGTATCGAACTGGATAAAGTTTATCGTCAGACAGATCAGGCTTTTGTGCAGATTTTGAATGAGATGCGCGAGCAACAATTATCAGCCGATGGTCTGCGCTTGCTTAATGAACGTTATATAAAAGATTTTGTGCCCGATCAGGCCGATCCATACATTACCCTTACCACCCACAACCGCATTGCCCAACAATTGAATGCTGAAAGATTGGAAGCGTTGCAGGGCACCGACACTGAATACCGGGCCACTATTCGCGGTGAATTTCCGGCGGACGCCTATCCTACCGAAATCAGTTTAAAACTAAAAGTTGGCGCGCAGGTGATGTTTGTAAAGAACGATAGCTCGCCCGAGAAGCGTTACTATAATGGCAAGATAGGCACCGTAACCCGTCTGGAGGCCGACCGCGTGCATGTGGCTACACCTGATGGCCGGGATATTGCCGTAGAGGCCCTAGAGTGGACCAATGTTAAATACAAGCTGGATGGCGACACCATTGGCGAACAAAACGCCGGTAGCTTTGCGCAGATCCCCCTGAAACTGGCCTGGGCCATTACCATCCACAAAAGCCAGGGACTAACCTTTGACCGGGCTATCATCGACGTAAGCGAAGCTTTTACCCACGGGCAGGCCTATGTGGCCCTGAGCCGTTGCCGATCACTGGAAGGTTTGGTACTACGCAACCCGGTAAGCGCCCACAATGTAATTTCCGACCCTGCCGTAACCCGCTTTAACAGGGAAGCCGAATTGAAAAAACCAGATCAGGAAACCCTGCGGCAGCATCAGGAAGCTTATCGGCTGTTTCTGCTTTCAGAACTATTTAATTTTACCGGACTGCGCGAACGGATAAAAAGATTTAACCAACTATTGCCTGGGCTAGAAGGAGAAGTTTTTACTGTAGCCGAAAAACTAAGCCGGCAATTGGCTACCTATCCGGATGACCGCGTCCAAAAAGCAGCCATCTATTTTAGAGAGAAGTTAGAAACCGCAGCAACCAGCCTACACCAGCAACTGACCGCCGTGGTGGGCTCATCAAAAGAACTGGCTGGCAAAGCTGATGAACTGTTGCGTTGGATAATGACCCGCTTAAAACTATTAGAAGGATTCAGCTCCCAATCATTTACAACTGAAAGTTATCTCGATCTTATCCGCGGACAAAAAGCGATACTGAGTCACTCCTACTTAAAAACCCTCAACGCCAAACCGAACGAGGAACTTTACGAGCGCCTGCTGCAATGGCGAGACCAAACTGCACAAAGCGAGCAAGTATTAAGCAGTATGCTTTTTTCAGACCAAACACTGGCAGCCGTAGCAGCCAAGCTCCCGACAACGCTCAAAGCCATCAGTGGGGTAAAAGGCATCGGTCCGGAAAAAGCTAATCGTTACGGCGCGGCCATGCTTACCCTTGTACGGGCTTATGAGCAGGAAATTAGCGGGGCAGTAGATCAAGCCAGCCTATTTTAGCTTCTCACTTTATAGAATAGACTAACAACAAGAAAGCCGGGCTAACCCGGCTTCATTGTTTTATCTATTGCTAAACTCTATTATGCGTTAGCATACAAAGACTCACGTTGTTTTTGCACTACATCGCTATCAATGTACTCGTCATATGTCATCAGTTTATCAACGATGCCGCCTGGGGTAAGTTCAATAATGCGGGTAGCCACGGTTGATGTCAGCTCATGATCTCGTGAGGTGAACAGCATGGTTCCTTTAAAGTCTTTCATACCATTGTTCAGCGCGGTGATTGATTCCAGGTCCAGGTGGTTGGTTGGCTCATCAAACAGCAGCACATTGGCTTGTTGCAGCATCATACGGCTAAACATACAACGCATTTTCTCGCCACCTGACAGCACGGTAGATTTCTTCAACACTTCCTCACCACTGAACAACATCCGGCCCAGGAAACCACGGATAAACTGATCATCCTTCTCACCTTGCGAGTACTCGCGCAGCCAGTCAATCAGGTTCAGGTCTTTGCCTTTAAAATACTCAGAGTTATCATTAGGGATATCGGCCAGGTTAACGGTTACACCCCATTTAAAGCTACCACGATAGTCGGTATCTCTGCCGGTCAGGATATCATAGAAGGCAGCAGTAGCCAAGCTGTTGTTAGACAGCACGGCAATGTTATCGCCTTTATTTACATGCAGGTTAATATCTTCAAACAGCACCTCGCCGTTAAGCGTTTTGCCCAGGCCCTCAATCTGCAGGATCTGGTCGCCTGCCTCACGCGATTGCTGGTTGAACATAATAGCCGGATACTTACGGTTTGATGGCTTGATCTCTTCCAGATTAATTTTATCCAGCGCTTTCTTACGGCTGGTAGCCTGTTTAGATTTAGAAGCGTTGGCACTAAAGCGGCTGATGAACTCCTGCAACTCTTTCACCTTATCTTCCAGTTTCTTGTTCTGGTCAGCTCGCTGTTTTAAAGCCAGCTGGCTCGACTGGTACCAGAAAGTATAGTTACCAGAGTAGATGGTCATCTTAGCAAAGTCAATATCTACCACGTGGGTACAAACGGCGTCAAGGAAGTGACGGTCGTGCGATACCACCAGAACAATAGCCTCATAACCTGCCAGAAAATCTTCCAGCCAGCTAATGGTATGAATGTCCAAATCGTTGGTAGGCTCATCCAGCAGCAGGATATCTGGTTTACCAAACAAAGCCTGCGCCAATAACACACGTACTTTCTCGTTACCATCAAGCTCGTTCAGCTGTTTATAGTGCAGGGCCTCTTTAATACCCAGATTGCTCAATAAGGTTGCAGCGTTGCTCTCGGCATTCCAGCCGTCCATCTCGGCAAAAAGGTTTTCCAGTTCGCCGGCGCGCTCGCCGTCTGCATCGGTAAAATCTTCTTTCAGGTAGATGGCGTCTTTCTCTTTCATCACCTTGTATAACTCGGTGTGGCCCATCATCACAGTTTCAATCACCGGAAACTCGTCAAACTCATAGTGGTTCTGTTTCAAAACCGCCATGCGCTCGCCCGGGGTAAAGGCTACCGAACCGGTTGAAGGATCAATCTCGCCCGAAAGTATTTTTAAAAAGGTTGATTTACCCGCGCCGTTCGCGCCAATAATGCCGTAACAGTTACCCTGGGTAAATTTCAGGTTAACCTCTTCAAACAGCGTACGTTTGCCGTAACGCAGGGATAAATTCGATACCGTTATCATCTCACTTCTAATTTTGCGCAAAAATAGCTTTATTTCCCCACTTTATGCCGGTTTATTTACAGGTGGGAAAATTGGGGAAATGCCACACCATTATTTCCACAGCCCGGCGATACCATTCAACCAAAAGTTGTGCGAAACAACGGTTATTCATTAATTATTATGAAACTTTTGAACTCAAAAGGGCGTTAAATCAATATAACAGACCAGTTATTGCCTTTTATAAACCGTTTGGAACAGCTTTTGAATAATACATACTAAACGTATAAAAACTTAATCGTATGGTAGCTTTAATTGTGGGATTAATCGTCATCAACGCCGCGCTGGTTTTGCGCAAAGCTGACAATCGCAGAGCTTATTAATTAAGCTTGATCAGGTCATAATAGTTATGACGCTGCGCGGTGTCCTAATCTTATATAAGTTGGACTAATTGAACATAAATGCAATCCGCACCCGGCATCCGCCGGGGCGGATTTTTTATTTCGAATGCTCTGATTTCGAATATCGGATGTTCCATTTCGGATTTGCTACTATTTTATATCACAAAAAAAGCGATGGTTATCCATCGCTTTAAAATCTTATTTATATAGATACTCTAAAATCCGAAATTGAACATCCGATATCCGAAATAGGGATATCCGAAATCAAACTACTTTCCCCACTCGGCAGGGTTCTCGCGCCATTTCTGCAGCAGTGCCACGTCGTCAGGTAAAATATATTGACCTTCTTCGGCTGTTTTAAGTAACGCGCTGTAATTTGACAGGGTTGCAAAACGACATTTAGCTTGTTTAAAGTTCTCGGCAGCTACGTCAAAGCCATAGCTAAAAATGGCGGCCAGACCTACAACTTCGTGTCCGGCTTCGCGCAGGGCTTCTACAGCTTGTAAGCTGCTTTTACCTGTAGAGATCAGATCTTCAATCACTAAAACACGTTGTCCTTCTTTAATCTCGCCTTCAATCATGCTGCCGGTGCCGTGTTCTTTAGGTTTTGAGCGTACATAGGCAAACGGTAAGCCCAGCTCTTGCGCTACCAGTACACCTTGTGGTATACCTGCGGTTGCAACACCGGCTACACAGCCCACGCCTGCAAATTCTTCCTGAATCATTTCTACCAAACGCTGGCGGATGTAGGTACGGATACCCGGGTGCGAAAGGGTTACACGATTATCGCAATAAATTGGAGATTTCCAACCTGATGCCCATGTAAAAGGATTAGCAGGTTGTAGTTTTATTGCTTTAATTTGCAGCAGAAACTCTGCTACCTTCTGCTCGGTTTCAGTTTTGTTAAACATGGCCCAAAAATACAGAATTTATATCAACGAAAAGGTTGTTTTGATCACAGAGACCATCCCGGACCGCGCTGAAATTTTTCAGAAGCTTGACAGTGAGGGATTTGATCTTAAAACTTTTTATGCAAAAATCAGCAAACGCTCCAAGCACAAACACTTTTACATTTTGTGCGATGACGCTAAAAAGTACCTGAAAAAAGTAATTGCCAGCATAACGCTGATCAAAGCAGCGGGCGGATTGGTAAAAAATGAACAAGGCGATTTTCTGTTCATTTATCGTAATGACAAATGGGATCTACCCAAAGGCAAGCTCGAAAAAGGCGAAGGTGCACGCGAAGGCGCCGTGCGCGAGGTAGAGGAAGAATGTGGCATCAGCATCAGTAAATGTGGTAAACGCATCGTTAACACCTATCATGCCTATACTATAAAAGGCGAAGTGGTACTAAAGAAGACCTACTGGTATAAAATGAAGTATAAAGGCGTTGGCCGACTAAAACCCCAGATTGAGGAAGGAATTACCGAAGTGCGCTGGTTTAACAAGCAACACATGGATGCCATTAAAACCAACACTTTCCCTTCTATTATGGATGTGCTGGAAAAAATGGAGCTGATTAAAGATACGGTAATGCCTCTTTAGGAATGAACTGACTAACATCACCATTATAACGTAATACTTCGCGTACAATGGTTGAACTGATAGACGAGTAGCCGGGCTTGCTTACAATAAAGATGCTCTCAATGCCCGGCTCAAGCGAGTGATTCATTTGGGCAATGGCTTTTTCGTACTCAAAGTCAGATACGGTACGGATACCCCTGATCATGTACTGGGCGCCTATACTTTTGCAGAAATTAACCGTAAGTCCCTCATAAGCAATAACATGTATCCTATCATCGCCCTCAAAAACTGATCTGATCATTTGCTCTCGCTTTTCAATGGTTAGTAAACCCTGCTTGGTACTGTTTACCCCTATGCCAATATAAAGCTTGTCAAAAAGATCAACCGAACGTTTTACAATATCAACGTGGGCTTTAGTAACCGGATCGAACGAACCGGGAAAAAGGGCGATTTTCATACTGGTTGAATAGTTTCCGTACGTTCAAATTTAAATTATATTTTGGATTAACAGGTATTAATTTATTGCTTTGGGCATGATGATTGTTTTATAACCAATAAGCAATCCCGTTGATGAATAGAAATTTCCTAAAACTGATACCTTGCCTGCTATTACTAGCAGCACAATTGCACGCCCAGGAGAAAAAGCCCCGGGTGCTGCTGATGTCGCACCCCGATACCGTGTCAACCACCAAGCGCGATACTGATATAACCGAAAAAGGCATCCCTCAACATGATATGGGAGATTTGTACCGACAGATCTTTCATAAAACCCCTGTGATAACTGACGACTCGGTGACTACCAAACCCGAGTTATCAATTATGCCTGCCGTGGGCTATACGCTCACCTCTGGTTTTGCGGTAGCATTGTCAGGCAATATGGCTTTCCGCACAGGTCCGCATTCGCGCATCTCTACCATTCTGGCCAGTGGCGACTATACTGCTAAAAAGCAATTTACCATCCCGGTACAAACCAACATCTGGACGCGCAACAACGCCTTCAACTTTGTGGGCGAGTACAAGTTTTTTAAATACCCGCAAAGCACCTACGGTCTAGGCAGCAGTTCTGGCTTGAGCGAGGAGAACCCGATGGATTATACCTTCTTCCGTTTTTACCAGATTGTTATGCACCGCATCACCGATAATTTTTATCTGGGTGGCGGCTATATTTATGATAATCGCTGGAATATTTCTGAAGAAGGCAATTTGAACGGCAAAGTGTCAGATTATTCACTATATGGCAAATCGGACAAAGCCGTATCTACAGGATTTACCGTTAACAGCGTTTTTGACACCCGCGATAATTCTATCTACCCACTCAAAGGTTTTTATGCCGGCCTGCAATACCGTGATAACCTTACCTGGATGGGCAGCAGCCGCAAATGGAGCTCGCTGATTGTAGATTTGCGTAAGTTTTTCCGCTTCCCGGGCAATTCTAATAACGTGCTGGGCATTTGGTCATACAACTGGCTGATTCTAAACGGCAAGCCAGACTATTTGGAACTGCCCAGTACTTCATGGGATACCAACACCTCAACTGGTCGCGGCTATATTCAAGGGCGTTTCCGAGGTGCACAGATGATTTATTTAGAGGCAGAGTACCGCTATCAGATCACGCGTGACGGCTTACTTGGCGGCGTAGTATTTGTTAATGCAGAATCTTTCTCGGCCGCACCAGGCACTCCGCTACAAAGATTCCAGCCCGCCTTCGGACCGGGTTTACGCATCAAACTCAATAAAACATCCAGAACCAACCTGGCTGTAGATTACGGTTTCGGCAAGCAAGGCATGAACGGGTTATTTATTGATGTAGGTGAAGTGTTTTAATACCTCTCCCTAACCCTCTCCAAAGGAGAGGGAACAAAAAACTTCTTATTGGAAAGTCTCCCCTTCGGGGAGATTTAGAGGGGTCCTAAAAAACGAAAACGACGAATGCCCATACTTCCGCTGCTCTACAAAGGCAGGATGACTGCTTAGGTTTTGATTACTCTGATGTTCTACAATCAGCAAACCGTCAGGTTTTAACAGATTTTTATTAAAGATGATCTTCGGTAGTTCGGGAATCTTAGGCAGATCGTAAGGCGGATCGGCAAAGATCAGATCATATTGCTCTGTTTCCAACTCGAGGTATTTGAAAACGTCGGCCTTGTAAGTTTTTATTTGTGGGAGGCCGTGTTGTGCAGCGGCAGCTTTTACATATTGTACGCATCCCATGTGTCGGTCTACTGAAATCACTTGCTCAGCGCCTCTTGATGCAAACTCTAACGAAAGATTACCGGTTCCGCAAAAAAGATCGAGCACTTTAATATCTTCCAGATCCATCTGGTTTTGCAAAATATTAAACAGGGCCTCTTTAGCCAGATCTGTAGTTGGCCTTACGGGAAGATTTTGGGGCGGATTAAGACGCAGCCCTCTCAGTTTGCCGCCAATAATACGCATAGGCTAAGAAAGTGCTGTAAGCGCCAGTACCAGATGGCCCGGCAAATCATAAGGCAATTGCAACACGCGCAAATCACTCATCTGCACCTGTTTAAAGAAACCTGATAGCTTCTGATAGTCGCCACCACCTTCAACCATATCACCGGCTACAACCAATGAGGTATCGGCATGGCGCATCTGCAACTGGTCTGCTACAAATAGGGTGTAATATAAAATATCGTCAATATTGCTTACCTCAAAGCTGTTATATAATTGTAGCTTCTGGTCTTTAAAACTCAGCACAGAAAGCTGTGAACCAGCGATATTGATATACAGATAATCAGACGAAGGATATCTGTTGGCTACCGCAGTCACCCAACCCCTATCGGCAGGCACAGCAGTTTGCACCTCAAACAGATCGCCTATCGCTTTGATTACCTCGGCATTTACTTTGTACAACAGTCGATTATCTTCAATAAAAGAGGTGATGAAAACTTTGTCATCTCCTTTCACGTCCAGGTAACGGGCATAAACAGGAACATCTTCTGAAGAACATAACGCTTCGGGTAAAAGCGTCAATGCATCGGGCAGTAACCCCGCCACTACCTGCTGATAAGGTAGTGAAAGCAACTGCCTAACGTTACCGCTGGCCACATCGGCCCAACTGCAATAATCCTTCCAGGCTTGCACCTGGTTATCAGCGGCAATTAAATAAGAAATTCCAGATTTTCCGGCTCTAATGTAAAGAGTGGCATTTGCAGCCTGCTCCGGGCTAAAATTATGCTGCTGATAGGTAAAAGAATAATCGCTCATATACGGTTATACGCAAAAGTAATATTTTTTCTGTATTACTTTGTTCAGTTAGTTATCACCATTTTTGTTTGTGGCATCAACAGAACATCTACATAAGGCATTTCCGTTTCAGCCAACAGCACAACAGGCAGAATTGTTCGTGCAGTTGAACAAATTCTTGTTGGCCGATGACGGCGACGAGTGCTTTATCCTGCGCGGATATGCCGGTACGGGTAAAACCACCATTATTGGCGCCCTGGTAAAAGCGCTGCGGGCGTACGGCTATAAATATGTACTGCTGGCCCCTACCGGTCGCGCGGCTAAGGTAATGAGCCATTACTCCGGCCGCAAGGCATTTACCATTCATAAACGCATCTACCGCAAAAAATCGGCATTGAACGTTGACGAGGGTTTTAGCCTGGCCGAAAACATGGCTACCCAAACCATCTTTATTGTAGATGAGGCCTCCATGATCTCAAACGAAGGCGGCGGCTTTAACCGGCACACTTTGCTGCAAGATCTGGTAAACTATGTGTACAACACCCAAAACTGCAAGCTGATGCTGGTAGGCGATACCGCTCAGTTACCACCCGTAGGCTCGGAAGATAGCCCCGCGCTGGACGCCAATTTGATGAGAAGCGATTTCGGCCTGACTGTTTTTAGTTACGAGCTAACCGACGTGTTACGTCAGCAGAAAGACTCGGGAATTTTATTCAACGCGACTAACATTCGCGATATGATCCGTACCGGGCAGCAGGTAATGCCCAAACTGATAACCAAAGGATTTACCGATACCTACCGCATGACCAGCGACCGGCTGGAAGAGGGCCTCAACTACGCCTATAATAAATATAGCGATGAAAGCACGCTGGTCATTTGCCGCTCTAACAAAAACGCTAACCTGTTTAACCAGCAGATCAGGGGCCGCATCCTGTTCCGCGAGGAAGAGTTGACCGGGGGCGACCAGGTGATGATTGTTAAGAATAATTACTTCTGGTTGCAGGATAGTGAGGAGCGCAGCACCGGCTTTATTGCCAATGGCGATATCGGCCGCATCCGCAAGGTGCGTCGTTTTGAGGAAATGTACGGTATGCGCTTTGCCGAGGTGCAACTGGAACTAACCGACCACGCCGAAGACAGCATCATCACCTGCAAAGTATTGATGGATACGCTGTATTCAGAATCGCCGGCGCTCTCGCAGGAAGATCAGAAAAAATTTTACCAGGAGGTGATGAAAGATTATGCACACCTGGGCAGCCGCAAATTGCAGCATGAAGAACTGAAACAAAACCCGTATTACAACGCCTTGCAAATCAAGTTTGCCTACGCTATTACCTGCCATAAAGCCCAGGGCGGCCAGTGGGAAGCGGTTTTTGTGGATCAGGGCTTCCTTACCGAAGAGATGGTAAACACCGATTTTTTGCGATGGCTGTATACCGCCTGCACCCGCGCCACACACCAACTTTACCTGGTTAATTTCAACGAAAAGTTCTATTAAAAATTAAAAGTTCTTAAAACTATCTGGAGTCAGCACTGTTCTTCATCATACACACCTCCCCCGCTTAATGTTATGAAGAATATCCTGGTAATCAACGATCGATCTGCCGAGGCAGATAATGCAATTGCCTTCGCTTTAGAGCTGGCAAGCAACACAGATTCTGGTCTTTTGCTATGGAACACCTTTGAGCAACCAGTAGCTAAGCGTCAACGAGCCTATGCCACTGCGCCATTCCGAGTCGGTGGTCACCAACATGCAAACGGTCTGAGTGTATCAAACGACGTATGGTTGCAACGGCATAACACCGCCAACGTACCGGTGGAAAACTATTATACTTCTAACTTTACGGCCAGCCATATTGCCGAGTTTGCTATAAAAAAAGATGTGTGGATGATTGTGAAAGGCACTACAGAGTCTGACGTGGAACAATCTGTTTTTGAGAACGATCATACCCAATCTATCCTCAACTCCGCCAATTGCCCTATCCTGCTTATCCCCGAAAGGTCCGATAAAAGGAGATTTGACAAGATGGTGTACACCGCAGATCTGCGCTATTGCCGACTGGAAGTGCTGCGCATGCTGGTAAAACTGGCCCAACCACATCAGTCTGACATTATGGTGGCCCACATTGCCGCCAAAGGTCTGCCGGATGTAACCGAGCAGTATGCCAACGAAGTATTTAGCACCGAAATTAGCAGCAACGTAAAATACCCTAATCTGTATTTTAACCATATTAAAGAGCGCAACATCCCGAAAGCTATTGACGTAATGGTTGATGTGATGGGCGCCGATTTGCTGGTGCTGGTAAACCACAAATTCCATTTTGAAGAGATTGTGGGCCACAAACTTTCAGGCCGACTGCCTGATTATTTGCATATACCGCTACTGGTATTTCCATCTTGATAAGATAATCGCAGAGATAACAGAGTTTAGCACAAAGGGCGCAGCGTTTTACGTTACGCCCTTTGTCTTTTTCTGGGTTCGATCGTCGTTTTTTTTTAAGCTTTATGCCCGGCCTAAAATAACGTGAACACTGATTATCTTTATGCCATGGCCAACCTAAGCTCCAAAATACAATACAAAACTTATGAGAAAGGCGAATTTAGCGACGAGCAAAGTCGCAGTCTTGAAGAAACACTCGAATTAATTAAATCGTTCCCATGGGATACCCAACGCGGTGTTGACGTGCAGGCCAGCGGTCCGGGCATTGTTATTCATGGCCCGGCAAATGATTATTTAAAGGTTGCTATTTACTACAATAGCAAATTCACAGTTTATTATCTCGATCCTCAAAATCGTCTTTATGAGTTTCATACCGCCGACCTGGACGTTGCTGATCAAAAGGTGATTGATTTTTTCGACAACGCGCTATCACTTCCTGACTTTGAAAAGCATTTCTTTAATATTGGCAACAAATCGCACTTCGAAACCAAATCATTTTGGTACGCAGTTGATAGACCGCGCGAAAAACGGCGCTTGATAGCAGCTATTTTGGTCATCACGCTTTATTTCGGTGGACTTGCAGTAGTAACGGTATGCAAAGATGCATGGGGCTTTTGTTTCGGCTTGCTACTCCTCATTTCATTTTTTTTCTATGGCATCTACCAGCAGATCAAGGTATATCGATGGTCAAAAAATATGAAATTATGGATTACCCGTGGCAGCGATGTAATTGCTTTTGATGACGGCAGTGGTTCACAAACCTACTTTAAATCAGAAATTAGTTCTGTAAACATTTACGGGCGTCCTGCTGGTCGGGGGCGGGTAACCACCACTATCATGGAACTTTATTTTGCAGATGGCCGCTCTATTAAATTCTCGGCTATGCTAATAGACCCAACGGTGTTTATCGCAAGCCTGCGTGACCAGGTTAACATCAAATACCTTGAACAATTTTCCACTTTTAGAAAAAGCATAAGGCAACTTTAATCCTCTCAATCCCTAATTAACTTTTGCTTAACTAAACAAACAAGCTTATCTTATCAACATGAAGTATAAGTACCTCTGCACATGGGGTGTGGCTTTGCTGTTGGGTATATCTGCCCTGCAGGCGCAAAATATCCCTACGCCAAAATCTCATTTCGGGTTTGATATTGGTGATGATTACCAACTGGCCAACTATACCCAAACCGAAGCCTACATGAAAAAGCTGGCCGCTGCAGATCCGGCGCGTACGCGTTATGTTGATATCGGCCTGACCGAAGAAGGGCGTCACCAGTTTATGCTGATCATTTCATCGGCAGAAAACATCAAGAATTTAGATAAATACAAAGCTATATCCCAAAAACTGGGCCGGGTCGAAGGTTTGACTGACGAAACTGCCCGCCAACTGGCTGAGCAAGGCCGCTCGGTAGTTTGGATTGATGGCGGCTTGCACGCCAGCGAAACTGTGGGCGCACACCAACTCATCCAAACCGCCTATACGCTATTGAGTCGCAAAGACGAGGAAACCAAAAACATACTGGATAAAGACATCATCCTGATGGTGCATGCCAACCCCGATGGACAAGAACTGGTATCAAACTGGTACATGCAGGAGAAAGATACCATCCGCCGCAACATAAATGTGCCGCGCCTATGGGCCAAATATGTTGGACACGATGACAACCGCGATTTTTTTATGATGAACATGAAAGAAACGCAGAACATGACCCGCGTAGAGTTTCTGGACTGGTTGCCGCAAATTGTCTACAATCACCACCAATCGGGTCCGGCGGGCTCGGTAGTGGCAGGCCCGCCTTTTCGAGATCCATTTAATTATGTATACGACCCACTATTGGTAACCAGCCTGGATGCAGTGGGCTCCGCCATGAACAGTCGCCTCAACCGAGAGGGCAAACCAGGGTACACCCAACGCTCGGGAACCGAGTTTTCTACCTGGTGGAACGGCGGCCTGCGCACGGCAACTTATTTTCATAATATGGTAGGCTTGCTTACAGAAATTATTGGCAGCCCTACCCCATCAAGTATCCCATTGGTGCCCGAAAGGTTGATACCAAACAGTGCTACGCCTTATCCGGTAACACCCCAGCCATGGCATTTTAAGCAGTCTATAGATTATTCGGTGTCGCTAAACTATGCCGTGCTAAACTACGCGGCCAATAATCGCATTGACTTGCTTTATAACTTTTATGTGATGTGCAAAAACTCCATCAAGCGGGGAAGTATGGATTATTGGACGCTCTCGCCCCACAAGGTTGATTTGATCAACGCGGCCTATCGCAGCGCAACGGGGCGTGATACCTCCACTAGCCGTGGCAATCGTGGCGGCGGTGCAGTCACCATGGGCGGCGGTGGCAGGTTTGGTGGGATGCCTTTGAAGTATTATGATACAGTATTAAAGAACCCAGCCCTGCGCGATCCACGCGGATATATCATTCCGGCAGATCAGCCTGACTTTGGCACGGCCGTGCGCTTTGTTAATACGGGTATCCGCGCAGGTTTATTGATTCAAAAAGCCGCTGCAGCGTTCACCGTAGCTGGCAAAACCTATCCGGCGGGCTCCTATATTATTAAAACCAATCAGGCTTTTCGCCCCTGGGTGCTGGATATGTTTGAACCACAGGACCATCCAAATGATTTTCTGTACCCTGGCGGCCCGCCTATCCGCCCGTATGATATGACGGGCTGGACACTTGCTTACCAGATGGGCATTCAATTTGACCGGATATTGGATGATTTTAACGGTCCTTTTGCGCGTGTACCTTACGGAGAATTGCAGGCTTTCCCGACGGCAAAAGTTGTAGAAACTAAATCTGGCTATACCATTAGCGACAAGGCCAATAATTCGTTCATCGTTGTAAATGATCTGTTAGCGGCAGGTGCAGATGTTTATCGCTCCGGCGACGGCAACTTTTATATCCCTTATTCAGTCAAAGCCACAAGCATATTAAAAAAAAATGCCACAAGCCTGGGTGTTGCTACAACTGCCTCCGCAAAGCCAAAAAACGCAACCAAAATAACCCCGGCACGCATTGCCTTATGGGATCAATATGGAGGTTCCATGCCGTCGGGCTGGGTGCGCTGGCTGATGGAGCAATACCATTATCCATTCAAGGTGGTATATCCGCAGGAGTTTGATGCCGGCAATTTAAAAAGCAAATATGATGTTATTGTGTTTGTTGGCGGCGCCATACCGCCACCATCTAATATAGGCAGACGAGGGAGCAGCAGTTTCTTCAACACGCTGGATGAAACCATACCAACTGAGTACCGCCAAATGACAGGTCGCGTTACCGCTGAGAAAACCGTCCCCCAGCTCAAAGCATTTTTGGAAGCCGGCGGCGCCATTGTTACCATTGGCAGCAGCGCCAACCTGGCCTATCAACTGGATCTGCCGATTAAGAACGCTTTAATTGACAATGGATTCCCCCTCCCTGCCGATAGATTTTATATCCCCGGCGCTATATTGCGTACGTCGGTTGATACTTCCCTGCCCGCTACCTACGGTATGAATGCGGAGGCTAACGTGCTATTTGACAGCAGTCCGGCCTTTAAATTGGCTGCCGATGCTATGCAAAAAGGTGTAAAACCGTTAATGTGGTTTGCCACCAATCATCCGCTACGCAGCGGCTGGGCTTGGGGGCAACAGTATTTAAAGGATGACGTTGCCGCCTTTCAGGCACAGGTTGGCAAAGGCATGTTATATGTATTCGGCCCAGAGATCACTTTCCGTGGGCAGGCGCATGGTACGTTTAAGTTGCTGTTTAATGAGTTGTATACATCGGGCAGAAAATAATATTCTTAAAATATCCTCATTAATAAAATGTGCTATTAAATTAGTGCACCTTTTTTATCTATGGCAAACAACCTAACCTCCAAAATTCAATATAAAAATTACGAGAAAGGCGAATTTAGCGACGAGCAGGACCGTAGCCTTGAAGAAACACTCGAACTCATTAAATCCTTCCCATGGGATGCCCAGCGGGGTGTAGACGTGCAGGCCAGTGGCCCGGGCATTGTCATCAATGGCCCGGCAGATGATTATTTGAAAGTATCTGTCTATTTTAATGAGAAGTATACGGTATATTACCTTGATCGAAGTGGGCATCTTTATGAGTTTCACACCTCTGATCTGGATATTGCCGATCAAAAGGTTGCCGACTTTTTCCACGATCAACTGTCCCTTAGCGATTTTGAAAAGCATTTTTTTAACGCTGGATATCGTTCGCATTTCGTAAACAAAACATTTTGGTATAAGGTCAATAAATTCCGTGAGATAAGTCGGATGTTGTCCCTAATCCCGTTCCTTTTAATTTGGGTTTCTATGCTGATGGTCTTTTCTATAAATTGGCCAGTCTGGAGCCTGCTCTTCTTTTCATTACTAACGTTTCTTCTGCTACCTCTTTTTTTGTATTCCGCATTTTCAATTTTTAAAGTATACAGGTGGTCAAAAAACATGAGTTTATGGCTAGTGCAAGGTTCTGATGTGATAATCTTTGATAATGGTGTAGGATCACAGAGTTATCTTAAATCCGATATCTGCAAAGTAAACATGTACGGGCCACCAGTCGTAAGCCGTGGCACAGTTCTTACCACCATAATGGAGGTCATCTTTACCGATAGCAACACTATAAAATTTCCGGGAATGGTATTAGATCCGGTACTATTTATCACCAAAATAGGTAAGCAGGTAAACATCAACTACCTTGAACAAAAAACCATGTTTAGAAAAAGCATACGCCAACTTTAATACCATATTAAAAAATGGTTACTCATTAACACATTCCATTCTAAAACACGCCATCAAATCAAAATAAAATTTGGTTTGCCTCACTTTTCCGAATAAAATAAAAATTTTCTATTGACAGATAATTTTAAAACCGTACATTTACAGCATTAAAAAAAACAATGAACATCAACAACGCATATTACTTTGGTTTCTACTTTTACTTTAGCGGTAAGAGCCGGGACTGATATGCTACATAAAAGATAAGACATAACAGAAAAGTCCCGGCCCGAAAGCCGGGATTTTTTGCTTTAACAACTATATGAAATCAGAAAAACCAAGAGTTGCCATCCAGGGAATCCGCGCCTCCTTCCACGAGGAAGCCGCTTTCCGCTTCTTCGGTGAAGATATTATCACTGTGGAGTGCAATTCTTTTAAACAAACTTTCGATGTACTGAAAGCCGGCAAAGCCGATTACGTGGTGATGGCGATTGAGAACAGCATAGCAGGCAGCATTTTGCCAAACTACTCGCTGATGCTTAGCTACAGCTTCCCGGTGGTGGGCGAGGTTTACCTGCCCATCCAGTTGCACCTGATGGCGCTGCCGGGCGTAAAGTTTGAACAAATTAAAACGGTTACCTCTCACCCTATTGCCATCCGTCAGTGTGGCGATTTTCTGGATGAATATCCTGATCTGAGGGTTGTTGAAAGCAGCGATACCGCCGCCTGTGCCAAACGCATCCGCGACGAGAAACTGACCGATACCGTGGCCATTGCCAACACACTGGCTGCTAAACTGTATGATCTGGAAATTCTGGAGCGTCGTATCGAGTCAAACAAAAAGAACTTTACGCGTTTTCTGATCCTTACCACGCATGAAAATGCGAAGGTGAACAACCCGGACAAAGCCTCTCTGTGCTTCCAGGTAAGCAACGAGGTGGGCGCACTGGCCAAAGTGCTTAATATTTTTGCCGAGCAAGGCATTAACATGAGCAAGATCCAGAGCATGCCGGTACTGGGCAAACCATCTGAATATAACTTTTACGTGGATGTGGAGTGGGAAGACAATAAAAAGTACGATCAATCCATCAAACAGATACTCAAATACACCCACAACTTTAACATTATGGGCGAGTATCGACGCCACGAGGAAGAAGGCATCAGCCTGCGCGAAAGGCCAAAAACAGACAGTAACAAAAAAAAATATATAGAAGTTAAAAAATTAAGCACCCTTAAATAACCCCCCGATATGAAAATAGATTTAAACGTTCAGCCGTTGAGTTCATGGATAAACACCGGCAAACAACCTTTATTAATTGCCGGCCCATGTAGCGCTGAAACTGAAGATCAGCTGGTTGCAACGGCACACTTATTAGCCAAAACCGGTAAAGTTACCGCATTGCGTGCAGGTATCTGGAAACCACGCACCCGTCCGGGCGAGTTTGAGGGTATTGGCAGCATTGGCCTGAAATGGCTGCAACGCGCTAAAGAAGAAACCGGTTTACCAGTGGCCATTGAAGTTGCTACAGGCAAACACGTTGAAGAAGCCTTGGCTGCAGGTGTTGACATCCTGTGGGTAGGTGCCCGCTCAACCGTAAACCCTTTCACCGTACAGGAAATTGCCGACGCACTGAAAGGTGTTGACATACCCGTAATGGTTAAAAACCCGGTAAACCCAGATCTGTCATTGTGGATTGGTGCCTTGGAGCGTATTAACAACGCTGGTATCACTAAACTGGCGGCTATTCACCGCGGTTTCTCATCTTACGAAAAATCTGCTTTCCGTAATGAGCCAATGTGGGATATGGCCATCAACCTGAAAACCCATGCGCCACATTTGCCAATCATTAACGACCCAAGCCACATCAGTGGTAACCGCGATCTGATCCAATACGTAGCTCAGAAAGCGCTTGACCTGGATATGCAAGGTTTGATGATCGAATCGCACATTGATCCTTCTGTAGCATGGACCGACGCTAAGCAACAAGTTACGCCATCTCACCTGGCTGATATTATTGACGCGTTAACCCTGCGCAAACCAGAAACTGCTAACACTGAAGTAAGCAGCAAACTAGACGAACTGCGTAAACAAATTGACAAAATTGACGACCTGCTGATCCAGAAATTAGCTGAGCGTATGCAGATTGTTGAGAAAATTGGTCAGTACAAAAAAGATAACGGTATCACCATTCTGCAAGTTGGCCGTTGGGACGAGATCCTGCAGAAACGTACCGGCTACGCTAAAGCGCTGAAACTGAACCCAGAGTTCACTGAGAAAATGCTGGAAATGATCCACAGCGAGTCTATCCGCAAACAAACTGAGATCATGAGCAAAGAGCAGGCTGAAGGCCAGGCACAAGAAAAAATGACTCACGCGTAAGCAGCGATGACAAAGTCTGAAAACATTATAGTTACAAAACCAACGCGCACGGTTAATACCACCATACAGCTCACCGGCTCAAAAAGTGAGTGTAACCGTGCGCTCATTATCAAGGCGCTGAGCCTCGGTCTCGTAAAGGTTGACAATATCTCTGAGGCGGCTGATGCGGTTAAGTTGCTCAGTGTTCTGAAGGAAGAAGTTACCGATCAGAAGATAGCGGCGATTCTTGCTGATGAAGAACCTGAACTGGTTGCAAATCGCCAACTACAAACGGTAGACATTGGTCCAGCCGGCACTGCTATGCGTTTTCTTACCGCGTATTTTACGCTGCAAGAAGGGGAAGTGATCCTTACCGGTTCTGAACGTATGAAACAGCGCCCTATTGGCGTGCTGGTAGATGCGCTGCGCGAACTTGGTGCCCAGATCAATTACGAGGAAAACGAGGGCTTCCCTCCCCTGCGCATAGCTGGGCCAATTGAGCAAAAAACTGGTCGCATTGCTATTAAGGGCAATATCAGCAGTCAGTATATTACTGCGTTGTTGCTTATCGCCTCAAGCTTGCCGCAAGGTTTGGAGCTGGAAATTGTTGGCGAGCTGACATCAAAACCTTATGTAGAGATGACGCTGGCTATGCTGGAACAATGCGGCATCAACCACACGTGGACAGATAACGTCATCAGCATTGCACCACAGCAATTTAAAGAAACCAACATCTGGGTGGAGCCCGATTGGAGCGCCGCCAGCTACTGGTACTCTATCGCCGCACTGAGCGACGAGGCTGAACTGTTCTTGCCAGGCCTGACGGCTTACAGCAAGCAGGGCGATAGCGCCATTACAGAAATTATGGCCAACTTTGGTATCACCTCGCAGTTTAAAGACGGCGGTGTGCACCTCAGCAAATCAGCCAAACCTTTCGTTAACAAACTGTTTGATCTGAAAGAGTGCCCAGATCTGGCACAAACCGTAGTGGTAGTATGCGCGGCCCTGGGTCACAACGTATCTTTCACCGGACTGGAAACCTTGAAGATCAAAGAAACAGACCGCATTGCAGCCTTGCAGAACGAGTTGGCCAAAATTGGTGTAAAACTAAACGAGGACAACGAAGTTTACACGCTTGATTGCAGCAGCAAATTTACCCCCGAACATGTAGTATTTGAAACCTACGAGGATCACCGTATGGCAATGGCCTTTGCGCCGCTGGCTATACTGCTGCCCAAAATAGAGTTTGAAGACCACAAAGTGGTAGAAAAATCATACCCTGACTTCTGGAACGATCTTGAAAAAGCAGGATTTGTTTTAGAGGTTAAAGGTTAAAGCTGAAAGGCGAAAGCTAAAAGCAAACACTCCCCTGTTGTCATTGCGAGGAACAGCACGGGCGGTGTAACGGATGACGAAGCAATCTCGTCGCAGGACTAAACTGCGTGCAACGAGATTGCTTCGTCATTCCTCCTCGCAATGACAAGAAATTCACTCAATCGAAACTCACTCATTCACTCATTAAACCATGGCAGGCAATTCATTCGGACAACTATTCAGGATCACCACATTTGGCGAGTCGCACGGCGAAGCTATCGGGGTTATCATAGACGGCTGCCCGGCGCAACTGGAGGTTGATCTGGATTTTATTCAAAGCGAGCTGGATAAACGCAAACCCGGCCAAAGCAAGATCACTACCCAACGCAAAGAAAGCGATACGGTAAAGATCCTGTCGGGCGTATTTGAAGGTAAAACTACCGGCACGCCTATTGCCATGCTCATCCCTAATGAAGATCAGCGATCAAAGGATTACAGCCACAATACCGACGTTTTCCGCCCATCACATGCCGATTATACTTACCATAGCAAATATGGCATTCGCGATCATCGTGGTGGTGGCCGTTCGTCAGCCCGCGAAACTGCAGCCCGTGTAGCCGCAGGCGCACTGGCCAAACTACTGCTAAAAACACAGGGGATTGAGATTGTGGCCCATGTAAGTGCAGTTGGCAAAATAAAAGCACCAAACGTGTTTATTGAGAACGCACAGGAGTTTATTGATACTCGCGAGCAAAATATCGTTCGTTGCGCAGACCCTGCCACAGCCGAGGAAATGATTGAATACATTGACAGTGTGCGCAAAGCCGGCGATACCGTTGGCGGCGTAGTAAGCTGTTATGTAAAAAACTGTCCCGTAGGCTTAGGCGAACCAGTATTTGACAAACTCCATGCCGATCTGGGCAAAGCTATGCTAAGCATTAATGCCGTACACGGCTTTGAGTTCGGCTCGGGCTTTGAAGGCAGCACCATGCTGGGCTCAGAGCACAATGATATTTTCATTGCAGCACAGGGCGATGAATCCGTAAAAACACTGACTAACTTCTCAGGTGGTATTCAGGGTGGTATCAGCAACGGTATGCCTATTGAGTTCAGGGTGGCCTTTAAACCGGTAGCTACCATTATGCACAACCAGCAAACCATCAACGCAGCTGGCGAAGCCGCAGAAATCTCGGGCAAAGGTCGCCATGATCCTTGTGTGGTACCGCGTGCGGTCCCTATTGTAGAGTCTATGGCTGCACTGGTACTGGCAGATCATTGGTTAAGGAACAGGAACGCCAAATTAGCATAAATGAAAAAGTGGTGTTTATTGGTTTTTGGAATAGCTTTATGCTCCTGCAATGAGCAACCTAAAACCAATAAACATACGCTAAATAACCAAGCTGTTTCCCAAACAGCAATTGTTGGCGACTGGACACTGGATGGTATGTATGCAGGCATCGATACACTCAACATCCCAGACGTACCGGATATAAAGCTGGAAACCAATATCAGCTTTTATAATAACGGCCAGTATAAAAAGCACGATGCCTATTACACCATAAAAAATCACCGGGAAAAGGCACCAGGCTACACATCCAACTACAGACTAAACGGTGATACTTTATTTCTATACGAGCCAATGGTCAAACACTGGTATGCCTTATATCTCAAAATAAGCTCCAAAAACAAAATGGAAATAGGCAGCCGTAAAGGTTATAGCCATTTAGATATACATTACTATTTTAGCAAAGCCAGGAAACAGTAAATAAGTATTATTAAACTTGTATGCCTGACCATTGATTGAGAGATGAAATATTGCTGGCTGATATTACTTCTGTTAATGTTTTCTTGCAGCAGAAGAAGCAGTTTTACTCATGACTATCAGTCGGCGCTATTAGGCAGTTGGAAGCTAGCAGATACTCATTTAGTAGATAGTGAAATTACTGCGAAAACTCCCTATCATAAGCTTTCTGTTTTAACATTCCGCGCAGATAGCTCATTGGTCGACGAAACTGGTTTTGCTGATAATTGCAATTTTGGCGCACTAAGCACTAAATACATTAACAAGCTATCTACGTTTAGCTTAAATGGAAAAACACTTCGCCTATTCAGACCCGATTGCAATACCTGGGAAACTTATGGTATAGATCATCTAACAACTGATAGCCTTGTTTTCGGAACAAGCTACTCAAAATTCTTTTTCCGCAGAATACACAATAATAGTCAGTAATATCAACTGTCCTTTTGTTAGGATCAGTATATTAGTTAATATGAAATCCTGGCCTTTGCTTTTGTTTTTACTTTCCGTTCTATCAGCCTGTAACTCCAGAACAGCCGAAAATCAGAAGAATATTGTAGGAACCTGGGAGCGCGTTGGTGTAAAGGCTAAATCTACCAGCAAGGGTATTATCATACTTCCACCTTTTGATGCCAGTATGTCGGGCATGGGGTTTAATAGAAATGGCACCTTTGAAAGTAAAGATGGTTCTTTTCTATCACGAAAGAGTAATTCTTTTATCTGGTTCTCTTCTAATTATAAGATCACATCAACGGATATTAGCTTTTTAGATCTCAAAAGTAAAAGCTGGCAAAGTTACCCCATCAAAAAGCTCACTCCTGATCTATTAATATTAGACTACGGTGATAGATCCATCTACTATAAAAAATTCAAGGCACCTGAAAAGCCTCTGCTGCTATTTGACACTGTTATACTATCCAGGTCGGGGTGTTATGGCGCGTGCCCTATTTTAAGCCTTTTAGTTTCGCGCAAAGGAGATGTGAAATTTAATGGAGTAGACCACACAGTAAAAACGGGCTACTATTCATCGTCTGTTGATCCAAAGATCTTTGCGCAAATACAGCATCAGTTTTTATTAGTCAACCTTAACAAATTAAAAGATAGTTATTCGTTTGGAGCCGATCTGGAAACCATAACCGTTAGCTTTGTCAAAAACGGCAGGATCTGCAAGTCTGTTAGTGATAACGGATATGAATCCCCTCCTCCATTTAGATGGGCTTACTTACTATTAACGCTATTACCAGATAAACTTTCCCTTACACCGGCCAATTATCCCAATTATTTAAAGCGCTATACAAACTACCAATACTCCTCATTTGTAAAAGACCAACACGCATTTGACCTTTTGCGATCAGAGCACTTTCTCTTGATGCAGTATCTAGGCACGGGAAAAACAACAAGCAGGAGTTTTAAATATAGCTATCAATTAAGTTTTGGAAAGGGCGAACCTAAGATACCAACAGACGGACGTTTCTATCGGTTACAAGATCCATCATCCAAACGTTATGTAACTATCGATATCGGCTTCAATTTCATCACAACCAATATTCATCGGGAATGGCGGGAGCTAACTGAATATGATTAATACTATTTTCCATGCGTACATGTTATCACCTTGCCATCTTTGGGATTTAAGATCATATCAAATACGCCCCCTTTCGCTCCGCTTGTAAGCGACCCTGTAACAAACCAGTAACCTTTGTACTTAAAAACAAGATAAGGCCGTTCGCCTTCTATTCGTTCTTTCCCGTATATCTTAAACAAATAAGCCTCTGCCACAGTTACAGCGGTTTTAACATCTGGCAATGGTTGTTTCCCTAAGTTATTCCTTGGCGAATGCATCAAAGCGTCTTTTAAGGTTTTTGAAAGATTACTTGAATCCGTTGCAGGTACGGTTATTGATCTGTAATTTGAGAACAGCCCATCACAGGAGTAAAGCATAGAAAGCCCCAGCAATATGGTGATAAGGTACAGTTTCATAAAACTAAATTAACAAAAAAGGTGTCAGACAACTAGCCCGACACCTTTCTTATCCTTAGTCTCTAATCTTCCATTATCCCGCCATTGCGTTAATAATATCGTACTGCGTAATAATCTCAATCTTGCCATGCTCGTCTTCTACCAACACCGCGGCATTCTCTTTATTAATCATGGCCGAAATCTGATCTATCGACGTATTCAGATCAACAAATGGGAACGGTGCGGATGAGATTGTTGCCACCGGCTGCGATTTGAGTGATGGGTTTTCCAGCAGCGCATCCAGAATAGCGCTTTCGGTAATTTTACCTACCACCATGCCTTTTTGTGTAACCGGTATCTGCGAGATATTGAGCGATTTGATGATATTGATTGCTTCCAGGACTGATTTCTCTGTATCTATAGTCACAATCTGCTGGCTTTCTTTTTTGCTGATAATATCCTGGGCAGTCAACTTTTCATCTTTCAGGAAACCACGATCGCGCAGCCAATCGTCGTTAAACATTTTGGCCAGGTAGCGGGTACCATGATCTGGGAAGATCACTACCACTACGTCACCTTCTTTAAAACGATCTTTCATTTGCAATACTCCTGCAATGGCGGAGCCTGTCGAGTTACCGGCAAAAATGGCTTCTTTACGGGCCACCTCGCGGGTCATCAGCGCGGCGTCTTTATCGCTCACCTTCTCAAAGTGATCAATCAAGCTGAAGTCAACGTTCTGCGGCAAGAAATCCTCGCCTATACCTTCGGTAATGTATGGATAGATCTCATTTTTATCAAAAATGCCCGTCTCTTTGTATTTCTTAAACACCGAGCCATAGGTATCAATACCCAGTACCTGGATGTTCGGGTTTTTCTCCTTCAGGTAACGCGCAATACCAGATATGGTACCACCGGTGCCCACGCCTGCTACCAGGTGCGTAATTTTGCCTTCGGTTTGCTCCCAAATTTCCGGACCGGTGCTTTCATAGTGCGCCTGCGAGTTTGACAAGTTATCGTACTGGTTGGGCTTCCATGAGTTTGGTACCTCTTTTTCCAAGCGAGACGATACCGAGTAATAAGAACGCGGATCTTCCGGCTCAACGTTGGTTGGGCAAACAATTACCTCCGCACCGAAGGCGCGCAGGGCATCAAACTTTTCTTTTGACTGTTTATCGGTACTGGTAAAAATACATTTATATCCTTTGATCACGGCTGCAATGGCCAGGCCCATACCGGTATTACCCGATGTACCCTCGATGATGGTACCGCCCGGTTTCAGTCTGCCGTCTTTCTCGGCATCCTCAATCATTTTCAGGGCCATGCGGTCTTTAATAGAGTTGCCCGGGTTAAAGGTCTCTACTTTGGCAAGCACCGTGGCCGGAATGTCTTTGGTGATCTTATTCAGTTTAACCATCGGCGTTTGACCAATGGTTTCCAGGATATTGTTATACCACATAAAATACAGTTTGAGCTAATGTTTCCACAGCTAAGATGTATATTTTATCTATGTTTTTGATAGATTTTTTGAGATAATGACCTGAGGGTGTTTAAAACCTCAGGTGTTTAACGGTTAAGCCATTATTGATCAATTGCTTAAGCGATTCAATACCCACATGCAGATGAGTCTCTACATATTGCTCAGTTACTTTAGAGTCACTCTCGGCGGTCTTTACCCCCTCAGGGATCATCGGTTGGTCTGATACTAACAACAATGCCCCGGTTGGAATCTTGTTGGCAAAACCGGTGGTAAAAATGGTGGCCGTTTCCATATCAATAGCCATGGCACGCAGGGTTTTTAGGTATTTTTTAAACACCTTATCGTGCTCCCACACGCGGCGGTTGGTGGTGTAACAGGTGCCGGTCCAGTAATCGCGACCATAATCGCGAATAGTGGTCGAGATCGCTTTCTGTAAAGCAAATGAGGGCAGCGCAGGCACCTCGGCAGGCATGTAATCGTTTGATGTACCTTCACCACGAATGGCCGCAATCGGCAAAATCAAATCGCCCACGTTGTTCTTCTTTTTCAAACCTCCACATTTTCCCAAAAATATGACCGCCTTTGGGTGAACAGCGGTCAGCAGATCCATCACCGTAGCCGCAACCGAACTCCCCATGCCAAAGTTGATAATGGTGATACCACCGGCAGACACACTCTGCATCGGCTTATCCAGGCCCATAATAGGCGCATTTTCATGCCACTCAGAGAACAGGTGCAGGTATTTAGAAAAGTTGGTGAGGATAATGTATTTACCAAAATCATCCAGCGTGCGGCCGGTATAGCGCGGCAGCCAGTTGGCTACAATGCTCTCTTTGGTTTTCAAGCCTGCCTTGATGGGGCTTTGCACTTCTTTTACCTGTTCTGCGTTAGCAACAATGTCTGCGTCTTTTTTTACTTCTTTTTCTTCGTTCATAATTAATGCTCTCCTTTGTCCCCGCCTCGGGGACCTTTAATTATATATTGTTTTACTTGTTTACATTTTGCCTCACCCCTGCCCTCTCCTCCAACTGTGTCCATTCGGACAACGGAGAGGAAGATCATCACCGGGTTTGTTTTGAAAAGCACTGTTTGGTGCTCTTCGGTTCCAGCGGCCCCGCTTTCCGCTCATACGCCTACAGGCCTTAGCCACGTGGCCGGTATCCGCTGCAATCGGGTTTAGGTTGGTCGACCTTCCCTGAGTGTACATCGTAACGTCATTGCGAGGCACGAAGCAATCTCTGTACTTGCAGATCCAACTCTCGTGTCAAATTGTCCTGAGCAGAGATTGCTTCGTTCCTCGCAATGACGTTGATGTTTTGCATGTCGACTACAAAAACCCGATCTTCAATCACTGATTAACTAATCCACTACAACCCCAACTACCGGATACAACAAACCCCGGCGTTGCACCAGGGTTTATTATGCTTGCATAGCAAATATAATATTTTATTACTTATCTATAGTTAAGCTACCTTTAATTTTTTAAGGTCAGATTTATCAAATTTCTCGAGTGCGTAATCGAGCGTTACGTTCAAGCGCTTTACATCTTTTTTAGATGGAAACTCAAACATCGCGTCAATCATAATTGCTTCGCAGATAGAGCGCAGACCGCGGGCACCTAGTTTAAACTCCATTGCTTTGTCAACAATAAAGTCAAGCACCTCGTCTTCAAACTCCAGCTTTACACCTTCGTATTCAAACAGTTTTTTATACTGTTTCAACAGTGAGTTTTTAGGCTCGGTAAGGATGTTATGCAACGCCTCTCTATCCAGCGGATTAAGATAGGTCAGCACCGGCAAACGGCCAATCAGCTCCGGAATCAAACCAAACGATTTCAAGTCGGCCGGGGTGATGTATTTGTACAGATTTTTCAAATCAACCTCACCTTCATCACGGTGCAGCTTATAACCTACGGTCTGTGTGCGCAACCTGTTGGCAATTTTACGTTCAATGCCATCAAACGCGCCACCACAGATGAAAAGGATATTACTGGTATTCACCGTAATCATTTTCTGATCAGGGTGTTTACGGCCACCTTGCGGCGGCACGTTTACCATGGTACCTTCTAATATTTTCAGTAATGCCTGCTGTACGCCTTCACCAGATACATCGCGGGTGATAGAGGCATTATCGCTCTTGCGGGCAATTTTATCAACCTCATCAATATAAACAATGCCCTTTTCGGCAGCGGTTACATCATAATCTGCAGATTGCAGCAAACGTGTTAGTATGCTTTCTACGTCCTCGCCTACATAGCCGGCTTCGGTTAATACCGTGGCATCGCAAATGCAGAAGGGCACATTCAATATTTTGGCAATGGTTTTTGCTAGTAAAGTTTTACCTGTACCGGTTTCGCCCACCATTACGATGTTTGATTTTTCAATCTCTACCTCGTCTTTATCCACACGCTGGTTTAAACGTTTGTAGTGATTGTAAACGGCAACAGACAATATTTTCTTAGCATCATCCTGACCGATCACATACTGATCAAGATGCGCTTTTATTTCTGAGGGCTTTAAAATGGCAGGTGCTGATGGCGACGATTTTACTTTACGTACTTTAAGTTCTTCGGCTAAAATCTCGTTGGCCTGATTAACGCATTTATCACAAATATGCGCATCAAGACCAGCAATCAGCATCAGGGAATCCTGTTTACCGGCCCCGCAAAACGAGCACCTGATTTCCTTGCTGTTCTTAGTCATTTCGGGAGGGTTTTATTCAAAATTAGAAAATCTACATGAATATACAAACAATAAGGGCAAATGGTTTACCCCATCTGCCCTTATTATTTAAAAATAACTTAACGATTACTTTTCGCTGTTTGAGCGCAAAATTTCGTCAACCATACCAAATTCTTTGGCCTCTTCCGCAATCATCCAGTGGTCACGATCAGATGCATCCCAAACTTTCTCATACGATGTACCGCTGTGTTTAGAAATGATCTCGTACAGCTCTTTTTTCAACTTGGCAATCTCACGGGCTGTAATCTCAATATCAGAAGCCTGACCTTGCGCACCACCCATCGGCTGGTGAATCATTACGCGCGAGTGTGGCAATGCAGCACGTTTGCCATCGGCACCGGCACAAAGCAATACAGCAGCCATAGAAGCCGCCATACCTGTACAGATTGTAGCTACATCGTTTGATATAAATTGCATCGTATCATAAATGCCCAGACCGGCATATACCGAACCACCTGGCGAGTTGATGTAGATCTGAATATCGCGTTTTGCATCGGCACTCTGCAAGAACAGCAGCTGTGCCTGGATGATGTTAGCATTCTGATCATAAATTGCATCGCCCAGGAAGATGATACGATCCATCATCAGGCGCGAAAACACGTCCATCTGCGCCACATTTAATTGGCGTTCTTCGATGATATACGGCGTCATAGCCTGCGGATGGTTAGTGCTGATAGCAGAAGGCATCAGTTTTCTGTCAACACTTGATATAAATTGATCAACGGCTAAACTGTTGATGCGGTGATGTTTTACCGCGTATTTTCTGAATTCGTCTCTGTTGATATTATCCATTTTGATTTGATTTTTTGGGCTTATGCAGCCCGGTAAATATAGTCTTTAGTTGAATATTTTATAATGTTATGGCTTGGAAAAGAAAAAAAACCTCACCCCAACCCTCTCCAAAGAGTAATAGCCTATAAAGAGGCAGTAAGCATCTAAAGACGCGAAGTCCAGTGCGATTCCCTCCCTTGGGAGGGTGTAGGGAGGGGTTTAGGCGATTGCATACGATATAAACCCCTCCCCGCCACTTCGCAAAGCCACCGCGCCCCTCCCCAAGGAGGGATTTATTATACTCCTGCCATTTGATGGGCTATTACTCTCCAAAGGAGAGGGAGCTAATTATCAACTCAATAACAACTTGCAATTGAAAGTCCTCTCCCTTGGAGAGGATTTAGGAGAGGTTTAAAACACCAAAGGCAACTCTATAAAGAATTGCCTTTGGTAAAAGTATGTGTTAAGCTGTGCTTAGTCGTTCGCAACTTTTGCAAACTCTTCTGACGTAGTTGCTTTGTGGTCAACTGTGATCACGCCACGGATGTAGTCAATCACTTTCTGGCCTTTTACTTCATCAAATATGCGGTTTGCGTTTTCTTTGTTCTGCAGGAACTGAACAGTGTACTGTGCCAGTTGGTCCTCAGCCAAAGGCTGCGGGCTGTACATGCGGAACTGAGCATCCAAACGTTGTTTTGCAGTTGCAAATACATCTTCGTATTTAATTTCGATGCTGTTGTCTTTGATGATCTTGTTACCAATCAGGGTCCATTTCAGGCCTTTGGCAAAATCAGCATAACCACCTTGCAGCTCTTCTTCGCTCAGGTTTTCGTTAGTAGCTTTTAACCAGCGTTTCAAAAACTCGTCAGGCAGTTCAAAGCTTACTTTGTCTACAGCGTATTTGTAGATATCGTTCTGCAGCTTACGATCAGAATCTTGCTGCATCATCATTTCTACTTCACCTTTAACTTTAGCAGTAAATTCCTCTTCGGTTTTTACTTCACCTTCACCAAATAATTTATCAAAGAACTCTTGTGTCAGATCGGCTTCGTCTAAACGGTTAACGTTTTTAACAGTTACCTGGAAGTTTGATTTAACTTCGGCAGCATCAGCTTCGTCAACACCAAGGATAGCAGCAACACGTGCAGCATCGTTGTTATAAGCCTTCTGTACATCAAACACCAAAACATCACCTTTTTTCAGGCCGATCAGTGATTTTTTCACTTCTTCGTTTTGTACCTGATCTAAACGGATAGAACCGGTGTTCACAATACCACCTTCAAAAACAGAACCATCTGGCGAAAGTTGCACTAATTCAGCATAAAGCACGTCATCATCTGCCGATACGTCAGGATTTGTCATCTTGCCATAGCTACGACGCAGGTTTTTAACGCGTGCAGCTAACGTTTCGTCATCAACGGCAATATCGTATTGGGTTACTTTATCATTTGAAGTGAAGTCTAAAGCAAACTCAGGGGCCAGACCAACTTCGTAGTTAAACTCAAAGCTATCGGCAAAATCCCAGTTGTATTCTTTGCTATCGTCCATCTTTGGCAGTGGCTGGCCCAGTACGTCCAGTTGCTGCTCGTTCAGGTAATTGTTCAGGGTATCCTGCAGTAGGTTGTTAATCTCGTCTACCAGGATGCTTTTACCATACATGCGTTTAATGTGCGCAGCAGGCACCATACCCTTACGAAAGCCAGGGATGTTTGCTTTTTTTGCATGGTCTTTAATTGCTTTATCTACGCGTGTTGCGTAATCTTCCGGAGCGAGGTTGATGGTTATAACTGCATTCAGGTTATCCTTTTTTTCCTGTGAGATGTTCATCTTGTGTAACGGTATAATTTAAACGAATGCGCACCATCTGTCAAAAATCTGAGCTCGGTACGCTTAAATTCAGGGCGCAAAGATAGGAAAAAAAGTTGAACCAGAATTAAACGGATTTGTATGATTTTCAGGATTTGTGTTTGGACCCCAATTATAAGATTAATTTCAGGCTGTTAAAAGTACGTCAAAAGACCAGGATGTTTACTAAATCCTGAAAATCATACAAATCCGTTTAATTCTGGTTCATTTGCTATCAAACTTAATCACCTCATTGTGCACCGGCTTTATCGTACGCAGGTAGGCATACACGGCTTCCAGATCGCTTTTCTTCATTTTAGCATAGAACTGCCACGGCATAACGGTTTGGAACTGACCCGGATCTACTGTAGATGGCTGGTAGCTTGGGTCGCTGTATTTAGAGAATTGCGCCAGGAAGTTTTCTTTCGTCCAGGCGCCTATACCGGTCTCTTTATCGGGCGTAATATTGGCAGAGCGCACAAAGCCGCCGTTCAGACCAAATTTGCGACCGCCGGCAAATTCCAGTCCGGGTAATAATTTGCCTTTATTATCCTGACTGTGACATTCCATGCAACCGGAAGCATTAACCAGGTAGGCGCCGTATTTCAACGTGTCGCTTTCTGCAGGCAGTTTACCTAACTCTGCTTTTTGCGGTATGGTGTGCACGATAACATTGAGCGGAAAGTCCAGTTTCCTTTCAGGATAGTTAGCCTCCTGCGGTTTGAGCGACCGGATGTAGGCGATGATGGAATAAATATCCTCTCTATCCATTTTGCCATAATATGGCCATGGCATAATAGGAAATATAGCCGAACCGTCTTTCTTTACACCGCATGTAATGGCACGAAACAATTCGCCGTCAGTCCAATTTTTTAAATTATAAGGGGTAATGTTAGGCACATGTATCTCACCTGGAACTCCCACCGCGCCATTAAAAACCATACCGCCCACCCCAATTCTGTTGGTATCAATCGGCAGGCCGAAACGCGTGGTGTCGTGGCTTGAGTGGCAATCGGCACAAACGGTTACATGGTTGGCCAGATACTTGCCGCGCGCAATGCGCTCTGGGGTGTAGGTAATTTTAATGTTTTCCGGCGGACCGACATTGGGCAGTGCGGTTGTAACATAGGCAACAGCGCCACCGGCAACTACTGCAACTACCAATACAAGCATCAGCAGCCATTTGGTAAACTTTTTCATGTGAAGGTTTTATAGTTAATTAATTAGTTTAAAGCTCAAAGACGCCCGCCACCACATTTCGTTACAAAACCCACGGCAAAAAATATCGCCCCTTCTTATTAAAGGCAATAACAAAGCCCACCGAACATTAACCGGCCGTGGTTGTTAACACACATATTAAAATTACAAATATTATGGCAATTCCATTTAATAAAACTTTTACCATTGGTAAAGATTTAACCGTAAACCGCTTGGGTTACGGCGCCATGCGCATTACCGGCAAGGGCATCTGGGGGCCGCCGGAAGATAAAAACGAAGCCATCCGCGTACTAAAACGTGCGGTTGAGTTGGGTGTAAACTTTATAGATACGGCCGACAGCTATGGCCCCAACGTATCTGAAGAACTGATTGCCGAGGCCCTGCACCCCTACCCGGCCGACCTGGTAATTGCCACCAAAGGTGGCTTAGTGCGCCCGGGGCCAGACAATTGGCAGCCCGACGGTAGTCCGCAGCATTTGCAGAAAGTATTGGAAGGCAGCCTGAAGCGTTTGAAAACTGAACAGATTGATCTTTATCAACTGCACCGCATAGACCCCAAAGTACCGGCTGAGGAAAGCTTTGAGTTTTTAAGAAAGGTGCAGGAAGAAGGCAAAATCAAGCACATAGGTTTATCTGAAGTTACCGTTGCCGAAATAAAGCACGCACAGGAGTTTTTTGATGTGGTATCTGTACAGAACATGTACAGCGTAGATAACCGTAAATGGGAAACCGTGTTAGATTATACCCAAGAGCAAAAGATAGCCTTCATCCCCTGGTTTCCGCTCAATGCCGGCAACGTGGCCGTACAAGAGAAACTACAAGAAGTAGCCAACAAACATGAAGGTACCACAGTGCAACAGATAGCATTAAGCTGGTTACTGCACCGCGCAGATAACATTTTACTCATCCCAGGCACATCAAAAGTAGCCCACCTGGAAGAAAATATGAAAGCGGAGAATATTACCCTTACAACAGACGATCTTGAACTATTAAATACTGTGGCCGAAGCAGCCACAGACTAAATTTACCTCAGATAATAAAAAAAGCCCCTACACATTACGTGAGGGGCTTTTTTTATGAACGCCGCTATTTGTTATTCGAGGCGAAACATTAATCTATTTTATACGTATTAGTATGGGATAATAATTCATCTCAATATTAAACCATCAGGCGCGCAATGTGTCTGATGCTAAAACCAACCTCTATAAACCGTTACCTCACATGCGAAATACCTTACCCCTTATTTGCGTCATGTTGCTATTCTACTTTGTGTCATGTAAAAAAGAAAAAGCATCATCGTCAGACAGCGTTACCAATCAGCAGGCTGCTTTTATGGTATCCACCGCTTTGGCATCAAACGCAAATGGTTTAATCAGCATTAAAAACGATATTTACAATTACACTAAAAATCTGGCCACTAACAGTGCAGGCTGCGGTGTTCCTGATATTTCTGCCGCCGCCCGGCAAGAGCCCGCCAACGCCGCCATTGATTATAACTATGCCATGGGCTATCAGTACATTCTTAATTGCACTGGTGCTACCAAAGACAGCCTGAGCACCAACGTTAATTATAACGGCAGTTTTGAAGCAACCGGGCTTACAGCCATGAACTCGGGTACTTATACCATAACACTTACCGGCCTGGCCGATCCTACTAATTATTTCCTTAACGGCACTTATCAAAACTCAGGAACGTACACTACAACAGATGGTAGCAACCTGGCCGGCAACTACAACACCAGTATTACCCTGAATAATTATACCATCCTCAAATCAAACGGAAATACCACCGGCGGCACGGCAGACATTACCGTATCGGGCGACGTAAAAAACAAGAGCGCTTTTAGTTATAGCGGCACGCTTACTTTCAAAAGCGGCGGCATTGCATTATTGGTTTTAGGAACCCAAAAATACAATGTCAACCTTACCACTGCTGAGGTTACACCAACCAGCTAACTTTTCAAATATTAAGTTTACTGATCAGTTTTTGTGCATCTTCACCCAACAAGTAACCATATAATTTGTTGTCTTATTGCAAATTACATCTATCATGTTGGATGAAGATATTATCAAAAACAATATCTTTAATCAACTAATTAAAAACTATTTATTATGAAAAGAACTATTATGCTCATCTCGTCAGCGACTGCCGTGCTATTAATGATCGGCTCGTGCAAAAAACCGAACGAAACCAACAGTACTGCAACTAATTTGGAGGTTGCCACCATGGTTTCAGGCTCGCTGGCCGCTAACTCTAATGGCTTAAGTAATATTTCAGTAGATGCCGTAGCCAATGCACAGGCAACGGTAGATCTTAATCCCGGCTGCGGAGCTACCAAAACGTACTCCTTTACCCGTCAAAATCCGCAGGGATCAACAACTACTTACAATTACACATTTAACTACTCTTATACACTTAATTGCAACGCCAGCAATCAGCCTGATAACGTTACTATTACGGCTACAGACAAAGGCTCATTTGACGGCCCCCGCCTAACTTCTAACAACAGCGGCAGTCTTTCTGCAAAAATTGGCGGTTTAACCACAGCTTCGCAGGTGTTTGTTTTAAGCGGCGAATATAAACGCGCGGGCACATATACGTCAAAAGTAGATAATAAAACATCGGGCAGCAGCACAGTAGACCTCGTTGTAACCGGCGTAACGCTTAATAAAACTACCAAAATTATTACCGCTGGCACGGCTACATTTACCGTTACAGGTGCTACCGCCAGCAACGTCGCCATTAACACTACCGGCAGCCTGGTGTTTAGCGGCAGCAATAAAGCCACCTTAACCATTAACAGCGTTAACTATATTATTGACTTGCTTACCGGCGAAGTAACCAAGGCTTAAACTGATATTTTATAAACAAAAGGGGCCTGATGATAATCATCAGGCCTCTTTTGTTTTCTACCGCAACGTCATTACAATGACGTTTGTATTAATAAGCTAACTGTCTAAATGTTAGCCACTTTAATAGGTTTTACATCAACGGTTTCCCAAACGCCCATAGTAACATAGGGCTCGTTCTGTTTCCAGGCTTCCAGTTGTTCTTCACTTTCAAACTGCAGTACCATGGTAGATCCTATCATGGTTCCCTCGTCATTTAACAGCGCACCGGCCAGTAAAAAATTGCCAGATTCTTTCAGCGCGCGGGCGCCATCCAGGTGATGTGGCCTTACATCCATACGGCGTTTCAGGGCGTCAACATCGGTAAAATCGTAAGCGGTTATCAGGTATTGATTCATGTTTGCTATTTATTATTTAAGCTGCGAAAATATTAATCGTTTTTATTTTATGAAAATATAGGTACTTAGTGTATTTTTTACAATATTTGTCAGCATTACAATTATTTAACCAGATTAGATGAAAGAAGACTTAGAAAAAGCTTTTGTCAAAGCCTACAACAAGCCTGCAGATCACTTTTTTTTCTCGCCCGGTCGCGTAAACCTTATTGGCGAACACATTGATTACAATGGCGGATTGGTATTTCCCTGCGCCATCACTTTCGGTACTTATATGCTTACCGCCTTTAATAACGAGGGCGTGTTCCGTTTCAAAAGCGTAAATTTTGATGAAGAACTGAGCATCCCTGTTCAGGATAGTTATGATAAACTGGGCAAAAGCTGGTACAATTACCCGCTGGGTGTAATCAATCACTTTGCAAAAGACGGCCACCAGTTACAAGGCCTGGATCTGCTTTACTTTGGCGATATTCCAATCGGCTCGGGCCTGTCTTCATCAGCATCTATCGAAATTGTAACCGCTTATGCCCTAAACCAGCTATTCGATGCCGGTTACAGCAAGCTTGATCTGGTTAAACTCACCAAATCTGTAGAAAACAACTTTATTGGTTTGGCTTGCGGTATTATGGATATGTTTGCAGTTGCCTTCGGCGAGCAAGATAAAGCCCTGATGCTGAATTGCGAAACGCTGGACTACAAAGCAGTTGACGCCAACCTAGGCGACCATCTACTGGCTATCATCAACACTAACAAGCCCCGTAAACTGGCTGAGTCAAAATATAACGAGCGTGTACAGGAATGTGCCCTGGCGCTGGAAGCCTTGCAACAAGAATTGGATATCAATAACCTGTGCGAGGTGAGTCCGATAACTTTTAATCAATACCAACACCTGATTACCAACGAGGTTGTAGCTAAACGCGCATGGCACGTTATTGAGGAGAACGACCGCGTAATGCAGGCCGCTAAAGTACTTTCAGAGAACAACCTGGAAGAATTTGGCAAGCTGATGTACGCCTCGCATGATTCACTGCGCGATTTGTATGAAGTAAGCGGTGTTGAGCTGGATACCGTGGTTGATTACTGCCGCACCAATGCTGATGTTACCGGTGCACGTATGACCGGCGCTGGCTTTGGCGGTTGCGCTATTGCTTTGGTTAAGAAAGATGCGTTCGCACAGTTCACCGATGAATTGACTAAATATTATACAGATAAAATTGGTTACGCCCCATCTATTTACAGCTCTTTAATTGGTGATGGTGTGGGTGAGCTAAAACTGCCCGTAACTCATTAACTTTGCGCCATGCGCAAACTGAAGTTAGACGAGCTTAACCGCGTTTCTGTAGACGAATTTAAACAAGCCGATAAACTCCCCGTTGCCGTAGTGCTGGACAATGTACGCAGCATGCACAACGTGGGCTCCATATTTAGAACATCTGATGGTTTTGCCGTGCAGCAGCTTTGTCTGTGCGGCATAACCGGTCAGCCGCCCCACCGGGAGATTGAGAAAACCGCCCTGGGTGCTACCCAGTCGATCGACTGGCACTACTACCCCACCACCGTTGAGGCCGTGGAAGCCCTGCGTGCCGATGGTTACCAGATTATTGCCATTGAACAGGCCGAGCACAGCACCATGCTCCACACCTATCAGCCCGACCCAAATCAGAAATATGCACTGGTATTTGGCAACGAGGTAAATGGCGTGGCCGATGAGGTGATGCAACTGGCCGATACTTGTATTGAGATCCCTCAGTTTGGCACCAAGCATTCGTTCAACATCGTGGTATCTGCAGGAATTGTACTGTGGGATTTTTGCGTTAAATTAGATTTGCAAAACTCCTGATGCTATGAACGCGCTCGCCAAAAAACTGCAAATGAAGCCCGGCAAGAACTGGCTGCTTTATAACGCTCCGGCTAATTACCTGGAATTGCTGGAGCCGCTGCCCGAAGGACTAAACATCACCTTCAATGCCGACGGTAGTTTTGATGGCGTGCAATTATTTGTAGTGAACAGCAGTGACCTGGTGCGGGATATGCAGTTGATCAGTAAAGTACTGAAAGCCGATACTATCTTGTGGGTGATCTACCCCAAGAAAACCGCTGGCATTGCCAGCGACCTGGAAATGATGCGCAACTGGGCCGAAATGGACCAGTACAACCTGCGCGGTGTAGCCGCTGCTGCCGTGAGCGAGACCTGGACCGCCCTCCGCTTCCGCCCTAATGACACCGGCACCTTTTCTGATACCTGTAACGACGCCATCCCCAGCAACGAGTATGGCGAATACATAGACATAGCCAACAAACAGGTAAAACTCCCACCTGACGTAGAAGCTGCCCTACAGCATGAGCCTGAAGCGATGAACTGGTACGCATCGCTCTCCTACTCAAACCGTAAAGAGTATGTGCTTTGGATTTTAACAGCCAAGCAAGAGAAAACACGATTAGATAGATTGGAGAAAATGGTAGAAAAGTTGAAAGCGGGGAAGAAGAATCCGTCGGAGAAGTAATCTCACAGTTCTGCCCAATAGCATTCCAAATATTAAAGTCTCCAAATAAACGCCTAAATAAGAAGAAGGTGTCATGTTGAGCTCCGTCGAAACACGCGCGGTAGCCTATCCTGGACATTTAATCGGAGCTATTAGGCCTTCGCGCGCCCTTCGACAAGCTCAGGATGACATCCAGCGCTCATTTCATTACGTAACCCAGCCCATAATCTCCGATTTGTCATTCCGAACGAACAAGCTGGGGTTTGCGCGCTGCGTGAGGAGGAATCTTAGCCCCCATGCCATGCAAATAGGCCCATCAATCGTCTAAGATTTTTTCACCCCGTTCAAGAGAATAGTTCTCCCGTTGGTCGAAATGACAAGATATATAAACAAAAAAATCCCCCACCATCGCGGTAGAGGATTTCGGATTTAAAATTTAAGAAACTATATAAGGGTTGGTTAGTCCACTTTAGCTTATGGTTAATAGATCATAGTTCATAGCAAAATACTATTTATTCCTCCATGAACTATGATCTATCAACCATGATCAAATTCAATAAGCGTAAGCGCTCACGTTGTCTTTGCTTTCCAGGTGGGTGTGGCCCATCAGGAACTCGTCAACCTTGCGGGCACATTCGCGGCCTTCAGAGATGGCCCAAACTACCAGCGACTGACCGCGGCGCATATCGCCGGCTGCAAACACTTTGCTTACGTTGGTGCGGTAAACACCTTCTTTAGCTTTTACGTTTTTGCGCTCATCCACTTCAACACCCAGGTTTTCCAGGGCGCCTTCAAACTGTGGATGTACGAAACCCATTGCTAAGAACACTGCCTGGCAAGGAATTTCGCGCTCAGAACCTTCAACCTTTGTAGGTTTGATAGGGCGACCCATAAAGTCAACATCCCAGGTTACATCATGCACACGCAGGGCACGCAGGTTACCATTCTCATCACCTAAGAACTCTTCGGTGTTGATAGCCCAGAAGCGCTCGCAACCTTCTTCGTGAGAGCTGGTTACTTTAAGCAGCATTGGGTATGTTGGCCAAGGCATATGAGTGGTACGCGCCATTGGCGGCTGCACCAACAGTTCAAATTGTTTAACAGAGTTAGCTTTCTGACGGTTTGAAGTACCCACACAGTCAGAACCGGTATCACCACCACCAATTACGATAACGTCTTTACCGGTGGCTGAAATTGCTTCAGCATCAAATTCAATACCTGCAACGCGTTTGTTTTGTTGTTTCAGGAAATCCATTGCGAAGTAGATACCTTTCAGATCACGACCCGGAATGTTCAGGTTACGTGGGATGGTAGAACCACCAGCCAATACAACGGCATCGTTACCACGAACCAGTTCTTCGGCGCTGATGTCTTTACCAACTTCGGTACCGCAAACAAACTCGATACCGTCTTCTTTCATCAGGTTAACACGACGATCGATCACCCATTTCTCTAATTTAAAATCAGGGATACCGTAACGCAACAAGCCGCCTGGATTATCATCGCGTTCGTAAACGGTTACGCTGTGCCCGGCTTTATTCAGCTGGGCAGCAGCTGCCAACCCGGCAGGACCCGAACCTACAACGGCTACCTTTTTACCGCTTTTTACCAGCGGAGCGGTTGGCTTAACCATATCTTTAGACCATGCGATCTCAATGATGTGCTTCTCAATCTCCTCGATAGCTACCGGTGGCTTGTTGATACCCAACACGCACGATGACTCGCACGGTGCCGGACAGATGCGGCCGGTAAACTCAGGGAAGTTATTAGTTGATGACAATATCTGGTAAGCTTCTTCCCAGCTTTTGCGGTAAACCGCATCGTTAAACTCAGGGATAACGTTACCCAGCGGACAGCCGTTGTGGCAGAACGGAATACCGCAGTCCATACAACGTGCAGATTGCTCGTTCAGCTTTTCCTCGCTGTACAACCCAACAAACTCATTATAGTTAGTTACTCGCTCGGCAACGGATACTTTTGACGGCAACTCGCGGTCAAATTCCTGAAATCCTGTTACTTTTCCCATCTTAGTTAGTTACCTCGTATTTTTTTTGGAGTAAAACCTTTTTGTATTCTTTCGGGAACACTTTAACAAACTTACTCATAGCAATTGTCCATGTGTTCAATAAATCCTGTGCTACCTGGCTACCGGTAAGCTGTACGTGCTTACGCAGCAGGGTAATGATCTGCTCTTCGTCTTGTGGCGACAGTGGATCCAGATCAACCATTTCAGGGTTACAGTTCTCAGCAAAAGTGCCATCGGCATCGTAAACCCAGGCTAAACCACCGCTCATACCAGCGGCAAAGTTACGGCCTGTTTTACCTAAGATCAGCGCACGGCCACCGGTCATGTACTCACAACCGTGATCGCCGGTACCCTCTACTACTGCAGTAGCACCAGAGTTACGTACCGCAAAACGCTCGCCTGCCATACCGCGTGCAAACAGCTCACCAGAGGTTGCACCGTAAAGGGCAACGTTACCAATGATGATGTTATCCTGCGGCGCAAAGGTTGCATTAGCAGCCGGATAGATGGCCAGTTGTGCACCTGATAAACCTTTACCTACATAGTCATTAGCCTCACCTTCCAGCTCAAACGATACACCTTTAGTATTGAAGGCGCCGAAGCTCTGACCGGCAGAACCTTTGAATTTAAAGTTGATGGTATTTTCAGGTAAGCCTGCAGAACCATATTTCTTAGAGATCTCGTTAGAAAGCATAGTACCCAGGGTACGATCAGTATTCTTCACATTAAATGATGCGAATACCGGTGTTTTATCTTCCAGCGCCGGTTGTGCTGCTTCCAGCAATTTCCAGTCAAGGATGGCGTCAATACCATGATCTTGTTTTTCGCTGTTGTACAGGGTAACACCGCGTTGGTTAGTAACCGGGTGCAGGATACCAGACAGGTCTACTTTCTTAGCTTTCCAGTTTTTGATGTTATCACGAACTTTCAGGAACTGTACGCGGCCCACCATATCGTTAATTGTGCGGAAGCCTAAGTCGGCCATAATCTCGCGCAGCTCTTCAGCCAGGAAGCGGAACAGGTTAACCACATGCTCTGGTTTACCGCTGAACAGTTTACGCAGTTCAGGATCTTGAGTTGCAACACCAACCGGACAAGTGTTCAGGTGGCATTTGCGCATCATGATACAACCGCCGGCAACCAGGGCTGCAGTTGCAACACCCCATTCTTCAGCTCCCATCAGGGTAGCAATGGCAATATCGCGACCGGTTTTCAGCTGACCGTCTGTTTGCAGTACTACGCGGCTACGCAACTGGCTGCGTACCAGGGTTTGATGAGCCTCGGCCAAGCCAAGCTCCCATGGTAAACCAGCGTGTTTAATAGAGCTGATTGGCGATGCACCGGTACCACCGTCATAACCGGCTACCAGAATTACATCAGCGTGTGCTTTAGCTACACCGGCAGCAATAGTACCAACACCAGCTTTAGAAACCAGTTTCACGTTGATACGTGCATCGCGGTTAGCATTTTTCAAGTCGAAGATCAGCTGAGCCAAATCCTCGATTGAGTAAATATCGTGGTGCGGCGGCGGAGAGATCAAACCTACACCCGGAGTAGAGTGACGGGTTTTTGCAATCCAGTCGTCAACCTTGTGGCCCGGCAGCTGACCGCCTTCGCCTGGTTTTGCACCCTGAGCCATTTTAATCTGCAGCTCGTCAGCGTTAGTCAGATAGTTTGATGTTACACCAAAACGTGCAGAAGCAACCTGTTTAATAGCCGAACGCATTGAATCGCCGTTTGGCAATACCTGGTAACGGATCTCGTCCTCACCACCCTCGCCGGTGTTGCTCTTACCGCCAATACGGTTCATAGCAATGGCCAGGGTACTGTGTGCTTCGTGAGAGATAGAACCGAAAGACATGGCGCCTGTTGCAAAGCGTTTCATGATGCTTTCAATTGGCTCAACCTCACTCAATGGTACAGACTCACGGTGGTGGGCAAAGTCCAGCAAACCGCGGATAGTATAATTTTTCTCGGTCTGATCGTTGATGGCTTTAGCATATCGCTTGTAAACCTCGTAGTCGTCCAAACGGGTAGCGTGCTGCAGCAAGTGTACAGTTTCCGGGTTAAACAAGTGAGCCTCACCGCGGCGTTTCCACTGATAGATACCACCTTCTGGCAACAGCGGGGTTTCTTCTTTGTGGCTGGTATAACCCGCAACGTGTTTGCTCATTACCTCGCGGGCAATCTCGTCAAGGCCTAAACCTTCTATACGGGTTACCGCACCGGCAAAGTATTTATCAACCACAGCTTTGTTCAGACCCAGGATCTCAAACACTTGTGAACCATGGTACGATTGCAGGGTTGAAATACCCATTTTAGAGAAGATCTTTAACAAGCCGTCGTTAACAGCTTTTACGTAATTTTTCTCCAGATATTTCAGATCAAGATCTGTTTTCAGGCTACCATCGTTCTTAACTGTTTCAATGGTAGAAAGCGCCAGATATGGATTAACTGCACTTGCGCCAAAGGCCAGCAAACATGCAAAGTGGTGTACTTCCCAAACGTCGCCTGCTTCAACAACCAGACCTACGGCGCCGCGGCGACCGATACGAATCAGGTGGTGATGTACTGCAGAAACAGCCAGCAGTGACGGGATTGGCGCGTGCTCAGAATCAATAGCACGGTCAGACAGGATCAATACTTCAAAACCATCTTCAACAGCATCTTCGGCATAACGGCAAAGGCGGTTCAACGCTTTTTCCATGCTGCCTGGCTGGCCATCGGCTTTAAAGTAAGTTTGTAATGTTTTTGCGTGGAATAAACCGGTGTCAATAGAACGCAATTTTTCCAGCTGTTTATTTTTCAGAACCGGATGTTTCAGCGTTACACAATGGCAATGCATTTTATCTTCATCCAGCAGGTTGCCGTTGTTACCAATGAAGGTAGACAAGCTCATTACCAAACGCTCACGAATCGGATCGATCGGCGGATTGGTTACCTGGGCAAAGAATTGTTTGAAATAGCTGCTCAGGTGTTGTGGTTTGTCAGACAAGATGGCCAGTGGCACGTCTGTACCCATAGAACCAATTGGCTCTTTACCATCAAGTGCCATTGGCTTAATGATGGTATCGATATCTTCACGGCTGTAACCGAATACCTGTTGGTAACGGAAAACAGAATCAGGTGATAAGCTTGCGAACGCTAAACGTGGCTCGTTCAATGAATCAAGCGTAATGCGGTAGTTTTCCAGCCATTCACCGTATGGTTGTTGCGAAGCTATTTTGTGTTTGATTTCGTCGTCTGTAATGATCTCTCCTTTTTCGGTATCGATCAGGAACATTTTACCTGGCTGCAAACGGCCTTTGGTTACAACGGTCGACTCATCAATAGCCAGTACACCAGCTTCAGAAGCGGCAATTACACGACCATCGCTGGTTACTGCATAACGCAACGGACGCAGACCATTACGGTCTAACACTGCACCTACCATTTTACCATCGGTAAATGAAATAGCTGCAGGGCCATCCCATGGCTCCATCAAAGTAGCGTGGTACTCATAGAAGGCACGTTTAATTGGGTCCATCTGCTCGTTACCATCCCAGGCCTCTGGTACCAGCATCATCATTACGTGTGGTAACGAACGACCGCAGTGCAGCAGGATCTCGATGATGTTATCCAAACAGGCAGAGTCAGACTGTGCGCTGTCAATAACCGGCAACAACATCTCCATCTCTTCAGCTGTGAAATAAGTTGAAGAAAGAGATTTAACACCAGCATAGAACCAGTTCAGGTTACCGGTCAGCGTATTGATCTCGCCATTGTGCGCAATCATACGGAACGGCTGAGCCAGTTTCCATGAAGGGAAAGTATTGGTAGAGAAACGCGAGTGGATCACGGCCATGCCCGATGCCATACGCGGATCTGTCAGATCAGCAAAATATTGGCGCACCTGATAAGTAGTCAGCTGGCCTTTATAAATAATGGTTTTACAAGAAAGTGAAGTGAAATAGAAATCCTGCGCAGCAGCAGGTACATTCTCGTTCACAGTTTTAGTGATGTAACGACGCAACACATACAGCTTGCGCTCAAAATCATCAACATTAGTAATATGGTGCGGCCTTAATATATATAGCTGCTCCACATCTGGTTCGGCCGCACGAGCGGTAGGACCTACTACAGATGAGTTTACTTGTAGTTTACGGTAACCTAAAATGGTAAGGCCCAGCTTTTCTGCTGCTGCATCAATAATTTTGCGGCAAGCTTTTTTAGTAGCTGAGTCTTTTGGAAGGAAAAGCATACCTACACCATACTCGCCCGGCTCAGGTAAACTGATCTCCAGGTTAGAGCATTCTTCCATTAAGAATTCATGGGGCAACTGAATTAAGATACCGGCACCGTCACCAGAATCTGGGTCTGCGCCACAAGCACCGCGGTGCTCCATGTGCTCCAGAATGGTTAAGGCATCGCTTATAATTTGATTGGATTTGTGCCCATTAATATTAGTGATGAAGCCCGTTCCGCACGAGTCGTGTTCAAATTCGGGCCTGTACAAGCCCAACTGCTGGCTATCTGTTTGATCCATCTTTTTATAAATTACACGGTTTATAAATAGTGTGTAATCACGAAGATATAAAAAATGTAAAAAAATCCTAAAAGTATTATCAACTTTTGGAATTTTATTAAAACCAATTGCTTGAATTATATTAATTATATGACTTTGCTCATAAAATTGTTAAATTTATTATGAAATTGATAAAAATAAAATAGCTTCTTGGTATGCACACATACTAAATTAAAGATGTTTTAACGGCTTATTAACACACAAAAACCACCAAAACCAAACAATTGCAAATTTTTTCTGTTAAAAACAGCTTAATATATTGTCAGAAAGGCCGCGCGCAGCGCCCTGTTTTTGTAGATTTGCGGCCATAAACAATCAACTATGTCAGGTAAAAACAAGGCCGTTTTCTTAGATCGAGACGGCGTATTAAATAAAGAACTGGGAGACTACGTGTGTCGGCTGGAAGACTTCGAGGTGCTGGACAATTTTGCAACCCTGAAACAGTTGCAAGACCGTGGCTTCATGCTCATTGTAGCCACCAACCAGGGCGGCCTGGCCAAAGGCTGGTATAGCGAAGAAACCCTGGATGCCATGCATCAGCATTTAAAAGAAACCTACGCCCGGCACGGTGTAACCTTTACCGATATATTCTACTGCCCGCATCACCCTAACTTTACCGGCGATTGTGATTGCCGCAAACCAAAACCAGGTATGCTGCTACGTGCTATAGATAAATATGATATCGATCCTGCTCAATCCTACTTCATCGGCGATCGTGAGCGCGACGTTATTGCCGGAACCGCCGCAGGTGTAACCGGTATATTAATAAACAGCGATCAGCCCATCAGCGACGTGATTGATTTGATCAAGTAAATTATGAGACCTGTCATTTGCCTCATTTTGCTAATACCTTATGTTTTATCTACCTGCAAATCAAATAACAAACTGATGAGTATTGATAAAAACAGTTCCCTGAATAAGTTAAAGCAATTCAAGGAACAGACTAAGTTTATTGAAGAAACCGATAAAATATTCTATCCTGGAATTTCCGACCCGAGCATAAAGGAGCAATTGACAGACTTAATAAACAAATCGGCTGACGATTTTTCTCATACAGTAAAAACCAATCCAACCGAGAATAATTTTCGGGAAAACATTAAAATCGGTCTCGCCCGGATAACGGAATCAGGCCTTCAACTTGACTCCGAGGATGAAGAACGAGTAGGAAAATATTATGAAGAATTAATGGATTGTGTTGGCCTAAAAAGCTCTGAGGGAATAATTAACGATTGGGTTTATGGATTCAACCCAGGAAGCAAATAATTGAACATGCAAGCAATACGTGGTATAAAAAACTTAGACTGTCTTATTTTCGCCTTGTTAGGTTTCTTTGTTATCTACAAGTTTGCGCAATATAGTGGTATCGGCATCTCGCCAGATTCTATTATGTATGCCAGCACAGCGCAAAACCTGCATGATCATTTTTCTATTATCACTTTCAACGGTAAGCCCCTCACCTTTTTCCCGGTCTTCTACCCTTTCTTTTTGAGCATCTGTATTTTTATCTCAGGGGGTACAGATCCGGTAAGCATGGGGCCTTATATAAATGGCGTCCTGTTTGGTGCGGTAATTTTTTTGACGGGATGGATAACTACCCGCTTTAGAAATCCTTCTGTAGTATATAAATGGCTCATTATGGGCGCAGTACTGCTGGCCCCCGCCCTACAGGAAATCTACACCTATTTATGGTCTGAAACGCTGTTTATACTCACCATCATCGTATTTATCATAGCCTATCGCCAGTATCTGCATGAGCATACCCATAAAGCACTACTTGTGGCGGCGCTTGCAGCGGCTATTAGTTGTATTACCCGCTATGCTGGCATTACTGTTGTAGCCACCGGCTGTTTGTTAATATTGATTGATCCGGAGCTGCCGATAAGAAAAAAGATTGCTCACCTGTTCACCTTCGGCGCCCTCGGGATATCTTTACTGGTGGCTAACCTGATTATGAACCGTGTTAACACCGGTTTAAGCACCGGCACCCGCGAGCCATCCATCACTCCGCTGAGCGAGAATATGCATTACTTTGGTATTGTAATATTAGATTGGGCAGGCTTACCGGCAAAACTTGATGTAATTGCCACAGCTTTTACAGTAATTGTACTGTTCGGCCTCCTTGGTCTTTTGCTCTGGAAAGCCTTTAAACACAAATTGGACAGCTACGAGAACGTGGTGATTGCCTTTGCCGTAGTCTATTCATTATTTATCCTGATCATTGCCACAGTTTCGCGTTTTGAGCGAATGAATAGCCGGTTAATCTCGCCCCTGTTTGTACCACTCTTATTGAGTTTTACCCTTTGGGTGCCTTACATGATTAATCATATCCGTTTCTCAAAAAAATGGCTATTAGCTACGCCGTTTGTTATTGCCATGCTGGCTTTTGAGTACACTATTTATAAGATAGATTACCAGCGCTACGATGATTTTTACGAGTATGGTATCCCCGGTTATACGGATGACGATTGGAATAAATCACAATTTATCCAGTTCCTGAAAACGCATAAACACATCTTCGACCCAAAAATTCCGATCTATAGCGATGCCGACGAGGCGGTGTACATGTTTACCGGCATGCACTCTACGCTCATTCCGCATAAATTCTTCAAGAAGGATGTGGATGAGTTTTTGAATCACCCCCACTTTTACATCATCGACTTTAAGAAACAGGAAAGCACCGAATTGCTCAGCCTGAAAGATATTCAGACCCACCGTAAACTGAAGTTACTGCATGACTATCCGGAGGGATCAGTTTATATTACCGAGTAAAGGTTAGAGATTGACAGCGGACACCAAATGACTTTATTAATATCATGTAAATTTTTCAACCGGGTTTAACATTGTGGTTAATCTTCCTTGAAATCTTTTTGGTATTTATAAAATCCCTCATTATATTTGCCGCACTTCAAACAAGTACTATAAAAGAAATGAACGGCTTTCAGTTACATCATTTACATCTGCATCACCACGTTGTGGTGATTAGCTAAATGTATGTTTCTACGTGAAATAACAACCTCCGTTTATTTATTTATCTATAGTTTACTAAATCCAATCTCTTGAAAACACTTAAAATAGCGATCCAGAAATCGGGTCGACTCAACGAAAAATCAGTTGAATTACTGAAAAATTGTGGCTTAAACTTTGAAAATTATAAAAGTTCGCTCATCTCGCCTGTATCAAATTTCCCATTAGAAATACTTTTTTTGCGTGATGACGATATTCCTGAGTATGTGCAGGACGGCATTGCCGATCTGGGTATTGTAGGCGAAAACGTAATCCAGGAAACTGGTGTAGACGTAAGCTATCTGCAACGTTTGGGCTTTGGCAAATGCTCGCTTAAAATTGCAGTACCTAATACAGCCAATTACCAGTCGTTGAGCGATTTGAATGGCGAATCTATCGCCACCAGCTATCCTAACATTTTAGAGAAATTTCTGGGAGAAAATAATATCAAGGCCGATATCCGTACCATTTCTGGTTCGGTAGAGATCTCTCCGGGTCTGGGTTTGGCTAATGCCATTTTCGATATCGTGTCAACCGGTGGCACCTTGAAAAGCAACGGCTTGAAACCATTTGCCGATGTAATGTCGTCAGAAGCGGTGCTAATTGGCCGCAAAGGTTCAGAGAACGAAGATCTGGTTAAAGAGCTCATCCAGCGCATTCAATCTGTACTGCGTGCTAAAGAAACCAAATATGTGGTTTTAAATGCACCTAAAGATAACCTGCAGACCATTATAGATCTACTGCCAGGCGTTAAAAGCCCATCGGTAGTGCCACTGGCTGAGGAAGGTTGGGTTGCTATCCACACCGTAATTCCAGAGCGCGATTTCTGGGAGCGCATCAGCAAGCTGAAAGAAGCCGGCGCGCAAGGCATTGTGGTAATGCCAATTGAGAAGATTATACTGTAGTCCCCCTGCCCCCTAAAGGGGGAGAAATGGAGCTATGGGATCTTCAGCGTAATTATTATTAAACTAATTGATGACGTAACTCCCCTTCAGGGGGTTTGGGGGATCGAGGTTTTTTATGAAAATTTACAACTATTCCGATTTATCTGCTGCCGAACTGGCTAAACTGGTACAACGCAATGTTGACCCGGCCAACGAGATCCGCGCGGTAGTAGAAGAAGTGATTGCCAGCGTACAGCAAAATGGCGACATGGCGCTTTTAGACTATGCCCGTCGTTTTGACAAGGTAGAGCTGGACAAGCTTTACCTGGACAAAGCCGAACTGGCCCAGATTGCCGAGCAACTGCTGCCTGAGCAAAAAGAAGCGCTGCAAACTGCATACAACAATATTCGCAAGTTTCACAAAACACAGCTGCGTAAGGAAGACAGCGTGGAAACCATGCCCGGCGTTACCTGCTGGCGCGAAACCCGCCCTATTGAAAAAGTAGGACTTTATATACCCGGTGGTTCTGCCGTGTTACCCAGCACTTTTTTAATGTTAGGTATCCCGGCGCGTATTGCAGGTTGTCATGAAATTGTGGTATGCTCGCCTCCGCAAAAAAGCGGCAAGGTAAATGCCTTTATTGCCTACGTGGCCGGTTTATTGAACATCGACAGGATTTACCTGGCTGGTGGTTCGCAAGCGGTGGCTGCTATGGCTTATGGCACACAAAGCATCCCTAAGGTTGATAAAATTTTTGGGCCGGGCAATCAGTTTGTAACCAAGGCCAAAACCATCATTCAGTCTACCACCACCACGGCTATTGATATGCCCGCCGGTCCGTCTGAAGTGCTGGTGATTGCCGACGAAACCGCCAACGCCTCGTACATCGCCGCAGATTTACTGGCACAGGCAGAACACGGTATCGACTCGCAAAGTATACTGGCCGTAACTTCAACTCAACTGGCCCAGGAAGTAATTGCGCAAGTAGAACATCAGCTCAGCGTATTGCCACGTGCTGAGATTGCCCAGCAAGCCATCAATCACTCGTATATCATGATCGTCAAAGATCTGAACGAGGCGATGAGCTTCAGCAACCTGTACGCCCCTGAGCACTTGATTTTGGCTACCGAAAGCTGGCAACAGATTACCGGCCAAATCATTAACGCAGGCTCGGTGTTTCTGGGTAACCTGACACCGGAAAGCGCTGGCGATTATGCCTCAGGCACCAATCACACACTGCCTACAAGTGCTTATGCAAGAGCTTATTCAGGCGTTTCAGTTGATTCTTTTGTTAAGAAGATCACGTTTCAGTATATCACACCGGAAGGACTGGAAAATATCGGTCCGTCGGTAGAAATTCTGGCCGAAATGGAAGGCTTGCATGCGCACAGAAATGCGGTTTCTATCAGAAGAAAATAAACATTAATTCCCTTTGTCATTGCGAGGAGTGGCGGGGAAATAAGTACAGGGGACGACGAAGCAATCTCGTCGCACGTACGCCGACGAGATTGCTTCGTCACTCACGTTCCTCGCAATGACAAAAAGGAAATAGCAAATGTTCGACATCAATAATATATTAAGAGAAAACATTAAAAAGCTGGTACCCTACTCGTCAGCGCGTGACGAGTTTCAGGGTGAAGCCAGTGTTTATCTGGACGCTAACGAGAACGCTTTTGGTTCTCCGTTAGATACCAACTATAACCGTTACCCTGATCCGCTGCAATATGCCGTAAAACTGCGTTTGAGCGAGATTAAAGGCGTACCGGCACGCAACATCTTCCTGGGCAATGGCAGCGATGAGGCTATTGATATCCTGTTCCGCAGCTTTTGTAACCCGGGTGTAGATAACGTCATCATCGTACCGCCTACTTACGGCATGTACGAGGTTTCGGCCAACATAAATGATGTGGCGTTGAAACGTGTACCGCTTACCGCAGAATATCAACTTGATCTGGACGGCATTGCCGAAGCCATTGATAAGCACACCAAGATGATCTTCATCTGCTCGCCAAACAATCCAACCGGTAACTCTATTAACCGAGCCGATGTGGAGACACTGCTGGCTAACTTCAAAGGACTAGTAGTTGTAGATGAGGCTTATATCAACTTTAGCCGTCAAAAAACTTTCATCCAGGAACTGACCGAGTATGCTAACCTGGTAGTATTGCAAACGCTATCTAAAGCCTGGGGATTGGCCGGTCTGCGCGTAGGTATGGCCTTCGCCAGCGAAGAGATTATCGAGGTGATGAACAAGGTAAAACCGCCCTACAACATCAATGAGGCCTCGCAGCAACTGGCATTAGAAGCCCTGCAAAACGTTGATCAGGTGAATGCATGGATCAAAGAAACGCTGGCCCAGCGCGATAAGCTGGTGCTGGCTTTAAGAAACTTTGATTTTGTGCTGGATATCTACCCAAGTGACGCTAACTTTATCCTCGTAAAAACAACCGACGCCAAGGGGATCTACAATTACTTGGTGAGCCATGGCATCATCGTGCGCGATCGCTCTAAAGTAACGCTTTGCGAGGGTGCGCTACGCATTACCATTGGTACGCCGCAGGAAAATGAAACATTGATTGAGACCCTGAAGACTTTTAAATGAATACGTTAAAAAAAATACTCTTTGTAGACCGCGACGGCACGCTGATTCTGGAGCCGGAAGATGAGCAGATTGACTCGTTTGCCAAGCTGATCTTCTACCCTAAAGCGCTGCAATACCTGCCTAAAATTGCTGCTGAACTGGATTATGAACTGGTAATGGTAACTAACCAGGACGGTTTGGGTACCGACTCTTATCCGGAAGATACCTTCTGGCCGGTGCAAAACTTCGTACTGAAAACTTTTGAGAACGAAGGCGTAAAATTCAGCAACATTGTGGTCGACCGTACTTTTGCGCGCGACAATGCCCCTACCCGCAAACCGGGCACGGCCCTGCTTACGGAGTATTTTGACGAAACTAAATACGATCTGAAAAACTCGTTCACCATTGGCGATCGCAAGAACGATGTGCTGCTGGCCCGCAACCTGGGAGCTAAATCCATCTGGTTAAATGCCAACAATAACCTGGGTGGCCATGAGGAAGTTAACCAAAGCGCACACGATGAGTTAAAAGACGTAGTGGCCCTGGAAACTACCGACTGGCAACAGATCTACGAGTTTTTAAAAGTAGGCGAGCGCGTAGGCGAACATCGTCGTACCACTAAAGAAACCGACATCCATATCAAGATCAACCTGGACGGTAAAGGCGATGCCAAGATCAGCACCGGTCTGCACTTTTTTGACCACATGCTGGATCAGATTGCCCGTCACGGTAGTATCGATATGGAACTGACCGCCAAAGGCGATCTGCATATAGACGAGCATCACACCATTGAAGATACCGGCATTGCCCTGGGCGAACTGTTTGCTACTACTTTAGGCGACAAACGCGGTATTGAACGGTACGGTTTCTGCCTGCCAATGGACGACTGCCTGGCGCAGGTGGCCATTGATTTTGGCGGCCGCAACTGGCTGATGTGGGAGGCTGACTTTAAACGCGAAAAGATTGGCGAAATGCCGACAGAGATGTTCTATCATTTCTTCAAATCATTTAGCGATGCAGCCAAATGTAATCTCAATATCAAAGCTGAAGGCATCAACGAGCATCACAAAATAGAAGCTATCTTTAAAGCTTTTGCAAAGGCAATAAAGATGGCCGTTAAACGTGATGTAAATAACATGGTTTTACCAAGTACTAAGGGGGTCTTGTAGATTATTGGAATCAAGAGTAGAGATTCAAGAATTAAGATATTTTCTTTTTGATGTTCTCGCGCTCCTGATTCTTGACTCTCTACTCTTGAATCTATAAAAGAATGATAGGAATTGTACAATACGGCGCAGGCAACATCTTCTCTTTAACATCGGCACTGGACAGACTGGGTATCAGTCACGGTATGATTGAGAAGGAGAGCGATTTTGACCTGTATGACCGCATTATTATACCGGGCGTGGGCCATGCCGGGGCAGCTATGAACAAGCTGCAGCAAACCGGACTGGTGCCGCACATCCAAAAGCTGGATAAACCTACACTGGGCATTTGCGTGGGTATGCAGCTGATGACGGAGCACTCTGAGGAAGGCGACGCTAACCTACTGGGTATCATCCCCGTACAAACCAAACGCTTTGCAGATAGTGCTGATTACAAGGTACCGCACACCGGTTGGAACCGCGTGATGGCAGAGAAGGAGAACCCGCTTTTTAAAGATATTCCTGAAGCATCACACTTTTACTTTGTACATTCGTACTATATTGAGTACAATCCCCAATATACTTTAGCCTCAACCGATTACAGTTTGAAATTTTCGGCATCAATTTGGCTTAACAATTTTTATGGTGTGCAATTCCACCCGGAGAAATCTGGCGTGTATGGAGAACAACTGTTAGCAAACTTTTCAAAAATCTAAGAAAGACATGTACATTATCCCGGCCATCGATATTCTGGACAAAAAAGTAGTACGCCTGCGCGAAGGCGATTACAGCCAGAAAACCGAATACAACGTTACCCTCGAAGAGATGATTGAGCGTTACCAGAGCAATGGTACCAACCTCATCCACATTATAGACCTGAATGGTGCCAAAGGCGATTTCAGCAACCAGCAGTACCTGTTTGACGTAATACGTAAAACAGATATGAAAGTGCAATATGGCGGCGGTATCCGCAGCATTGATAAAGTAAAAGAACTGATTGATGCCGGTATCCAGCGTGTTATAGTGGGTACACAGGCCATCACCAACCCTACTTTCCTGCCCGACTTAAGCAAAGATCTTTGCGGCCGCGACAACTGCAGCGACCATATTGTTGTTGCCATTGACGTGCTTGATGAGGTAATTAAATACTCTGGCTGGATGGAAAGCTCACCCATCAAACTGATGGATTATGTGGACAGATGTTTGTCTTTAGGCTTCTTCCGTTTCCTGTGTACCGATATTGGTAAAGATGGCAAACTGGGCGGTGCTGGCATTGAGTTGTACTCAAAACTGCTGGATCATTCACCATTCATCAAACTGATTGCATCGGGCGGTGTATCTTCAATTGAAGACGTGGAGGCGCTGAACAAGATCAAGGTAGAATCGGTAGTAGTGGGCAAAGCTATCTATGAAGAGCGCATTACTATTGAGGAGATTAAGAACTGGAATTTGCAGTCGCTGATTTCGATCTAAAGCCCCCCGGCCCGAAGGGCCAATAAAAAACCATGTCATTTCGAACGTAGCGCAGCGAAGAGAGAAATCTTTTCGATGGGATTTACCGGGATGCATGATCGAAAAGATTTTTTCGCTAACGCTCAAGAGAGCAGTTCTCCCGTTGGTCGAAATGACATGGGGTTTAATTATTCTGAGGTTTGAAAGACAATAACTTATATAATCGTCGCCCTTCGGGCTCTGGCTTAGCCAAGCGCATCGTTCCCTGCCTGGACGTTAAAGACGGCCGCACGGTAAAAGGCGTAAACTTTGTAGACCTGCGCGATGCCGGCGACCCGGTAGAACTGGCGTGGAATTACTCTCAGCAAGGTGCTGATGAGCTGGTGTTTCTGGATATTACGGCTACGCACGAGCGCCGTAAAACGATGGTAGAACTGGTTAAGGCTGTGGCCCGTCAGATCAATATCCCGTTCACCATTGGTGGTGGGATCAATGAAATTGCCGACGCCGACGTTTTGTTAAATGCCGGTGCCGATAAAATCTCCATCAATTCAGCAGCGGTACGTAATCCGGCCTTGATTGATGAACTGGCTAAAGCCTTCGGCGTGCAGTTTGTGATTGTAGCCGTTGATACACGCAACGTGAACGGTAAAAACTTAGTGCACCTAAATGGCGGTCGCATTGCTACCGAAAAAGAAACCTTTAACTGGATACTGGAAGCCGAGCAACGCGGCGCGGGCGAAATCCTGCTGACCTCAATGGATCACGATGGTACCAAAGGAGGCTTCGATAATACATTCTTAAAACAGGTGAACGATGCGGTGCATATCCCGGTAATTGCCTCGGGCGGTGCGGGTAGCAAGCAGCACTTTGTGGATGTATTTGAGCAAACCAACGTTGATGCTGCCTTGGCTGCTTCTGTTTTTCATTATGGCGAAATTTTGATCCCTGATTTGAAACAGGTATTAAGAAATCATCATATAGAAGTTAGATAAGCCATTATGAAAAAAAGCCTCCTTATTCTTCTCGTTCTAGTAACCGTCAAACTGAATATAAAGGCGCAGAACATTTTTCCGGTTAAACTGGATAACTGCATCACCAACACTTTTTGTCTGGACTGTGGTGACGAAAAAGCAGGTGTAAACACCAATGAGTTTAACAATTTGGTTAACAAGTTGAATAAAACAAACGGCAGCGATTACAGGAAAGTGAATGGTAAAATATTGTTCCAGGTTTTAGTGGACTCTACAGGCAATGGTTGTGTTTTAAGTCATACTGACGCTTCAGATAGCCCCACCTCTGCCAGTATTGTACGGGCTTTAAATCTATTCACGGGCTGGATACCAGCTAAAGAAAATGGTAAAACTGTAGGACGAACATCCATTAATATATCTGCAGAAATAAAAAATGGAGTTTTAACGGCAAGCGTAGCTAGGGTGGACATGAATGCATTCAGAAGATCATTCGAAGCCAGAGATCCCGAGATTTACAACAAGAGCTACGCGTACACCAACGAAAACTTAAAGAACTATAATATAAAGTTCTGGAATTCAAAAAACTCAAATTTGCCCGACAATTTTAATGATCATATTGCTATTGATGCCAACAACACCGTTTGGCTAACCACTGAGCAAAATCTTGTAAAATTTACGGGCAGCAGTTTCATCCCGGCCGGGCAATATGTGTCTGATAATAATAAAGTGCCTTTTGTTTATCACACTATAATAGCTGACAATAAAAACATAAAGTGGACGTGCATTAAAGACGATATATATAGCTTCAATGGTGACAAATGGACCAAATACGATTCGACAACAACGGGAAGTAGCGGCACTTATAGCATCATCAATAACACTAAATCCGCAGAGGTATTCTTTTGCTCTGATAAAGGTTTAACCATTTATAAAAATGGGACCTGGAATACAATTAATAAGGCGAAGGTTAAAGAACTTCCGTCAGACCGGGTATATTTTGCTAAACGTGATTCAAAGAACAGAATATGGGTGGGAACGTTTAGCGGCTCTGTTTTGCTTGATGAAAACGGCAAGGCAATCAGCTATAATAACACGGCTACTGTGCTTAAAAACAAATGCATTACCTCTATGGACGAGGATGAAAACGGCAATGTATACTTAGGGCTTTTTGAGTATGACAGAAAAGATAAAAAGAGCTTAAATGCCGACGAAGGCGTAGCCATTTGTTCATCTAACGGAGATATAAAACAATTTACCACAGATAATTCAGGGATGCCTTTTAATCATGTAACAAAAGTACTCTATGATAAAAATGAAAAGGTGCTTTGGATTGCGACGGACCGGGCGGGGTTGGTTAGATATGATTTAAAGGGTAATTGGGAGAATTATCATAATAAGAACTCCAATATACCTACGCCATATATCTCTGATATGGCTTTAAACAGTAACGGAGTCCTATATTTGGCAACACGCCAGGGACTGGTAAAAATCGAAAGAAAATAGTTTGACAGGTTTAGAATAGATGTTAATGGAAATAGATTTTAGCAAAACCGACGGCCTTGTGCCGGTAGTTATACAAGACGAGAAAACCCTTGAGGTGCTGATGCTGGGTTACATGAACCAGGAAGCTTACGAGAAAACCGAAAAGGAAAAAATCGTCACCTTCTTCTCGCGCTCAAAACAACGCTTGTGGACAAAAGGCGAAACCAGCAACAATTTTCTGCATGTAAAAAGCATGGCTATTGATTGCGATAACGATACCATCCTTATCAAGGTAAAACCTGATGGCCCAACTTGCCACACCGGCTCACGCAGCTGCTTTAATACCGAGTATAACCAGAACTTCATTATGGAGCTGGAACAGATTGTGAACGACCGTTTTGAGAACCCGGTAGAAGGATCATACGTTAACAAACTGCGCAGTAAAGGCCTCAACAAAATTGCCCAGAAAGTTGGCGAAGAAGGTGTAGAAACGGTAATTGCCGCCCTTGCCGAAACAGAGACCGACCTGATTAACGAGGCTTCAGACCTGGTGTTTCACCTAATTGTATTGCTGCGTGAAAAAGGCTTAAGCCTTGAAACGATTGCAAAAAACTTAGAGTCTCGTCATAAATAACATCACGTCATTGCGAGGAACGAAGCAATCTCTGTAATTGCCAGGCCGTCATACAAGTCGGAATGTCCTTTGCAGAGATTGCTTCGTTCCTCGCAATGACGTTTTAGGATAATGCCCACCGACAAATGACCATAGAAAAACTCACCGAATTAACTGGCCACGGCAATCCCGTATACGCTTTAACGCTCTCACAAAAGCCAGGCATCCTGTTTTCTGGCGGTAACGATAAGGGACTGGTAGAATGGAGCCTGAAAACTAACTCGTTCATCAAGGTGATGTTTCCGGTCAATGCGTCAATTTATGCTATCCATTGCCCGGCAGGTTATCCGCTGATGTTTGCCGGTCTGCGCAGTGGACAAGTACTGGTATTCGATTTCATTCAGCAGAAACTGATTAAAGGCTTAAACTTCCACACTAAACCTGTTTTTGATATCCAATCCGTCCCCAACAAAAAAGAACTGCTGGTGGCCTCAGAAGATGGTACCACAAGCGTTTGGAATCTGGATACCCTGGAACGTGTGCATGTGGTTAAAGTATCGCATGATACCATCCGCAGTATTGCCATTTCGCCCGATCAAAAAAGCGCAGCATTTGGTTGTCGCGATAACAGCGTGGCCGTTTTTAATTTAGACGACTATAGTCCGCAAGCTACACTGACCGGGCACACCATGTCGGTCTTTGCAACTGCCTACTCTGCCGACGGCCGACACATCTACTCCGGGGCCCGCGATGCACAATTGAAAATCTGGGATGCCAATAGCTTTGAATTAGTGAAAAATATCCCGGCACATTTATTTGCCATCAATCATATCGCCGTTCATCCTACCCAACCTTTGTTTGCTACCGCCAGTATGGACAAAAGCATCAAGATCTGGGATACCGAAGATTTCAGTCTGCGGAAGATCATCAGTCGCGAGAAAGGTTATCCGGCCCATGTACTATCGGTTAATAAACTGGTTTGGAATGATGATCAGTTGATTAGTACGGGTGATGATAAGAACATTATGGTGTGGGGGACCGGGATTTAACAAATCTCTTCCTAAGTCATCCCGAACTTGTTTCGGGACCCCATAGGCTAAGTTGCACACGACCACTTAGCACGTGGGATGCCGAAACAAGTTCGGCACGACATAACATATAAAACATCAAAGGCCGCTAACGCGGCCTTTGATGTTTTTATATTTCAACTCTCCTCCCTTTCGGGGAGGTCGGGAGGGGTATTACTCAAAATACTCTTTCATCCGTTCAAAGAAACTCTTTTCATTCTTACCTGGGTTAGGCTTGAAATTTGGCGAGTTAGCCAGTTTCTCCAGCAATTCGCGCTCTTCGCGGTTCAGTGCTTTTGGTGTCCAGATATTGATGTGCACCAGTTGATCGCCACGGTGGTAGCTGTTTACTTCTGGCACACCTTTGCCTTTCAGGCGCAGGATGCGACCACCTTGCGTGCCCGGCTCAATTTTAATTTTGGCCTTGCCGTCAATGGTTGGCACTTCAATGCTGGTACCTAAGGCCGCATCTATAAAACTGATGTGCATATCATAGATTACGTTGTTACCATCGCGTTTCAACGTTTCATGCGGAATCTCTTCAACCAGAATAATCAGATTGCCAGGGATACCGCCGCGAGGGGCTGCGTTACCTTTGCCACTCATGCTCAGCTGCATGCCTTCGCTTACGCCGGCAGGGATGTTGATGCTGATAGTTTCTTCGCCACGCACCACGCCATCACCATGACAAACGTTACATTTTGAAGTGATTACTGTACCCTCTCCATTACAAGTAGGACAAGTGCTGGTAGTTTGCATCTGGCCCAGTATGGTGTTGGTTACTCTGCGCACTGCACCGCTGCCGCCACAGGTTTTACAGGTTTGGAAAGCCGATTGATCTTTGGCGCCCGAGCCATCACAGGTTTTACAGATGACCTGCTTGTTTACCTTTATTTTCTTTTCAACGCCGTTGGCAATTTCTTCCAGCGTCAGGCGTACTTTAATGCGCAGGTCATTGCCACGCACCACACGTCTGCCGCCGCCCTGTTGCCTACCGCCGCCACCGAAGAAACCTTCAAACGGATTGCTGCCGCCAAAAATATCACCAAACTGGCTGAAGATGTCTTCCATATTCATGCCACCGCCATAACCACCGGCACCTGCGGCAGAACCAGCATTGGCTGCATGACCAAACTGATCATAACGCTGACGCTTATCCTGATTGCTCAGCACCTCGTAAGCTTCGGCAGCCTCTTTAAAGTTCTCTTCGGCCTGTTTGTCGCCCGGGTTTTTATCGGGGTGATATTTGATCGCCAGTTTACGATAGGCTTTCTTAATATCTTCAGCGCTGGAGCCTCGGGCTACACCCAGCACGTCATAATAATCTCTTTTTGACATTTCTTATTGTGAATGAGTGAATGAGTGAGTTTTGAATGAGCGAATACCATTTTCAAAAAGCACCATCACCGAATATTTCTAAATATTTCAAACCAAACGAGTGAGCAGTAATGAGTATCATATTCACTCATTCAAAACTCACTCATTCACTCCTTAAATTACGCACCTACCACTACTTTGGCAAAACGCACCACCTTATCATTCAGATAGTAGCCTTTTTCCAGCTCGTCAACCACTTTGCCTTTCAGCTCATCCAGCGGAGCCGGGATGTTGGTAATAGCCTCGTGCAGGTCGGCATCAAAAGCGGCGCCGCGGGCGTCCATCTCTTTCAAGCCTTTGCTGCCTAAAATGCTTTTTACCTTGTTTTGTACCAGCATCACACCTTCTTTAATGGCGGTAAGATCTGTAGCTGTTTCCATAGATTTGATGGCACGCTCAAAATCGTCCAGCACCGGCAATAAAGACACAATCACCTCTTTACCTGCAGTCTGCAACAACTCTACGCGCTCCTTAGTAGTACGGCGACGGAAGTTATCAAACTCGGCATACAGACGCAGATATTTATCATTTGCCTGTGCCAGTTCTTCCTTCAATTTATCTTCTGCAGAAAGTTCTGGTTGCTCGGCAGCAGCCTGTTCCTGCGCATTTTCTTCGGTTTGTGGTGTTTCTTCACCTGCTAACTTTGTTTCCTCTGCCACGTTGTCTTTATTTTCTGGTGTATTGTTATCGTGATTTTTCTTTTTCTTGAACATAATTTTTATCAAATGATGATCGCATAGTGCAAATCAATAAGCTTGCCATTTAAGTTTGGTACGTCAGGGTGGCAGTTTTAAGTAGCAGTGACAGTAATAGTTGGCAGGTGTCAGTTTTTGAACTGACAGTTCTTTCTCAGTTATAGGCTTTAGCCGGTAATTTATTTTGAGATAAAATAGAGTATCTTGAAAACGAGCGTTTATCATATTTCGGCCACCACAGCCCCGTCTTCCGCTCCAACTCCTCACCTGCCCGCCGCACCATCAACCCACGTTGCGGGGTTTCCGCTGCACCCGGGTTTATGATGAACGATTGCTACAAGAAAAACTCAGGAACAAAAAGGCAAGAATTGACCGTAGCCAACCACGCATTATTCACCACTCACTAAAACTTACAGCTCCGCATCCTCAATCACCTTACCTGCCTCGCATTTGATGATACGTGATGGGAAAGCGCGGATGATATGATAATCATGCGTAGCAATCAACACAGCGGTGCCTGACTGACTGATCTGTTTCAACAGCATTACAATCTCTTCAGACGTATCGGGGTCAAGGTTACCGGTAGGTTCATCGGCCAGGATGATTTCCGGGTCGTTAATCAGTGCGCGGGCAATTACCACGCGCTGTTGCTCGCCACCTGATAGCTCATGCGGCATTTTTTTCACTTTAGAGCGCAAACCAACTTTCTCCAGCACATCAAGCGTACGCTCGGTGATCAGGTTTTTGTCGGTCCAGCCGGTTGCGCGCATTACAAAGCGCAGGTTATCTTCAATAGAACGGTCGGTCAATAATTGGAAATCCTGGAAAACAATACCCAGCTTACGGCGCAGAAAAGGTACATCTTTAACAGCCAGCTTTTTCAAATCGTAACCGCCGGCATGGCCTTCACCACCAGTAATGGCAACATCGCCGTAAATCACTTTCAGCAAGCTACTTTTACCCGAACCGGTTTGACCGATGAGCCATACAAAATCGCCTTTATCAATATGCAGGTTAACGTTTGAGAGTACCAGGTGCTTCTGTTGAAAAACGTCTACACCTTCCAGCTTTATAATGGTATTTCCTATCATTTTCCGTTACAATTCAAGTTTCATGATCTGCCCGAATGGCAGCTCTTTGATCAGGTTCATAATATAATCGGCTTTATCGCTCAAACCAATTTTATCCAGCGATTTCTCGGGCCTGTCTACCCTAAAATAAGCCAGCAGCGTAAACTGCTCGTCGCGCAGCTGCACGTAATCGGGTATCTTGGCAACGCCTTTTACTTTAATGATGTACATTGTTAGTTCGTGGTTAATGGATCATAGTTCATAGCAATTCTATATCTGCCATCACTACTCCATTTACCGCATTTCCAAAGGTATAATTTATATTAATATAGTTCATGGTTGATAGATCGTAGTTCATAGTTTTCTGTCTTATCCCCCGCAATTAACCGGCCCATGAACCATCACCTATGAACCATGAACCGCTTACAACGCTGCTAAAAACCGCATGGTATCTACACCATCGGCATAATCCCAAACGGCAGGGTGCTGGCTCTGGCCAAAGCCCACTACCTGGTTATTCAGGTTAACGTTGGCTATGGTTACCACGCATTGTATGTTGTCTGTTTGTGCTTGCAGCTTTTGTTCGGCATCTGCCAAATCTGTATAAGTTTCATAGTGCAAAACGGCCAACGGCGATGTTAGTCCGGTATCCTCTTTCACCAGTAAAAAACCATTATCCAGATGCTTATCCTTGTTTACCAGATAGATAGATTTATTATAATCGTAATTATTATGGTACTTATGGTGATTTGATATTTCGTTATAACTTTCAATAGACTCAAAAAATGGCACAAAATCATACCCCTCAGGCACCATCATTTTAGATACATTACGGCAGCCCAAACCGAAGTACTCAAAAATATCATTCCCTAACTGGTGCAACTGCGCTGTAGTTTCATTGCCGGTAAGCAACGCAACACTGTTACGGTTTTTCCGAATGATGTGAGGCACCTTGCCAAAATAGAACTCAAAATAGCGCGATGTATTGTTGCTACCGGTAGCAATCACGGCCTCAAAACCGGCCAATCGCTCAACAAACTGATATTTGCCGGCAAAATCCGGTTCAATTTCTGTTAATAACTGCAGTACATATTTAATTAAACGAGTGTCTTGTGCAGAGGTTTTGATCAGCGCCTCATGGCCAGAAATTAGTACGCATAGCACATCGTGAAAACCAACCAGCGGAATATTTCCGGCCAAAATCAATCCAACTTTTTTTGAGGGATTAGCGCCGGCTTCGGGGTAACGGCTCAGCCATTGGGCTAAATTTTCTTCGCTCAGCATGGCTCCTATGGCCATTACCGCGTCAAGAACGCTCTGTTGGGTGAACCACGGATTGTATAAATGTTCGCTTTGAATGAGGCTGCGCAGCTCTCCTTCCGGGTGATTCAATTGCTGGCCCAGGGCCGAAAAAGCATTAATATATTGTTGTGGTATAAATTTTGACATATTGATGGTGGGTTTATAACCCCATAAAAGCATTTTTTGTTATATTTGCATCCTTGTTTTAGCAAGGCAAAGTTAAATTTACTAGTTAAGATATTTTATAAAATGGCGATTAAAATCACCGACGAATGCATAAACTGCGGAGCTTGTGAACCGGAGTGCCCAAATAACGCTATCTACGATGCCGGCGCTGCTTGGCGTTTTAGCGATGGAACAGGCCTGCGCGGCGTTATTGACTTTGGCGACGGTAACACCCTGAATGCCGAAGAAACACAAGCCGCCCTGAGCGATGATATCTATTATATTGTTCCAGACAAGTGTACTGAGTGTGTGGGTTTCCACGACGAGCCTCAGTGTGCTGCCGTTTGTCCGGTAGATTGCTGTGTGGACGACGAAGACGTACGCGAATCTGAAGAAGAGCTGCTGGCCAAAAAAGACTGGCTGCACATGAACGAATAATGAGCATATCATTTTAGATACTAAAGGAATGTTAACGCATTCCTTTTTTTGTTTCTTATTATTTTAGTGGTTTATTAAGCCTTAAAATCATCTCCTATGGAATACGGCATTTGTAACCTGGCAATGGCTCCCCTGCGCGCCCAGCCTTCTGAACGCGCCGAACAGGTATCGCAAATTTTATTTGGCGAGGCATTTGAGATTATGGAATGGAACGGGCAATGGGCCCGCGTCATCACCGCGTTTGATGGTTATGAGGGTTGGCTAAATAAATTGCTTTTTAAAACGCTGGAGCAGGCCTCCTATCAATCACTCATAGAAAACCCGGCTACTTTTACTATCCACCCGGTTACTCAGGCCAGGAAACGAACTGATGATTCTATGGTATACCTGCCTTTCGGCAGCTCATTATCTTTTCTGAAAGGCACCATCGTTGATATTGCAGATGATGCTTTTGAAATAATGACTGAGATTGGTGAGCAACCGGATTTTGAGGCTATCGCCAAATCATTTTTAAACACCCCCTACCTGTGGGGCGGCCGCACACACTTTGGTATTGACTGCTCTGGCTTTACCCAGGCAGTAATGCGCACGCAAAATATATTACTGAAACGCGACGCCTACATGCAGGCCGAGCAAGGCAACACAGTAGACTTTCTGCAGGAGGCCAAATTAGGTGATCTGGCATTTTTTGATAATGATGAAGGCCGCATTGTACACGTAGGCATTATGCTCAATAACGAGCAAATTATCCATGCCTCTGGCAAGGTGCGTATAGATACTATAGATAATCAGGGCATTTACGCTGCTGATCAAAAGAAGTACACGCACAAACTGCGCATCATTAAACGCTTGTTTTAATGGGTAACTAACTCCGGTTGGAGGCCAAAACGGCGTGGCACCAAATTCTATATCTCAAGCCGAGGAACGCAGCATCTCTACGAAAAGTCCTATTAGCTTGTCCTCAGAGATCTCTCGTCATCGCACACCAGTAAGACGAGATTGCTTCATTTCTCCACCTATTTACAATCATGACAATTTCTTGATATAGATCAATTGCAGGAGTAAAGTATTATGCCAACATTTGTATGTTTAAACATTTAATTTAAAAACAATGAAAAAATTTATCACTCTCGCCGCTACTGTTGCCCTGTTTGCTTTTAAACCTGCTGCCGACAATAGCTGGACTGTAGACAATGCTCACTCTAAATTAGGCTTTACTGTTACCCACATGATGGTATCAGACGTTGAAGGTTCATTCAAATCATTCAGCGCAAAAGTAACCTCATCTAAAGATGACTTTAGCGATGCTGTTGTTGACCTGAACGCTGATGTAGCTTCTGTTAACACCGATAACGATCAACGCGATACCCACCTGAAAAGCGCTGACTTTTTTGACGCTGCTAAATATCCAAAAATGAGCTTCAAAAGCACATCTTTCAAAAAAGTAGCCGATAAAACTTATAAAGTAACCGGTAACCTTACCCTGCACGGTGTAACTAAACCAGTTACCCTGGATGTTAAACTGCGCGGTACTTACGTTAACCAGATGAGCAAAAAAAATACTGCCGGTTTTAAAATTACCGGTACCATTAAACGCAGCGACTTTGGTGTAGGTGCTAAATTTGGCAACGCTATGTTAAGCGATGAAGTAACTCTTGACGCTAACGCTGAAGTAACTAAAGACTAATTTTAGTGAGTTGAGAATGTTGAGTTGTGAGTAGGTATCCACTACTGCAATTCACCAATTACCATTAAACTAATAGCTAAAAAATAACGCGGGCCTGACAGTTCGCGTTATTTTTTTGTAAACCATTCATCTCAATTTCATCCTTTATATTGATCTTTATTTAAAATATATTTAACATTTAAGGCCGAAACCGTATTTTTGCGGGCCTTAATCTGATTTTGAGCGTTGAGCAGATCTAATAGTATATCGTTAAAAGAAACCTGGAAGCTGGTTTGGAACTCATCCATGGGCCGTTTCCAGATGATTACCGGCTCGGTATTGCTGGCTGTGGTGTTATGCATACTGCCATCATTTTTTGCCAATATTGAGTTGCGCAAAGGCGTGCAGGTAAATGACTGGGTATTGGCTCAAATACCGGCTCATAATATGTCTGTGGTTATTTTTGCCATTATTTGGGGCATGGGCGGGCTGGCATTCTACCGCGCGGCACGCAGGCCATCAATGTATGTTACTTACGTATGGGCCTATGCACTTACACTGATAGTACGCATGTTCACCATCAGTATTGTAAAGTTGGATCCGCCTGCCGGTTTAATTCAATTGACTGACCCGCTTACCGGTATTTTTTACGGTCACGCCACCATCACTAAAGACCTTTTCTTTTCTGGCCATACAACTACCCTGCTGCTAATATATCTTACACTCGAGAAAAAAGGCGATAGAATACTGGGCTTAATAGCTGTATTTACGGTAGCGTGCCTGCTGTTGGTTCAACATGTACATTACACAATGGACATTCTAATGGCACCGTTTTTTGTGTATCCTATTTATCGCCTGGTAAAACTAATGCTGGGCGATGACCAATTGGCGTCATAATATCGTCCATTCTTTTAAAAACTATTCATCCCGTTTTCCGTTTCAGGCTTTAATATAATAATGCTAAAAACCATAACTTTAGCTATTAACTTACCCTGATTCATAATGAAAAACGCCTCAAACCCCCAAGTAACAGATCCTGATGCTCTGAAACAGCTTTTTGCCCATCACCTTAATCGTCTTTATTTTGGCAAGCACTATCTAAATGATACGCTGGAACGCCTGGTTAATATAGCCTCTTTCCGCAATCTGCAATTAGCCTTAGAAGAGCTTTGGGATGATGTAAAGAAACAACTGGATCGCCTGGACGAGATTTATGAGAAAGCCGGCATCATACCCTCTGATGCTGATTGCATACCTGTACAGTCTATTTTCAAAGAAGTATTTACGCTGGAGCGTCGTGGCATTGGTATGGAGCTGCTAAGCGATATGGATTTGATGCTTTACATGCAGCTGATTGAGCATATCAATATTACCGCCTACCGTATGCTGCGTATACTGGCCGGATCATTAAATTATGGAGAAATTGATCAGTTGCTGATTGAAAGCTTTGATGAATCGGTAGATGATGACCGGTTATTCCTCATGATTACTAACGAGTATCTGGCTCAGCAAAATGCTTAATTTGAGTATCAACAGCCGCAAAGTAATTAAACAATAAAACCGGGCCCTATGGACCCGGTCTTGGTGATAGTTATTCAATACCCCTATTAAAATAACCGTTTCAAAAATAACAGAATTTTTCTATTGCCCATCATTCCATAAAAAATAATTTACGCTTTCTTTACCGTATAGAGGCATTTGCCTCTATATACTCATAAAGGTTGTAAGCTTGTATAATGGAAAAAACGACATCAGGCGATTGGCTGGGTTGCCAGCGGTAACGAGAAACTAAAACGACACCCTTCTTTTTCATGAGTTTCTACCCACAGTTCACCGCCGTTCAAAGCAATTAGTTCTCTGCACAGCATCAGGCCAAGCCCGGTGCCACTCTCACCCATAGTGCCTACTTTAGAAATATGCTCGCTATTGTTAAACACTTTAGAGGCGTGCTCTGCCGACATGCCAATACCGTTATCTTCTACGCAAATCTCCAGCATCTCTTTATTTTCCTGGCAAGTCACCTTAACCCTGCCCTTATATTCGGTAAACTTAATTGCGTTACCTATCAGGTTACGCATCACAACTTTAACGTGATTGGCATCTGCTGTAGCAAAACACCCCGACACGCATTCATTGATAAATATGATACCCTTCCTTTTCAGTTGATGCCTGAATATTTCTTCGGTCTCATTACTAATTTGGCAAACATCAACTCTTGAAGCGTGTACTTTTTTTCCTTTAATCTGACTTTGTGCAAAATCCGTCAGATTAGCCAGCGTAAGCTCCGCACCCCGAACAATCGGGATGATATCAACCATTAATCTGTTCAGTTCGTCTGTAGTAATATGCCCATCAGCAAAAAGACTGGTAATGCTGTTTAAATTGGCAATGGGTGTGCGCAGATCATGCCCTATAATGGCCAGCAGCTTGTTTTTAACCCTGTTTACTTCTTCCAGATCAGCGCGCTGGGCCTCTATCAGTTGCTTTTGATCAGACAATCGCTGATGCTGAGTTTTCAACTTATTATTGAGGTTTTGTTTCTGCCGATAATATAAATAGGTGATCAGCAAGGTAATTAAGGCGGTAACCAATAACACTACCAACAATGCGATAATGCGGTGTTGCGACTTAATTCTCGCTTGGTTAGCCTCATTGGTCCGGCTTAATGATTCAATATCGTTAAGCTTACGGTTAAGTATGGAGTAATCAATAACCAGCTGGATGGCTTTTTGTCCGCCTTCCCTATCCATCTCCTTCCGCATGCTGAGCACTTGCTTTTGCAATGCATAGGCTTTGGCTGTATTGCCCTGCTGTTCGCTAACGCTGGCCAATAACCCCACAGCTCTTATCTTTAAACGTGTGGACCCTAACTCATCAGCAACCTGATAACCTTTGTTGGCGTAGTCGACCGCTTTCTGATATTGTTTTCTCATCAGAAACAAGCGCGACTTATCCATCAGTGTAATGGCATGTAACCGGGTGTTTTTTAACCTAACAGACATAGTCAGGCAACTATCCAGCCATTTATCGGCTATTTCAAGCTTGTTCTTCTCCAGGTAAACCTGCCCCAAGCGACTATATAGAATACTGATAAAATCATCATTGTGTACGCGCCGGCTGTAGGTCAAAGCTGTATCTACATAACGCAGGCAAACATCGTACTGGCGGGAAGTGCTGTACAAGACCGTAATCTCCGTATACATTTCCGCTTTTCCTTCGGGGCTATTGCCCACCAACTTTAGTCCTTTTTTAAAGTACTGCATGGCCTGAGGATATTGCCGAAGATCTACATAGTTGCGCCCCATGCAGCGATAGCAGGTGGCCAGCCAGGCTTTATCATTTTTTAAGTAAGGTGCGGCCAGCATCATATAAAACTGGCTTACTGGCACTACAGACTGCGCCCAGTAGGTCATCCCTATCTGAAAAAAACTACGGCCTATGCCCAGATCGTAATTCAATTTTTTGGCCAGAATTAGCGACCGACCGGCCAGTGCTCTTGAAGAATCAGGCCTGGTAAGTGTTTCTTTTATTGACAGATTAACAATACGGTCCACCTCGTTTTTGCCCGCAACAGTATCCAACCGCTCGGTACTGGCAGCGGCAAAAACGGACAGGCACCCAAATACAAAGATGCAGGCCGTCATTAACCAAAATATTATCGGCTTTTTCAGCAAATTAAAAGGTCAATCGTTATAACTAGTTTATAAATTAATCCAGCATCGCTCGCCTGCCAATGTTTCGCGGCAGGTATCGTAATCAAGTTCGGCTTTTATTTTTTGCATTTCCTGGCCGTAAGACTGCTTTAGCTCCTTGCGTTTGCGTGCTTCCTCAAATCGTCTTACTTGCTCCTGAGTCTCCAATATCAGGCCAGGCACTTCTGCCGGCTTGTTTTGATCATCCTTAGCTACCATTGTAAAATAGCTGGTATTGGTATGTTGAACAACGCTGGCTTTTACGTTCTCAGAAATCACCTTGATGCCCACCACCATAGATGTTTTACCAACGTAGTTAACTGACGCAATGAGCGACACCAGATCGCCAACCTCAACCGGCGCCAAAAAATTAACCGCATCAATAGACGCTGTTACGCAGTAGTTACCGGCATGTTTGGCTGCGCATACATAGGCAACCTTGTCCATTAGTGACAACAATATACCGCCGTGTATTTTACCACCAAAATTGGCGTATGAAGGTATCATCAGCTCGGTAATGGTGGTAACAGAAAAGCTAACAGGTTTGTAACCCGCGGGAGGATAAGACAAGGCGGCGGTCATTAGAGGCGATTAATAGTTAAGTATATACAAGTTTAAACAACAATCGTGGTTAAAAAGCAACTTTTAAAAAATATTTATCACAATTTATTTAGTGTTATATTGGCACAAATAATTATACGTGAGGGCCATTTTTTTGTTCGCTTTTTTTGTTTCACTATCCACCATATCTGTTGGGCAGGATACTGTTTCTGTTGTCCAAAAAGCCGGTAAAAACATCACAGCGCGCTATAGAGTATTAAAAAATAAGCCCGATGTTAAGGCTGGCCTTTATCAGCTGGCGGGCAAAAAAAATAACGCTATTGCCTTTGGCGTATATAACAACAATAAACGTGCTGGTATATGGCGTTTTTTTGATGATCAAAGCAAACTGATGCAGGTTTTTGATTACAATACAGACACGCTGAAATACGAAGCGCCCGAAGGCGAAAGCACCACGTTTAATTATGTATTTGACAAGAAAATAACACGCGCAGATCTGGTTACTAAACCTGTACGCATTGGTGGACGCTACTATGGCTATTTGCCTTATTTAAATCTGTTTGAAAAGCCAGCTGATTTGTTTGACGCTCCAAACAGCAACATACGGGTTAACATAGAATTGCTAATTAGCCCGTACGGACGCCTGGCTGATTTTACCTATCATGTGATGATAGGTAGCTATGCCAGAGACCTCAATGTTAATATTAATGTGATGAACGATGAAGACAAAACCTTCATCCCCGGCACCATTAACGGAGAGGCCGTCCCTACCCGGATTTTTATTAAATGCGTTGTAAAAGACAAGCACACGCTTGAGTTGATTTCTCCTATCTAAGTTATCACCACCCAATTAACCTATTGAAAAAAGGCTTTACTCTATTATTGCTGCGGCTATTTTTTGCGGCGAGCTCTTTTGCGGCCAACATTGCCCCTGCAGACACTGTGGCCACCCCACCCGCAGATAGTGCCCAACATCAAACCGTGGCTTCTTATATCCTGCCCACAGCACTCATCAGCTACGGTGTGCTTTCATTTCATAGTCAATCTTTGCGTAATGCCGATTTTTACGTACAGCGTAATTTCTCTAATTCAAAAAACCGCCTGCTATATCATGTTGATGATATTCTACAATACTCGCCTGCCGCAGCTGTTTATGCATTGAACACATTTGGCATACAGGGTAAACATAACTTTGCCGACCGTACCTTTACCTACGTCATCGCCGAAGGCCTGATGATATCAACCACTAAGCTAATGAAACGCGGTATGAGCCGGCCAGACATAAACGGCAACACACTGCACGGGTTTCCGTCCGGACACTCGGCGACCGCCTTTCTTGCTGCCGAATTCCTTTCGCAAGAGTATGGCGACCGCTCTGTTTGGTTTACCGTTGGCGGATATTCGGCAGCCGCACTGATTGCCGTTTTGAGGGTTCGCAACAACTTTCATTATATGAGCGATGTGATAACCGGCGCTGGTATTGGCATAGCTTCCGCTAAACTGGCATATCTGGTTTACCCGGTATTGAAGCAGGCCTTGCTACCCAAAAACCGTAACAATATTGTAATTATGCCTGCCCGGCTATCAAATATTAACGGTGTATATATTGCAGGTACGTTTTGAAGCGTTAATTTGCATGTTAAACATCGTCTGAAATGATTGACAATTCTAACGCCCCCGGCGCTCCGGGCATCCCTGGAAAGTGGACATCGAGCGCTAAATCAGGCATCGGTAAATCGCTAAGCGCTTTCAGCCAGATTAGTTTTACGCTGAGCCATGGCACCGTTAACGAGGTTTATTATCCGCGCGAGGACAATGCCTGCATCCGCGACATGGAACTGCTGGTAACGGATGGCCACGATTTTTTCTCGGAAGAAAAACGCAATACCGTACACAAAACGCACACTGTAGAACCTGGCATCCCCGCATATCAAATCCAGAATATCTGCAAGCAAAACCGGTATGTAATAGAAAAAGAGATCATTACAGATCCACTACGCAGCACCCTGCTGCAAAAGGTAAGGTTTAAACCCATCACCGGCAATCGGTCTGACTTTAAAATATTTGTGCTCCTGGCACCGCACATTGGCAACATAGCGGCAGGCAACACCGCCTGGCTGGCTGATTACAAAGGTGTAGATATGTTATTTGCCAAACGCGATGGCATCAGCATAGCCCTTAGCTCTTGTCATCCATTTTTGAAACGCTCTGTAGGCTATGTGGGCACGTCAGACGGTTATCAGGATGTGCTGGCACATAAAGAAATGCAATGGCAATATACCCGTGCCGAAGATGGCAATGTGGCCCTGATAGCCGAGATTGACCTAAATGCGGTAGGCGATGAATTTACACTGGCCCTGGGTTTCGGTCGCGACGAGTTTGAGGCCGCGCAGAATGCCCGCGGAAGTTTGATTGAGGGCTATGACTCTGCCCGTTTCACCTATATTAAACAGTGGCAACAATGGCACGAAAACATTAATGAGTGCCGCCTGCCCGACAGCATAAAAGAGAGCAAACTGTTTAGAAACAGTGTGGCCATTATGCGTATGCACGAGGCCGACCGTTTTCCGGGCGGTGTAATAGCCAGCATGTCTATCCCCTGGGGCTTTGACAAAGGTGATGAAAACATTGGCGGTTATCACCTAGTCTGGCCGCGCGATCTGGTGCAATGTACCGGCGGTTTTCTAGCCTTTGGGGCTAAAGAGGATGCTATGCGCGTGCTCACCTACCTCATCAGCACCCAGGAACATGATGGCCGCTGGCCACAAAACATGTGGCTGGAGGGCAAACCTTACTGGAACGGCTTACAACTGGATCAAATTGCCTTCCCTATCCTGCTGGTTGGCCGCTGCCGCAGGGAAAATACGTTAAGCGCACACTTGGAAGATGCCTGTTGGGATAGCGTTAAAAGAGGCATCAGCTTTTTGATCAGCAATGGACCTATCTCTCCGCAGGAACGTTGGGAGGAAGAAAGCGGCATATCAATATCAACCATCTCTGTATGCATTGCCGCGCTGCTCTCAGCCGCCAATTTTGCCGAAGACCGTAACCAACCTGATATGGCCCAGTATTGCCGTGAAACTGCCGATTATTGGAACAGCCAACTGGAAAACTGGCTCTATGCAGAAAACACAACGCTATCACGCGATTTAAATATTGATGGCTACTACATCCGTATCAATCCAGACGGCTCTCCTGCACGCGACCTGGGCGACCGCATCATTGGCGTAAAAAATCGTCCCGAAGATGCTAAGAACGTCAAAATAGCAGAACTGATCAGCGCCGATGCGCTGGCATTGGTACGTTTCGGCTTGCGTGACGCCAATAATCCGCGCATGCGCAATACCATTAAGGTGATAGACAAACTATTGAAGGTGGATACACCCCATGGCCCTTGCTGGCATCGCTATAACAATGATGGCTATGGCGAAAAGGCCGATGGCAGTCCGTACGATGGCACAGGGATCGGTCGCGCATGGCCACTGCTTACCGGCGAGCGCGGGCATTATGAACTGTCTGCCGGTAACATGCATGCCGCCATTGAAATGCTGCAAACCATGCAAAACTTTGCCGCGCACGATCTATTGCCCGAGCAGGTTTGGGATACAGATGCCATTCCGGAAAAAGACCTCTTCCTTGGTCAGCACACCGGCTCTGCCGTGCCGTTGGTTTGGGCTCATGCCGAATATGTGAAGCTTTGCGCATCTATTAACAAAGGCAGCCAGTTTGATTTGCCCGACCATACCCGCGAGCGTTACGTTGAGCACCAAATTGGCTCTAAGTTTGATTTCTGGCGTGTAGACCTCCCCTGCCATCACTTAAACAGAGGAAATGCGCTGCGGATTGAAACCAGGACACCGGTAACCGTTAGGTGGACAACCGATGAGTGGAAAACCGTTAATGAAAGCCCAAGCAACTACAGCGGGTTGGGCATTCACTATACTGATTTGCCTGCAAACAAACTCAATGGCACAGGTGTTGATTTTACATGGTATTGGAATAATGAGCAACGTTGGGAGCAGAAAAACTACAGTGTGAGGATTCTGTAAATGGAAATTTATCAGGCTATTTCAACCTAACCAATAAGCAAAAAACATTTCCGGTTAGAATCGTTAAAAAAGCCTCAATGACATTATCGTCGTGTTTATGCCCTAAATTCACATTTTTCCAGACTAAAAAGTGATAAATACCCTATTTTTATAAAAACCCGTCCAAAAGTGAGTGACTATTCCCGGTTAAAGAAGTTTCACAGTTTCTTCAAATTCCAACGAGACTTCCGCGAAAAAAGCCTGCGCAACGTGCGCAGTTATGAAATTATAATTTTATGGATCCGCGGCCGTTTAAACCGAACGCAGTTTTTGATCCTGTCTGGCATCCTTGTGGGTACATCAGCCGGTCTGGCCGGTGTGTTCTTAAAATCGGTAGTACATTATATTCATTACCTGATAACGCATAAATTCCAGTTTGAGCAGCAAATCTATTTCTATCTCATCTTCCCGCTGTGTGGTATCTTCTTTACAGCATTAGCCGTAAAGGTGTTCTTTTCCAAAAGAGATAACGAGCTGAAGGGCGTGCCGGCAATTTTATATGAGATTGCGCAGCATTCCAGTATGGTATCGCATGTAAAAATGTACTCGCAAATTGTGCAAAGTGCCATTACGGTAGGTTTGGGTGGTTCTGCCGGTCTGGAAGCCCCTATTGCGGTAACAGGCTCAGCCATAGGTTCAAACTTTGCGCAAACCTACAAACTGGATTACCGCGACCGTACCTTACTACTGGCCGCTGGCGCTACAGCTGGTATTGCGGCTGCATTTAACGCCCCTATTGCCGGGATGATGTTTGCGTTTGAGATTCTGTTGACAGGCGTAGTGTTTACCGACTTTATTCCGTTGGTGATTGCCGCTGTTTGCGGAAGCTTGGTAACTCGCATTTTGCTGAACGAAGAAACTTTGTTCCTGTTCCCGGGGCGCCATATTTTCAACTACAAAAACATTCCTTTTCACCTGGCGCTGGGCGTGGCTTGTGGTTTTTATGCCCGCTATTACATTGTAGTTGCAGAATGGATAGAGCATAAATTTAAGCACTCCAAACGTACCCGTTTGCAAAAAGCGCTTATTGGTGGCGCAATGCTATCTATACTGTGTGTACTGTTTCCGCCGCTGTTTGGCGAGGGTTACAGCACTGTTAAGGGCTTGGTCAACGGCGAGATTCAGCATATCATTGCAGCTAGTTTCTTAAAATATTTTGACTACCATGCCTGGTTTGTGCTGCTATTTTTAGGGCTGATTTGCCTTTTTAAAGTATTTGCCAGCGGCATTACTATTTATAGCGGGGGTACCGGCGGTAACTTTGCGCCATCGTTATTTGCGGGCGGTGCACTGGGTTATTTTATGGCGATGGTTTGTACCCAATTAGGCTTCCATGATGTGCCTGTGGCTAATATGGTACTGGTAGGCATGGCGGGCGTAATGAGCGGTGTAATGTATGCCCCGCTTACGGCCATCTTCCTTATTGCCGAATCGAGCTTTGGGTATGATATGTTTTTGCCGCTGATGATTTCCTCGGTAGTTTCTTACCTCATCTCTAAACGTTTCTCGCCAATGTCGCCAGAGGTAAAGCATCTGGCAGATCAGGGTAAGGTATTTACCCGCGAGCATGACCAGAACCTGTTGTCGTTATTACGCACACCTGAGCTGATTGATCGCGATATTCAAACCATCCAGCCACAAGCGCCATTTACAGATCTGATTGAATTGGTACGCTCCGGCAAACGCAACGTGATTGCAGTGGTTGATGAAAACAAATCGCTGGAGGGTGTAGTGATGATAGATGATATCCGCCCGATTATGTTTGATACGCACCTGTATCATACCATGAACGTGCAAGAGGTTATGACCATGCCGCCTGCCCTCATTACACACGATGAGCCGGTACGCGATATTGTAAAGAAATTTGATGAAACCGCAACCTGGAACCTGCCGGTTGTTGACAACGAAGGGCATTTTGAAGGCTTTGTATCTAAATCAAGCATCCTAAATAAGTATAGGATGATTTTGAAGGAGTACTCAGCCTGAACCAGGATTTAACGAATTTTTAAGATTTTTAGGATTTTTTGTTGACATATAAGAAATCCTATAATAGCAAAAGAGGCGCAATATTGCGCCTCTTTTGCTATTTATAAGTATCTTGTAAATTCTAAAAATCCGTTAAATCCTGGTTTAAGACATCACGCCTATCTTCTCCCCCTTCCAATCCGGGAACAACACTTTATCGTTACTAAACTTCAGGTGCTTATCTGCCACCTCACTAAACACCGCGCGGAAATCTGTGGTAACGGCAAGGTCGCGGCCATCTTCCAGGTTATCAGGAGTAAGCGGTTTCATGTTACCGTGAACTTGTCCACCTGCAACATCGTTACCTAAAATAAAGTTACATGAGGCACGCCCATGATCTGTGCCACCGGTACCGTTTTGGTGCACGGTACGGCCAAATTCGGTCATGGTCATTACGGTTACATCGTCCTGATACGCATCAATATCAGTCCAGAACGCGGTGATGCAATTACTCAGATCGGCCACGTTGCGGGCAAAGATACCGGTGTCAGTCCCCTGGTTAAAGTGGGTATCCCATCCGTTCGATTCGGTAAAGGCTATCTCCAACCCTACGTCCATTTTTATCAATTGTGCAATTTGTTTCAGGGCGTTACCCAAGGCCGAGTTTGGATAATTTGCGTTATTAGCCGGGCGATAGTTCCGCACATCGGTTTTCTGCAACATCTTTACCGCATCAAAGCTTTCTTTCCCGGTTGATTTGAGTAAGCTTGACGAAGTCTGATCATACAAATCCTCAAAGCTTTTGGCAGCCATGTTGGCACCGCTTGGGTTACCACGCATTTGGATGGCAAAATCCTGTAGATTGCTGATAGCTACCGAAGGATTATCGCCATAAAATGATCTTGGCAGTGATGAGGTTAAACTCACCGCCTGGAAAGGCGTAGCGGCATCGTGCCCCAACAAGCCTACAGCCCTGTTCAGCCAGCCGCTTGAGGTACCCTTATTAAATGGCGTACCCGATTCCATATAATCTTGCGCATCAAAGTGCGAGCGCGTGTTATTTGGCGAACCGATGCCATGCACAATGGCCAAACGCTTATCTTTAAACAGCGGCTCAAACGCAGCCAGCGAAGGGTGCATGCCGAAGCGGCCATCAAGATCAATCAGCGGCTTGGTGCGACCGCCGCCTTGCGCTGCCGACATGAACAACGTGGGCCTTGCGGCTTGCAGCGCCTGATCCGTAAACGGAGTTACAGCCATCAACCCGTCCATCGCGCCGCGTTGGAAGATGCACACCATAATTTTTTTCTTTTTGTAAGGCGCCAACATCTTCTCGCCGGCAACAGCCTCGGCAATAAAGCCGGGAATGCCACCCATCAATCCAACGCCCAACAGCGCCAAACCGCCTGATTTTAAAAAGCCTCTGCGTGATACCATGATCTGTGTGATTTGATTATTTAAGGGGTAAAACTATCTTCTTTGAAACTCTGGTGAACCAATAATAACGCCCACCACCTGCGAGAGCATGGAGTTGTTGCCCTGCGCCATTTGGCCACCATTTCTAAAACCGCCTCCCTGACGGTTTTTGCGTGGCGCATCAGCGCTGGCCATCATCATATCTTGTCCGCCGGCGTTCATATCCTGCACGTCTGCCGTTTTTGCAGGGGCAGCTTTATCAGCCGCAGCACTTACTTTTTTGGCAAGATTTGGGTCAGACAGCATTGGCGTCAATTGTTTAATAGCCTGATCAAGGTTACGCTCGGGCATAATCAGTTTACTATAAATTGTTAATGCAGCCTGTGGACTTTCCGGTTCGTGGTGATTATTCAAAGCGGCCAAATCAACCCGAACGCCGGGGATGCGTTCGGTCGCCAGGGCTAAGCCAAAGTTCATGCGACTAAGCAGTGCGCCGGTATTGATCCAGTACTGACCGCGATCTGGGAAACCGGTTGGTGCCTGATAACCGTACAAATGCTGACCCATTTTATTGGCCCAGGTATATAATTGATAAGGCTGATTGATCTCTGCATTCAAGCTACGTACCGAACTGATGACCAGCTCAAAAGGTGATTTTGTTTTCTCGCGCAACGCCTGTGCGTTCCAAAACTCTGGCGACGAAACCATGGTAATGAGCACTTCGCGGATATCGCCGTCTTTATCTTTAAAGGTTTTGGCCATCTTATCCAGCAGCGTTTGCGGCGGATTATCGCTCACAAAGCGCACGGCCAGCTTGCGGGTAATAAACTTTGCAGTTGATGGATGATGAGCCAGCATCTCCAACAGATCTACCCCTTCCTGGTAACCGTCATTAGGACCAAATTTTTTGCCTAGCACCACCTTCTGACCACTGTCATGACGATTAGGCGCGAACAGGAAATCACCATCGTGTACCATGCCCTGGGCACGCAGTTTGTCTTCGCCAAAGCGCTCAATCTGCCTTTGCATACCACCAGCAGCGCCACCGCCGTATTGGCCCATCGGGAAGACGGTCCAGCCGGTTAGCACACGGGCGGCTTGGGTAACATCTTGTTGAGTATAGCCACCATCGACACCCAGGGTGTGTAGTTCCATTACCTCGCGGGCGTAATTCTCATTAAGGCCTTGTGTTTTTTTAGCTTGCTGCGCTTTTTGCAAGGCATTCATCATCTGCGGATCGTTCTGTGCGTTTTGCTGCGCAAAACGAGCCAATGCTGCTGATTGGTGTTAACGCCCGTGCTGGTAAAGTTATCCAGGTAATAAAGCATAGCCGGCGATTTGGCAGTAGCCAGCAACAGATCGCCAAACTTTGCAGTTACATTCGGACGAATCACATCGCGCTCATAGTTAGGAATAAACTGCGAGCAATCATTCTTAGTAACAGATACATTGAAGTGATTGAACCAAAAATCGGTCAGTACCTCATGTAGCTGATTATTGCTATAGGCCGCACGTAAAATTTTCTGATTATAAAACTGGCGCAGTAGCTCCTGCTCAGGGCGCAGGCCTTTTTGTTGCATATAGGCTTGCAGCTTATCACGATATTCTTTGCGGACGTTATTAACCGAATCCCGCTCAATCACGCCATCTCGGATGGCCATGCGCTGCACTTGTCCGCCTTTAGGAAAAGTATTGGCAATTTGCGCATTACTCATTTTCAGCGCGTCAAACTTATCGAGCATAGCATCAACTGAATCATCTGGCAGGTTGCCGTCCAGTTGCTGTTCGAGCCAATTTTCCAGCCCCATCTTTACCACCTTGTCCACATCACCAGGGCGTGCGCCGAAGGTGAATCTGCTCAGCAAATGCGCGGCGGCTTGTCGCTCAGTTAAACCGGCTTGCTTGTATGGCAATAGCAGCTTCGGCTTACCTGCTTTTTCGATAATTAAAAAGGATGACAATACCGACACACCAAAAACGGTGAGCATCAATAGAAAGAAACATCTGAACAAGGTTTTCATGATAATAGGGGCTTAACTGGTTAACGTTTAAGGTCGTTTTACATTCCTATGACTATCATAAAATTAATAGGTTTAACCCGATGAAAAAAATTTCATCTTTTTTTCATTATTGTGATGAATTGATCATTTAAAATAGATTGACATCCCGACGAAGGAGGGATCTTTTCGCAAGTGCATGCCTATCCGACATATCGTTCAGAAAAGATCCCTCCTTCGTCGGGATGACAGTGCTATAAGACAAGAAAAGCGGCATAGCCGCTTTTCTTGTTCTATATAATCCTTACTCCACTCCCCTAACATTCATCTGTAAGGTATAAATAGCGGTAGATGCGGTAATAAAGAGTAGCTTCCGGTCTTTACCGCCAAAACAGATATTGGCTGTCCACGGCTCAGAGATGTCTATGTGAGCGATTTTCTGCCCCGATGGATCAAACACCGTAACGCCGCGGCCGGTTAGGTAAACGTTCCCCTCGGCATCCAGCGTCATTCCATCCGATCCCATGTTGCAGAACAGTTGCCTGTTGCTGAGCTTGCCATCAGCACCGATTTCATATTTATAGGTTTTGCTGGCGCCAATATCGGTCACGTACAGGTATTTGCCATCTGGCGTGCCGGCAATGCCATTGGGTTTGCGCAGCTGGTCTTCTACTATTATTGGATCAGTAGCACCTTTGGGCAGGTAGTAGACTTTCTCTCCGTCCAGATCAGTTTTCTTCCTGTCCCAATATTCGCGCTGATAATAGGGATCGGTGAAGTAGATCCCGCCTTTATTATCCACCCAACAATCATTCGGACCATTCATTCGGTGCCCGCCGATGCTTTTCAGCAGAATGGTTACTTTACCTTTAGGGGAGATGGCCCATAGTTGATCATGCTCATCGGCACAAGCAATCAAATTTCCTTTTTTATCGAAATAAGTTCCATTGGCCCGGCCGGCGCTATCCATAAAAACAGACAGCTTGCCGTCGGTATCGTACTTCCAGATCTTATTATTGGGTTGATCTGTAAAATAGATATTTCCCTTCTTATCTACAGACGGTCCTTCGGTAAAACTGAACTGGCGCGATATCAATTGTGGCTTTTGCAAGGTATCAAACAATGGTTTCTGTTGAGCCTGGCCAAATAAAGGACAAAGCAGAGATAGTGCTAATACGAATAAAATTTGTTTCATTAGTTTATAGATGGTTAAGCGAAGATAAACTTAAAGCACCATTTTATTGCAGGCAGATGCCGGTTTGTTGGCTGCGGATGGTTATACTTGCAGGATGTTCTCAAGAGCAGAGTCAACACAGATCAGGCAGGAGTTTTGGACAACCTTTGGGCAGTATATCTCGCCGCAGCTATCAGCCGAGGGGTTAAAGATCAATTGGATGAACTATAAAACCGGGGTAAAGAGCGTTTTCTTCAGGATGCGCGCCGAAAACCGGTCGGCGCACATTGCTATAGAGATCACCCATGCCGATCTGGGCATACAGGAGCTCTTTTACGAGCAATTTCTGGAACTAAAAAACATACTGAACGGCTACCTGGGCGAAGAATGGGAATGGCAGCCATTTTATACCAATCTGGAAGGCAAAACCTACAGCCGCATTTATAAAGAAATTAAAGACGTAAGCATATTTAACCGAAACAGCTGGCCCGAATTAATTAGCTTTTTTAAACCGCGAATTACCGCTTTAGATGAGTTTTGGAGCGATGCCAAATATGCGTTCGACGCACTGAAATAATCAGACAAATCATAAAAAGCAGAGGCCCCAGTACTGGGGCCTCTGCTTTTTATACGTGTTACATTTTTGGCGGCGTTTTAGTGGTATCCTTTTTAGTGGTGTCTGTTTTCATGGTATCAGTAGCAGCCGGAGGTGTGGTTGTGCTGGCTGAATCCATCTTGGTAGTGTCTGAGCTGCTGCTCGCCGATTTTTCTGAGCTGCAACCCACTGCAACTGAACCGATAATGCCCGCTACTACAGCAAGCGTTAAAAATTGCTTCTTCATAAAGTAATCTATTAGTTTCAATGTCAGTTAGGTGAACAGCGGGCGCTAAATATTTGTTTAAGATATTTTGAAAAATGGTGGGATACTCGCCCTCACGTCATTGCAAGAATCTCGCAATGACGTGGATAACAGGAGATGAAGAAATTAATTCCTCGCAGTAACGTCAACCGGCACGGTAGATCCTGCCAACTCCCCCTGAGGTAATGAAACAGGTATTGGATTACCATTGATACTGATAACTACCGAAGTAAGCTTACGCGTTGGATCTGATACCGACAGACTGGTGCTTTTACCATTTCGGCTATAAATAAACACACAAGGCTGACTGGTTTGCAACCTTTGCGACTCTGTAATATAAAGTGTACCCGGTCTGTAGAAAACAGCCATAATGGTGTTGCCTCCTTGTACTGCCTGTACCTGGTTGCTGTTGGCTAATACTTTTATAGGATTATGGGTGGCCATTTTATGTGTGGCAACCACGCCTATATTGGGTTTTACCATATACACATATTTATCACTATGCGCCTGGCTGATATACCAGGTACCAACCGAGTCAATTAGTTTTTTGCCGGCAGATGCCACATCTATCCCCCCCCAATCGCCCTGGCGGTAATCTACTCTGAATTTTAGCTCGGCTTCTTGTACCGGGAAAAAGTAGCCAATGTTGTCGTGCCAAAACCAGCCTTGTCCTTTTAGCTGCTTGCCGGTACTGCTGTTATAGGTACGCTGATTTATGGTAGTAATAATATGCTTCCTATCAGCGCTATTAATGCCTGCACCCATTGCCACCATCATATCATCAATAAAAAAGTAGCTTTTATAAGCGGTAAGCCCTGCCCTGTTGTAATACATGGCGCTCACACCACTGGTACCATTTGAAGCCTGCCCCACAAAACCTGATTGATTTGATGTGGCATGAAACTTTGGATCGAGCACGTTCCAGGTGGTATCTGTAGTAGTGCCGGGCAGCATTTCCCAGCGCCATGCGGCCTCCAGATTGGTGTATTCGTAACCGTCACGTTGTATTAGAGCCACACCGTCATTTAACAGCGTACCTTTTAGATTTTCGCCATTAATAGATTCTACAGGTTTTACAAACTGGCCGTTAGTTTTCACGCTCATCATATACTGATCGTGCTGCAGTTGTATCATGTAATCGCTGCGCCAAAAACCTTTATTACCGCCAAAAGTACAAGCCGGTGTGGTGCCGATACCATCGATCAAAAAATCGCAAGGATTGTAAGCGGGTAATATGCCAGGAATCAGGCTGAAAGCATCACGCATCACTTCACCGCGTTTGCGGGTAAAGTCTGGCCTGATCTGACGGCCGACGGCAGTGATATCCATATTTCCTCTAAACACCGTCCAACGCAAGCCATTCTTGCAATAGTCCAACACAATCTGCTGTTTCTCCGGACTAAAAGCAAACGCCGATCCCGCCGTTAATTTGATCCAGAACAGCGTACTGTTTACAAAGTGCAAACCATAGTTACCAAACTGCAACATGGGGCCGTGCTGTTGATAAGAATAATCAGGCTGTACGCCCTCTCCTGTCGAAACGGTGATTACCGATTGCAGGTTTTGCAAGGCCTTTTGAAAAGCAGCCTGATCATTATGCAGCAAGGCAAAACGTGCCTCAATATCGTGCTGCCAGATCTTGTTTTGCCCCACCGGATTTTTTTGCTGAGCGCGCGGAATAAGTCTTTCGGCAAATGCTAACTCCTCTTGCGTAGCATTTCTATCCAGCATCAGCATAATACTGCAGAAGGCAAAGGGAACGTTAATCTCGTTCTGCCACCAGTTGTTGCACTTAAAATCGTTTCTGATGTAATAGTTCAATGCTTGATGAATAGCCGTTAGATAACGGCTATCGGCATTTTTATGGTAAGCCTTGCACAGCAATATCACACGGTACAGGTGCCAGATTGGCGGCCAGCGCGCGGGAATATCCGGTCGATTATACTCCAGATCTTTCCAGGTGCCTTCTGGGGTTAAAGAGCGATAGTAGCCTTCGGCATTGGTAGTATAAATAACATCCTCCGGAAACTGAAAGCTGCGCTCATTAGCATAAGCGGTATCAGACAATAACAGGTTACGGCATTGATTACGAATGGCCGACAGATCATTATTTTGCGCCGCTGCTTTTAAACACAACAGACAGCATAGTAGTACCAGTAATTTGCTCTTCACAGGCGGTTTGGTTTTAAAAGTATACTATCGCAGCACTTTTTCCCTCAGCTCTCTTGATATTTCTTCGGTTATATGGATGATATCTTCTGCAACGTGGGTGTTATTGGTAATCACCTTATCGCATTCATCTTTATAGGGCAGTAAAAACTCTTTGTAGGCTGGCACCACGTGGTTCAGCCATTTATACATCACATCATCGTGCGAGTAGCCGCGCTCCTGCAGATCGCGTTTCAGGCGGCGCTGCAGGGCAATATCTTCATCGGTGTCGATAAAAATCTTCATGTCCAACTGCTCGGCAATCTCGCGAAAGTGCATAATGAATAAGCCCTCAATAATCACAATCGGAGCCGGCTTAATCTCCAGCATTTTGGGCACCGCGTTGGGGTTATTAAAAGTATACTCGGCCTTGATGATAGATTTACCAGCAATCAGGCTTTCCATATCGGCCGTAAACGCATTACGATCAATGGTAGCAGGCAGGTCAAAGTTATACAGCTTATTTTCCTCGGGCGTCATGTTATGCGCCACGGGGATATAATAGTCATCTTGTGATACCAGGCTTACTTCCTCCTCTGTAAAATGCGAGAAGAAACATTTCAGAAAAAACGTTTTACCAGAGCCGCTTCCACCGGCCACACCAATTACAAACGGCTTATTGTTGCTGATCATTAGTAGGAACGCCGTAGCTGATGTTTACACGGAATTTTTTGTCTAACACGCCCAACGCATCGGCAACGTTTTTGGTTACTACCAAAATAGCGTCTTTAGTGTTCTCGTTATCAGTAAAAGTACCCACTACTTTTGCAAAAGTGGTACGGTTGGTCATTGGGTTGGTAATTTTTATTACCGTGCCGATAGGCGCAGTACGATGCAGTACCAACTTCTTGTTCGGGTCAAAGCCTGGATCGTCCATTGATACCGCAGAACCTTTCTCGTTCTTCATGAACAAACCGTAGCGATTGGCGCGCATATCATGGTCAACATTCACGCTATCACCAGCCACCGAAGTGGTATCTGCTTTGGCAACAATAGGCTGCGCAGACGCCGGCGGCATACCACTGCGTACAGTTAGAATCTGACCCGGGCTCAACGAGGTGGTGGTCAGTTTATTCAGATTGGTGATATCTTCTACAGAAGTGCCAAAGCGTTTGGCAATAGTGTACAATGTTTCACCGGCAGACACTTTGTATTGCTGGGTATTGTGCAGATCAACAGGCTGTTGTGCTTGCTGAGCAGGCTGCGGTGCTTGTTGTACCGGTTGTTGTTTTGCTGGTTCTTGTTTTACCGGCTGAGGCGCTTGTTGCACTACCTGTGCCGGTTTGCTTTCTACCGGCTTGCTTTCTTGTTGAGCAACAGGCTTAACCGGAGCTGAACCACCAGTAGTAAAAGTTAAAATTTCGCCGGGTGTCAACACATCCGACGTAAGGTTATTCTGACGTTTCACTTCATCTACCGTGGTGCCAAAACGTTTGGCTATAGAGTACAGGGTTTCATGAGGTGATACTTTATATTGCTCGGTTTTGGCAGGTGCAGCAGCAACTGCGGCCTTCTTAGGCGCACTTTCTTCAAAAGGGCGTTCTGTTGGCACTTTGATAGTCATGCCCGGCTTCAATACCGCGTTGTTATTAAATTGGATAATAATATTGGGTTTTACATCATACCTGCGACCGACCGCAAAGTAAGTTTCTTTCGGCTCAATTTTATGCAGGATGATCTTCTTTCCGTTCTGATTTTCAACGCCTACCGAATCAAACACCGGCTTGGCGAATACGTGATTAACAGTGATTAATAGGGGTACAAATAAAAAAATCTTAAACCTCATTTGTTTTACTCCGGTTTTTACAAGTTAACAATACTAAGTGCTGATCTGTGTTTAAGGTATATCAAATGGTTGTTGTACTGTACAAACGCCTCCGGCTGCAATTTTTGTATATCGGCATTCAACAAATCGTGATATAAAACATCACTTCCCATCATCACATACAAATGCTGCGTCAGCGATCCAGCAGTGTTTAGCGCGTGCAAAGATACAATTCTATAACTGTTATATAACAGACGGTGCATCATATTTCCATAAGGTTGTATGGGCAACTCCCCCTCCGGTAAAACGATGTCTGGCAGGCCAATTTGGGTATCGGGTTCTGTATCTAACTGAGGGTCATAGGGGCGCAATAGCTCGCCGGTTTGCAGGTTGGCCAGCATCAATTTGCGGGGTTGCAGGCGCGCGTCTGACACCACTGCACCGTTTACCGTAAAATGGTCAAACATCCAGTTGTAGTTTGCCCAGAGCTGCTCTCCTGTTTTTCCATCAATGGCAATAAGGGCTTTGTGCGTTGGGCTGGCATTACTTTCGTAATGGTGCAACAGCAGCACGCCGTTGTAGGCGCCCTCCATTCCGGTTAGCCAGCGTTCGTCGGTGGTTAGTCCTTCAAAATTAAGGCGACCGGCGGCTACGTCTATCGATGCAAAGCTCACCTGCTTATCGGTTTCATTCCGTAATTCGATGAATAATGTATGGCTGATGGGATCTATTTCCATGCGCCAAACCACACCGTTAAACTGGCGACTAAACACGGGTTGCAAATGCGTCATAACCGCAAATATGGGCAATTGATAGCATTATGTAAACCTATTGTAAAGCTTAAATTTCGACCTCAAAACAAATAGGGCATTTTTTACATTTACCCCATATATCATCAAACACTATGAACGCTAAAGAAATCAGCCTTGAAGAAAAACAGGTAAAACCTGTAGTAGACCACCTTAATGATCTGTTGGCCAATTACCACATTCATTATCAAAAATTAAGAGGATGCCACTGGAACGTAAAAGGCAAAAGCTTTTTTACCCTGCACCTTAAATTTGAAGAACTATATACCGCAGCATTAACCACTATAGACGAACTGGCCGAGCGTATTCTTACCCTGGGCAAGCCGCCGTACAGCTCTTTTGCCGATTACATCAGCAAATCTCAACTGAAAGAGGTGAACACCATCGGCATGAAAGATACCGCCATGGTAAAAGCCCTGATTGAAGACATGGCCACCCTGATTGCCATGGAACGTGAAATATTGGAAATTACTGCCAATGCCGGCGACGACGGCACCAATGATATGATCAATCGCTTTATGCAGTTTAAAGAGAAAAACACCTGGATGCTACGCTCATTTAATGACGAGGATTGAGGGGGGTGAAACCTATGTCGTCCCGAACGAACGTGAGGGATTTTTTCGATCATGCTGAGTCAGCATATCGCTTAGAAAAGATCTCTCCCGCTGGTCGAGATGACAAGTAATACAAAAATAGCGATGGTTTACCATCGCTATTTTTGTTAATTCTCTTAACCGCTCACCAATCCACCACTCACTCAATCAACCGCGCTTAAAACCTCATGCCAAAAGTCATATACACATTATTGTATTGATTGCTCAGGTTGCCAATTGGAGTTGGCAGCCCGTTTACAGCGTAGGTAGCATTTGCTTCGCTGTTTTTCACGTTGGTATAAGTAGCGTCGATATAATAATCGCCGAAACGGTAGCCTATACCACCGCTAATGGTTTTGGTATCACCCAGCACATCCTTACGCGGACTGCCCTGTATGCCGTAGCCACCACGCAGATAAAAGTTTTGTGTTACACGGGCCTCAATACCACCGCGCACATTGACGGTTGAGCGGTAAAGCTTCTGGATGTAATAGTTATCGTCGGCATCGCCATCATAGCCACTCAGGTGGGTGGTGGTATAGTCAACATAATCAATATCGCCGGTAATTAAGCCGTACTTGCTCACAAAGGCAATACCGCCGCCAATACGCCACGGTGTGCGCAGGTTATATTCAGAGTGATAATCTGAATAATCGTTCATGCCCTGTGCTGTCTTATACTTAGTGGCAATACCTTCGCGGGTATCATCAGTAATATTATACCAGGTTGGCGTGCTGATGTTTACACCCAAACGGATAAAGTTTTCCGGGCGATAAATTAAACCCAGGCGTGCGTTAAAACCGTTACCCTTGGTAATTTGATCTACCAGGTAATCTGACTGAAAAGTGGTATTGAAGTTATACAGCTCTGTGCCAGATTCTGAGAACGTTTTGGTGGCATTATAACGGATGTTAGTAAAGCCTAACCCTAAACCGAAATACAACTTGTTACTCACGTTACCGCCCATACTTACATCAAAGTTAGACTGCCCGCCTGATGACACTATTGTTTTAGCCTGGTTAACACCCGTAGCCACGTTAGAGTCATAAAGTGCATACGGATCATTAGGGTTGGTTTTATTGGCCCCTACGCTATCAATCAGGTATTGATTGTAGGCCATGGTCTCCAGCGCGCCATCAGGCAAAATGGCATGACCGCTTTTATCTATATAGTTTGAATTATTAGCCAACTGAGCGTAATAATCTGATATAGACGACGTACTGTTGTGCCCCGCGTAATATGCGTTTTGATAGAAGTCATTAGTGCGATTATAAGATAAACCAAAGTTAAGGCTCAACAGCCCTTTGGTTTTATCGGCACCTTTGGGGGTGTTTACTCTGTTATAAAACACAACAGAAGCATTGTTAAAGTTACCCGTCGACTTACTGGCTGAGTTTGCCGAACCCAGGAAATTGGAACCGGTTTTCTGACCATTAAACTCGGGCGTGATGCTCATTTCAGAACGGGTAAACAGACCGATACCCGCCGGGTTGCCGCTGATTGAGCTCAGGTCGCCCCCGACGGCGTAGGAGGCATTACCTACCGCCTTCACCCGCGCGGTTGAGCCCGGCTGAAAGGTTGAAAACTTAATAGCATCCTGCGCAAATATCTGCGAGGTTTGTGCAAATGCTCCTGTTGCAGCAGCCAGTGCGGCCACTGTAAGCACTGTATGTTTAATTTTCATAGATCGTGATATCGTGTTCTAGATTAAGGTCTGCCCGGCCGACTACCACCGCCGCCACCACCGCTGCTTCGGCCACCGCCACCACCACCGCCGCTACTATTGCTGCTTGATGACGAAGGCGTGTATGACGGACGCTCGGTTGGTGTATAAGTAGGTCTTTGCGTTTGCTGATCACTTGGCTGGCGCGATGATGTTGTGGTCATGGTACGGCCACCATTGGTACCGGTAGTACCGTAAATACGAGATGGACGGTTGGGCACAAAATCAGGGTAAATACGACTATCGCCACGGCCGGGCACTACGCCACCTCCGCGAACCGTACCAATCATCCCGCCGCCAACAGTTGAACCTAAACGTGATGGACGTGTGATATTTGACCTGTTATTGGCAGAGTAAATACCCCAATAACCGCCACCATAGCCGTAGCCTATCCCCCAGTATGAATATGGGCTGTAGCCATAACCGTAACCATAATACAGCGGATCATAGAAACTGCCTAAACCCCAGTACGGACTGTAACCATAGTAACCGCCGTAACCTATACCAATGCCTAAACCATAACCCAGGTAAGGGCTCCAGCCCACGCCGCCATAATAATAAGGCGAGTAGCCATAATACAGGTTATCATAGTAATTAAACGGCGAGTAATAGCTAAAACGATTGATGCGCGATGCATAGCTATCATAGTAATAGTAGTCATCGTCATAACCGCCATCGTTATAATAACGGTCTTGCACGGGCGCGTTGCTGCGCGCTATATACTCCGGACTATCGCCGGCTCTGGCATTAGTGTTGTAAACATCGTCATCCCCCTGGTTTGATGCGAGTTTTTGAGTAGAACAGGAACCCAGCGCCAATGCGCTGATCAGGATAATTCCGTTAAGGATGTTCCGTTTCATGTTATAGTGTCTGTTTGTGAAAAGTGGGCCCAAATAATCTTTAAATTTATAAATTTGGCGACAATAAGATCGTAAAAGTACGGTAAAATTAATCAGGAATAAAAACGAGGGGGGTATCATTAACTAAGACCACCGTTACGCCCAAAAGGTTTAATTCCCCCCAATAAAAATTTTCAAAAAAATCCGCTGAAATGAGCAAAGGAATTATTAGCAAAGAAGAAGACTACTCGCAATGGTATAACGACCTGGTGATCAAGGCCGATCTGGCCGAATACTCACCTGTTCGCGGCTGTATGGTTATTAAACCGTACGGTTATTCTATCTGGGAAAAAATGCAGGCGGTTTTAGACAAAATGTTTAAAGACACTGGTCACAGCAACGCTTACTTCCCGCTGCTAATCCCCAAATCATTCTTCTCTAAAGAAGCCAGCCACGTAGAGGGCTTTGCCAAAGAGTGCGCCGTGGTTACGCATTATCGTCTTAAAAATGACGGTAATGGCCAGATCATTGTAGACAGCGATGCCAAATTGGAAGAAGAACTGATCATCCGTCCTACATCAGAAACCATTATCTGGAACACCTACAAAGGCTGGATCCAATCATACCGGGATTTGCCTATCCTGGTTAACCAGTGGGCTAACGTAATGCGCTGGGAAATGCGTACCCGCCTGTTCCTGCGTACATCAGAGTTTTTGTGGCAGGAAGGCCACACCGCTCACGCTACTTCAGAAGAAGCAATTGCCGAAGCTGAACAAATGCTGGAAGTTTATGCAGATTTTGCCGAGAACTGGCTGGCGTTGCCGGTAGTTCGCGGTCGTAAAACACCTAATGAGCGTTTTGCTGGCGCGTTGGATACTTATTGTATTGAAGCACTGATGCAGGATGGTAAAGCTTTACAGGCCGGCACATCGCACTTCCTGGGTCAGAACTTTGCCAAGGCATTTGATGTAAAATTTACTAACCGCGAAGGCAAGCAGGATTTTGTTTGGGCTACCTCATGGGGGGTATCAACCCGTTTGCTGGGCGCGCTCATTATGTCGCACTCTGATGATGCAGGCTTGGTGATCCCGCCTATGCTGGCGCCAATCCAGGTAGTGGTAGTTCCGATTTTCAAGAGTGACGAGGAACTGGATACCATTAGCGAGTACGTAAAAGGCCTGACCAAAGAACTGAAAGCTAAAAACATCTCCGTTAAGTTTGACAACCGCGATACCCAACGCCCGGGCTTTAAATTTGCCGAGTGGGAGTTGAAAGGCGTGCCATTGCGTATTGCCATCGGTAGCCGAGATTTGCAGAATGGCACCGTTGAGCTTGCCCGCCGCGATACCAAAACCAAAGAAAGCACAACGCAGGAAGGCCTGGCCGATAAAGTGGAGCAACTGCTGGCAGATATTCAGCAAAATATGTTTAAAAAAGCATTCGATTTCCGCGAAGCCAACACCGTTGAAGCTAACGATTACGAAGAGTTTAAACGCCTGCTTGACGAGCAGCCGGGATTCATCGCCGCACATTGGGATGGCACGCCTGAGACCGAGCAAAAGATAAAAGATGAAACTAAGGCAACAATCCGTTGCATACCTTTGGACGCTAAGGAAGAAGAAGGCAAGTGTATTTATACCGGCAAGCCGTCTAACAAGCGGGTGCTGTTTGCACGGGCGTATTAAGGTTTGGTGAGTGGAATATTTCCCTTTCCGTTGACCTAAAGTTAATAAGTATGTCATCTCGACCGTAGGGAGAGATCTTTTCGGAGCGATCAATCGGGATGCAAAATCGAAAAGATCCCTCACTATCGTTCGGGATGACATCTTTTATTATGATCATTAACTATGAACAACTCAAAAATGAAATTCGCAACAAAAGCCATACACGCAGGTCAGCATCCTGACCCAACTACCGGCGCGGTTATGACGCCGATTTACCAGACATCAACTTACTGGCAAAAATCGCCGGGCGATAATCAGGGTTATGAGTACTCACGTGGTACCAACCCAACCCGCAAGGCGCTGGAGGAATGTTTGGCTGCATTGGAAAATGCTAAACATGGCTTAGCCTTTAGCAGTGGCATGGGCGCTACCGATGCGGTAATGAAACTACTGCAAGCGGGCGACGAGGTAATTGCCGGTAACGATCTGTACGGCGGTTCTTACCGCATTTTTACCAAGATATTTGCCAACTACGGCATCAAGTTCCATTTCCTTGACTTGTCTGACCCGGAGATTATCCGTCAGTACACCAACGATAAAACCAAACTGGTTTGGATTGAAACCCCAACCAACCCTACCATGCAGGTGGTTGATATTGCGGCTATCTCTAAGATCACCAAAGAGAAAAACCTGACGCTGGTGGTAGATAACACCTTTGCGTCGCCCTACCTGCAAAACCCGATGGATCTGGGTGCCGATATGGTAATGCACTCGGTAACCAAGTACATCGGCGGCCACAGCGACGTGGTAATGGGTGCCCTGATGATGAACGATGACGACCTGTACAAACGCCTGTGGTTCATCTACAACGCTTGCGGTGCCACTCCCGGCCCGATGGATAGCTTCCTGGTGCTGCGTGGTATCAAAACCCTGCACCTGCGTATGAAGGCCCATTGCGAGAACGGCCGCAAAGTGGCTGAGTTTTTGAAAACACACCCTAAGGTTGAAAAAATTTACTGGCCGGGCTTTACCGATCATCCGAATCACGAAATAGCCAAACAGCAAATGCGCGATTTTGGCGGCATGATCTCTATCGTGTTAAAAGGAGCCGACTTACAGGAAACATTCCGCATAGCCGGTTCTTTCAAAGTGTTCACCCTGGCCGAATCACTGGGCGGTGTAGAATCATTGATCAACCACCCTGCTACCATGACGCACGCGTCTATCCCGAAAGAAGTGCGCGAGGCGGCCGGTGTGGTAGACAACCTGCTGCGCCTGAGCGTAGGTGTAGAAGATGTGGATGATCTGCTGGATGATTTGAAACAAGCACTGGCATAAAGCTTTTTAGCATATTTGTCATTGCGAGGAACGAAGCAATCTCGTCGCCATACTTAACCGAAAGTATATCGAAGAGATTGCTTTCCTAAATAAAACCCAACGAATGAACATGGAAGCTTGGATTGAAAAAGCACTATCTACATGGTCTGAAAGTGAGACCAAGCTGAACCCTCCAGCATCGCAAAATGCGTTATCAAGTGCTGAAGCTTTTTTAGACTATACTTTTCCAAGCGATTTCAAAGCCCTTTACTTAACTGCCAATGGGTTTGAAGACTATGAATGGCAACAACATATGTTTTCATTCTGGTCTCTTGAAAGAATAATAGAAGAATCAGCTCAATTTAAGGATCAAGACTTTATTGGGTTTTGCGATTTTTTAATTTGTAGCAGCTTTATAGGGTTTCATAAAAATAGACCAGGGATATACAAATATTATGACCATATTGATGAGTATCCAATAGCGGACTCGTTCGCTGAAGCTGTGCGCAAGATCAATATAAGCGATAATTCTATTTATTAAAATGCTCCCCATGCAGACTTACGAAGTTTTTTAAACTTCGTAAGTCTGAAGATGGCCAAAAGCCAGGGGCATTCCTCCTGTTTCTTGACTCTTACTTCTTGAATCTCTTCCCAACATGATCGAAAACCTCAAAGCCTTTCTCGATGCCAAAGTAGCCCAATACAACCAGCCCGGTTTTATCGAGAACGACCCGATCAGCATTCCGCATCTGTTCAGCAAAAAACAGGACATCGAGATTATGGGCTTCTGGGCAGCAACCCTAGCCTGGGGACAACGGGTTACCATCATCAAAAAATGTAAAGAGCTGATTGAACTAATGGATGGTGCGCCTTATGATTTTATCATGAACCATGAGGAACCCGATCTGAAAAAACTACTCAAATTCAAGCATCGTACTTTTAATGATGTGGATACGCTGTATTTTATTGCATTCTTCCGCTATCATTATGAAAACTTCAATAGTTTGGAGGACGCGTTCGTACCCAAGCCCCCCAGCCCCCTAAAGGGGGAGCAAGAAGGAGGGCGCATAATAACTCCCCCTTTAGGGGGCTGGGGGGCCGAAGCTGCGCTGAATCATTTTCGCTCTTATTTCTTCTCGCTGCCTGATTATCCTCACCGCACTAAGAAACACGTTTCATCGCCTTCGCAAAAATCAACCTGCAAGCGGTTGAACATGTTTCTGCGCTGGATGGTGCGTAAAGATGATTTCGGTGTAGATTTCGGGATCTGGAACAAACTCTCTCCTGCTGACTTGATTATACCCTGCGATTTGCACGTTGACCGTGTGGCCCGTAAACTCCTGCTCATTAACCGCAAACAGACCGACTGGCAAACCGCCGTTGAACTAACCGAACGCCTCAAGCAATTTGACCCGCTCGATCCGGTGAAGTATGATTTTGCTTTGTTTGGGTTGGGGATTGAGGAGAAGTTTTGATTAAAACCAATGCTGATAAAGAGCCTGTCAGTCTGAGCTTGTCGAAGACTCGCGCGGAGAGGCCCTCCCACCATGCTTCGACAAGCCCAGCATGACATCCAGCTTCACACGTCGTGCCGAACTTGTTTCGGCATCCCAAAGGCAAATCTAACTACCCAGCTAAGCATATGGGGTCCCGAAATAAATTCGGGATGACCGGTATATAAAAAGGCGAAAGATTTTACAAAACCTTTCGCCTTTTACTTTTATCCTTTTACCTCGAAATCACATCCGCTCCGGCACTTCAATGCCCAGCAGTTTCATGCCGGCTTTAATCACCGCGGCCGAGGCTTTGGCTAGTTGCAAACGGAACTGCATTTGCTCTTTGGTATCAGCCTGCAGGATTGATTTCTCGTGATAGAACTTATTGAATGCTTTAGCCAGCTCATAAACATAGTTAGCCACAGCCGCAGGGTTATAATCTTTAGCAGCTTGCTGGATCATATCGCGATATTGGGTCAACAAGATGATCAGATCGCGCTCTACGCCAAATAGTTCTGCATCAATCTCGTCATCAATATTCACCTCTGCCCTGCCCACTACCGAGCAAATACGGGCATGTGTATACTGAATAAACGGACCGGTATGCCCCTGAAAATCTATCGACTCATTCGGGTCAAACAGCAGGCGTTTCTTCGGCTCAACTTTTAGCAGGAAATATTTCAGGGCGCCCATACCGATAGTGTGGTACAGCTCGCTCTTTTCTTCCTCGCTAAAACCGTCTACCTTACCCAGCGCTTCGGTCTGCTCTTTTGCGGTGGCTTCCATCTCGGCAATCAAGTCGTCGGCATCCACAACAGTGCCTTCGCGGCTTTTCATTTTGCCAGATGGCAAGTCAACCATACCGTATGACAAATGGTACAGACCTTTAGCCCAGCTTTTACCGAGTTTTTCAAGGATAAGGAACAACACTTTAAAGTGATAATCCTGCTCGTTACCCACTACGTAGATAGACTGATCTACCTGGTAATCGTCATACTTCAATTGGGCGGTACCCATATCCTGGGTAATGTAAACCGAGGTACCATCGCCACGGCGGACCAGTTTCTGATCAAGGCCATCGGCAGTCAGATCGATCCAAACCGAGCCGTCTTCTTTCTGGAAGAAAACGCCGCTGGCTAAACCTTCTTCAACTATATCTTTACCTAACAGGTAGGTGTTGCTCTCGTAGTAATATTTATCAAAATCTACACCCAGCGAGTTGTAGGTCTTTTCAAACCCAGCGTACACCCAGCTATTCATGGTTTCCCACAAGCTGATTACTTCTTTATCGCCTGCTTCCCATTTTTGCAGCATTTGCTGGGCTTCAACAATCAACGGAGCGTTCTTTTTGGCCTCTTCTTCGGTCTGACCGGCAGCTTTTAGCTCGTTTATCTGTTTTTTGTATTCTTTATCAAAAATCACATAGTACTTACCCACCAGATGGTCGCCTTTCAGGCCGCTACTTTCCGGCGTTTCTCCGTTACCGAATTTTTGCCAGGCCAGCATACTTTTGCAAATGTGGATACCACGATCATTCACCAAATTGGCTTTGATCACTTCGTAACCGCCAGCAGTCAAAATTTGCGCTACCGAATACCCCAGCAGGTTGTTACGGATATGCCCTAAGTGCAGTGGTTTATTAGTGTTGGGCGATGAATATTCTACCATCACCTTTGTACCGTTCGGCTTAACCTCGTTATAGTTGGCCCCCAGTACGTTGGTATAGAATTGCTCCAGCCAGTAGCTATCAGCAATAGAAATATTCAGGAAACCTTTGATCACATTATAGCCCGCTACTTCTTTTACGTTCTCTTTCAGGTATTCGCCAATATCGGCCCCTGTTTGCTCGGGCGATTTGCGCGATAGCTTGGTAAACGGAAAGGTAACTATGGTTAACTGCCCTTCAAACTCCTTACGGGTTTGTTGCAGACTGACATCGGCAGGCGTAATATCTGTATTGTAAAGATGCTTAACAGCTTTTAAGGTAGCGTCTATTATAAAGTCCATTGGCGCAAAAGTAATAATTAGTCGGGAAGTCCGGAAGACGGAGCCTCCGAAAGACATAAAGTGAGGACGATTATCATTCTTAAATTTTAAAGGTCTTTCAGACTTGCTGCCTTTCCGACTTTCAGACTAAAAGCGCTAACTTAGCTACCTATGTTATCTGATAACAATTTTAAACTAGGGGTTGGCTCAGAAGTTGGTACGCTGAAGGCCTTGTTGATACACAGTCCGGATAGCGGATTGGGTAAAGTAGTGCCATCAAAAGCGCAGGATTGGCTGTTTGAAGATATTGTGCACCTGGATACCATGCGCAAAAACGAGTACGACCACTACGTTAAACTGTTGCTCTATTTCCTCGATCCAGAAAAGATAAAAGGCCGGCTAGAGGAAGTGAACTCCCGCGCACATAATCGTGCTTTCTTTAAGCCAGATAATGCAGCCTTCCATGCATCAACCAAAGTAATTGAGCTAGAAATGCTGCTGGCCGATATACTGGCCGACGAGAGCATTTGCGAAAAGCTGGTAGCATCTGTTTGCGCTATAGAGGGCTGCAACTATCGCCTGCAACAACAACTGATAGAAACGCCACCTATCGAGCTGGCTAAGATCTTTATTTCAGGCGCTATGGGTGATGATAATATGATCTTCGCGCCTATCCCTAATCTGATCTTCTCGCGCGATATCGGCATCGTTATCAATAGCCATATTCTGATTAACAAACCGGCAAAAAAAGCGCGCTCGCGCGAAACACTGCTGGTACGTTACATCTTTTTTAATCACCCGTTGTTTGTCGCCTATCGTGATAACATCATCGAGATTCCTGAAACCGTGCAGCACTTTCTGCGCCCGGGCGAGGACACCGAAGGCAAAACTACTTTAGAGGGCGGTGATGTAATGGTGGTAGCTCCTAACCACGTCATCATTGGTTGCAGCGAGCGTACCTCTGTCAGTGGCGCTAATGAGGCCATTAAGCTATTGTTTGAAAATAAAGTAGTAAACAAGGTAACGGTGGTAAAAATTCCGCACAAGCGCGATTACATGCATATTGATACCATTTTTACACAGGTAAAACGCGACACCTGGGTAATGTTGGGATCATTAAGTAAAAAAGATATCGACCCGGAAACTGCTGAGCCTACCGACTGGCTGGGCGAGCGCAAAGGCCGTGATAAAGTGGAGATCTTTCAGTTTGAAGCAGGAGAACTGGCACCGCGCCGTTTTGCCTCTATTGAAGAACTGCTGGACGATGTGAGCCGGAATGATCTGGGTAGCTCAACTCCTACCCGCTTTATCTACTCTGGCAACGGTATTTTCCCGTATGACTCGCGCGAGCAATGGACAGACTCCTGCAACCTGCTGGCCCTGCGCGAGGGCGTGGTTTTGGGTTACGACAGAAACACCAAAACTGTTGAAGCCTTTCGCCAAAACGGCTTTAAGGTGATTAAAGTAGCAGACTTGCTGCGCCGCATTGAAGACAATGAGGCTGATCCAGATACCATGCAGGATACATTGATCCTGATGCCATCAGCAGAACTTTCACGCGCGCGAGGTGGTTTCCATTGTATGAGTATGCCCATATTACGGTACGGATTAAATAAATAAACCAAAAGAAAATCAAAAACACCTATTGGTTAAAACTTTTTCCCAAAAAAAGCAGTTATATTAGAAAATATAACCCTATGAAAAAGCTAACGTTAATGCTAATGATGGTGCTGGGTTTCAGCATCGCATTTGCGCAAACACCAGAGAAGGTTAAAGTTAAGCGAACCTCTACCCTTGGCCAGAAAGTGCACAATGTGTTTAGCAAGCATAAACACTATAACGGCTACAAAGTCAAAAAGAAAGTAGAAAAATCAAAAACTGTAACAAAACCATAATAAAGGGGGGCTAGCCCCCCTTTACCTTTTTATAAGGTTTAGGAATTATGTATCTAAAGATTTAATTAGCGCCCGCACTTCCCCATTGCGATTTGATGTTGCTGTAGAAAGTATCGCCGCGTTGTGGTTTGAACCACGAGAAGCTTTCCGGACCATGAGCAGACTCTACTGTTTCTGAAACATAAAACTCATTAGTATAAGTCATAAATTTCTGTATATTGTTATTGATGGTATACATGGTAATGTAGCTTTTAAAAAACAACGGCGAGTTGTTTTTATTAAACTTAGCCATCCTTGCGTTAAACGGCTCGGCAGTAAGCTGATCATTAATTTGCACCTTGGTTACCAGTGAATCTTCAATAAAGCGGTTTTGCTCTGGCGCCATCTCCAATAAGGTTTTATCAACCTGTGCATGCGGCGGGATGAACATGATATTCTCGGGCAGATTGGCTGTTGCCTGCAAACTGCCGCTGGTATATGAGGCACCGGTTGAACGCGAAGTAGCTGCGTCAAATGTACCATTCACTTTAACGGCACGATCTGAAAAGCTAACCGCCTTTTTATCAATAATATAGGCAGATCGTTTCCAGTCTACATAAATTGGTTCATTTAATTTATTATAAACCGCAACATTGATAGGGGCATTTTTACCGCTGAATGAGTACGTTATTTTTACCGAGTCGTTCTCTACATTAAACTTTCCGGTTTTGTCGTCAATTGCTGCATTGACACTGCTCATAGTATTAAGCTGATAGGTTTGGCAAGCCGATAGCAGCAGGGTTGCCGCAAACGGGATAAAGAATAGTTTTTTCATGGTAAAGGCTTTAGTTAAACAGTAGTTGCTACTGGTTGATCTTTACATCTAATTACAAGCTATTGAGTGAATTAGAAATGAAAAGTAAAACCGTCTTTTTAAAAACTGACACTTTGGTGTGTTTTTGTGGAATATGGCATTTTAAATGTGCGTACTTTTGCAGCTATGAATACTGCCGAACTGTTACAGCGCGCGCTAAACTTTGAGTTTCTTTCTATTGAAGAAGGCGTACATCTTTACCACAACGCACCTACCGCAGAGTTGGCTTATGTGGCCAACCAGTTGCGTAAAATACAGGTACCCCATGGTAAAGTAACCTGGCAGATAGACCGTAATGTAAACACCACCAACGTTTGTATTGCCAACTGCAAGTTCTGTAACTTCTTTCGTCGCCCTGGGCACGAGGATAGCTATATAACCGATATTGAAACCTACAAACGCAAGATAGAAGAGACTTTCCGCTATGGCGGCGATCAACTGTTGTTGCAGGGCGGCCACCACCCGGATCTGGGGCTGGCTTTCTACGCAGATCTGTTTAAACAACTAAAAGAGCTCTATCCAACGCTGAAACTGCACTCGCTCGGTCCGCCGGAGATTGCACACGTGTCCAAACTGGAAGGCATGAGCCATTACGATGTGCTGAAAGCCCTGCAAGAGGCTGGCCTGGACTCATTGCCAGGCGCCGGTGCCGAGATATTGAACGACCGCGTGCGTCGTCTTATCTCAAAAGGTAAATGCGGCGGTAAAGAATGGCTGGACGTGATGCGTGCAGCACACAAACTTAACCTGCCAACATCAGCAACCATGATGTTTGGCCACGTGGAAACCATTGAAGAGCGCTTTGAACATCTGGTATGGATCCGTCAGGTACAGTCTGAAAAGCCGGAAGGGCACCACGGCTTTATCGCCTTTATTCCGTGGCCGTTCCAGGACGATGGTACCCTATTGCGTAAAGTGCGCGGCATTACCAACAACGTATCTGGCGATGAATATATCCGCATGATTGCCTTGAGCCGTATTATGCTGCCTAATATCAAAAATATCCAGGCCTCATGGCTAACCGTTGGTAAACAAGTGGCCCAAACCTGTCTCCACGCAGGTGCTAATGATTTCGGGTCGATTATGATTGAGGAGAACGTAGTATCTGCCGCCGGTGCGCCACACCGCTTCACCGCGCAAGGCATCCAGACCGCCATCCGCGAGGCCGGTTTTGAGCCACAGCTACGCACTCAGAAATATGACTGGCGCGAGTTACCTTCACAATTGGAGGAACAGGTGATTAATTATTAATTGGGAATTTCGGAGGTTCGATTTCGGATTTAAAAGAAATCAAAAATGACTATTTATACGCGTCATAAGCAAGCGCAAATAGTAAATCCAAAATTGAACATCCGAAATTCGAAATCGAGCGCCCCCACTTTTAACTATCTCTTAACACTTACAATCAAAGTCATCATGTAAATTAGGGCATGCGTTACCTATGCCTGCTCATCTTATCGCTTTTCGTATTTACCGCCAACGCCCAGCAAAAACTGAGCGGAAGGGTATTTGAAAACAAAACCCGCATTTACCTGGCCGGTGTGCGAATCCAAAACCTGCGGACAAAGAAATTTACGGAGACCGATGATAAAGGCCATTTCAATATCGACGCGGCGCTGAACGATGTGGTCGTATTCAACAACTTCGGGTATGAAGTAGATACATTGGTGTTGATCAACTTCAAGCCCAAAGAAGTGTTTCTGGAACCTAAAAAACATATGTTGAATGAAGTGAACGTAAACGTACAACAAGTACAAAGCTTCAAAACTTATGACCGTGATTTTCATAACCAAACCATGATTTACCAGCGCGACAATAACGGCAACCTGAAGGGCGGTATATCCCTTCGCATCTGGTCAAATAAAAAAGAAGAAAGACAGCAGGCCAAAGGAGCACAATGGGTATATACCGAACGCTATCGCCTGATTATTGATACCGTTTTTGCGCTGCGCAACCTAAGTAAATATCTGCCACTTAATGGCGATGAGTTAATGGCGTTTAGAGTGAGATATATGCCGACCGTTCCGCAGTATACTTCGTCCGATTTTAATCTGCTGCGTTATATCGATTCGTGCTACAAAAACTTCGAGACTTTGCCGGCCGACAAACGTAAGTTAGCCAAGCTGAAGTGATTCCGAAAGGTTTGTTATTTTTAAACACAGAGGCTCTTTGTGTTATCTAAATATTAAAAGCCCTCTCCTTCAGAGAGTAATAGCTCATAAAAAGGCAGTGAGCATCTAAAGATGTGAAGGCCTGTGCGATTCCCTCCCTTGGGAGGGTGTAGGGAGGGGTTTATGGGATCAGATATCGTTTACACCCCTCCCTACCTCTTCACAATGCTACCGCGCCCCTCCCCAAGGAGGGATTTATTATACTCCTGCCTTTTTATGGGCTATTACTCTTTCGGAGAGGGTTGGGAGAGGTATTAAATCAACCTATCCTTCACCACCAGAGTGCCTGCCACCACATCGTGCAAACACTGCTGTTTTTTGTTGAAGAAGCTATAAAGATATCCCAGGTAAAAAGTACAAACCGAAAACACACGTGCCAGATTGCGCCCCACTGCCCTGTTGGTCGTAATGCGCCGCCCTTCCATATCGGTCACTTTGATTTTGAGGATCTGCTTGCCGTAAGTAGCTTGTTGGGCCGAGCTTTCCATCGCTACATGATAGATAAAATTGGCAACCGGGATAATCACCGCCAAGCTAACAGCAATAACAGAACGCATCATCTGATTTTGTATAGCTAGCACAATGCATAACGCCACAATAGCAAACCCCGCCGAAACCAACAACCAATCAATTACCGAGGCCAGTAACCGCTGGTCAAAACTACCGAAGTATTGCGGGGCGACTGTCTGCTTCTTAAAACCGAACAGCGCCCGCAACTCAGGCACTTCGTGTGCCTCCTTATAATCGGCCATGCCGTCGGTACGCACAAAATCGCCAGGCTTAAGGCCTCTTTGCCGTAGCTCATCAACAGCGAAAGGCCCTTCAGGCCTTCCGTTTATTACAAGCAGGTATTTTTCGAGTTTATGGGTCATGTTAGTTCATAGATCATGGTTCATAGTTAATAGATATAAGTTCGAGAATTTAATTTAGCCCCCTATAGCTAAGATCCATAAACTATGAACAATCTCAATATCGCTCCACCTTAAAGTCTGAGATTCCGCCACTAATGTTGATGTACATTTTGTTAGCCGCGTTAGCAAAGCCCGGAGTTTCATAGCGCTTATCGCCGGTTTTATTGAACCCGTCAAACTGGTTTGATGACAGGCCAGAACCTGTGGTAATCTGGCAAGCGGCATCCTTCGGGATACTGATCTTCACCTCAGATACACCTGTATTGATATCCAAACGGGTATCAGCCAGCGGCTGGCCCATTTTCACTTTGAATGATGCGGCGCCGCCGTTCAGATCCAGGTTACGGATTTTGAATTTACTCAGGTCAAAGTTCACCTCGGTAGCACCGGTGTTGATATCAATATCCCAAACCGGCAGCGTATTCAATTTTATTTTCGCTTCATTACCGTGGTCATTATCATTCCAATTAAACCGGTGACTGTTTTTAGCCATGTTGAAGTTAATGGTGTATAACGAGTCTTTACCTTCGCTGTTAAAATTGTAGTTGCTACCATAACCTGTGGCCACGGCGTGGAATAGATCGGCAGTACTATCACGCAGTTCATAGCGGGTGGCACCGCCTTGAATTTTCAATTTAGCTTCCTTTGCGTCGGGGTGGAAGGATTCCGTGTACTCATTAGTACCTTCCATTTTAACAATCTTCCGGTCGTCCGAACTATTGTCTGAATCATTATCGTCATCAATATTATAACGGAACGTAAAGCCAGGCCAGCCCGAACGGCGGTCGTCAATACTGGCAAACAGCAGTACACAAATGCCGCCCAGTACCACTATGATTCTTAAAGCACTTGCCCATCCGGCGCGTACGTTAGAGAGCATAAGGTTAAAACCTGCAATAACCAGGAACACCGGCCACATGCGTATAAAGTTAAACCAATGGAAATGCACAATACCAAAACTGTGCAGCAAGAATATCACACCCAGGCCTATCAAAATGATGCCCGGAATTAATTTATCGCGTTTCATGATTTTTAAACTGTTGGAGGGTTGTCGTTAATTGAATTATCCTGATCTTTCTCTTCTGCCGGCGCAGAGTTGCCCATAAAGCTGCTGATCACAAAGATTACGCCCACTATAATAAGGCTAACCGGCCAGAAGTGCATAAAATGCCAGATAGAAAGTATGTGGAACTGCTTAAGCAATATCAGTACCCCTATCATCACCATAATGCTGCCACCAATTATAGCCCCTGTAGATGGGCCGTTTCTTATCGGTCTTGGCGGCTGCGGATCCATTGGGGGTACGGGCGGCACAGTATAGTCTGTGTAGGGTGACTGTGGCGGTACGTTGTAATCGGTATAAGGTTGTTGTGGCGGCATGGTATAATCAACAAATGGTTGTTTGGGGGCAAAATTTTTGGCCGGCAATACAATCCATAAAATAACATATACCAGCCCGCTAAGGCCGTGTAGAAACAGGCCCAGCACAAATATTAACCGCATGGTTGATACTTCGGTGCCAAAATGGTCTGCTAAACCCGCGCATACTCCCCCTACTTTTTTCTGGGATTCGTCGCGGTATAATTTCTTGTCCATGATGTTGTCTTGTTTTAAGTGAGTATTATAGCTGACCGAAAACGGGCATCATGACTATTTCATCTACATTGGCTCCCGGGCTCATTTTATAAGCATTTACAATGGCCGAGGCAATATCCTCAGGCAGTATAAAACGTTCGGCCGGAATGGTAGTGCCGTCCCACGATGAGGTGAGGGTTGATCCCGGTATCACCGCAGTAACTTTTACGCCATATTGCTGCATTTCCTGTCGCATAACATTATTAAGACCCAGCAAGGCAAACTTTGTTACACTGTAGGTACCAGCTTCTTTCACCACATTTTTTGAGGCTGATGAACAAATGGTAAAAATATGGCCCCTGCGCGCTGCAATCAGCTTTTTACCGAAGTACCGGTACAGCTCATAAGCCGGTAGAAGATTGGTATTCATCAACCGGTTAAACACACTATCCTCGTCATCCAAAATACTGGTGGGCTGATAAATGCCGGCGTTATTGACAATGATATTGATGTCTCCCAACTCCTGTTCTGCCTGGCTGGCAAAGGCATGGATCTGCTCTTTCAGACTGATATCGGCCGTAACGGCAGCAACTTTTATCTGCGGATTAATTTGCAGCAGCTCTTGTTTAAAGGCTTCCAGTTCACCTGCATTGCGGGCGCAAACGGCCAGGTTAAAACCTTCTTTGGCAAAAGCTATACTGATAGCACGACCCATACCGCGGGTAGCGCCGGTGATGATGGCGTTGTTCATAGGGCTAAGTGTTTTTAATGAGGGCACAAACAATTGAGCCTGAATGCGCCTTATTAAAGCATTGTTAATAGTTTAATGCTTTAAAATTAGCGTAAATAGTGCCAAGGCTAAAGCATATTACCAAAAAACACTATTTTTAACGCGGTTTACCTTTTTTTAGAACATGTTCCATAGCTTCGGCCGATACCTTCTCCTGTTAAAACTCAGCTTTAAAAAGCCCGAAAAGTTCAGTGTATACTGGGCTGAAGTGATGCGCGAAATGGTGTCTGTTGGCATCGGGTCGCTGGGCATTATCTGTATCATCTCGGTATTTATTGGTGCGGTGGCCGTTATCCAGGTGGCCTTCCAGCTGAGCAGCCCGCTGGTGCCAAAAAGCATTGCCGGTAGTATTGCCAGAGACTCAACCATTTTGGAGTTTAGCCCAACTATATCCGCGCTGGTGTTGGCCGGTCGTGTAGGCTCTAGCATTGCCTCGCAAATTGGCACCATGCGTGTAACCGAGCAAATTGATGCACTGGAAATTATGGGCGTTAATGCACCGGGCTACCTCATCTCACCAAAAGTGATTGCAGGATTGCTGATGTTCCCGATGTTGAACGTTGTCTCTATTTTATTGGGTCTAACGGGTGGATATGGCGCCTGTGCCGCCTCTAACGATATCTCTACCAGCCAATATATTTACGGTTTGCGCGATGCTTTTAACTCGCTAACGCTGCAAACCTCTGTTGTTAAGTCTATAGTGTTTGGTTTTATCATTACTTCTGTTTGTGCTTATCAGGGTTTTTACACATCTGGTGGTGCGTTGGAAGTGGGTCAATCAGCCACCAAAGGTGTGGTTTACAGCTGTATTGCAGTTCTGTTTGCTGATCTTGTTATTACCCGTATGCTGCTATGATCGAAGTTAAAGACATACATAAAGCCTTCGGCGAAAACCATGTATTGCGTGGTATCAGCGCACAGTTCAAACCGGGTAAAAACAACCTGATTATTGGTGGCTCCGGTTCTGGTAAAACTACCCTGCTCAAATGCGTAGTGGGCCTGCATGAGCCAACCCAAGGTGAGATTTTCTACAATGGCGAGAACTTTACCACCATGGGCTTTGAAGAGCGTGTACCCATTCGTAAAGAAATTGGCATGCTGTTCCAGAACTCGGCCCTGTTTGACTCGATGACTGTTGAAGAAAACATCATGTTCCCCCTCAACCTGTTTACCGATCAGACCCGCGCCGAAAAGCTCGATCGCGCCAATTTTTGCCTGGAACGGGTTAACCTGAAAGGTAAAAACAAACTGTTCCCTTCAGAACTATCGGGCGGTATGAAAAAGCGTGTGGGTATTGCCCGCGCCATCAGCATGCAGCCTAAATATTTATTTGTGGACGAGCCCAACTCTGGTCTCGACCCTAAAACTTCCATCTTGATTGACGAACTGATTGCCGAACTGACCGAAGAATACCAGACAACTACCGTAGTAGTAACGCACGATATGAACTCGGTAATGGGTATTGGCGATCATATCATCTTTCTGCACAACGGCCAGAAATGGTGGGAAGGCAGCAACAAAGAAATTGCCCACACCGACAATAATGAGCTGAACGACTTTGTATTTGCCAGTAAGTTTATGCAGGCGGCAAAGGAGAAGTTGTAGGTTTTAGTCCGGAAGACCGAAAAGTCCGAAAGTCGGGAAGATTTATTATCGAAAACCATCTAATTATCTTTCGGACTTTCTGACTTTCCCGACTTCCGGACTAAAATATTATTTTTGCAGATAAATTCTCCCGGACTTTCGGACTTCCCCGGCTCCCGGACTAAAAGCAAAACTATGATCCAACTCCTCACCCCCGCACACTGGAAAGATTATGAACTGATTGATTGCGGCGATTTTGAGAAGCTGGAACGCTTTGGCAATGTTATTCTGATTCGTCCGGAGCCTCAGGCCGTTTGGGCCAAAGCCATGCCGCAAAGCGAGTGGCAAAAACTGCATCACATCCGTTTTAAAGGCCGCAGCGCCACATCTGGCGATTGGGTAAAGAAAAACCCTGCAACGCCCGACCGTTGGCACATTGAGTATAAAAACCCGGAAGCGGCTATTAAGTTTCGCCTGGCACTAACATCGTTCAAGCACGTGGGTATCTTCCCCGAGCAGGCTGTTAACTGGGATTATATCTCGTCAACTATCAAAAAATTTAAAACGCCTAGTCCGAAGGTGCTTAACCTGTTTGCCTACACAGGCGGCGCTTCGCTGATAGCCCGTGCGGCCGGCGCTGACACTACGCACGTAGATTCTATCCGTCAGGTAGTTACCTGGAGCAATGAGAACCAGGAGCTTTCTGGCTTGCAGGATATCCGCTGGGTGGTTGAAGACGCACTGAAATTTGTAAAACGCGAGATTAAACGCGGCAAAAAATACAACGGCATCATCCTCGATCCTCCCGCCTACGGCCACGGCCCCAACGGCGAGAAATGGAAGCTTGAGGACCACATCCAGGAAATGATGCAGGACGTTGTGCAACTACTTGACCCTAAAGAGCATTTCCTGATTCTGAATACCTACTCACTGGGCTTTTCATCCGTTATTGTAGAAAACCTGATCCGTGGTTCTTTCCCGCAGGTAGAGAATCTGGAGATTGGCGAGCTTTATTTGCAGGCGACATCGGGGATAAAGCTTCCGCTGGGGGTTTTCGGTAAGTTTCGGAAAACTTTATAGTGAGATGTGAATTGTGAGTGGTGAGTTTGATCTCCTTCCTCAACTACTCACTATTCACCACTCACAATTCACATCTCACTACTCCCCATCTTGTTGATAACTTTCGCAACAATTTCGGCAAATTGATGTTACTTTGCATCGCCTACCGCCAAAATGGGGCATTAATACGCTTATGAAATTAAAACCAATACTGCTATCTACAGCTTGTTTAACCCTCTCGTTAGTGGTTTTCACCAGTTGCAAAAGCAGCAACACATCTACCTCCTCAGATTCGGCTAAAAAAACAGCGACTGCTAAAACCAACGCTACCGGCGAAGACAATGTAGCCGATACCGGAAAAGTGGTTTATCCACCGCTAAACAAAGCGTTATATGATTCGCTTGATAAACGCCTGGCCCATGGCGATACCACCGGCAAATGGCCTGTTAAAAAACAACCATATCCGTTGGATGGTGCCATCCTGCCATTTAAACGTGTGGTTGCGTTCTATGGCAACCTGTACTCTAAAAGAATGGGTATCCTTGGCGAATTGCCGCCAAATGAAATGCTGGCCAAACTAAAAGGCGAGGTTAAAAACTGGCAAAAAGCCGACCCTAAAACCCCGGTACAACCGGCACTGCATTACATTGCTGTAGTTGCCCAGGGCGATGGCGGTAAAGATGGCAAATACCGTTACCGCATGCCATTTAAACAAATTGACAGCGTACTGGTATTGGCTAAAAAAGCACATGCTATAGTTTTCCTTGACGTACAGGTTGCGTTAAGCAACATCCACGCTGAGCTGCCTTTGCTGGAGAAATACCTGGCTATGCCACAAGTACACTTTGGAATGGACCCTGAGTTTTCTATGAAAGACGGTTCTAAACCAGGCAGAAAAATTGGCACTTATGATGCTGAGGATGTAAACTACGTATCAGATTACCTGGCTAAACTGGTTAGAAAATATAACCTGCCTCCAAAAATTCTGGTAGTGCACCGCTTTACTAAAAAGATGGTAACCAACACCAAAAACATTAAACTGCACAAAGAGGTACAGATTGTAATGAACATGGATGGATGGGGCGAACCAGATCTGAAACTGGGCACTTACCGCAACTTTATTTACCCTGAGCCTGTACAGTTCACCGGTTTCAAATTGTTCTACAAAAACGACTTGAAGAAAGCGCCACACCACATGTTAACGCCTGAGGAAGTGCTGAAATATAAACCACAGCCTATTTATATCCAGTATCAGTAGTCTGAACCAGGATTTCAAGATTTAAAACAGGATTATCAGGATGACTGATAATCCTGTTTTGTTTTAGGGCCTTTAAGCCAACTTCGTGCTCAGAAACCGTTGCACAAATACCAATTGCAGATAAAAAAACTATTTTTGCTCTATGCTGAAAGGTAAAAAAGTATTGCTGGGAGTTTGCGGAAGCATTGCGGCTTATAAATCGGCCATGTTGGTACGCCTCCTGGTTAAAGCGGGAGCTGATGTACAGGTGGTAATGACGCCCGGTGCTGTTAATTTTATCACACCACTCACGCTATCTACCCTTTCAAAAAATCCGGTTTATACCGAGTACTTTAAAACCGAAACTGGCGAGTGGAATAACCACGTAGAGCTGGGTCTCTGGGCCGATCTGATGGTTATTGCTCCGGCCAGCGCCAACACTTTAAGTAAAATGGCAAACGGACAGGTAGATAATCTGTTCACAGCCGTTTATTTATCGGCTAAATGCCCGGTATATTTTGCGCCTGCAATGGATCTGGATATGTGGAAGCATGAGTCTACGCTCCAGAACGTGGCCCGCCTTAAAAGCTTCGGCAACATCATGATCCCTCCCGGTAACGGCGAACTGGCCAGTGGTTTGCACGGTGAAGGCCGAATGGCCGAGCCAGAAGAAATCATTGATTTTCTGACAAGCGACATTCGCAGCAAATTGCCTCTCGTTGGGCAAAAAATGCTGGTAACCGCCGGCCCCACTTATGAAGCTATTGATCCGGTACGTTTTATTGGTAATCATTCGTCCGGCAAAATGGGGTTTGCCATTGCAGACCGTTTGGCAGAATTGGGTGCCGACGTAACCCTCGTTGCCGGACCAACAGCCCAGAAAAGCAAACAACAGGTAACTCGTGTTGATGTAACCTCTGCTGCAGATATGCTGGCCGCCTGCCTGCAACATTTTGAAGATGCCGATGCTTGCATTATGAGTGCTGCCGTGGCCGATTATACCCCAGCGCAAGTGGCCACACAGAAAATCAAAAAGCAAGACGCTGGCCTCAACATCGAACTCAAGAAAACTACCGATATTCTAAAAACCCTGGGAGCCCGCAAACGCGACGGCCAGGTACTGGTGGGTTTTGCACTGGAAACCAATGACGAAGAAGATAACGCCATAAAAAAACTGCAAAGCAAAAATCTGGACTTTATTGTATTAAATTCGTTAAACGACAGCGGGGCTGGTTTTCAAACCGATACCAATAAGATTACCATCATTGATAGCGATCTGCAGAAAACCGTGTTCGACCTGAAAACCAAAGAAGACGTGGCCCGCGATATTTGCGATAAACTGATGCAACTGATAAACGCATGAAGAAACTGCTGGTACTTGCACTAACATTTTGCCTGGCCCTGGTTGCCCACGCGCAGGACCTTAACGCTCGCGTACAAGTGCTGGCGCCCAAAATACAAACCAGCAATAAGCGCATCTTCCAATCGCTGGAGACGGCGATGAAAGATTTTCTGAACGGCCGTAAATGGGCAGCCGACGAGATTTTGCCTGCAGAGCGCATCGACTGTTCATTCGTACTCAATATCACGTCGTGGGATGGCAGCAGCAATTTCAGTGCTGAGCTACAAGTGCAATCATCGCGCCCGGTGTATAATTCCAGCTATACCTCTACCCTGCTCAATGTTAACGATAAGGACTTTGACTTTGTGTATACCGAAGGCCAAACCATCGACTACAGCGATCAAACCTTTCAAAATAACCTGAGCGCCGTAATGGCTTACTACGCCTATATTATTGTGGGTATGGATTACGATAGTTTCTCCAAATTTGGCGGCTCGCCTTATTTCGCCGCGGCTCAAAATGTGGTAACCAACGCGCAATCATCCAATTTTAAAGGTTGGAAAGCTTTTGACAGCAACCTTAACCGCTATTGGCTGGCAGAGAACCTCAACAACAAAACTTACGCCCCACTGCGCGAGTTTGTTTATACCTACCATCGCACCGGTCTTGACGCTATGGCCGATAACGTTACTCAGGGCCGCAAGGTAATTGACGGCATTTTACCGCTGCTTACCCAACTGGATCGTACCCGTATCGGTTCTATGCTACCCACACTGTTTTTCAGCGCCAAAGGCGATGAACTGGTAAACATTTATGGCCAGGCCGATCCGCAGGAGCGCGTGCAGGCACTTAATGTGCTCAGTCAGGCAGATCCCGCAAATGGCACCAAGTATCAGAAATTGCAGGGGCAGTAATAGAGAGATCAAGGATCAGTTAATCAGAGATTAGTTATACCTCATTTTTTTAAATCCACTTATGCCATCGCCTCGTTCCGAGCGGCAATGATATACTTGGTTAACTTAGCTAACTTGAATTCGATATAAGGATAGCCACAACTCTCCAACAGGCCGCACCTATGGAGCTCAGCCTATCTAGCGACCGTTTGGCTACAAACAGGTCACTCCTCCGGAGTTGAAACGCAGCTAAAAGCCCTGAAGGGGCGACCTGTTATTATTCCTGATCTAACTTTTATACCCACCTCACCTTAATCAGTCCTCTAACCTTCATTTCCAATCTTCTCTTTTCCGCCGTAACGTCCCTCATTTTCAAGCATCTTATAGAAAAAATTGAAAAAATTATTTGCATTTACGAAAACCATCGTACATCTTTGTACGAAGATTATCGTAGATAGAGAAAAACGTCATGGCAGTAAAACCCACAGAAAGCGAATTAGAGATTTTACAGGTACTCTGGAAAAAAGGCGCATGCAGCGTGCGCGACGTACATGAGGAACTGGCTAAGAGCAAAGATGCGGGCTATACTACCACGCTGAAGCTAATGCAGATCATGTTTGAAAAAGGACTGGCCAGTCGCGATGCTTCGGCCAAAACTCATATTTATAAAGCACTGGTAAGCCGTGAGCAGGCACAGCAAACCGCGCTTGATAAAATGATCAGCACCGTTTTTGATGGCTCTACCGCCAGCCTGGTTATCCAGGCACTGGGCAGCCATCGGGCGTCGGACGAGGAAATTGACGCCATTAAAAAGTATCTCGACCAATTTGACCAGCCTAAAAAATAAACCGTTATGGAAAATCTGTTTTATAACATCAGCCAGGTTTTAGGGATTACTATTATCCACTCTTTGTGGCAGGGGCTTATTATTTATATGCTGCTGCGCATGTATTTGCAAAGCTTTCCTTCCACGTCGTCTGTGTTGAAATATAAAATAGCTTACATCTCCTTAATGGCCATGCTGGGCTGGTTTGCACTTACGCTGTATACCGAGGTGAGCCGTTACAACTGGCACCCACCTGCAAACGCTATTGCCACCCTGCCTGAGGCATTACGTGAGTTGACAGCGCCCGACAGCCGCTACTCTTTCATTTTTGCAGGCTACATGCCCTACGTCACCATGCTTTATTTTGCCGGTTTAGTATTCAACACCTTAAAGCTGATGCTGGCCTGGAACAACAGTTACCGCATCCGCCAAAATGTACTGCCGGCCGGGTTTGAAGATCAGGTTAACCGCCTTTCAGTAAAACTCGGACTGAAAAAGCATGTGCAAGTAGGCTTTAGCCAATGGGTAGACGTACCCTGCATTACCGGTTGTTTGAAACCGATTATTCTGCTGCCATTTACCATCGGCAACTACCTCAATGCCGATGAAATTGCCGTTATTTTACTGCATGAACTGGCCCACGTGCGCCGTAATGATTACCTGCTTAACATCATTCAGCAGGCGGTGGGCATCCTTCTATTCTTTAATCCGTTTGCCCGGCTTACCGGCAAACTCATCAACCAGGAACGCGAGAACTGTTGCGATGATGCCGTGATACACGTTACCGGTAGTCCGCTCATCTACGCCAGGGCCTTGCTAAAACTGGAAGAGAACAAACAGCAGCAGTGGCACCTGTCGCTGGCCGCAAAAAACAAAAGTTTTGACCTCTTAAACAGAATCGAACGCATCATGAAAACTAAAAAAACCTCTGTAAATATACGCCCGGCGCTACTTGCCGTGGTGCTACTGGGCTGCAGCCTAAGCTGCCTGGCTTGGTTAAATCCTAAAATTGAGCATGGCAAGGTGACAGTAAAAGCAACCGTTCCATCGCCTATTGTGCATCTGTTACAGGATACCACAAGAAAATCGTCTAAAACAAAACCATACCTTGCTACACCACGTAAAGATTTAAATAGTGGCAATATTGTTAGCGGCATAGACACCATTAATGACACCCATCTGCAAGAGCTGCGCAGCAAAGTAGAAATGCACGGCCATAACATTGACAACTATTTTAACAGCGAAGCCGCGAAAAAAGCACAACAGGACTTGATGAAACAGGACTCTGATTTCCGTGCATTTTTTGAAAATCCGAAAATGAAGCAATGGGAAAAAGAACTGGAAAAACATGGCCACGAGCTGGACAAATTGGGCAACAGTGCTGAGATGAAACAATGGCAAGTCAAAATGGATGAAGTGGCCAAAAAAATGGACAAGCTTTATGCTGATGGAAAAATGGACGAGCATCAGAAAGAGTTGGATAAAGCCAGCGCCAAACTGGAAAAGCTCAATCCCAATTCGCCCGAGTTTGCTAAACAGGCAAAAAAAGTTGCAGAATTAAGCACCTACTACGCCAGAGTGATGGCCAAACCCGAATATGAATTAGAAAAACAACGCACCGCCCTATCTGACGAGTTAAGCAAGTTTTACGGCAGTCCGGCTTTCAAAGCACATAACCAAGCCATTAAAGCTTTTAGCGATAGCATTGCGGCCTACACTGATAACGCCGAGTTCAAGGCAAAAACAAAAGATATTGCCGAAAAATTTAAAGACAAGTTTTGGAATGCTGACATGAAGAACGAGATGAAAGATCTCGAGAAATCAACAAAAGAGCTGAAGGACTACATGCAACAAAAGGGCTATGATAAAACCGATCTGAAGTTTGACTTTAAGAACGATATGCACGTTAGTTTTGATGACAATGATACGGTGAAAGCACCTCGCCCGCCTAAACCACCTAAGGCACCTAAAAAAGCAGATGTTGCAAAACCTAAAAAGAACTTGCCGCCGCCGCCACCACCGGCAGCGCCGAAAAAAAGCGAGTCGCCAATGATACCCCCTCCACCACCTGCAGTACCTAAGACACCAGCTCAATAATTATTAGATATAATGCTCTATACAAACATCCGAAGTTTTAAAAACTTCGGATGTTTTGGTTTATAACTGAAGCCAGGAAAAGAATATTTTGGTTATCCGGCACGTCATTGCGAGGCACGAAGCAATCTCTGCAAATGCAAATCGTATATGCCAAGTACAGAGATTGCTTCGTACCTCGCAATGACGTAATGGTTATTATGATGCAATGGCTGTTCTGCTACTCACCATAATATTTGTACTTTAGTGTCCTCTCAAAAAGGGGGCAATTTTTATGCTTCAACAGCTAACTATTAACAACTACGCTTTGATTGACAACCTGCAGATTGGTTTTGATGCAGGCTTGAATATATTGACTGGCGAGACCGGCGCGGGTAAATCTATCATTTTGGGCGCGTTGTCGCTCATACTCGGTCAGCGGGCCGAGAGCCGCTATTTTTTTAATCAGCAGAAAAAATGTGTGATTGAGGGTCAGTTTAAGATAGATGGTTTCCATTTGAAAAGCTTTTTTGAGGATAACGACCTGGACTACGAAGCCGAAACCGTATTGCGCCGCGAGATTAGCGCCGATGGTAAATCGCGCGCCTTTGTGAATGATACACCAGTGAACCTCACCACGCTGAAAGCACTGGGCGAAAAGCTGATAGAGATCCATTCGCAACACGCTACGCTGGAAATTAATAGTCCGCAGTTTCAGTTACTGGTGGTTGATGCCGTTGCTGGCCACGCAATAGAATTATCGGCCTATCAGACCAAATATAAAGCTTGGCGTAAGCTAAATGCAGAGCTAAAACAGTTGATTGAAGAAAGCGACAAAGCTAAGGCAGATTTGGATTACTTCCAGTTTCAGTTTGATGAGCTGGATGCCGCCGCCCTGGCCGCCGATGAGCAGGAACAGCTGGAACAAGAACTATACACGCTCAACAACGCCGACGAGATTAAACGCAGCCTGCTTAGCGCTAATTACCTGTTACAGGAAGGCGAAGCCGCTGCCCTGCTGCAACTGCGTGAGGCCGGTCAGCAACTATCGGCATTAGAGAAATTCAATCCGCAGATAGCTGATCTGCATCAGCGATTAAACAGTACGGTGATCGAATTGAAAGATATTTCGGCAGAGATAGACCACCTGGAGCAGCAGACCCACACCGATCCGGCCCGCGCCGAAGAGGTAAACACCCGTTTAAGCCTGATCTATAACCTGCAAAAGAAACATCGCGTTAGCACCAACACCGAACTGTTACAGATACAGCAAGATCTGAGTGATAAGATTCAGAACGCGCTGTTTAGCGATGAAGCGATAGAAAAACTGCAAAAACAAATAGCCGCCGAGCAAGCCGAGCTGCTGCAAATGGCCACCGGGTTATCTAACCGTCGCCAGCAAGCCATCCCTGCCATAGAAAAACAAGTACTGGAAGCACTGGCAGAAATGGGCATGGGCAACTCAGCCATGAAAATAGAGCTCGCCACAGCATCGGCACATAACTCTCCTTCAGGGGGATTGGGGGAAAACGGCCTCGATCAGGTGCGCTTCCTCTTCACCGCCAACAAGGGCCATGCGCTGGCAGAGATGAGCAAAGTAGCGTCGGGCGGTGAATTATCGCGTTTGATGCTGAGCATCAAATCGCTCATTGCACGTTACACCGCCCTGCCTACCATTATTTTTGATGAGATTGACACCGGTGTATCTGGCGAGGTAGCACACAAAGTTGGCCAGATCATGGAGCAACTATCGCAAAATATGCAAGTGATCAGTATTACGCACCTGCCGCAAATTGCCAGCAAGGGTAATAGCCATTACTTTGTTTATAAAGACCACCAGGCCGATGTTACCTACACCCGACTGCGCCGTCTTGATGATGGCGAACGCATTACCGAAATAGCCAAAATGCTAAGCGGCGACAAGCCTGGCGAAAGCGCATTGCAGAACGCAAGAGAATTGCTAGGGGTTTAGACCTCACACTCTCCGGTAATGTTATGAAATTAAGAAGCCCAATTGTCAGGCTGAGCAGCAGAATCCCGGCAGCGGGACCATGAAGGTGAAATGACAAACGAGAGGGCTGTCAGTCTGAGCTTGTCGAAGACTCGCGCGGAGAGGCCCACCCACCACGCTTCTCCCAAAATAGTCCTCAGAGATGCTTCGTTCCTCAGCATGACAAGTCCCTTAAATTCATGATGCTATTTAAAGCGATAAAAAGGCTATTTCAGCCAAATGACAAGTCAGTAGCTTTCCCCGCGCCATCAATGTAAAGCGATTGTTACAACCTTATCACACAAATAACATTGATTATCAATGAGCTGCTGTCTATCTTAGTAGTTGAAACCTACTATTGCTATAACATCTTCATGAAAAACAAACTAAAAGTGCAGCACTTACTGCTGGTGCTATGGTGTATCATCGCCTGCATATTTTCTGCAGCAGCCACTACACAAAGCGAGGGGTTTATTATAGAACATGAGCAAGACATCAAAAAAGCAGAGCCCGGCAGCCATAATGGCGGCGGTAATACCACAGCCGTCCCCTTCTTCAGTAAAGATCAATCGCTAAAAATAGCTTTCCGTAAACGCATTCTTCATCCGGGATCGTCCATCGGCTACCACCTCCAAAAAGAAGACGAAATTTATTATATCCTCAGCGGCAACGGCATTTTGCAAATGAACGGCAAAGATATCCCCGTAACAACCGGCGATGCCATCCTCACTAAACCAGGCAGCAGCCATGGATTGAAACCTGCCGGAAATGAAGATTTGGCGGTGCTGATTACTTACGATTTAAAATAACTAAATATTTAGTTATTTTTGGTGACAGGTATTGTCATCATGAAAAGTTTATCTTTCTGCTTCTCCTACCCCATGCAATTTATAATTGCGCTGTTGTGTTTTTCTTTAAAAGGAGAGGCTCAAGCCAGTTATGTAGAAAGGTCGGCAAACCCCACCTATAAAACGATTTATATCGATACCGTCAATCTAAGAGGTATTGTTTTAGATCATACCGGAAAGCCTGTCCCTGATGTATCGGTAGCATCGTTAACTTATTATTCGGCAACCAGCAGAAATTTACTTGCAAAAACGGACGCTAATGGAAGGTTTACACTAGATGGCGCTAAACACAATGACACACTGATAATTTTTGGTACGGGCCGTTATGCAACGTGGTTTCAAAATCGTGGCAGCCGATATGTAGAAATTACTTTGCCTGAAATAAAGCCCGCAGCTGTTAGTAGTGAAGCCGACCCTATTGTTGTGCAAACCAACGCAATAAATCAACGTAAAAAACAGAAAATCAAGTTTGAGGAAATAACATGTTTTGACTGTGGGCCTGGCCCAATGATAGAGAGTCAAGCCGAACCCATTGGTGGAAATGAGCGGTTAAAAAAGCGTATTAAGCAACAGCTTGTCTATCCGGAGCAAGCCGTAAAAAACCATATTGAAGGGTTGGTTAAAGTTAATTTTGAGATTGAAAAAGATGGTTCGGTAGTGAACCCGCGTGTGGTGCAGGGAATTGGCTATGGTTGCGAAGAAGAAGTAATATGCTTAATTGCTCAAACTAAATGGCAACCCGCTCACGGACAAGGCGGTATAGTTTGCCCAGAATCGATTGTTGTTCAATTTATACTAACTGATAAATAATTATAACTTTGCCATCGCATAACAAACTAACAGCTATGGCTTATAATTTATTAAAAGGTAAAAAAGGCATCATCTTCGGTGCATTAAACTCGCAATCAATTGCATGGAAAGTGGCCCAGCGTGCCGTACAGGAAGGTGCAGAAATTGTACTTACCAACTCTCCGCTGGCCCTGCGCATGGGCGAGCTAAACGCACTGGCCGAAGAGTGCAACGCACCCGTTATTCCAGCCGATGTAACCAGCAACGATGACGTACAGAACCTGTTTACCAAGTCTATGGAGCATTTTAACGGTGGTGTTGATTTTGTACTGCACTCAATTGGTATGAGTATTAACGTGCGTAAAGGCATCCCTTATTATGAGAACAATTACGAGTTTACGCACAAAGGTTTCGATATTTCTGCATTGAGCCTGCACCGTGTACTGGCTACCGCCATGAAAATGGACGCCATTAACGAGTGGGGATCTGTTGTAGCCCTAACTTATATTGCCGGTCAGCGCGTATTCCCTGATTATAACGATATGGCCGATAACAAAGCTGCGCTGGAAAGCATTGCCCGCAACTTCGGTTATTTCTATGGCAAGAAAAACAAAGTACGTGTAAACACCATATCACAATCGCCAACCCTTACTACAGCCGGCAGCGGCGTTAAAGGTTTTGGTGGCTTTATTGATTATGCCGACAAAATGAGTCCGCTGGGTAATGCTGATGCAGACCAGTGTGCAGATTATTGTGTGTCGCTATTCAGCGATTTTACCCGCATGGTAACCATGCAAAACCTGTTCCATGACGGCGGCTTCTCTTTCACCGGTGTAAGCCAGGAAGTAATGGAGAGCATGGGTAAGTAATCTGATAGTTTATCAGTGATTAGTTGATTGGAGATTAGTTTCTCTGGTTAGATATTTAAAGGGGATGCAAAAGCATCCCCTTTTTTGTTGCAGTTCTCTTAGCCTGTCATTGCCAGGAATAGCGAAAGACAGTGTGAGCGGATGACAGTTACAAAACATTTAGGCAAGCAATCACTTTCACAATATTAAAGCCGATATTGGACTGACAACAACATAGGGTTTTCTAAAAACAATAACCGCATGGAAAACGCAGCAGTAAAAACCGGCTATGCGCCGGTAAACGGCATTTCAATGTATTATGAGATCTATGGTAAGGGCACCATGCCGTTAGTGCTGATTCACGGCGGCGGGTCTACTATTGAGACTACCTTCGGGACGCTCATCCCGCTACTTGCAGGTTTCACCCAACTCATCGCTGTCGAGCTACAGGCACATGGCCGCACCAGCGATCGTGATGCGCCAGAAAGTTTTGCACAGGATGCTGATGACGTTGCGGCTTTGCTTCATCATTTAAAAATCGGGAAAGCCGATGTGATGGGTTTCAGCAATGGTGGTAGTACGGTATTGCAGATGGCTATCCGGCATCCGCAATTGACTAACAGAGTGATTGCTATTGCCGGCGCTACCAAGCGATCAGGATTTATTAATGGATTTTTTGAGGGGATGGCAAACGTTACGATAGACGTAATGCCGCAAGGACTGAAAGATGCCTATCTTAAAGTAAACCCAAATACCGAAGGCCTGCAAACCATGTTTGAGAAAGACCGTAACCGCATGATTACTTTCCAGGACTGGCCCGATGAACAACTCCAATCCATCACCGCACCTACCCTGCTTATGGTGTCAGACAAAGACGTGATTACAATAGAGCATACTGCTGAACTTTCCCGGCTGATCCCCAACGCCAGCCTTATTGTATTACCCGGCCATCATGGCGGCTTTATTGGCGAGATGGGCAATGATCCATCTAACGGCGTGCTGCCTCGGGTTACGGTGGATTTGGTTAAGCAATTTTTAAGCAATTAATTCCGTGAATGTCATGCTGAACGACAGTGAAGCATCTCTGAGGACATACATAAGGACTGTCCTCAAAGATGCTTCGTTCCTCAGCATGACACTTTCGTCAAAAATATGAAAGGCCGGATGCTTGCGCATACCGGCCTTTCCTCAACTAAACCAACACCTCTCTCTTATGAAAACGGTCTTGAGGCCTCGCCCTACCCTCTCCAAGGGAGAGGGCTTTACTTTCTCTTTGGGTAGAAAGTTAGAGAGGCTTTACTTTACTTCAATTTCGCGCGACTGTGCTTTGGCTTCTTCTTTTTTGCCGACAGTCAGTTTCAGGATACCGTCAGTGTATTCGGCACCAATCTTAGATTGGTCGGCACTTTCTGGCAGGGTGAATGAACGTACAAATGAACTGTAGCTATATTCACGTTTGCTGTATTTCTTGCCTTCTGCGGCTTGTTCAGCTTTTTTCTCGGCGCTAACGCTTAACACGTTTTTATCTAAGCTGATCTTAAAATCTTCTTTTTTCAAACCAGGAGCTGCTAACTCTACATGGAACTCGTTTTCGGTTTCAGCAATGTTTACAGCAGGCACTTTGGTTGCCAAACGCTCACCCGCAAATGAGTCGTTAAAAATGGAGTCTAAAACGTCGCTAAAACGTGGACTAACTGCGTTGTATTTGTGGCCGTTGTTAAATTTTACTAAAGTCATTTTTATGTTCTCCTTATTTCTTTTTTATTATTTTCGTGATTGGTTAAGATCAACTGCTGTACCAACGCGATTTTAGCCCAATCTTGCCGACAATTTGTCGGTTTTAAATATTTTCTACCGACAAATTGACATTAAATGCCTGAAGATTTAGCCGATTATACGTTTCGCACCTCCATCCCCATCCGTTTTTCTGATATCGATGCCTTCGGCAACGTAAGCAATACTATCTATCTTACTTATTTTGAAATTGCCCGTTCTAACTATTGGAAAGAAATTATCCAGTGGGATATGAGTAAAGTGGGCGTTATTCTGGGTCGTTCAGAAATTACTTATCTGAAACCGTTAAAGCTGGAAGATCAAATTGCCGTATATGTGCGCACAACACGCATTGGCAACAGCAGCTTTGACGTGATGCACGTACTGGTGAAGATTACCGAGAAGGGCGAAGAAATTTGCACTACCGGCAAAACCGTATGTATTGCGTATGATTATTCGACTAAAAAATCTGTACCTATCCCTAAGGTTGAGCGCCAAAGGATGATAGATTATGACGATCCGGGACTGGTGACTAATACCAATTGATATCGTATTTCGGATGTTCGATTTCGGATTTATCGTCATTTAAAAAATCCGAAATCGAACATCCGAATTCTGAAATTAAAATATCTTCCCTGGATTTAGGATCCCTTTCGGGTCAAACACCGCCTTAATACTACGCATCAGGCTAAAGTGCGTTTCTGAATATTTTATCGGCATAAACTCTTTTTGTACCAGGCCAATACCGTGCTCGCCGCTCAGTGTGCCACCCAGCGAAACGGTGAGTTCAAATATTTCGCGGATGCCGTCCTTCAGTTTGGTATTCCAATCTTCGTCACTCATCCCGCCTTTAATGATGTTAACGTGCAGGTTACCATCACCCGCGTGGCCATAACAAACCGATTCAAAGCCGTACCTGGCTCCAGTTTCTTTTATGCCTTTTATCAATCGCGGCAGTTCAGCGCGAGGGACAACAGTGTCTTCTTCTTTATAAACCGAGTTTGATTTTACCGAGATCCCCATCACCCGGCGCATTCGCCAAAGTTCTTCTTTCTGAGCCGATGAATCAGCAAAGAGCACATCCTTGCAACCAAATTCTTCCAGCACAACGTTAATTTTTTCGCATTCAGCAAAAATCTGCTCCTGGTTGGTACCGTCTACCTCAATCAGCAGAAAGGCACCGGCATCATCTTTTAAATCAAAAACAATTCCGTCGTGTGCTATCACCCACTCCACTCCCCTGCGTTCCATAAACTCCAATGCCGATGGCACTACCCCTGCCCTAAATATAGCCGACACTGCCGCACAAGCCGCGTTATTATCCGGAAACGACGCCAGCATCAGCACATCCTGTGTAGGTGCAGGTATCAGTTTAGTCACAATTTTGGTAACAACTCCCAGCGTCCCTTCGCTGCCAATCATCAACTGAGTTAAATTATAACCAGAAGCATATTTAAGCGTATTGGCACCAGTCCAGATAATATCGCCATTGGTCAACACCACCTGCAAATTCAGAATATACTCACGGATAGTTCCATATTTCACCACCCTCGGCCCGCCCGAACCGTGCGACACGTTGCCTCCAATAAAACAACTGCCCTTACTAGCCGGATCAACAGGGTAAAGCAAACCTTTTTGTGCAACCGCGTTCATAAACACCTCGGTAATTACGCCGGGCTCAACCGTGGCTTGCAGGCTCTGCTCATCAATCTCTATAATTCTGTTAAAACGCTCCATGGCCAGCAACACACCACCTTTTACAGGCAAAGCGCCTCCACTCAGGCCCGTACCCGCACCGCGCGGCGTAACGGGAATAAGATGCTGGTTACAAAGTTTTAATAAGACCGATACCTGCTCGGGTGTAGCGGGCTTCACTACTACCTCGGGATAAAAATGCAGATCCTCGGTTTCGTCATGGCTATAGTTTTCCATTTCAGACCGTTGGGTCAGCACGTTCTCGTTACCCACAACAGCGGTAATTTCAAACAGTATTTCAGGGGTTATGCGGTTGTAGTCCATTAGTCTTTTTTAATATCTGTAAGCGTTACAGCGGTGTAACCGACCGGACCGGCCAACGGCGGGTTCAACTTTTTCAGTTCTACCCTGATGCTGTGCAGATAAGGAAAGCTGGCGCGAATGCGGTCTATTATTTCACCGGCAACAGCCTCCAGCAGTTTTTTGGTCTGCTTCATCTCATCGGCGGCAATAGCATAAAGCTGCATGTAATTCACCGTATCGGTAAGCTCATCTGTCAGCACACCTCTTTCTGGTTCAAACTCTACATCAATATTCACCACAAAATGTGTTCCCAACAGTTGTTCTTCGGGATAAAAACCATGATTGGCAAAAAACTTAGCCTCATGCAAGCTGATCTTCATCATAACCAATTAATTGAACCGCAAAGAAATAGTTTTTTATCAACCTTTAATAATAATTCGCCCTTTAGGGGGATAAGGGGTTTTTCGTTAGCTTTGTTTACACTCAAACACCAATTGTATGCCTCGTACTGATCTTTTTGAATCGCCCGATTATTATTTAATGGATGAATTGCTGAGCGACGAGCACAAGCTGATCCGCAGTAGCGTGCGCGACTGGGTAAAGAAAGAGGTGTCGCCTATTATTGAAGATTACGCGCAGCGCGCCGAGTTCCCGAAGCAACTACTGAAAGGACTGGCTGAACTAGGCGCCTTCGGTCCCACCATCCCAACAGCATACGGCGGCGCCGGTTTGGATTATACCGCCTACGGCATCATGATGCAGGAAATAGAGCGTGGCGACTCAGGCATCCGCTCTACCGCATCGGTACAGGGATCATTGGTGATGTACCCCGTCTACGCATACGGCTCTGAGGAGCAGAAAAAGAAATACTTACCCAAACTGGCCGCCGGAGAATTAATCGGCTGCTTCGGACTAACAGAGCCCGATCATGGTTCTAATCCCGGCGGCATGGTCACCAACTTCAAGGATGCGGGCGATCACTACCTGCTTAACGGCGCCAAAATGTGGATCTCTAACGCGCCATTTGCAGATATAGCCGTTGTTTGGGCGAAAGATGAGGAAGGAAAAATCAGAGGATTGATTGTAGAGCGCGGCATGGAAGGCTTCAGCACGCCCGAAACTCACAACAAATGGTCGCTACGCGCATCGGCCACCGGCGAGTTGGTATTTGACCATGTGAAAGTGCCAAAAGAGAATCTGCTGCCTAACGTATCAGGCATCAAAGGGCCGCTGGGATGCCTAAACCAGGCACGTTACGGCATTGCTTGGGGCGCTTTGGGTGCAGCCATGGATTGTTATGACACCGCCCTGCGTTACGCCAAAGAACGTGTTCAATTTGACAGACCCATAGCTGGTTTCCAGTTACAGCAAAAAAAGCTGGCAGAAATGATTACGGAGATCACCAAAGGTCAGCTACTTGTCTGGCGACTGGGAACGCTGAAAAGTGAGAACCGTGCAACGCCGGCACAAATATCTATGGCCAAGCGTAACAGTGTAGAAACAGCCATCAATGTAGCGCGTGAGGCCCGGCAGATTTTGGGCGGCATGGGTATTACTGGCGAGTATTCAATTATGCGCCACATGATGAACCTCGAGTCGGTAATTACCTATGAAGGAACGCATGATATTCACCTGTTAATCACCGGTTATGACATCACCGGCCTTGATGCCTTTAAGTAAATTTTATAAATCTACAGGAAAAATCAAAAACAACCCATACGAATATTATTGCTATTTCCTGTTGGATAAGCATTAACTGCATGTTATATTTGTTTACGTTATTTAGCTAATGCTCCCTAATCCTGTTCAGAAACCTGCCCGGCTTTTACAGCCATTTTCCCTTATTACAGGGCTGTGTTTACTAACAGTAGCAATCATCTCGTCGTGCAATTCAAAACGCGATTATAATTACGAGTTTTCTAAAGGTTTTAAGCCTGTGTTTGATTCTGTTAGCCACCTGTATGAGCAAAACCGGCTAAAAGAGGGCATGCATTATTTAGATTCATCGGTACAGAACCTGTCTAATCTTACCGTAGCAGACCGCTTCAGGATATATAGCATCAGGCATTATTACTACAGCAAGACCCAGCAAAAACCAGAAAAAGCACTGGCTTATGCCGATAGCATGCTGTTGCTGATAGAAAATACGCCAGAAAAAAGCAGGTATAGCACTTTCTATGCCGAAGCCAATTTTGCCCGCGGCGATGCACTTTTTGACCTGGAACGCTACACCGAATCTTATAACAGTTATTATAAAGGCTACCTTATAGGTAAAAATGATTTTAATAATTGCACCCTGTCTGATTATACCTATCGTATGGGAATGATCACCTACAAACAGGGCAATTATAAATATGCCATTAAATATTTTAAGCAAAGCTTTGATCAAAACCAGCAATGCAAGGGCGAGTTTATTATGTTTTACCGCCAGCAAGAGGTATTAGATAATATTGCGCTCAGCTATCGTAATAACAAGCAGCTAGACAGTGCCGAAGTTTATTTCCACAAAGCGCTTCAGTTTATTGACGAAGGAGGGGCTCCGTACCTGGAAGCGCGCAAAGAAGTGCTAAATGTAGCCAAGGCCGTTATTTACGGCAATATGGCCGATGTATTAAGCAAACAAGGCCATATTGCAGAAGCTATTGACATGCTTACAAAAAGCATCGATGTTAACATCCGTAAGGGGAATGACAACCACGATGCCGAACTCTCAGAGATCAGGCTGGGGCAACTTTACTTGTCGCAGAAGGATTTTGGACAGCTAAAGTCATTACTTGAAAAGCTACGCGCCCAACTGGAAAGCGCCCCAAGTGCCGATGTTGATGCCGGTTATAATTTATTAACGGGCAACTACTATAAAGCCATAAACAACCAGGCAGCAGCACTCCCTTTTGTGGAGCGTTACCATCAAATTAAAGACTCTTTAACAGAAGATAACCGCGTTTTAAAGGCCAACAATGTGAACGAACGCATGGCCGATCTGGAAAAACAATATCAGATAGTATCATTGCAGAACAGGCAGCGTATTTATGTGTATGCCTCGGTGATCTTCATTTGCATGTCTACCATCATTATTCTGCTTATTTATCGCAACTGGCGTCGTTCTAATACAGAAAACATCATGATTTCTGCATTGAACGAAAAGATTACCGCCCAAAAAACTGATCTGGAAAAAACACTGGACGAACTGGAACTGAGCAGCCAGGAGAAAGACCGGATTTTGCGCACGGTTGCACATGATCTGCGTAATCCGCTGGGCGGAATTGCCTCCCTTACCAGTGCCATGATTGAAGACACCGATTACACGGCTGAGCAGGTTGAGCTATTGAAGATAGTAAAGGAGACTGCACATGATTCGCTTGAACTGATTAACGAAATTCTGGAAGCTACCAACAGTTCTAATAATGAGCTCACTAAACAACCGGTAGACATCAATTCCCTACTTAATAACAGCGTTGAACTGATGCGTTTTAAGGCAGCCGAGAAGAATCAAAAAATAATGCTGCAAACGCTGGATACGCCCGAAGAGTTAATGATCAGCCGTGAGAAGATCTGGCGGGTAATCAGTAATCTCATTAGTAACGCTATTAAATTCAGCCCGATTGGTGCGGTGATTAAGGTAGAGATTGCACGTACCAATGGCGGCGTCTGCATCTCGGTGAACGACCGTGGTATTGGTATACCCGAAGAAAGCAAGAGCAAAATATTCAACATGTTTACCGATGCCAAACGCCCCGGCACCCTGGGCGAAAAATCATTCGGGCTGGGTCTTTCCATCTGCCGGCAGATCATTGAGCGTCACAATGGAAAAATCTGGTTTGAAAGCAATACTGCCGACGGCACTACTTTCTTTATCCAGTTAGATAAAGTGGATGCACCTGCTAACCTAATTTACAGCAAGCAGTAACTAACCTTTCAAAAAATCGGCATACCACCTGCCTGAAGCTTTTACCGTCCGTTTTTGATTTTTAAAATCAATATGGATCAACCCAAAACGCGGATGATAACCTTCGGCCCACTCAAAATTGTCGGTTAACGTCCAAATAAAATAGCCCTTTACCTTAATACCGTCGTTTTTAGCGCGTAATACCTGGCTAATGTGGCTCTGCAGGTAATCCTGACGTTCTTGATCATTAATGGCTTCATCCACCATCTCATCATGAAAAGCAGCACCATTTTCAGTAACGTAGATAGACTTGATCTTCTCGTAAGCGTCAAATTTTTTCAGCACCTGATAAATAGCCTCAGGGTGTACTTCCCACCCCATCAGCGTAGTGGATACATTGCGCTCGGTAGCTTTTACCAGCCTGGCATAAACATAGGGCGTGAATATGGAAAATTTAACCAGCTCACGGGTGTAGTTTTGTATACCGATGAAATCAAAATCAAAGCTCATGTTTTCCTCATCACCCGGCAGCTTGTATTTGCTGATGCCTTTTAGCGCAGTGACCTCCTTATCTGGATACCCCAGGCCCAATATCGGCTCAATAAATAAACGGTTCACTAAGGCATCGGCACGTTGGGCGGCAGCTATATCGCGCGGCTTCTGCGAGTAAGGCTCGATAGCTGAGCACGAAAATGTAGTACCGATGTTTGCATCTGGCAGCAATTCGCGCAATTTACGCCCCCCTGCTACCATGCTTAATACTACGTGATGGATGGCAGGCAAAAAGTTTTTCAATCCGGTGCGACCGGGCGCATGCAAACCTAAAAAATAACCGGCTCCGGTAAATACCGCTGGCTCGTTCATTACCATCCAATGCTTTACCCTATCGCCAAAGCTTTGCGCGCAAACGGCTACAAACTCTGTAAACCATTGAACAACCTCGCGGTTTGTCCACCCACCTTTATCTTCCAGTACCTGCGGCAAATCCCAGTGATAGATGGTTGGCCAGGGCTCAATGCCTTGTTCCAGGCAATAATCTATTACGCGGTTATAATGATCTATCCCGGCCTGATTTACCCTGCCGGTGCCGTCGGGCAAAATGCGCGTCCAGGCGATAGAAAAACGAAAGTTTGGAATATTTAATGATTTGATGATGTCAATATCATCGCGATAGCGGTAGTAAAAATCGCAGGCGGTACAGGCGTTTTCGCCATTTTTGATCCGCCCTTTTTTATTGGTAAAAACATCCCAGATAGACAGGCTTTTTCCCTCATCCTGAAATGCACCCTCTGTCTGGAAAGCAGCTGTAGACACGCCCCAGGCAAAATCCTCCCCGAAAAGCTGTTTGCTAAGTTTTTCTCTCATCTAAAATTGAGCCATTGGCAGCTCAATGATATCATTATTGCCGGAAGATATAAAATATCTTTAGCGTTTTCTTTTAGTGCATGAAAGAAGAACCCATGCTTTTCAACACAATCCGCTCACGAACAATAGTGATCAAGCTTAAAATTTTTGCAATTATTTTCATGACTGTGGTGTTAATACCTAAAGATAGTCTGCAAGCTTTAAACTATAATGACATCCATGTAATGTTATTGTTAACACACTACAGCCCAATGGAAAAGCAAGCGCCCGGACCGGCCGGACGCCAAAGTATAGTTTTCCCATTTTTCTTCATGTTATGATTGCTCTCTTTCAGCATCGCGCAGCGCTTTAATTCTATTGTATGCGGCACGCATTGCAGTTTGCTGCCGGCTAACAATCTCGCGTATGTATGATGGCAATGCCTCATCGTCCAGCGCTGTATCATAAGCTTTCAGCATGGCATCTTCGCCAAACTCACAATGCTCCAATACAGATTTTGCGGTTTTATGACTAAACATATCCATCATCCTTATCCAGGCGCGATGTATCTTGCCACTCATGGTGGTACCGGTCTCAATCTCGCCGCCCAGGGCAGCTACTTCTGTGGCCAGCTCCATCTTAGACTGATGGCTTTCTTTTATCATATTGATAAACTCGCGGTGCAGTTCTGCGTGTTCGTTTTTTAAATCTTTTAAAGCACGTTCATAGCCAACTATCCGATCATTATGAATCTGAATCAAATCGTTCAGGTCTTCAATTGTTACTGTTGTTGTTTCCATGGCCCTTTGTTGATTTATATTTCTTAAACACCTCAAAATCAAAAGTGTTTATTAAATCGTTCTCTAAAAATGCCCTACTTCCTGAATGCCGAAACCAGCCAGATAATCAGGAAAACCACAATTAGTACCGCAATAATACCTACTGCCATACCGGCTTTAAAAATACCGCCAATAACCTGGCAGCCGCTCATGGTGGCAATGGCCACCAGTAACAAGGATATGTTTAACTTTCTCATAGTTGATAAATGTTTCTGGGTAGATATTTGATGTTAACAGCGGCGATAATGATAAGTTTTGGCCCTTTCAGATAAATAAAACATGGTTTGCTGATTTAAAAACTTTTATTTTGCCCACACATATGCCTGTTACTCCTTATATCAACATCAGCAATGCCGGCATCGGCTACATGGGCAACAATCTGCTCAATAACGTTAATCTGCAAATTGAGCCAGGGCAGCACTGGGCCATAGTTGGCGCCAGCGGATCTGGTAAAACCACCTTGCTGCAAGCCATTGCCGGCAACCTGCAATTGCGCAGCGGCACAGTTGAACGCAACCTGACAGACTATCAGCCCGAGACAACCGACTATCATCAGCTGATTGCTTTTGTATCATCGCGTCACCATTTCCGTAACCTCTCTAACACTACTGAATTTTATTATCAGCAACGCTACAATTCGTCGGACTCTGAAGATGCGCTAACCGTACAGGAATACCTGGAAAGCGTGAATCACCAAACACCGGTTACCCACGGCTGGACGGCCGACAGGGCGATTGACCTGATGCAACTAAAACCACTGGCCGATAAGCAGCTCATCAAGCTCTCTAACGGTGAAACCAAACGCCTGATGATTGCCGCCGCGTTGATGAAAAATCCGTTGCTACTGTTATTGGATAACCCGCTTGCAGGACTGGATATAGAAACGCGGGGAAAGTTTAGCAGCATTATTAACCTCATCGCATCAACAGGAATTGGCATTGTAATGGTAACCAGCGCCACCGAAATACCCGACGCCATTACCCACATTGCCATGATTAAAAATGGCAGCGTTACCGAGACCGATAAAAACACATTCAATGCCGATGCCTTCGCCGAGCATGAGCAGGGCATTTTTAAGGCTGATATTACTCCCCTGCTGGATCATTATCCTGCCCAACCATTTGATTATATGGTGCGCATGCGCAACGTAACCATCCGCTATGGCGAGAAAGTAATACTTGATAACGTTAATTGGGAAATAAAACAGGGCGAGCGCTGGGCGCTGTTAGGTCATAACGGTGCGGGTAAGTCTACCCTACTGAGTTTAATTAATGGAGATAACCCGCAAGCCTACGCCAACGATATTATGCTGTTTGATAAAAAACGCGGCAGCGGCGAGAGCATTTGGGATATTAAAAAGAAAACAGGCTTTATCTCGCCAGAGCTCTTCCAATATTTCCCCGCAGAAAGCAATTGTTTACAGGCCATAGAGTCTGGTTATTTTGATACAGTGGGCCTGTTCCGCCCGTCGGACAAGGAAAAGGCTGCCCGCGCCATGGAATGGATGAAACTGCTGGAGATTGACAAATACGCACATAAGCTACTCAAATACATTCCGGCTAGTGCGCAACGCTTATGTTTGCTGGCCCGTGCCATGATTAAAAACCCTGCATTACTCATTTTAGATGAACCTTGCCAGGGGCTGGACGAGCATCAGCAGCAATATTTTAAGGAGCTAGTTGATGCCATTTGCGCAAAAACCAATATTTCATTAATTTATGTAACACACTACACCCACCAAATACCACAATGTGTGGACAAGGCGCTAAAGCTTGAAGGCGGACGGGTTGTTTAATATAATGAATGCGTAGGTGTGCGGATGTAAAAAGGATGAATAATTCTAAAACAATGAATTAAATTTCATGTAATATCATCTGCACATTTGCACATCTACTACCATGCGCGCACTTAAAACCATAACATTCCTCATCATTTCTAATACGTTTATGACTTTTGCCTGGTACGGGCATTTAAAGTTCAAAGAGTTTTCGTGGGGTAAAAACCTCGGGCTGCTGAGCATCATCCTGATCAGCTGGGGAATGGCGTTTTTTGAGTATATGTTTCAGGTACCGGCCAACCGTGCAGGGTTTAAGGGCGACGGCGGTCCGTTTAGCTTAGTACAGCTTAAAACCATACAGGAGGCCATTACGCTTACCATATTTATGGTGTTCACCCTGGTTTTCTTTAAAACAGAAAAACTGGCCTGGAATCACCTACTGGGCTTTGCGCTGATAGTGCTGGCGGTGTTTGTGATATTTAAGAAATGGTGATTGATTAGAAACAAGAATTTAGAAGCAAGATTCAAGATGTGTTCTTCCTGGCTGCTGCTTTTAAACTATTTTTTTCTAAATATTCTTCAATTCAGCAATTGTAGCCAGCTGATCTTTCGCGCTAAAAACAAAATTACCGGCAATCAGCACGTTGGCACCAGCTTCTAATAATTCTTTAGCGTTGCTTTGAGATACGCCGCCATCAATCTCTATAAACAGATCGGGGTTACGCTCCTGGGCCATTGCTCTTAGCTGCTTGATCTTTTTGTAGGTGTTAGGAATAAACGCCTGTCCGCCGAAACCAGGATTTACAGACATCAGGAGCACAATATCTACGTCCTCAATAATATCTTCCAGCAAAGCAATCGGCGTATGCGGGTTGAGTGCCACACCGGCCAGGCAGCCCAGATCTTTAATAGCATGTATGGTACGGTGTAGGTGCGTGCAGGCCTCAAGATGTACAACGATGTGATCGGCACCTACATCTTTAAAAGCTTGCAGATAGCGATCAGGGTCGGTGATCATCAAATGCACGTTGAGCGGCTTTTTAGCATGTTGCTGTACAGCCTTTACCACCGGGAAACCAAATGATATATTGGGCACAAAAACGCCGTCCATCACATCAACATGTATCCAATCGGCCACGCTGTTATTAATCATTTCAATATCGCGTTGCAGGTTGGCAAAATCAGCTGCTAAAATAGATGGGGCAATTAAGTGGTCAGTGGTCATTGGGCATTAGTAGTTTAATGGCGCAAATATAGCAATAGCGTTGATGCTACAGGTATATTTCTGCATACCATTAAACATGACTATCCCCTATCAGATTAAATACATATTTACTTGTATAGAGGTTTGCAACGCCAAACCCTCCACGTCATTGCGAGGAACGAAGCAATCTCTGTAAATGCAAGGTAGAAGTGCATATCTGATCGTCCTGCGCAGAGATTGCTTCGTACCTCGCAATGACGTCTTGATTATCTAAATATAACGCGAAAATAAAAAGGAAAAACAATGATCACCGACCGATGACTATCGAATCAGTCACAGTTCTGCAGCAGATCGTAATATTTACGCATCAGTTCGGTATCGTAATTTACCAGGGATTTGTAGGCTTCAGCTACCAGCTCATGTAATATAGACGCGCCTAACTGGCCGGCGCCATTAGGTATACCATTGTAGTACTTGATCAGTTCTTTAACCCTGATGATCTCGTACAGTAGTGATTGAATCAGATCGGTTTGCGCTCCGGGCCGCCCAACCGCGTTGTTCAGAAAATCTAATGGGTCCTTATTATCAACAGTCATCTCCGGCAATACAGCTTTGGGGCCTAGGCTAGCGTTTTTTATCTCTTACCTTACCATTAGGTAAAGTTTAACTTATGGTTTTTGTTTTAAATATTTTGATTTTTTCTTAAAAAAGCAAAACCCCTTGGTTAAGGGGTTCTACTTTTTTTAAATTTTTGTATTTATTACGCTTGTGCAGCGGGTTTTTCCGGTTTTGGTAATAATACTTTGCGCGATAGTTTTAGTTTACCTTGCTTGTCAATATCAAGCAGTTTTACTTTTACCAGCTCGCCAATTTCAAATACACCGTCCATGGTTTCGATACGGCGGTGGTCAATCTCTGAAATGTGCAGCAGACCATCTTTACCAGGCATAATCTCAATAAACGCACCGAAAGGCATAATTGAGCGTACTTTACCTTCGTAAACCTCGCCTACCTCTGGTTTCATAGCGATGGCTCTGATACGGCCTACAGCATCATCGATAGCAGTTTTGTTAGCAGCGAAGATCTGTACAATACCTTGATTGTCTTTCTCTTCGATGTTGATGGTAGCGCCGGTTTCACGCTGCATCTCCTGGATGATTTTACCACCTGGGCCGATAACAGCACCGATAAATTCTTTATCAATTTTCAGCTGAACGATGCGTGGTGCGTGTGGTTTGTAATCTTCACGCGCCTGCTCCAGCGTTTTCTTCATTTCGCCAAGGATGTGCAGACGACCAGCTTTAGCCTGATTTAATGCCTGAGCTAAAACTTCGTAAGAAAGACCGTTGATCTTTAAGTCCATCTGACAAGCCACGATACCATTTTCAGTACCGGTTACTTTAAAGTCCATATCACCCAGGTGATCCTCGTCGCCAAGAATGTCTGACAATACAGCGTATTTAGTACCCATTTCGTTGGTGATCAAACCCATGGCAATACCAGATACAGGTGATTTAATTTTCACACCAGCATCCATCAGCGCCAGCGTACCGGCACATACTGTTGCCATAGATGACGAACCGTTTGACTCCAGGATATCAGATACCACACGGATAGTGTATGGGTTCTCACCTTCAGCAGGCAATACTTTTTTCAGTGAGCGCATAGCCAGGTTACCGTGACCGATCTCGCGGCGGCCTGCACCACGATTAGGGCGAACCTCACCGGTAGAGAAACCAGGGAAGTTATAGTGCAGTAAGAATTTCTGATAACCGTTGATGAAGGCACCGTCAATCATCTGCTCGTCGTCTTTAGCACCCAGGGTTACTGTGGTTAAAGACTGAGTTTCGCCACGGGTAAAGATGGCAGAACCGTGTGCCGATGGCAGATAACCAACTTCGCTCCAGATTGGGCGGATTTGAGTAGTAGTACGACCGTCCAAACGTTTACCTTCGTCTAATACAAGGTTACGGATGGCATCATACTCTACATCGTGGTAATATTTTTTAGCCAGGAATTTGGTTACGTCGTCAATTTCGCCAAGAGTAGCGATATAGGTATCGCGAACTTCTTTGAATTTGGCGGCGCGCTCGTCTTTTGCAGAAGCAGAAGAAGCGATGGCATAAACCTGATCATATGTAGCAGCGTAGATAGCTTTTTTCAGATCTTCATTGCTGTTTTCGTGGCAATAAGTACGTTTTTCAGTTTTACCAACAGCTTCGGTCAACTCGCGCTGAACTAAACAGTGGTGTTTAATGGCAGCGTGGGCAAATTTCAACGCTTCAACCATTTCTTCTTCTTGGATCTCGTCGGCTTCGCCTTCCACCATGTTGATGTCAAACTCAGAACCGGCAACGATGAACTCCAGGGTAGCACGCTCTAAATCGCTCAGCTTAGGGTTAATTACCAGCTGACCGTCAATTTTAGCAACACGTACTTCAGAGATTGGACCGTTGAAAGGAATATCAGAAACAGCCAGGGCAGCAGATGCAGCCAGACCAGCCAATGCATCTGGCATAATGTCTTTATCGGCAGAGATCAAAGAGATCATCACCTGGGTATCAGCATGATAATCTTCAGGGAACAGCGGGCGCAGTGCGCGGTCAACCAGACGAGAGATCAGAACCTCATAGTCTGACAAGCGGGCCTCTCTGCGCAAAAAACCACCCGGAATACGGCCTGTAGCGGCATATTTCTCCTGGTAGTCTACAGAAAGCGGCAGAAAGTCAACACCTTCTTTTGCTTCCGGCGAAGATACTACAGTAGCCAGCAGCATGGTATCACCCATTTTTACTACTACCGAGCCATCGGCTTGTTTGGCCAGTTTACCGGTTTCGATCTCAATGGTGCGGCCATCACCTAAATCAATTACCTTTTTAATTGCGTTATAACTCATTTGTTTTTTGTTGTGATGCACCTTTCATCTTTAGGGATGCACCGGTTTATTATATGTATTATTTTTTGCGACCAAATTAAAAAAGCCATTCGACATTCCGAACGGCTTTTTTTTGAAACGAGGAAAGAATTATTTAATGATATCTCTCAGCGCAAGAGCTTTGATGATAGCACGATATCTTCCGATGTCTTTTTTGTACAGGTATGCCAGCAGCGCACGACGTTTACCTACCAGTTTCTGAAGTGATAACTGGGTAGAAAAATCTTTTTTATTTTTCTTAAGGTGACCGGTTAAGTGAGCAATGCGGTGAGTGAACAACGCGATCTGACCTTCTGCTGAACCTGTGTCGGTTGCAGCGCTACCATGTTTTGCAAAGATCTCTGCCTTTACTTCTTTACTTAAATACATTACTTGAATAATATTAAAGCTTAATAAATATTGTTAATTGTGGCGCAAAGGTAGGTAAATTTTAATTACGCAACAACAATGTTTATCACCCCATTTTATAGCAAATACTCCCCTGCTTTGCCATATACGGCCAACTGCCTGATTCCGGTGCTTGAAATATGTTCAAACTCCCGGTCGCAAAAGATGGAAATGATACTGATATCGTTCGCGCTCAGATCCTGCAGATAGCGGTACTGATTTAGCTCAGCCTGCAGATCGGTGCCATTTCGCAATCCACGGATCACGGTTACCGGGTACCCCAACTGCTTTACAAAATCAGTCATCAGGCCTTCGTAATTGGCTAACTGCCGGTGTTTTAAAATAGCCGGCAACTCATACTCGGCAGCATTTTTAGATGGATTGACACCGCGGGCAATAATCACTTTATCAAAAACCTTCTCTGCCTTTTTCAGAATATTGTAATGCCCCTTATGAAACGGATTAAAGCTACCCGGGTAAACACCTATTTTGGGCTGACGCTTGGCCACGTAAGTAATCAGCGCCTCCAGGTGCGGGTTGTCTACCTGCTCTTGCAGCGTACGTAGTACTTCCATACGCTTGGTTTGATATACCCGGTAATCAACAAACTGAAACTCTTTAAAGATCTGATGCTCATAGTCAATCAACTCCCCCAGTGGTCGGCGCAAAATATCCAGATCCATATCGCAGAAGATCCGCGAGCGGTCTGTTGCCGGTTTATGGGTTTTGGTATCGAGGATGATGCCTATAACCTCTTTCTTCAGTGCCTTGTCGCCTTTAAAAGTATCATTAAAGTATTTGGCAGAATCCTCTTCATTGGTGGCCGACTGCGGGTTATAAATCACATCATGATAAACGGCCGCCAGCAAAATGGCATCATCACCCACCAATCCACGTTGTTTAATCTGTTTAAACAGGTCGTCCAGATGAGCCAAAGTATGATAATGACGGTGCGGCTCGCGGTAATGATCGTAAACACTATCCGGAACGCCGAGCACTGCCAGGCGAAGCTTAATCTCTGCAGGATGCATGTATCGGCAATATTTATTGCAAGTTAGGCGATTTTTTGTTGATGCAAAGCGCGAAATACCGGGGCGTTGCCTGCGGCCAGGGCTTTCCGCTCATACTGCACGGGCCTTAGCCACTCCAAAAGAGTCCCCTGAACAAGGCCGATATCCGCTGCAATTCCTAACGCGAGTGCCTATTTATTTTTTATCTCCACCGGGATGGCTGCCGAAGAGGAGAAAGCCCAACTGGTTGTATTAATAGATTTAATATTTACATCAATAGTACCATCGACATTAACAGGCAGTGTAACGGTCTTAGCTGTGGTAGCAGCCTGGGCGGGCGTAATAAAACCTTTTAACAGATTGGCGGTAAGTGCAGCAGCAATAATGGTTAAGATAACTTTGGTATACAGATCAGTCTTCATGGTTTAAGGATTTTTTCTGTCAAGATATAGAAATCCAGCTAAACTACTTTAAAATACCACTGTCGCCTCAATCAATCAACGTTTCCCAATGCCTGAAATAATCCCCTATCTTTACCCCATGACCGAAGCAAAACCATACAGCACCTTTGAAAGCGAGTTTAGGGTGAGGCCCGATGATATAGACATGTTCCAGCACGTGCACAACAGCAAGTATTTTGATTATGTGCTGGCTGCCCGCTACGATCAGATGGAGCGCTGTTATGGCATGGCCATGGAAAAGTTTATGGAGCGTGGCTACGGCTGGGTAGTAAAAACCGCGCATGTAGATTACAAGCGTGCGCTAACCATGGGCGATCATTTCACCGTTACCACCGGCATTGAGAGCATTAATGATAAAGGTTGCCGCGTAAAATTCAGCATCACCAAAAAAGATACCGGCAAAGTTTGCTGCGATGGCTGGTTTGATTATACCATGATAGACATGCAAACGGGCCGTGGCGCCAAGGTGCCGGATGATGTGATTGCACATTATAGTGTTTAATGAAACCATATCATAATGTACCAATTTGTCATTGCGAGGAACGAAGCAATCTCGTCGCATGTAAGGCGGATATGCATTTTTAGAATATCTTACGAGGAGATTGCTTCGTTCCTCGCAATGACAAAGTTCTTAAAAGCACTAAACTATTCTGGCTTCACCAGTCTTGCCACAAACATGGTGTCGGCTCTATTTCCATAACCCGCCAACACCTGCTGCTCTTCTACCTGCAAACCCAGTTCGCGGGTAATAAATTCAACCGCAGCCTCGTTCTCAGCTTTAAAAACAGAGCAGGTGATATAGATTAGCGGCTTACCTGGCTTCAGGTATTTTGCTACGTTGCGCACAATATCCTGCTGCAAGCGCTGAAAGAAATTGATCTTGCCCCCGGCAAACTGGCTCATCATTTCTGGCGTACGCCCCCAGGTGCCTGAGCCACTGCAAGGCGCGTCAAGAATGATACCGTCGAACGCATAATCATGCATTTCCGGGTCGGGATTTTGCGTAAGATCGAGCAGTTTCTTTTGATAACGACGCAAGCCAACGCGCTGGAAACGTTCGTCGAGGTTGGTTAAAACAGACTCGCGCACGTCTGACACCACCAATTTTAGATTGGGCTGCAACTCATGTAACAACAGTGATTTACCGCCAGATGCCGCGCAGGCATCCCACCAGTTATCCCATTGCTCAGGGCGAAAGTATCGGGCTGTTTGTTGTGATGAATAATCCTGCACCTCAACCCAATGCTCGTCAGCAAAAATACCATCCAGCTTGGTGCCGTTGGGCAGGGCATAACAGTTGTTGCCTTCGTCTTTAAAAGCAACGTTGGCTTTGGTAAGCGCCTGTTTTACCTGCGACTCAAATCCACGACGCACGCGGATAAACAGATCTGGCTGGGTAAAGAATGATTTAAGAAAAGCCTGCTGATCAATATCCGCAGAAAGTTGATCAGTCCACGGAAAAACATCTTCCAGTTTAAAATCAGGATAGGCGGTCTTGATCATCTGCAGCTTTTGATCTGCCGAAAAATCAATACACAACGCCCACTCCGGCTTAAAATGCTGTATAAAAGAGTTAACCTGCGTATTACACAAAAACTCGGCAACAACCAGGCGTTCTTCTGGAGGGTGATTGGCCAGGGCATTGCCCAGGCGAAAGTAATTATAGATCAAACGGCTGGCCACCTTTCTATCGGTAGAGCCCATTTGCTTGTTCTGGCGATAAAAGCCAGGTAGAAATTTATTTAACGGTGTATCTTCCGGATACTCGCTTAGCAATCGCTGAAAGGTTTTGAGCTGATTCAGAGCCTTCATTCTACCTGTTTTAGCTCAAAATTAATGTATTTGTACAAATTAACGTGCGTGTTCACCCATCCTTCTGCCCCAATATTTTCAAAATGGAAAGAATTGTGCAAGCCTTTATAATCCTGCATGGCGGCGGGTGTTGTTTGCTTTGCAGCAACCAGTTGCCCCGTGTACATGCCTTCATCAAAACCCTTAAAGGCATACTCGCCTGGTTCTGAGTGATATTTCTTACGATAAGCTTTTATAAAGTTGACCACATCTGCATGATGATAGTTCACCCTATCGGTAGAGGTAATCACCGTGCGCAAGCGTTGCAACAATCCTGCATTTAAAAACTTCACCTTCTCCCAACTCGGGTGACCAATCAGTGTTACCGGAAAATGCCTGTTCAGCGTATCCAGCGAGTGCAGTGTTACCTGCAAAAACTGCTGATTGGTTGATGGCACCACAAAAACGTTCTCTTCTTTATTAGAAAGCTGCGGCACCAGCGCTTTCAAATTACCGCGCACAACGGTTACGGTTACCACTTTAACCTTTTTCTTACTCAGGCTATCAATAGCGCGGGTAAAAGGAAGGGTATATTTATTATCCTCGGTATAGCCCGATTTTAGGATAAATACCTTCTGCGCTTTCAAATTATCCACCACATAAGCAGCAGCCCTGCGGCTATGGTATTGCAGTGGCGGCATCATGGTAACCAGGTACGGATTTTTATAGTCTGCAGGCGATGCCGGCGAAAGCGGCGAAATAGTAAGCCTCCTTAACGCTCCAGAGGCGGATGAAAAGCTTCTCAATCCTTCGGGATACACCGGACCCACAATAATATTAGCTGTGCGTACGCGGGTATTGAGCGCCAGGTTATAGGCCTGTGCGTTCTCATCCTTAGAATCAAAAACCTGCAGCTTAAAATTATAGCCTGACGCTGTGAGCGAATCCAGCGCCAGGCGAAAACCTTCGTAATAATCGCCGGCCAGGTCGGCCTTGGCAATGCCCTCTTTGCCGGCAGCCGGCGAGAGGTTTATTCTATCCAGGTTAAAAGGCAATATCAATGCAATGGTCGGGCGGTAAGCAGGCTCTGCCACAGGCTTAGCTTGCGTAGTTTTTGAGGCCGTAGCCACGGTATCAGCCTTTTTTACGGGCGTGTTAACCGGGTTAAGCTTCGGTCCGCAACCGGCCAGCAGCAATGCGCTCAGCCAAAACAGCGGCCATTTATTCCCACTCAATGGTGGCAGGCGGTTTTGAACTGATATCATACACTACCCTGTTTATGCCTTTTACGTTGTTAATGATCTCGTTTGAAATTTTGGCCAGCAGATCATAAGGTAAATGGCACCAATCGGCTGTCATACCGTCCAGTGATTCTACCGCGCGCAGGGCAACAACGTGCTCATAGGTACGCTCATCGCCCATTACCCCTACCGATTGTACTGGTAAGAAGATGGTGCCTGCCTGCCAAACCTTATCATAAACACCGGCACTGCGCAAATTGTTGATATAAATTGCATCAGCCTCTTGCAAAATGCGCACTTTCTCCTGCGTTACTTCGCCTAAGATCCTGATGCCCAGGCCCGGACCCGGGAACGGGTGCCTACCTAAAATATTATTATCTATACCCAGGGCCTTACCTACTTTACGCACCTCGTCTTTAAACAGGGTGTTTAGCGGCTCAACCACTTTCAGTTTCATAAAATCTGGCAAACCGCCCACGTTATGGTGCGATTTAATGGTAGCCGACGGACCTTTAACCGATACCGACTCAATCACGTCTGGATAAATAGTACCCTGGCCCAGCCATTTTACATCCTGCACCTGGTGCGCTTCGTCATCAAATACATCGATAAACACACGGCCAATAGCCTTGCGTTTATGCTCTGGGTCTATCAATCCAACCAGCGCATCATAGAAACGCTGTTTAGCATCCACACCTTTTACGTTCAAGCCCATGTGCTTGTATGATTCCAGCACGCTCTCAAACTCGTCTTTACGCAGCAGGCCGTTATCAACAAAAATACAGTACAGGTTTTTGCCGATGGCATGGTGCAGCAACACGGCCGCTACCGATGAATCAACACCGCCTGACAGGCCTAATACCACTTTATCATCACCCAGTTTTTCTTTCAAACCGGCGATGGTTGTTTCGATGAACGAGTCTGGCGTCCAATCTTGCGAGCAACCGCAAATGTCAACCAGGAAGTTCTGGATCAGTTGTTTACCGTCAATACTGTGAGTTACTTCCGGGTGGAACTGAATACCATAAGTCTGCGTTCCGCTGATCTGGTAGGCAGCAACCTTCACGCTATCGGTGCTGGCAATCACTTCATAATCGGCCGCAATGCTGGCAATGGTATCGCCATGCGACATCCAAACCTGCGAGCCTTCAGGAACATCTTTAAAAAGCGGATTATCTTTTTTAATGTATTGCAAATTAGCACGACCATACTCGCGGGTGCTTGATGGTAACACCTCGCCACCGTTAAAATGCGCCATGTACTGCGCACCGTAGCAAACGCCCAAAATTGGCAGTGTGCCGTGCGATGCTTTAAAATCATAATGAGGCGCATCTTCCTGGCGCACCGAAAACGGGCTACCTGAAAGAATGATACCTTTTACGGTTTCGTCAATTACTGGCGGATTGTTGTATGGATGAATCTCGCAATAGATACTGAGTTCTCTGACACGGCGGGCGATAAGTTGAGTGAATTGTGAGCCGAAGTCAAGAATGAGGATTTTTTCTTGCATGGGCAAAGATAGTTTTTAGATATGATATTTGGGGAGAGAGATTTGAGATTTTGAGGAATCTCAATTTCTTAATGGGTACCTCTACTATCGACAACAAGTAAAAGCACAAAACCAAGCAATACGGCCAGATGAATAAGGGCTATATATAAATTAATACGCCTTTTTTTCAAGGAGAACTTCAAAAAGTAAATTAAGGTAAGCACTATCGACCCCAGAAAAACGAAAAGAGGCCACATAATATCTAGATCAGGAGTGCATGGACCGCTTTTAAAACTTTTGGATGTACCAAAATAAAAACCTAACAGCGCGGCTACTATATAATATATAAGCGTAAAGAGTATTGGTTTAGGGATCCTCTTCATAATTATACTGTTTCTTGCTGATGTTTCCTAACCAATAAAATATTACCTACTAACATAACCATCATACTGCCCAACCATAACCAATAACCTATACCTACCGCGGTGATCGGTGTAGTGCTACCACCTTCGTTGGCAAAAATTTCATCGCAAAACAGAAATGTGATAGCCAGCACCGGGGCAATCAAACTTAAAGTAAGTGCTTTTCCTTGATCTTTTCGCAACATGTACCACGACCACAAAAGAACGGGGTTAGCAAACCAACTAATATAAGCCTTGCATATCATGATAAAACCAAAAGCCCCGAACAAAAATACTGTTATGCCATTTGTCCACCCGCTACTCTCTGTTTGAAAACAAGGCAGCGCTAACGATACGACAAAGACGGTTATACTAACCAACAGTGTTAGTTTTTTGATGAGCTTAGGTTGCATAAGATGTTAAATGTGCACAAAAAAATTAAATTTGAAAAACGTCACCTTTGATATCGCGTTAGCCAATTATGATACTTCCCACCACCGAGCTACTCATCCGTTTATCTGCTGCCATTCTATTAGGCGCCATCGTTGGCTTTGAACGGCAGAAGCATGAGTGGGCCGCCGGTTTGCGCACGCACATGCTGGTATGCCTGGGTGCAGCACTGATTATGATTGTTTCTGCTTATGGATTTGCAGGCGTGGTGGGCAAGCCGGGCTATAATCTTGATCCATCGCGCGTGGCAGCGCAGGTAGTGAGCGGCATTGGCTTCCTTGGCGCGGGCACCATTCTTTTTTTACGACAGGAAGTGGTGCGCGGACTAACCACTGCCGCCGGCTTATGGACCGTAGCGGCCATTGGCCTGGCCTGCGGTGGAGGGCTTTACCTAGCTGCCGGTTTTACCACCATAGCGGTGTGGATCATACTGGCACTGATTAAACCACTGGAAACCCGCTTTATCAATAAGGAAAAATTCAAGGGATTTACCATCAGGCTGGAACGTAAAGAGGTGAGCCTGCAACATATTGAAGACGCGTTGAGAGAAAACCACGTAAAATATCGTCAGATTAGTGTAACTCCGGCTTTTGAAGAAGATTTGGATGAGATGCGGATCTCGCTGGAGAAAAATGCTTTTAGTAACGTTGACCCGATGGCCATGATTGAGACATTGCGAAAACTAAAAGGCGTGCGCGAAGTAACCTTATTAATGATGTAACCTATTCTACTTATAAAATGAAAAGATTAACTCCCCTATTTCTTCTTGGTTCCCTGGGCTTATTATTTACGGCTTGCAGTCATCAACCTGAAAACCCTGTAAGAAGCATTGTTATTAAGCATACCGAACTGGGCAGGCAAACACTGTTCAAAATAACGTGCGACAACTTTGATCAGTATTTTAAAGATGCACCGAGCTTGACTATAGTTAGCCAAAAGGGAATTGATAGTGTAACCCATATTTTGGATAAACTCACCGGCACAGATGATACTGGCTTAGATGTACGCGCTCGCATCATCCTCACACATGCCGATAATAAAACGGATACCGCCTGTGTAGGTGTTAGCGAGACCAGATATAAAGGAGCAATTTATAAAACGCCGGAGGAATTATTGAAGTTGATAGAACCGTAGGAACACCAACCGCCACTCTTTAATAATATTCAAAAAAGCCCTGTCATTGCTTCGTTCCTCGCAATGACAGGGCTTTTAATTAAGTATTACCCCTTATTAATCTCTGTCCACAACAGATCCTTCAGCTTGTCAATGCCTTTTTGGGCTACTGAAGAGATAAATATCGCCGGGATGCCCTTTGGCAGTTGGGCCTGCATTTCTTGTTGCAGTTCATCGTCGAGCAGGTCGGTTTTGGTTACGGCCAGCACGCGGGGTTTATGGATAAGTTCTGGATTGTATGCTTCCAGCTCGCTCAGTAATATTTCGTATTCCTCTTGAATGGTACGATTGGTATCGGCAGGCACCATAAACAACAACACAGAGTTACGCTCGATATGGCGAAGGAAACGGAAACCCAAACCTTTGCCTTGCGATGCCCCTTCGATGATCCCCGGAATATCGGCCATTACAAAAGATTTGCTATCGCGATAAGCCACAATACCCAAGTTGGGTACTATTGTAGTAAAAGCATAATCAGCAATCTCCGGTTTGGCAGCAGATACCACCGACAGTAAGGTTGATTTACCCGCATTTGGGAAACCTACCAAGCCAACATCGGCCAGTAATTTCAGCTCAAGAACATTCCATACCTCCTGGCCGGGTTCGCCTGGTTGCGCAAAGCGCGGAGTTTGCAACGTGGCCGATTTAAAGTGCCAGTTACCCAATCCGCCGCGACCGCCATCGGTCAGAATACGAGTCTCGCCATCCTCGTTGATTTCAAAAAGAATCTCACCGGTCTCGGCATCTTTGGCGATAGTTCCTAGTGGAACTTCCAAAATCTCATCCTGACCGGTTTTACCACTTTTAAGCGAACTGCCGCCCGGTTCGCCATTACCGGCTATAACGTGTTTGCGGTATTTAAGGTGCAGCAGCGTCCACAACTGGGCGTTGCCTTTAACAATCACGTGACCGCCACGACCACCATCACCACCATCAGGACCACCTTTGGCGGTGTGCTTATCGCGGTGCAAATGTGCAGAACCAGCCCCACCGTGACCGGAGCGACAACAGATCTTTACATAATCTACGAAGTTTGAACCCTGAGGCATAATTAAATAGCTGGTCTTAAAGTCAGTAAAGTCCGAAGCCTGGGCATTTGCTGCTTACAACTCCGGACTTTACCGTTATGTTTCGTTAAAAAAAGTTATTTCTTATCCCACTTGTCTACAATCGAGCAAATGGCATCAAATATCTCATCTACAGAACCAATGCCGTTAATGCTTTGGAACTTATTTTGTCCTTTATAGAAATCGGCAACCGGAGCAGTTTTATCGTTATACTCTTTAATACGTTTGCCAATAACCTCAGGGTTTTGATCGTCTGCACGACCTGAATCTTTACCGCGCAACAGCAAGCGTTTCAGCAGCTCGTCATCGTTTACCTCAAGGGCAACCATGCCAGAGATGCCACCGTCTTTAGTTTCCATCAGGTTATCCAGCGCTGCAGCCTGAGCTACGGTACGTGGGAAACCGTCAAAAATAAAACCGTGGGCTTGTTTGTTAGCATCCAGTTTGTTGCTGATCATGCCAATCACTACCTCATCCGGTACTAATTTGCCGTCGTCCATCAACTTCTTAGCTTCAAGACCAAGTACAGTGCCTTGAGCAATCTCGCCACGTAACAGATCGCCGGTTGAGAGGTGAATCAGACCGTATTTTTCAATAAGTTTTTGGGATTGTGTGCCTTTCCCGGCGCCGGGAGGGCCAAACAGTACTAAGTTTAGCATCCTGTGTTTTAAAAGTTAAAAAGCCTTTCAGCATAATAGATATACAGAAAGGCTCGCAATTAAGTGCACTTGTAGGGATTCGAACCCCAAACCTTCTCATCCGTAGTGAGATGCTCTATCCAGTTGAGCTACAAGTGCCGTTATTTAAATAACTCCCGCTATATTTGGTGTGTGTCTTACCTCGTTTAGCGGACTGCAAAGGTAGAAGAATAGTTCAGTGATTTCAAATAAATTTTTAAAATTATTTTACTTTTTCTGCAATTGCATCAAAATCAGGCAGATTACCTGCAGACTCTAATACCTCGGCATAAATTACCTGCTGATTTTCGTCAATAACAAAGGCCGCGCGCTTAGAAACACCCTTCATATTAAACACAAATTGATCGTACAAGGCACCATAAGCGGCAGACACTTCTTTGTTAAAATCTGATAACAGGGTAAACTGATAGTTATTAGCCTCTTTAAAGCGCGCCAAAGTAAAAGGAGAATCTACAGAGATAGCAATAAGCTCGGCATTATGCTCATCATAATAACCAAAGTTATCGCGCATGGTGCACAATTGCGTGGTACAAACACCGGTAAATGCCAGCGGAAAGAAATGCAGTATTACTTTTTTTCCTTTAAAATCAGACAATGAAACTTCTTTCAGATCAGACGATACCAGCGTAAACTGCGGTGCAGACTGGCCAACTTGTATAGACATAGGTTTTTGAAATATTATTTAGGGTAAACAAAGAAAGCATTTTTATTCTGATTGTTTTCTGTTCAATACAAAATCCACACAAACCAATTAGGAGCAACAGGCATCAAACAGCAGCAATGCAGCATTTGTTAATATGAATGATTAATACAGGGTTGCTTTATATAAATTACACAACAATGAAAGCCATCATCATCACCCAACCGGGCGGCCCTGAAGTTTTGCAACCGACAGAACGCCCGCAACCCACGCCAGCCGCAGGCGAGGTACTAATAAAAGTGCACGCTGCAGGCGTTAACCGGCCTGATATATCTCAACGTAAAGGCCACTACCCGCCGCCAGTGTGGACCGTTCAGGATATACCCGGACTGGAAGTTGCGGGAGAGGTTGTAGCCTTGGGCGATCATGTCTCCCGCTGGCATATTGGCGATAAAGTTTGTGCCCTGGTAACCGGCGGAGGCTATGCCGAGTACTGCACCGCTCCTGAAGGTCAATGCCTTCCCCTCCCCGATGGCTTAAATATGATCGAGGCCGCTTCGCTACCTGAAACATTCTTTACCGTTTGGAGCAACGTATTTGACCGCGCCCACCTGCAACCTAGCGAAACACTCTTAATACATGGCGGCAGCAGCGGTATAGGCGTGGCAGCCATACAAATGGCAACCGCATTAGGCAGCAAGGTTTACGCAACGGCAGGCAGCGATGACAAATGCCGCTTCTGTGTACAACTCGGCGCCGGTGCTGCTATTAACTACAAAACTCAAAATTTTAAACAGGAAATTGCCCGCCTTACCAACGGCCAAGGCGTTGACGTGATATTGGATATGGTTGGCGGCGATTACACGCCAGACAACCTTGCTTCGCTGGCGCCGGAAGGCCGGCTGGTGATGATTAACACCATGAAAGGCAGTAAAGTAAACGTAGACTTATCGCCGGTTATGCAGAAACGCCTCACCATAACCGGCTCTACCCTGCGGCCTCGCGACACCGCCTTTAAAAGTGCCGTAGCCCGCAAACTGGAAACCCATATCTGGCCGCTTATAGCAAGCAGACAAATTAAACCTATTATATATAAAACCTTCCCTGCCGAAAAAGCTGGCATGGCACATACATTAATGGAAAGCAGTGAACACATTGGCAAGATTATACTGACATTTCATTAAATGTCAGTATTTGGCAGCCCTTGTCAGTAACCAGTGGTTAATTCAACCATCGTAAAAAGAAAATGTCAGTCAAATGACAATCTGTCACTAAAATATCTTCAAAACAGCTAAGCCCAAACCAACATTGCGTTTCCAGAATTTTACACTTGGCTGTCCAAATCAAAAAAGACTCTTCTGGTCGTTAGTTTATTCTTCAGAATATTATTCTGTCGATCAAAATTTTTGCCCGAACGATTTTCGGGCGTAATGATCACTTTCTTCAAAAAAGTCTCTGCTTTTTTACCCCTTTTCAGTTTTTCGAGAGAGATTTTACCCCGATTTTACAGTTTGTTTCGAAAAATCGGGAGAAAAGCAACCACTTTTCCTACTTTTTAGTCATCCGCTTAAAAAAATCACCATTTTAAAAATTGATGATTTTCGACCTAAAATCACCCTGAAAATTAATGGCATATTATGTGCTGCCCTGCTATCAAGGATTTGAAACGTCCTGTAATTTAAAAGTTTAGTTATTTATCATAAAACACACTTAGTACCATGAACACTGTATTAGAATTTGCCGTAGTAATTGCAGCTATCTTAGTGCCATTGATCGCGCCTAAAACAAAGAAAGCCTAAACCTTCTCTGTGTTTTAGAAATTTAGTTAGAAAAGAAATGATAAAAAGGAGCGCCAGTGAACGGGCGCTCCTTTTGTTTGAACCGGAATTTTTGAGATCTTTAAGATAGCCAGGAGATTTATATATGACCCTACCAATCAGAACTAGCACCGCTATCGCTCGATGAATCATCTGAGAAACCACTATCATAAGATGAGTTATCATCCGAACTGCCGCCGTTATCGCCCCAGCTACCCCAGTTAGATGGTTCGTTAGAAGCACTGTTATCAACGTAACTGTTATTCGGTTGTTGATAAGTATCAGAGGGCGTTGAATGATGATGACCTGAAAGCCTGTCTTGCAGTGCCCTGCCAGCATAACCTGCAGCCGCACCAGCCGCAGCCCCGCCGAGAATACCGCCCCAATTTCTTCGACTTTGCGGCTGTCCGTAATATCCGCCATTAGTCGGGCCATTATACGGGTCGTTGTTATAACCTGGCGTTCCCTGTCCCGGAATAAAATAATTAGGATCATTCACACCCATAGCATTACGGTATGCCAAGCGCTTTCTTCTCTGGTTTCTGATGTAAAGAATAATGAGCAGTATAGGCGCAAAAACAACTACAGCGCCAATAATTTGCTTGAGCGTCTCGTCGTCATCCTTCTTTAAATTATTTGGACCAACAGTTGTTGCTTGTGTGGCCTGTTGAGCAGGGGTATTAACTACAGCAGGTAACTCATTTCCAAGATCAGTCACCAGTGTTTGCAAACCAGCATTATAGTCTGCCGTTTTAAACGACGGTTTCAGATCGGCAAGTATGGATAAACATTTATCGCCGCTAAGTACATTTTCCAGGTTGCTGGCCACTTCAATGCGTTGCTTACGCTGTTTAATGGCAGCTACATAGACTATGCCCCGCTTGTTTTTGCCAACATGCCATTTTTTGCCTATCAATACGGCAAAATCCTGAATATCGTAAACCACAGGAATTTTATTAACCAACACAATTGCTAATTGCACATTCCTTGTCTTCTCAAGTTCAAATATTTTTTTATTCAATTCTGTTACCTGAGACTTGGTAAGCACCCCGGCAAAATCATTAACGTAAGTGTTTTTTTGAGGCTGAGGAATTTGAGCAAATGCAACACTGCTAAAAAGCAAATAAAAGAGGAGGAAAAACTTTTTCATAAAATAAGATAAGGCATTGATAATAATTATTTTGGTCTATAAATATAGCAAACTTTGCAACATACGCACCAACGCAGAATGATGTTGCTAAAAATTCTTATAAATAGTGTTTTAATATCATTTATAAAACTGTAGCTTTGCACCACGAAAATAGCACCCTTTACACAAAGTGCTGAAGCATTAATAAATACTTAAATACCTGGTTATTTTTATGCCCAATATTGGAAAAATATCACAGATCATCGGTCCGGTAGTTGACGTGAGCTTCGGAGATGACGCACATCTTCCCAAAATTTTTGACGCTTTGGAGATCACCAAAGAGAACGGTCAGAAAATTATTCTTGAAGTACAGAAGCATTTAGGCGAAGATCGCGTACGTGCCGTTGCGATGGACTCTACAGATGGTCTATTACGCGGTATGCCGGTAGTTGACCTTGAGTCTGCTATCAAAATGCCGATTGGTGACGCCATCAAAGGCCGCGTATTTAACGTAGTAGGCGACGCAATTGACGGTATCGCAAACTTAGACAAATCAAACGGTCGTCCTATCCACAACCAGCCCCCACGCTTTGAGGATCTGTCAACCGAAACCGAAGTACTGTTTACCGGTATTAAAGTTATTGACTTGCTGGAGCCTTATGCAAAAGGTGGTAAAATCGGTCTGTTCGGTGGTGCCGGTGTAGGTAAAACCGTATTGATCCAGGAGTTGATCAACAACATTGCAAAAGCATATTCAGGCCTTTCAGTATTTGCTGGTGTAGGTGAGCGTACCCGTGAAGGTAATGACTTACTGCGCGAGATGCTGGAATCAGGCATTATTAAATATGGCGAAGAGTTTATGCACTCTATGGAGCAAGGTGGTTGGGATCTTTCTAAAGTAAACACTGAAGAAATGAAAGATTCTAAAGCAACCTTCGTTTTCGGCCAGATGAACGAGCCGCCGGGTGCACGTGCACGTGTAGCGCTTTCAGGTCTTACTATCGCTGAGTACTTCCGTGATGGTGACGAAGAAGGTAAAGGCCGTGATATCCTGTTCTTCATCGATAACATCTTCCGTTTCACCCAGGCAGGTTCAGAAGTATCGGCACTGTTAGGTCGTATGCCTTCTGCGGTAGGTTACCAGCCAACCCTGGCCACTGAGATGGGTATGATGCAAGAGCGTATCACCTCAACCAAACGTGGTTCAATTACTTCAGTACAGGCGGTATACGTACCTGCGGATGACTTGACCGACCCTGCGCCGGCTACAACCTTCGCTCACTTGGACGCTACCACCGTACTTTCACGTAAAATTGCCGAGTTAGGTATCTACCCTGCGGTTGACCCTCTGGATTCAACCTCACGTATCCTTAGCCCTGCCATCCTGGGTGCCGAGCACTACAACACTGCTCAGCGCGTAAAAGAAATTCTGCAACGCTACAAAGAGCTGCAGGATATCATCGCCATCCTGGGTATGGATGAGCTTTCTGAAGAAGATAAACTGACTGTATCCCGCGCTCGTCGTGTTCAGCGTTTCCTTTCTCAGCCATTCCACGTAGCAGAGCAGTTTACCGGTCTGAAAGGTGTATTGGTTGACATTAAAGAAACCATCAAAGGCTTCAACATGATTATGGACGGTGCCGTTGACGAGTATCCTGAAGCAGCCTTCAACTTGGTTGGTACCATTGAAGACGCCATTGAAAAAGGTAAAAAACTGTTAGCTGAAGCTAACGCCTAATACACCCCTCCCGGCCTCCCCAAAGGGGAGGTGCGGAAGGATGATTTGAATTTAACTAAAAACCTCTCCCCTCTGGGGAGATTAGAGAGGGGTTTATGACATTAGAAATTTTAACACCCGATAAAAAAGTATTTGAAGGCGAAGTAAACTCAATTACCCTGCCTGGTACTGTGGGTTCATTTGAAATACTTAACCACCACGCTCCTATCATTTCTACCCTGCAAGATGGTAAACTGGTTGTGCGTGGCACCGGTAAAGAAGAAGTTTTTCTGATACACGGCGGCGTTGTTGAAGCATCTAACAATAAAGTGGTTGTATTGGCTGAGGGCATTACCCACAGATAAGAAAACATTTCACAGCAAAAAGCCCCGTTGGACAATCCAACGGGGCTTTTTTTATTTTGCTTTGCCATTTTATTTATCTGTAGCTGTGTAGTTTACCGCTATCGTCATCGGTAATGACATTTCAACCGGCCCTGTGGTTGTTTTTTTCATTTCTACAGTTGCTGATACATGCTGTTCAACTACCGATGCCAGCACCCAGCCGGTGTTTCTATCCACTCTCAGTTTGGTTACACCATCTCCCTTAACGTTAGCCATATGGATCAAGAAACCACCAGCCTGTTTAAATCCTACTGACGGCTGTGGCGCAATTAAGGTTTTTCCTTCAATTTCATAGGCATCATCACCAATATCAACTAAGGTATACGTAGTATTGTAACTAGCGGCCATGCCAGATTGCTCCCGGTTAATTGCATTTTTCCAGGTGCCTTTCGATGCTAAGGCCTGTTTTGGATAGATTATAAATGATTGCTGCAAGCTAGATTTTAACGAACCTTCTCCAAACGATTGCTTCAGCTGTGATACAATTAAGTTACGTTGTTGCTCATTAAGCGCCGTAACACTATTGGCGGCATTTGTAAAAATATCATCAAACCCTTTAACACTAATAATCAAGCCACTTTTACTCATCCATATATGAAAGGGTTTACCCATAACCAGATGCATAATCTTGCCGAGTATAGTGGTGGTGTCGGCTGAATTCATCGTCATCTGCTGACCTGCCATGTCCATGTTCATGGCCAAAGATTTATAGGATGTTTCCAGGTCGTAAACAGAATCCTTAACACCAATAACTTTATGCGCTGTGGTCCCCGATATGGCTATATTAACTATCGTTGGTTTGCCTTGTATAACCTGTTGGGTGCTTACTTTGGCATCAATTGTAAGATTATAAACGCTATCTCTTTTAAGATTAAGCGCCAAGTTTACTTTTTGTGCATAGCTGTTCAAGGCTGCAAAAAGCAGTGATAAGGCAATTAGTTTTTTCATATTACAATATCTGTGTTTTTGACGTAATAAATACGCCAAATGCAACGTTATTGACCCAAACGATAATTTTAAACACGCAAGGAATAAATAATTGCGTCACAATCACTATCTTGCAACGCCTTTTAAAACAACCTCCGAAAATGTGGATTTGCCCCAACTGTGATCAGAAGTTTTATAATCGAAACCAACCGCACCAATGTGCCGATTTTGGTATCGAGGATTTTGTACAGGGCAAGTCACCGCAAGCTGTTCAACTTTTCTATGCTTTCCTGGAGCGCCTTTTTGAAATTGGCCCTTATGAGTTACAACCACAAAAAAGCCGGGTAACACTTACGGTAAAAACACGTTTTGCCGCCATTAATAAATTAGGTGATGATTTTTTAGACGGGCACCTGGTACTGGATACGCCAAATCCTAACGAGTCTGTTGTTTACAAAATAGAGAACATGCCTAACCGCACGTTTGTGCACCACTTTCGTATTTATCATCCGGATGATATTAACGATGCCCTGATGCACCTGATGGGCCTTGCCTACAAGGTTGGCCTGCGCGAGTATGTGAAACCACCAATGCGTCAAAACAATTACGGTAACAACCGTAACAACTACGGCAATAACAATCGCTCGAACTACGGTGGCGGCAACAGTAACCGCTCTGAGTATGGTAACCGTTCTGAGTATAACAACAACCGCTCTGAGTATAACAACAACCGCTCTGAATATGGTAATCGTTCTGAATACAGTGCCAATAGGTCATCTCATCCACGCGGCCGTTCTGAGCAATAATTGACGTTTTACAGGCAAATTTAAAGTCTATTTCCCGGGTCAATAGTTGATAACGGATAGTGTTTAGATCCACTGTGCTGTTTTGTGTTGTTTACGCCCACAATATTGCTCCTATCAGTACATCTTTACCCAAACACTGCCCGTAATTAAAACGTTACTTTATTTTTGCAACCGATTGCAGAAATTTCTATTACCTTGGCGTACCAACGCAAACCCAAAATGAAATTTCAGCTATTTAAAACGCTTACGGTGGCATTATTGCTGCCCGCGTGCCTGTACGCACAGGATGCCCAGCACCCCAGCGTAGACCCCAGACCTTTTGCCGATAACGCCGGCCACTGGTATGGCATTGCCGATAAAGGCAACATGATTAACGCCCGTCCTGGCAGACCAAAGTACCCCGCTACCGCCCTGACTGACATTGGCGACAACATCCTGCTTTTTCAAAAAGATAACGGCGGTTGGCCAAAAAACTATGACATCTTTGCCATTCTTACCCCAGATCAGAAAGACAGCGTAGCTGCCGGCAAACATGTACTGAACACCACGTATGATAATGGTAGCACCTACACGCAGATTACTGCCCTGGCAGGCATTTATGATGTAACCAAGCAAGCCAAATACAAAGATGCAGCGGTAAAAGGCCTGGAGTTTATCATTGCCTCGCAATATGCCAATGGTGGCTTCCCGCAATATTATCCGCTGGAGGATAACTATAGCCGTCATATCACCTATAACGACGGTAACTATGAAGGTATCATGACGTTACTGAAAGACATCGTTGACAAAAAGCCTAAATATGATTTTGTTGACGAGAAGCTCCGCAAAAAACTGACCGCCACTTATAACAAAGGCATGGACTGTATCTTTAAAACGCAAATCAGAGATAATGGCCAGCTAACCGTTTGGTGCCAGCAGCATGACGAAGTAACCCTGGCACCGGCCTGGGCCCGCGCGTTTGAACCACCCAGCATTTGTAATGGCGAGAGCGCAGATCTGGTACTGTTCCTGATGCGTATCGATCACCCGGATGCACGTACTATCAACGCTATCCAAAGCGCTGTGGTTTGGTTTAACCAGTCTAAAATACTGAATACTAGGGTTAAAGTAATTCCAGCTCCGGTAATGCAAACGCCTTTCCGTGTTTCAAAATCAGACCGTGTGGTGGTTGAAGATCCCACCGCTCCGCCTATCTGGACCCGCTACTACGAATTGGGCACCCATAAACCGCTGTTCTGTAATCGCGATAGCAAAGTGGTTTACTCGCTTGCAGAAGTTGCCCGCGAGCGCCGCGATGGCTACGGCTGGTACACCTACAATCCGCAGAAAGTGTTAGATACCTACCCACAATGGCAAAAGCAATGGGCACCTGAGAAAAATGTATTGAATTAAACTAAATTTGATATTTATACTATTTGTCCATTGCCCTCGTTCCTCGCAATGACAAAACAAAACAAAGAAAGCCGCTCCAATTGGAGCGGCTTTCTTTATTCATCATCGTCCTCATCCCTTAGCGTAAAAGCCGATTCGGCCGAGTTGTACGCTTGTCTTAAACGATCCCGGTCGGCTTCGGTATCATTACCTGTTCCGGGAGGGAAATCATCAAACCCATCAGAGTGTACATCCTTCTGGCTCTGCTGATCGTCTGCTTCTGATGGCAGGTTGTCATCTGGCAATAAATCATCATCGGGTGTTATCATGGTTTTAAGTTTTAATGTACAACATCTTCAAATGCAGCTTGTTTGCGTTTAGCCAACCAGTTTTAGCTGCCCCAGGTGATAAGCCACGTGCGTGGTGCGGTTTATTACCAGGTTAAGGCGATTACGGGTTGGATCTTTAGCAAAATCTTCTTCGCTTACCGAGTTGTGGCGTTTAAACCAGTCTTCAGGCTGAAGGGTACCGAAAAGCTCTGCCAGCTTTTGGTGCACTTCTTTCCAGTTTTGTTTTAATATATCTAACGAATATTGATCTACCGCGCTGCCATCAGGATTTTTAATAAAATCATTATCCAGGTGCTGATATTTCCGCCCGCCTATGCCCATAATTTCGGCCATCATATCATGAACGGCCACTAAATGACCCAACAAATAAACAGGCCGGTTTTTGCCCGGAGCAATAGGTTTTAAAAGGATCTCATCAGGCTGATCAAAGAAAAACTTTTCGGTGCGACTGATGTGCAGGTTCCAGGTGTTGAGCACCATGGTAATAAACAATTGTTGCTGTTCCATAAGATTGAATTGATTGAGAGCTAAGATAGAAGGCTGATATTAATATGATACGCGGTGACACAATTTTGAGATTGAGATGATTAAACTACACCATCCAGCCCAATCTTTAATCACAAATTAACCATCGTCACAACCACTCATCCGCACATTTTGCCCAATTGCCGATACATTTTGCTATATATGTATCTATAAACCGTTGTTTTGTTTTATGCATCGTTTCAGGGCTACTTCTTATGTGATACATGCCGCCGGCTGGCTGCTGTTCCTGATTTTTCCGGTGCTTTTCCTCAACAACGGATTTAAAACCGGCGGAACCTGGGTTTTGCTGGGCTCGTCGTTCTATTGGCTGTTCTGCCTTACCTATATGGTATTATTTTACTTTAACCTGGGATATCTTATTCCAGAGTTTCTGCTAAAAAAGAAGTACATCCATTACTCAGTCATTATTCTTTTCTTGCTGGGACTGGTTTACTTTCTGCAACCGTTTGATAAACTGCTGGCACATAATCCGCGCGTGCAATCAGAGCTGCAGGCTATAGCGGCGGCGCAACAATCGGCATTAAAACCTGTGGGGCCGGCTACAGATAGCATGCTGAATAACGGTAGGTTGTTCGGCCCACTTCCTCACCAGGATTTACGCATGCAGGACCCCTACGTTAAAACAGGCTCGGGAATTAGTCCGCTGCTGGAGCATTCGCGCAATATTGACACCATCAGCCTGGTGATATTTGCCCTGCTCACAGCGTTGAGTATTGCCATTGGCACCACCCAGCAGTGGCAAACTACCGAGCAAAAAGTGGTTAAGGCCGAGGCTGAAAAAGCCAATGCCGAGCTATCGTTCCTCAAAGCGCAGATCAATCCGCATTTTTTGTTTAATACGCTCAATAACATCTACACCCTATCGGTTACCGGGTCAGCGCATACTTCAGAGAGTATCATGAAACTCTCCAACATTATGCGATACGTAACCGACGAGGTGAGCGAGGATTTTGTATGGCTGCAAAACGAACTGAACTGCCTGAACGATTATATTGACCTGCAGCGCCTGCGTCTGGGCAAAAAAACACAGGTAAATTTTGCGGTAAAAGGTAACGTATTGAAACACAAAATTGCTCCACTCATACTCATTCCCTTTGTAGAGAACATGTTTAAATACGGCATCAGCAAACAGGAAGAAAGCGTTTTAAACATGGAACTGATTGCCGAGGCCGATACCATCACCTTTTTTTGCGAGAACCGAATTTTTAAAACAGCATCTACCGAGCGCACCGGCGTTGGCATTGCCAACACCCGCCAGCGACTGGAATTTATCTATCCCAGCAAACATTTGCTTAACATTGATAACGACGGTCAAACATTTCGCGTTAAACTAACACTGCATAGCTAATATCACACCCATGACGCCACTACGCTGCATTGCCATTGACGACGAGCCACTTGCGCTCGAACTGATGAAGAAATACATCGGCATGTACCCACAACTGCAACTGGTGCGCACGTTTGAGGATGCCGTATCTGGCGCTGAGTTTTTGAAACTTAACATGGTGGATATTTTGTTTGTGGATATCAACATGCCCGACATTTCTGGAATAGACCTGGTACGATCACTGGACCAGAAGCCCATCATCATCTTCACCACGGCCTATAAAAATTTTGCTTTTGAAGGTTTTGAACTAGAGGCATTGGATTATTTGCTAAAACCTATCGACGCGGCCCGTTTTGGCAAAGCGGTAGAAAAAGCGGTGGAGTTTCATCAGTATAAAAACGCATCGGCAAATCAGCCTCAACAAGATAGCCTGTATGTGTATTCAGAGTACCGCATGGTAAAAATAAACCTGAATGAGATTGAATACCTGGAAAGTATGGAAGATTACGTTAAGATTCATACCAACACCAGTCCCAAACCTATACTTACACTAATGCCTTTGAAAAAGGCATTAGAAAAACTCCCGGCAAATCGCTTTCAGCGCATCCACCGCAGCTATGTGGTGGCTGTAAACAAAATCAAATCCATCCAGAACCGAAAGGTGCAGATCGGCGGCGCCGAACTACCTATCAGCGACAGCTATAGCAGCTTTGTCAAGGAGTGGAAAAAATAATTTGATTTGGGGTTTCGGATGTTCAATTTCAAATTTACATCCTAGAACATACGCTTGAATTACTTTGACAATCCTACAATCGACCGTTTGATAAATAAATCCGAAATCGAACATTCGAAATCCGAAGTTAATCGACACAATCCCCTCATTCACCGTTACCCTATTGCCTGACGATGGGGTTTTGCGCAAATTCCCTCAGCTAAATCTCAGCGCAATTTATGACAGCGATCAACAACAAACACATCCTTGTTTTAGATAAAGACAACGCGATGATGGGCATGGTGCACGATATTATGTTTTACGGCTACACCGATATGCACATTGTAAGCAATAGCCTGCATCTGCAACTAGCTGCCCATGCCTGCCAACCTGATCTGATTATTCTGGATTTTCTCTCGGCCGAGGCCGACGGTGCTGAGTTGTGCAGGGTTCTTAAAGCAGATGATCAGCTAAAAAATGTTCCGTTGGTGGTAATTGCCGGTCACCAACACATTCAATCAAACATTAACGGCTATTGCGATGTATTACTAATGTCGCCAACCGATACGAATAAGCTGGCAGAACAGATTAATTACCTGATTGCTTCGTAATTGTTATTAGTTCTGTATTTACATTTCAGCTTTACCCCATGAAAAAAATCTTCTTCTCCTGCCTGGCACTCGTTGCTTTGATGTGCTGTTTTGTATGGTATATATTATCTGAAGCATTTGGCGGACCGAAGGCTTTGTAAACCTCCGCACATCACTAGCCCGACAACTTATTAACTAATGGTTTTATTGTATATTGACGCACATTTTTTGTCGACACATTTGCGCTCCTCGTCGATACACCAACCGCTTTTGCTACGCTTAAGCGGTATTTTCATGTATTGATTTAAACAAGCCGCATATTTGCAAACAAAACGCGCTCAACCCGATTAAACCTGATAATGAAACTTAAAAAGAACATTGCCACCAGCGAGAACGGCTTTATTTTTAATCCTTCTACCGGCGACTCGTTTAGCAGCAACCCGATAGCTGCCGAGATACTGGCGCTGATGAAGGCCGGCCAATCTGCCGAGGATATTAAAACTGAGATACTGGGCCGCTACGATGTTGACCGCGCCCAATTAGAGCGCGATTGGGAAGATTGGGTAATGCAGCTGCGCGATGCTAACTTAATAGACCTATAACCTTGACTACTCACAACAAAAAATTGGTTATTGCCGTAACGGCCTTGAACGCGGTGGATAATCCCGGCCCGGGCGTAGCGGTGATTCGCGCGCTGCGTGAGGGACTGGGCAAAAACATCAGGATCATTGGCCTGTCGTATGAATCGCTGGAGCCGGGCGTTTACCTGCATGACCTTGTTGATAAAACCTACCAGATACCCTACCCGTCTGCCGGCGCGGAGGCATTGGTGGAGCGGCTGCAATACATCCACGGGCAGGAACATATTGACGTGGTGATTCCCAACTTTGATGCCGAGCTGTATAACTTCATTAAAGTGAGCGCGCAGCTACGCATTATGGGGATGCATACGTTCCTCCCATCGGGTGAGCAACTGGATGCCCGCGATAAAATTAACCTGAGCAAACTTGGCAAAAAACATCACCTGTTTGTGCCAGAAGATAAGATTATAACCCGTGTTGATGACCTGAAAAAGGCTGCCGAGGATCTGGATTATCCCCTGGTAGTCAAGGGCAAATATTATGAGGCCTTTATAGCTCAATCGGAAGAGCAGGCGCGCAAATACTTTTATCAACTGAGTGCCAAATGGGGACTGCCTGTTATCTGTCAGAAATTCATCAAAGGCACCGAAATTAATATAGCGGTATTGAGTGACGGCGAAAAGGCGATCAGTATTGTGCCCATGCGTAAATTATATATTACCGATAAAGGCAAAGCCTGGGCCGGTATTACTATTGAGGACGATGACCTGCTGCAGCTGGCCCGCAACTTTGTAAAGGCTACCAAATGGCGCGGCGCTTTCGAGCTGGAAATCATGCGCGATCCTGACGGCAAACCTTACATAATGGAAGTTAACCCGCGTTTCCCGGCCTGGATTTATCTGACGGCCGCTGCCGGGCAAAACCAGCCTGTGGCATTAGTAAAGATGGCTTTGGGCGAGAAGGTTGACGAGTTTAACGAGTACCAGGTAGGCAAAATGTTTATCCGCTATGCCTGGGATCATGTAACAGACGTAAGCGAGTTTCAGCAGCTATCGGCCTTTGGCGAATTATAAAATTTAATGATTATCGACTAAACCTATACAACGCTTCCAAAAATGGCAAAACTAAAATATGAGCGCCCCGTCATCAAAAAGATGAACGCCGGACTGATGAACAAGTTCGGTACGCGTACCGAATTTCAGCCGGTGCGGGCCATTGATGGTGTGCCTGTGCTTTCGCTGATTGAGGGTTATGGCTCCCCCCTGTTTGTGCTCTCTGAGCGACAGATCAGGCGCAATTACCAGTCGGCCGCACGATCATTTAAAACGCGGTACCCTAAAGTACAGTTTGCCTGGAGTTATAAAACCAACTATCTGAACGCTGTTTGTCAAATCTTTCATCAGGAAGGCAGCTGGGCCGAGGTAGTGTCAGGCTTTGAATATCGCAAGGCTTTGGGCAATGGTGTAGCCGGTAACCAGATCATTTTTAACGGGCCGGATAAACATCGCAATGATCTGCTTTTAGCCATAGAAAACGACTCGCTCATTCACATTGACAATTTTGACGAACTATATAGCCTGATTGAGCTTTGCAATCAGATCAACAAAAAACCGCGCGTGGCCATCCGCGTAAACATGGATACCGGCGTGTACCCGCTGTGGGATCGTTTTGGTTTCAACTATGAGAACGGCCAGGCCTGGAACGCCATCTCTAAAATAGTGGCTTCTGGCAAAATGCAATTGGTTGGCCTGCATTGTCACATCGGTACATTTATGCTCACCACATCGGCCTATATGGCCGCTGCAACCAAAATGTGCGAACTGGCTACCCGCTGCAAAAACCTGCTGCATAACCCGGTGGAGTATCTGGATCTGGGCGGCGGCTTCCCGTCAACCAATACCCTGCGCGGCGCTTACTTGCCGGGGGTAGATACCGTGCCATCAATAGATGATTTTGCCGAGGCCATTACCACCACTATTTTAGAATATGGTTTTAAACAGGAAGAATTGCCGCTACTGATACTGGAAACCGGTCGCGCGTTGATTGATGACGCAGGTTACCTGTTGGGCAGTGTAGTGGCCAACAAACGTTTAAGCGACGGCAGACGTGCCACCATCGTCAACTTTGGGGTAAACACGTTATTCACTGCTTTTTGGTATGAGCATAAAATTACTCCGGCGCAGGATTTTACCGAACATACCGAAGACATGGTACTTTACGGACCCTTGTGCATGAATATCGATGTAGTGCGCGAGAACATCAGTCTGCCGCTGCTTAATCCCGGCGATCATGTGGTGGTACACAAAGTTGGCGCTTACAACATGACGCAGTGGATGCAGTTTATCACCACCCGTCCGGCTGTAGTAATGATTGACGAGCAGCAACAGGTCCACCTGGTTAGACAGGCCGAAAACCTGGAATATATTGAGCAGATGGAACAGGTACCGGCGCACTTGAATAGCCACTCCTTAGATGCGCCTTCGAAGGAGAGAAATTTTTAGAAAGCATAGTCTTTAAGACTTGCCAAGTTTTAAAAACTTGGTAAGGCTTGATTAGCAATAAACGGAGTTTGAATAATAGTGTGAAAGATAAATAATGAATATGAGTAACAACTCCTCATTTAAGGGATTAGGGCGCTTTGTGGCGGCAACGCTTAACAGCTATGCCATCTTGTTCTTTTCGCAGAACAGGGTGCTGGCTGTGCTGCTGCTGATTGCTTCTTTTCTTAACCCGGCGGCTGGTCTGAGCGGACTGGTATGCGTTTGTGCATCCGTATTGCTGGTAAATGCGCTGGGGCATTACAAAGAAAGTATCCAGACGGGGCTTTACAGTTTTAACTCGCTGCTGCTGGGCATCGGTTTCGGCACGTTTTATCATTATAACATTGCCTTTTGGCTGTGGCTGGCGGCTGCCTGCTTGTTTACAGTTACGCTGACGGTTGTTTTGACAGCCTGGTTGGGTAAATACGGCTTGCCGGTATTATCGCTGCCGTTTATCATATCGTTTTGGTTATTACTGGTGGCGGCCAACGGCTATGAGGGTATGGGCTTGATGCAGAAAGAAAGCTCGCTGCTCAATGAGCTGTACACCGGTGGCGATACCTATATTTCGGGGTTTCTAGCTCAGCTGGATAAATTATCCTTCGGGCATTACCCTGACCTGTTTTTCCGCTCGCTCAGCTCGGTGTTCTTTCAGAACAGCATCATCGCCGGTGTCATTATGAGTATCGGGTTATTCATCCACTCGCGCATCGGTTTCAGCTTACTAATCATTGGTTTTATCACCGCCTGTGTGTTTAACCAGCTGACCGGCATGTATCCCGAGGGCATTAGCCATTATCACCTTGGCGCCAACTTTATGATGGTGGCTGTAGCCATTGGCGGCTTCTTCCTCATCCCTTCATGGCGATCTTACCTTTGGGCCATTGTATCCGTTCCGGTGGCCTTTCTGCTGGTTAATGCGTTTACGCGGATACTAGGCGTACACAATCTACCTATTTTCTCGCTGCCATTTTGCGTGCTGACTATTACGCTGCTTTACTTTTTTATGCTGAGAACCAATCCGGGCAGATTACAGCTGACGCCTATTCAGCATTACTCGCCCGAGATCAACCTGTATCAATACCTCAATAACCAGGCGCGGCTACAAGAGCTGCAGTATATCAAACTCAGTCTGCCTTTTATTGGCACCTGGACGGTATCCCAGGGCTATGATGGCGGTATTACCCATAAAGACGATTGGGGCAAAGCGCTCGATTTTGTAGTGACTGATGAAGACAATCAAACTTTTAAGAACAACGGCACCCGTCCCGAAGATTTTTATTGCTACAACAAACCCGTGCTGGCTTGTGCCGATGGGGTGATTGAAGACGTAGTAAACCATATTGAAGACAACCCTATAGGCCATGTAAATACCGGGCAAAACTGGGGTAACACGGTTGTAATTAAACACGTGGCTGGCTTTTACACCAAAGTATCGCATCTGAAACAAAACTCTGTTAAGCTGAAGATTGGCGATTATGTAAAACAAGGTGACGTAGTTGGCCAGTGCGGTAACTCCGGTCGGTCGCCCGAGCCGCATTTACATTTTCAGGCACAGATAACGCCGTTTATCGGCTCAAAAACCTTAGCCTATCCGTTTGCCTATTTTGTAGGTAAACAAGGGCTCCACAGCTTTGAAACACCGGTACAGGGCGATGAGTTACGTGCGGTAGAAGTAAGCACGCCCATGAAACAGGCATTTACCTGGCAACCGGGTTATATGGCAAAAATTGTGGCGGGCAGCAAGTCTGAAACCGTGGAGGTGTTTACTGATGCTTACAACCATGCCTACATCTGCAGTAAAGAAACCGGCGCAACGGCTTACTTTATTAATAACGGCACATCGTTTTACTTTACCAGCTTTTATGGCGATCATAATTCACTGCTGTATTATTTCTACCTGGCGGCTTACCGGGTGGTATTTACGGCAGATGAAAGCATCATCGTTGCCGATACTTATCCGTTGCAATTAAGAACGCTCCAGACCGGCATTTGGTTACATGATGTGGTAGCGCCGTTCTTCCAGTTTATTAAACGTACTTACAAAAGCACCGCCGCTTATCGACAGCATGAAATTGTACTTACCACAACCGGCATTACCGAGGTAATGGGTAACAAACGCGAAAACATGCAAGCCAGCATCAGCATCAGCGGTAGCGTATTAAAAGATTTCAGCATCAATATTAAAGGGCAAAACACTAATGCACAATGGCATACAAGCAATATTTACTAATCATCGCTCTGCTCCTGTTATTTGGCTTTGCACACGCCCAGCAGGTTCCAGATTATCAGCAAGCCGACAGCACCACCCAGGCGCTTTACTCAGCCGGCAAATGGCAGGCGTTGATTGATTACACCAACCAAACTGACGCACAGGGACTGGATTTCCCGGCCCTGCACCAACGCGCGGCCTATGCCCGTTTTATGACCGGCAATTACAGTGCGGCACTGGCCAAGTATCAGCAGGTATTGAAACACGATTCATACAACCCTACTGCACGCTATATGAGTATGCTTTGCCAGCAATACCTAAATCGCGACGGCAACGCATCCTATCAGGCAAAATTTGTTGACACTACGGTGCTCAATAAAAACAACATCACTCCTTTCGGTCTGATTGAAGCAGGTATTGAGGCGAGTGCTAAAATCCCTAACATTGCGTTGCGCGGTACGGGCTTTTACTCGCGTGCATCATTAGGCAATCGTTTGGGATGGCGTTTGCAGTTGGACCAATCGGTGGCGGTGTATCATCAGGCTATTACAGTTGCCGGCAATAACGATTTGCGCGATTTCAGCTTTAATAATGATCAATTTGAGTACTATGCCAGGCTGGGCTATACCCTGACAAGTAATCTAACCTTACTAGGAGCCTACCATTACCTTCATACTAAATTCGGGACAGACAGCTATCAGAACCATGTAGAGCTAGCGGGTTTAAAATATGCCGCACCATACTTTACCCTGCAGGCCGATGCTAATTTTAGCAAGATGAGTAACAGCGGTTTGCAGCAATATAATGGCGAGCTGACCGTTTACCCTACCGGTAGTTTAAACCTTTATACCATATCCAGGGTCAGTGTACAAAGCGGATACCTTAGCAGTACCATATTTAATCAGCGCATCGGCTTTAAAGCTTTTAAACGCTGCTGGCTGGAAGGCAGCATTAACGTTGGCCGCATGGATAATTATCTGGAGGCCGATGCCCTGTATGTTTACAACGCTGTAGACGTTACTACATTTAAAGCAGGCGGTACGCTGTATTATCAGCTAGGGCGGCATTTACTGGCCTACGCTAATTACGCTTTTGAAGACAAAGAAAACCATTATAACACAAACGCAACCTATCAACAAAACTCAATTACCGGAGGCCTGACATGGAGATTTTAAAACGTTCATTTTTAACAACGGGAATGGTGCTGCTGGCAGCAGCGGCTATGGCGCAAAACAACACGGCCATACAGCGGGCTTTTAAAAACAGCTATGCTGATGAAGCCAAAAAAAGCTACCAGGCCGCCATTAACGATATGACGCCTTACTATGCCGATGGCAATTATGAGATTAATCTGCGCATGGGCTGGCTTTATTTTCTGAACAAAAACTACCCCACATCACAAAGCTATTACCAGAAGGCCGTTAATCTGCGTCCCAATGCCATAGAGCCTCGTTTGGGCTTAGTAAAGCCACTCTCATTATTAGAAAGCGTAGATAAAGTATTAGAACAGTACACCGCTATTTTGAAGATTGACCCGCAAAACACGCAGGCCAATTATTGGACCGGCGTAATCAGCTACAATCGTAAACAATATGCCGATGCCATCCGCTATTTTACCAAAGTGGTGGCGTTATACCCGTTTGATTATGATGGCAACCAGATGCTGGGCTGGAGTTACCTGATGAGCGGAAAAAAGGCCGAGGCCAGGGGTTATTTTGAACGCGGACTATTGATCAAACCTGATGATTCATCATGTACCGACGGACTTTCAAGAGCGAATAAATAGTTTTTTTATTCTCAGTAGAGCCACATATTTGTGGCTCCCACTCGGATGGTCATACCAAACAAAAAGAGCCACAATTAGGTGGCTCTACGTTTTTATATCTTTCTTATTTCCCGAACGGTGGTCTGCCGGTGAGTTGATGATACAGCGGCAAGTCATTACGTGGCTTGGCCGGTACATGGAAGTTTTTACAGTAGTAAACCTCCAGATGTAGCTCATCGCGACCGCTACGCATAACGGCTATATCTTTCACGCGTTTTACCTCATCAAAGAACGGGCGAGCATCAATATCAACGCTTTCGTTCTGATCCTGACCGATAATCACACAATCTTTACCTATCAACGTGTTTGGATCAACCAGAAACGCCAGGTTACGCGGGTCGTCGCTAAAGCAAACAATCGGGCGGGCACCTTTTAGCGCCCAGTCAACCTTACCGGCCAGCCACCAGCGCGGACTACCAGCAAAAATGTTAGGGTTATTCAACCAGCCTTCTTGTTCAAAACGGGTTTTGATATCATCATAATCCACACCCTGAATGGTTGGGTCTACATTATCGCCGTGCGCAGTTTTTACAATCCACTTCGGGCCATACCATTGCCAGAAACCGGTAACCATGTGCAGCCCGAATACAGACAGGGTAATGAACGTGAACAACACCGAAAACCTTAACCACCGGCGCGTACTGCGGCCGTTTGTGCTGTTCAATTTCTGATCGATAGCGTATCCCAACGGCATAAATAACATCATATACCCTGGCGCCTGCCAATGAAAATGGTATTGCAGGTTTGACCACAAGGTAACAACCGTAAAGAAAACAATAGGCAAAATAGCCACCCAGAAGTTAAAGCTGTAAGCCAGCCTACGCTTCCGGTTTTTATACGATTTAATGAGTTCGCGCACCAGCGGTATCCAAACCCAGGGTAATACTACAAGCGCCTGCCCGCCAATACTACGCAGAAACCAATCGAAATGCAGTGTAAAATGTTCATCAGCACCTGCACGCGATCCCTGAAAAACAAATGAAGCCCAGTTGTTCTGCGCATTCCAAAGCAGTATGGGTAATGCTATTGCAAAAGCAAGCACAATGGCCAGGTACGGACCCGGATGTTTCAACCAGTGGCGCTGGCTCCTGTTGGTAGCAATAAATAGAAATACACCGGCAAACAGAAAAAGGGTATGATATTTACTCAATGTGGCCAGGCCCATTAACAACCCCACCAGCAACCATAGCAGATAAACACGTGTTGTATGGTAGTTTTTGTTCTGCTTTTTATCAAACATCAGCAATACCATTACATAGGTGGCGGCCAGCCAGAAAAACATTAAAGGTGCATCTGGTTGAAACCAACAAGCCACAGACACAGTAAATACTGCACTGATATTCATCATTAACACCGCCCAAAAACCGGCTTTGGCATTAAAGAATTTGCTGGTGATGAGGAAAAGCAGCCAGTTGGTACCTGCAAACAGCAACACAGCTGGAAAGCGCAGGCCAAGATTGGTTAGTCCGAATATTTTAACCGACACATACGTGATCCAGAAAAAAAGCGGCGGCTGATCAAAATAACTCAGCTCTAATTTTAATACGCCACGAAAGTAGTATGACTCGCCGATGCCTAAACCGGTATAGGCTGCAAGCAGCAAATGCAAAACAAAGGTAACTGCAATTAATAAGAGGGTGCAAGCGGCCGCATTGCTCTCGGTTATTTTCTTCATCGGCAAAGTTTAAGCTGCAAATTGAACAAAAAAATACCGAAATACCTTAACTTACAACTAAAGATTAATTGGATTTTAAGGATTTTGTCTGACCCTGAATTTACAGAATTTAGAAACTTAAAGAATTTATCTCTAACATTAAGATTCAGATAATTCTTTGACTCCAGAAATTCAGGTTCAAACAACTATCATTCCGTCCCCTTCGCCTGCGGCAAAACAATCTCGAAAGTTGTGCCCGAGCCAACTCTAGAAGCAATATACATGTGGCCATTCAAGCCATCTACCAAATGCTTTACCAATGCCAGGCCGAAACCGTATCCTTGCTCGCCGCTGGTACCGTTGGTAGTTTTACATTTGCCATCTAAAATCTCGTCAATCTTAGCATTATCCATACCAACGCCGGTGTCTTCTACTACCATGTGCAGGTGGTTTTCAGCCTCACCCTTACGTATAGATAACTTTACGGTGATGCGCCCCCCTACTGGCGTAAATTTCATAGAGTTGGAGATGAGGTTACCTACTATCTGCAGCAACTTATTTTTAGAGAAAGGCATCAGCGAGGTTTCATGGTTTACCTCTATACTAAAGTTGATCTTCTTATTTACAGCCTGCGGGGTATACAGTTTTTCAAGTTTTTCTTTCAACACCAGCTGGTTATACTCGTTATTACCCAGCTTTACAGATCTCTTTGGTGTATCGGCACTCAATATCTCGTTGGCCAGTTCCAGTATAGAATGACCGCTTTTTTGTATCAGCGTAATAAATTCCAATACCTCATCCAGCGTATTCTCATCGCCTTGTTCGCTGATAATACGTGCCAGCCCGATAATGCCGCCAATTGGTCCGCGAATATCATGCGCCACCCTCCGTTGCGATTCCTGCGCTTCATGCAGGCTGCTTTTTAGCGACTCGATGGCCTTCATGGTCTTCAACCGGTTTACAATCTCATCGGCAATAATTTTAAGCAGCTCTATTTTCTCGGGAGTAATATCCTTTACACGGGTATCCATCATGCACAAAGAGCCAATACTTTGGCCGCCCTCTAATTGCAATGGTACACCATAATAATAGCGCAGGCTGGGATCATCAGTTACATAAGTTTTATTCTTGAACCGGTTATCTTGCTCTAAATCGCGTATTTCAAAAGGCGTATCCTGCATAATGGTGTACTGACAAATTGTTTCGTCTCGCGGATATTGGTCTATATCCATCCCATAATTGGCAATGGTCCACTGCGTGTGCAGATCAAGCAGGTTAATTAGCGATATCTCCGTACCGGCAACTTTGGCAGCCAGTTTGGTCAGGTCGCTAAAATTACCGTTCAGGTTAGTATAGTCAAGATCAAGGTCGCTCAGGGCCTCTAAGCGTTCCAATTCGTTGGCCGGGACAGGCGGTTTATGCGGATCGGTATTCATGCTTTTCTATCGGTTTTTATAATTATCCCTAAGATATAAGAATTGACTTTTCTTCAAATAGTTTTATTTAGTTAGTTAAGGCCTTTTTTGCAATTAAACATGCTATTGTTGTAACAACTACCAACAATCCATTCGCCAGCCTGAAAACAAAAACCCCGCGATGGTACCGCGGGGCTTAGAGATGCTTTAACAGCACCTTGACTCCAATCTTGTTTACTAAAGGTCTTTTTACAGGGCTATGAATTCTGAATATCGTTATTCAGACTATTAGCGCCATTTTTTATACCAGATTTAGCACTGTTTACAATGTTGCCACCGTATTCAACAGCCTGATCGGCATAATCGCTAACCGCAGATTTTACGTTGCCAATTACATGATTTTTATAGGTGGAAACCGTATCGGCGATGCTATTTGCCCGCGATTTTGCCTGGTCAACTACGTTATTGCCATACTCGCGCACGCTTTCTGCCGTGCGTTTGGCTTGTTCTCTTGATTTTTCGGCCAGATCATTTACGTAATCGGCTATATCTTCTCTCAGCTCAGAACCGCTTGATGGGGCCAGCAATAAACCAATGGCTGCACCCGCGGCAGCACCCACTAAAAGCGCTGCAATAATTTTAGTTTGATCTTTCATAACGTTGTACTTATTAGCAGATGTTTTTTATACAGAAATAACCAAGCCCCGCACCAAATGTTTAGCGGAGATGAATAATTAATAAGTTATTAATAAAGATTGATATTAGTAAACCTTTATTAATAAATTCTATCAATTTTCATTACAGTCCCATAAAATGAGACGAAACTTGAGTTCAAAAAATGGCTTCAGCCAAAACGTGTATCCTCGCATTTGGCCAAAACCTATCCTCCTGCTCCTATTGATTAATAGTCAACAGCAATGAAATCATACGGAAATATATAAAACGAAAAAGCCCCCGGTAAAAACCGAAGGCTTCGAGTACGATTGATGTTAAACTATATATTATATAACTTTTACATTTACCGCGTTTACGCCTTTACGACCGTTTTCGGTATCGTATAGCACTTTGTCGTTCTCACGGATCTCATCGATAAGGCCTGATGAGTGTACAAAAATGTCCTGACCACCTTCAGATGGTACGATAAAGCCAAAACCTTTTGTTACGTTGAAAAATTTAACTGTTCCTTCTTTTTGCATGATAATATTTAAAAGTTGGCAAGGTAAACAAATAAAACAGATTATCGCCTATTATTTAATCAAACTGGAGAAACAATCTAAATCATTACTTTTGAGTAACTAACAAACAAAAAAGATGAAAAAACTGCTTGTTTCCCTTCTTATTATTACTGCCGGTTTCAAAGCATTTGGCCAAACTCCGCCAACCATCGCCGCCAAAGATGCAGCCAAACACCTTAACGAAAAAGTGCGCATTTGCGATAAAGTTTATGGCGGCAAATACTTTAGCAACAGCGGCCTTACACTACTGGATGTAGGCGGCAACCACCCAAACGAAGCGCTTACGCTGGTAATTAAAGCTGATGACCGCAAGAAGTTCAAAACAGCCCCGGAGGAAATGTTTAAAGGCAAAGCCGTATGCGTAATAGGCACTATTATAGATTATAAAGGCAAACCTGAAATTGAAATTACCGACGCAGAGCAGCTGAAAGAAGCAATGTAAGCGGCCCGCCGCTATCTGTTATATAAAGCGGTATTTAGGTTACGATTTTTTAGCGGATCACTTCCTTTTTGATACGCTGCTATGCGTTGCGCCACCTCAATCATAGGCGCCACCCAAATCTCTTTACGATGAGCCCGCAGGTAATGCAGCAACTGGCTGTGTGCCTGCAGGCTTACATTAAGCTCATGACCGCCACCCACGCCATGAAACATAAATACCAGTAACGAGTGTTTTTGCAGCGCCTCGTTTACCATAGCTATCAGCTCCTCACCTGTCTCACCGTTGATGGCGTAGGCATTAATATTGTCCAAATCCACTTCGCCGGGCAGGGGCATGCCGTCTTCTACCCCACGGGCAGCTACAAAATCATTTTTTAATTGATCGTAGTAAAAAGCCCCGTTGATGGTACGATCGCCACAGGGATAACAGAAAGTGCGCTGGTTTTTACCGTCTATTGCTTTCAGCAGCACATTATTTACTTTAATCTCTCTTACAGCACGGTTAACGGTGTATTTGCTCAGGTCAAAATCAGGGTCAACAAAGCTGCGGTCGGCCCCGGCACCATCGCAAGGATGAAACAGCGTATGGTTACCCAACTCATGTCCATGCCTGGCAGCTTTGCGCCAGTCTTTCATCCGGCGCTCGGTAGCCTCAGAACAACCGATAAGATAGAAAGTAGCTTTTAGTTTAAGCGAGTCAAGCACGGGCAGGGCGTTGTCAATGTCTACGTCCAGCGCATCATCATAGGTAAGTACCACGGCACATTTCTTATTCTTCCACACGGCCGATTGTGCATTTGCATCTATCGCACTCACCATCAGAAAAACAATCATTAACCAGTATCTGCCCTTCATTACTTTGTTTTGTTTATATAAATATACGCTATAGATAATACTCCGTGCAAAGTTCGCACCTGTTATTCTTAACAGCTATTTATTTTTCCGCATTTTGGGTTGACTTATTAATTGTATTTTATACATTTATAAAAGTTTCTACAACCAAATTATAGCCTGCTAATGAAAGAGTTTAACCGCCGCTTTTTGCTGTGGCTTTGCGCTTGCACAGCTTTTGTCTGCTCTGCTTTTGGGCAACGGCCAAACGCGCCCGTAACCGGACAAGTTTATAGCAATATTGGCGCACATGACCCGGTAATGATCCGTCAGGATAGTCTGTTTTATCTTTTTTGCACCGGCAACGGCATTGCCATGTGGAGTTCCAAAGATCTTGTTCACTGGAAAGCTGAACCCAAAGTCGTTCCCGCTGCACCAACCTGGCTTACCGAAGCACTGCCCAACTTTAAAGGCAACAGTTACTGGGCGCCGGATATTTCCTACTATAACGGCCAGTACTACCTGTTCTACGCGGCATCAGCCTTTGGCAAAAACACCTCATGCATCGGCCTGCTAACCAGCCCTACCCTGCACACTGATGCAACCGACTATAAATGGACTGACCACGGCAAAATCATTCAATCTTTCCCCAATAAAACCAACTGGAACGCTATCGACCCAAACCTGGTAGTTGACAAAGACGGCACCCCCTACCTGGCCTTCGGCTCTTTTTGGGATGGGTTGAAGCTGATTAAATTAGAGAAAGATCGCATGAGCGTAGCCGAAGACCCGTCCGGAATTCCAACCATAGCCAGTCGTAAAAACAGATCATCGGCAGCAAATCCTCCAGCTGTGGATGATAACCCAAAGGACGCCGGTGGTAACGCCATTGAAGGACCGTTTATCTACCGAAAAGGTAAATACTTTTACCTGTTTGCCTCGATTGACTATTGCTGCAAGGGACCGAAAAGCACATATAAGATGATTATCGGCAGGTCTAAAAATATTAAGGGACCTTACCTGGATAGCAAGAACATACCGATGAACCGCGGTGGTGGTGATATCCTGCTGGCCGGAAACGAAAACTGGTATGGCGTTGGCCACAACGGCATCTGCAATTTTGACGGCAAGGATTACATTGTTTTCCATGGTTACGATGCCGCCGACAATGGCCGCTCTAAACTGATTGTAGAACCAATTGACTGGGTGAATGGCTGGCCCAAAATAGCCATGCCACCTGCACTTGATAAGAACCTAAATTAATCTGCAAACCAACAAACCAAATGAATAAACTTACTGCATTATTTTTATTAGCCACCGGCCTGAGCTTCCACGCATCTGCCCAGCAGCTGGTTACCAAAGACACTACTTTTAAAGCCGAAGGCAATCCTATTATCCGTTATAAATACACTGCCGACCCTGCCGCACTGGTATATAAAGACAAGGTTTACCTTTACGCAGGACATGACGAAGCGCCCACCAAAGTAGCCGGTTATCGCATGTACAACTGGACCTGCTTTAGCAGCAGCGACATGGTAAACTGGACCGAGCACCCTACCCCGTTGAGCGCCAAAGATTTTGAGTGGGCCAAAGGCGACGCCTGGGCCGGACAAGTAATTGAGCGCGACGGCAAATTTTACTGGTACGTGGCGGTAGAGCATGGAGCCATTCACGGTAAATCTATTGGTGTAGCTGTAGCTGATCGGCCGGAAGGACCCTACAAAGATGCCTTGGGAAAAGCACTGGTAACTAATGACATGACCACCAATGTAACCAAGATTAGCTGGGATGATATTGACCCTACCGTTTTTATTGACGACGATGGACAGGCCTGGCTTATTTGGGGCAACACGGGCTGCTACTACGCCAAGCTCAAGAAAAACATGATTGAGCTTGACGGCCCTATCAAAACCTTCGCCGGCTTACCACATTATACCGAAGCGCCGTGGATTCACAAGCACAACGGCTGGTACTATCTATCTTATGCCTATGAGTTTCCGGAGAAAACGGCCTACGCCATGAGCCGCAGCATTCAAGGCCCTTGGGAATACAAAGGTATCCTGAACGAAATTGCCGGTAACTCCAATACCAACCACCAGGCCATTATTGATTTTAAAGGCAAAACTTATTTCATTTACCACAATGGCGCATTAACGCCTGATGCGGGTAGTTTCCACCGCTCGGTTTGTATTGATTACATTTATTACAACAAAGACAACACCATGAAACGCGTGGTGATGACGAGCGAGGGTGTGCCTGCGGCAAAGTAGGTTTTCAGATGCGGAGATAACACCAAGTCATGCCGAACTTGTTTCGGCACCCCACTTGCTAAGTAGACAGGCCGCATTTAATGTCATGTGGGTTGCTGAAACAAGTTCAGCATGACCACAGGGAATAAACGAAGAAAGCCAACGCAATGCGTTGGCTTTCTTCGTTTATAAATTCAAATATTGAGTTTAAACACTCACAATTCACTACTCAATCAAACTATTTGGCCAGTTTATACACCTCGCTGCCGGCTAACAGGTAGCAGCCCAGGCCGTAATCTTCAAAGTCAGGTACGTTATTATAACCTACCGGCTGGCCGTCTTTTGGTTCCTTACCGGTGCCTTGTACGTAACCAAGCATACCATCAGGATGCAAGCAGTCTTTCTGCATGGCATTCCAGGCTTTGATAACTATAGGCAGGTAATCTTTCTTTTTCAGCAGACCGTGGTTAATGCCCCAGGCCATGCCATAAGTAAACAAGGCAGTACCAGAAAGCTCTTTACCACCAAAGTGGGTTGAATCTTTTAAGCTTACATTCCAGTAACCGTCTGCACGTTGCAGTGGCACTAATGCTTCGCACATGTCTTTCAGCATTTTCTGGTACTCAGCACGGTGAGGCGCATTTTTTGGCGCAATATCCAATACGCGTACCATAGCAGCCACTACCCAGCCGTTACCACGCGACCAGAAGCAATCCTGTCCGTTTGGTTCTTTGTATGGCGGCACAAAGTCTTTATCTCTCCACCACAAACGTTGCTCAGGACTATATAGACCTTTGCCACCGTGCACGGTTTTGCTGTAGTTGTAAATCTCATACATCTTCTCGTAATACTGATTATCATGATAGATGTTACCAAAGCGGGCAAAAACCGGCATTGCCATTTGCAGGGCATCAATCCAGTTCCAGTCGTCAATTTTCTGGCTGTGCACCATCGTATCAATGCACTCTTTCATCTTGGCAATGCGCTCTGGTTTTTTATCAATCATATACAGATCGATATAAGTTTGCGCAGCACACTGGTTATCTGCATTGCGGGTTATCCTGCCATCGCGCGGCCCCCAGTTGTGGGTATCGCCCCAGCTTACGGCATAATCATAATATTTCTTCTGCGGATCAAGGGCATACATAGCCATCAGTCCCTCGTAATAAACGCCGCGTGTCCACAGGGTGCTTTCGCGGGTTACACCTTTAACAGTTACTTTGGCACCGGCATCGGGCCATTTTTTCATAAAATAATCATTAGCAAGGGCCATATCGGCCATCACCTTGCTTTTTGCCGGCAATTGTTGCGCACGGCTCCCTACGCCAGCCAACACCAGCGCCACAACTGCAACACCTTTTGCGGTTGAAAATAATTTACTCATAATCAATGGTTTGTTACTATATACCAAACCTATGCTCGTGGCACAGATCCGGCTGGTTTCATAATTGGGTTTTGACAGGGATATTGCGATGCTATATTAACGTTTAAATGTCTAAACAGGTATCCTGTTGTGTCATGGATATAATGAGTGAAGGAGTGAGTTGTGAAGGAGCGAATTAATAAAGTCTATATTTTGTTCTTGAACTTGCTTGTTCATGCGCAAAACTCGTTAATTCACTCATTATCTATTCACTCCTTCACAACTCACTCATTCACTCATTAAAAAGTTACGGCATCATCTCCAAGCCTTCCCATCTCACCTTCCATTTACCATTTTTTGGGAAGCCCGGGTTTTCAATTTTGTTACCATCCCAACCGGCGCACATCATGGCTACTGCCCCCAGCAGACCACCGTTACCCGGCAAGTAAATAGTCAGGCGACCGTCCTGGTAGTTATGTCCGTTTGGCAGATAAGTGTTCGTATGCACCTTCATAAACAGTGCGTCGATAGCTTTTTCAGGCTGATTAAGACGTGCTGCCGTCATCGCCAGCATCGGGAAATCCCAACCCCAGGTTTCAGGCCAGTTCCATACCCGCTGGATCAGGTCATAAGTGCGATGCATGGTGGCCGTATCCATCATTTTAGTGTACGGCATCATACCATAAGCAGCCACAGTTGACGGGTGGTCGGTAATATCTTTTGGATTAGTATATGAGTCTGGCGCACTTTCGGCCTCCAGGTAAACGCCATCTTTTTGCGGCAGTGGCGATAGCTTATCAACCACTTCATCCCAATGTTTAATACGTGGTTGTTTCAAACGCTCTTTCCATTGCTGGGCAATACCCAACGCCCAGTGCCAGTAAGTTAACTCGTATGGCGGGTTAATGGTGCTCTCAGCTTTATGCACCTCTTGCGAAGGGATCAAACCCGGACCAAGGATGTATCTGCCTTTCTCTTTATCATAATAAGCGTATGATGCCATGAAATTAGCCGTCCCAAAAACCAGTTCCTTGTATTTGTTCAACGTTTCCTGAGTTGGATGAGCGCGATATTCCAGCTCGGCCATATAAATAAAATGCGGCTCCTGCCAAATGAGGAAAGCTCCTACTGATGACGGGCTCTCGTTACCATCCGGATCAGTCATCTTAGGCCAGCGGATACCTTCAAAGCCCTGACGCTTGGCAATGCCATAGCCCTGGCCTTTAATTTTCTCGTACCAGTTTAAGCTTGGCGTAAGCAATTCAGGGCGGCCCCACAAGGCAAAATGCATGCTGTGCCACCAATGCATTTCCAAATGCGGCTTGCCATACCAGCTGTTATAAACCAAACCTGTCTCCTGCGGCGGATAATCACCGGCAGATTGTACGCGGGTTAGATATTGTGAAAGCACAATACGGCGCTCCAACTCGTTAGCGCGCGGATCTGTACTGCCCGACAAATCAACCGCTCCACCACTCATCCAGAAGTTTTTCCAGGTGGCTACGCTGCTGGTTTTATCTTCGGTAAAGGTTGGTACGGCTAACATCTTTTTAGCCGTCTGCTCAAACACGCATGAAAAGCTGAACGCATCGGCAGTTTTGCCGGGCGTCAACGTAAACTCATGCTCGCCTGCTTTGGCTAATTTGGCGGTGCCTGTCCAACCCAGGTTTACCCAGTAATGCGCCCCTTGCAGTTGGTGCTCAATAGAACCTTTACCGGCAGTATTGGTAACAATGCTTGAGGTATGCATATCGGCACTTTTGTAGTTAGTACCGAAATCTGCAAACTGATTAGTTGGATACGGGAACTTTACACGCACTTTCAGTCTACCCTCTTTAACCAGAGGCGATGTTACCTGCGCACCAATGGCGTCGGCTGTGCCGTTACCATAGGTTAACACATCAACCGGCTCACCTTCTATCGTAAAATGGCTTTTGATACCGCCGGTCCACAGGTCAAGCTCCTGGCGAATGTCTTTGATATCTGATGCTGATGCTTCCTGACCGTTCTTCTTTAGAATGACAAAACCTACGTTGCCCAACTGCAGGCGATGCACGTTTTCGCGGAACCAATTGGTAGCACCTTTAGATCTCTCTGTACTATTGTTCTGCACGGCATAGGTGATATCTCTGCCGTTAATGTGGTACGTTTTCAGCGATTCTTCAAACTTGTAGTTATCCGTGTTCTTGAAACTATCCCAGCCCCATTGTGATTGCGTACCCAGCGGTACACCTTTCTGGTAATAAACAGGGAAAGTTTGCAGTCCGGTGGCATCAACAGTAAAGGCAAAGCGGCCATTACCTACGGTGAGCGAGGCCAGCGTATCCATCGTTTTGTTTACTACGTTATGGCGCGTTACCAGCGCATAGCGGTCAATTTTGGCAGTAGCCGTCTTTTGCTGTGCATTGGCGCCAACGGCGGATAGTGCAGCAAGACAGATCAAAAAGGTTTTTCTCATTCGGTTTGTATCAGGATTGATCAGTATTCAAGTTTAATTAAAAGCAGCGAGGAAGCCATCAGCCTATCCCCATCGTTACAATCGGGTTTATAAAACCACCTGGTAAACAGGTTTGGCCGTTACGTTAGTCAGTTTAGTTTCGTTCGATGCTTTTAGTCCGGCGGCTACATCAGGCTCAAAATAAATATTAGGCTTGTTCAGCACTGGCGTAATCTGCATTAAAAACTCATTTTTACCTAGTTTATCCGCATTTCTTCGCAGGCTGAAATACATGGGCTTACCGTTAAAATAGTCATCGGCGATAATGGTTTTGTTGGCGTAAATAGCAGCAGTGTTACCGGTGTAGGTTAACTGTAACAACTCATCATAAACGCCGTCAGGCAGTTGCGCAGGCAGCGACAGTTTATAGGTTACCGATTGTACGGTATCCGAGTAATGCACACCATAACCCGGCCTTACCGGCGTCTCGGTGTGACCCTGTACATATTTAGCCAACTCCTGCTGCCCTGCAACCGGTGGGAACTTCACTTTTAACTGCGGCGCAGCTTTCAAGCTGATAGAATAAACATTGAACAAACCATCGGTACCCTTGGCTGCCGAAGCTGCGTTTTTTGTTTGCAATGCCGGATATGAGTAAACCGAAAACTCCGGCTCGTCAATCGAACGAACGGTCAGTTCGTTATTCACCTCATCATAAAAAGCTTGCTTACTGGTCAGCACCAGCGTTTTAGTTCCTTTGATGTTGAATACGTAGCTATATTTGGCATCGGCAGCGGTGAACACCACCAGCTTAATAGTCTTCTTATTTTTAGTGGTGATGGTGGCGATACAATCTGTCCCCGGCCTGATGTTGTTCAGGAAAGTAGATTTCCCTTGTTTGCTCACTTTACCATTTGGAAAGTTGATACCGGCTATGTTGCTGTTATCCAACTTAAACTGCGGCTCAACGCCATCCATAGTGTAATAAAAGTAGGTATCACCAATAATGGCAGACGGATGCACAGTTGCATATTTAATCAATACATTACCGGCATTTAGGTTAAACGGAATCAACCCTTCTGCACCGCTTTTAATGCTGATACTTCCCTGCTCTGGTATGCGCACAGTTTCCTTCGGCGTTTTGATGGTGAAGGCAACCTGCTGATGATCGGCCATTTTGTAGTGGCGCACGTAGTTGTTAAAAAACACAAAGCCTGCGCCATCTTTGCTGCGCACGGCATAGCGTAACTTATCCATATCATCGGCCTTAACCGGGTTATCAGCCGGAACGATGCTGAACATCGGCGCCAGTTTTGCGCCATAATCGGCAGTGAACTGGTGCAGCAATTTCAGGTCATGATAGTAATCCTGCGTATAGCCCCACTCGCCTAGTGGTGCTTCAAAATCGTAAGAGATCAGCGGATAATCATTGGGGTAAGGGTAAATGGTAGCTTTAGACTCCTGCATAGAGTGTTCGCCATCCCAGCTCAGCGGGTGCTGCGTGCCATGGAAAACATAGTAACCCAACATGTTAGCACCTGTACCCAAACGAGTGTACAGCATCCCCAAAATATCTTTATTATCAACTACCGGGCGACGCAGGTAAGTATCCTGCAGGCCAGATCCCATTTCTACCGTTAGGAACGGGTGGCGATAAACGGGTACCGTCGCGTCGCTTTTATCATACTTCAGTACATCGTTGCCAATGTTTTTATCGCGACGATCTGTTATAAACTGATAAAGATTATTGGCCGGCTGCTCTTTAGTATTTTGAGCCCAGGGCGCATCGGCATAACCGCCCCAAAGCGGCAATACTTCGTCCTCTGGCACAACCGGACCAGGCCAGCCGGTCACCACATAAAGAGGCACGTCCATTCCTTTTTCTACCGCCAATTTTTTCAGATTGGTCAGGTACTGATAACCCCAACTGTTCGGGCCATTGCTGTGCACCTCGTTATCTACCTGCAGGCCAATAATCGGGCCACCATCTTTATAATACAGTCCTTTAAACTGCTCGGCCAACTTGGCGTACCAGGTTACTACTTCAGGCTGGATCTCACCATTCTGACTGGCACGATCGAAACCATTTTTCAGGTGACGCTTCACAAACCAATCAGGGTAGCCGCCGTTGCGGTCTTCCCCATGCGCCCATGGGCCAATCCTTACTACGGCCTCTAAGCCATGTTTTTTACACAGCTCCAGGAAGTAGTGCACATCGCGGTTATCATCAAACCTGAACTTGCCCTCCTCCTGCTCATGGTGGTTCCAGAAAGTATACAAGGCAATGATCTGCACACCGGCAGCCTTCATCTGCAGCAAAGCCTGCTCCCACTCCGCACGGGGATAGCGTGAGTAATGGAACTCGCCCATTACCGGCAATATGGGTTTGCCGGCACTGCGCAGGTAAAAATTATTCAGATCGAGCTTAACGCCTTTAGGGTCTATATTGGTTCCCTGTTTAAAGTGGTTGTTTTCTACCGGGACAGGGTCATTACCGATATTAACCACATGCTCTTCAACAGACTGAGCCTGTGTAACAGCTACCGACAACGACATTAAGGCGGTAAAGGCGAGATTTTTCTTTATCATTTATTTTTGCAGCAAGTATTTATTCAGCGCAAGATCAGGATTTGCCTTGATGCCATCAATCACAAATTTTGAGTTGAGGCGCGCACCGGCCTCAATGGTATGGGTATGATCGGTATGGAAATAAGTCGATTTTACTTTCTCTTCACCTTCCTGGTCATAATCGTCAGAAATCATTTTATTCAGATCTATAAAATAAGCACCGGTTTGCTGTGCAACTTGCTGAGCCCAGCCACCGTAGTTATTACCAGCATTGCGACCGGCAGCCTTACCATCTTTCCAGCTATTACGCGGGATTGGTGAACAGATAATAGCAGTAGCGCCTTTGGCCTTCGCATCATTGATATACTTACGCATGTACCAGCCATAAGTGTGCACAGTTTCCTGTTTTTTCATATATGGCATCGGGTTGAAACCGTCTTTTTGCTCATCGCCAACACCATTAATGGTGGCACGGGCGCGCGCGGTATCAAACAACGCTCCGCCGTCATTATGACCGAATTGCATGATCACAAAATCGCCGGGCTTCAGTTTAGCCAACACTTTATCCCATAAACCCATGTTCATGAACGAACGGCTGCTGGTGCCTCCCAGCGCATCATTTTCTATGTTGATTTTGGTTGAATCAAAATACTCGTGAATGTAATGGCCCCAGCCCCAAAGCCCGTCCGGACCGAGGTGCTGACCGTCGTCCCGGCCGTTCTTTACGGTCGAGTCGCCAATCATATAAAAAGTTGGTTTATCCTGTGGTCTGATTAATGCGAATGACGATAGTGATACCACGGCCGCCAGCAACATCAGTTTACCTGCATTTTTGCGTATAAAGTTTTTCATTTCGTTATTTCTTCAGATAGTTATTCAATGGAACGTTAGGCTGTTGTTTCAAGCCATCAACAAATGATTGCGCGTTGATAACGGCGCCTGCCTTATTGGTATGAGTATGGTCTGTACCAAACAGGGCAAATACCTGATCGCGTGTTAACTGGTTGTATTTAGCTGCAGTGATGCCGTTCAGATCAACAAAGGCTGCCCCTTCTTCCTGGGCCACTTGCTGCGCCCACAGGCCATAGTCTTTGTTAGCTAAAACAATCTTACCGTCTTTATCCCACTCGCGGCGCGGAATCATAGAGACTACAATTGGGTAAGCCCCTTTAGCTTTAGCTTCGCGAATAAATTTACGCAGATACCAGCCGTAGGTATGCACTACTTCCGGACCAGCAGTCCACTGTAATACTACCGAATCCTGTCCTGTGCCTTTCAGTACGCCACGATAGCCGCCTTTTGTAGTATCGGGCTTAGAACCCTCGTTATGACCGAAGCCCATAATTACAAAATCGCCGGGTTTTAAGGCTTCTTGCACTTTGGCCCAGCGGCCCTCTTTCACAAACGTACGTGTGCTGCGACCTGCCGTTGCGCTATTAACCACGCTGATTTTTGTAGTATCGAGCTGATCAACAATGGTAGTTCCCCAACCCCAAAGGTCCTTATCGTTATTATGCATGGTTGAGTCGCCAATCATGTACAGCGTTGGTTTTGGTTGTCTGGTAAAAGCCAGCACGGCAACAACTGCTGATAACAGGAAGAGCGGATATATTATCTTCTTTCTCATCTTATTAAAGATCATTTTTTGAGGTATTGGTTTAAGGTAATTGCCGGATTTGCTTTGATGCCATCTACTACCGATTGCGCATTTACCCGCGCGCCCGCAGGCGTGGTATGCGTTTTATCAGGCATAAAAAGTTTGGCAACAGAGTCGGCGCCCCATTTTTCGTACTTATCTGCAGTTAGATTATTCATGTCGATAAACGCCACACCTTCCTGATCTGCCACTTGTTTTGACCACAGGCCATAATCTTTATCGGCACGCGGCACTTTGCCGTCTTTAAAAATGTTATGCGGAATCATAGACAACACCACCGGTGTTGCGCCTTTGGCTTTAGTATCACGAATAAACTGACGAATGTACCAGCCAAATGTGTGTACAATCTCTTGCTTACCATCGGGCCAGGTTAAATGCACCGTGTCTTCGCCAATGCCTTTTAACACACCGCGGGCAATAGCGCGCTGATGTGCGTCCGGATTGGGGCCAACCACGCCGGGCTTCTCGCCTTCGTTATGACCGAAAACCATCATCACATAATCGCCTGGTTTTAATAGGGAATCTACTACCCGCCAGCGGCCTTCGCGTACAAAAGAACGGGTGCTTCGCCCAGCCATGGCATGGTTAGCCACGTTGATGCGGGTGGTATCAACAAAATCGGCGAAGGCTGTTCCCCAGCCCATCATGGGCAGGGTGTTGTGGGTGGTAGAATCGCCGATGATATAAATGGTAGGCTTCTGCTGACGCGTAAAGGCCAGCCCTACCAGGCCGGCCAATATCAACATAAAGCAAAACTTAAATATTTTTGCCATAGTAAACTGATTTACTTACCAATATTTATAGAAACTGAAGACGAGGTTAAACCCGCGCCAGATGCCTGAACAGTGGCTTTACCCTCTCCCTTACCCCTTATAATAACAATACATTTACCGCGATAAGCATGCCTAACGGGCTCTGAAAATGCTACATGATTAGCCAGATCACCATTATCTGTTGCGGCAATTGCACCCGGCCCACTTACACTAAACGTCACTTCGTTATCTGCCTGTGGGCAAGGTACGCCATTGGCATCCACCACCTGGGCAGTAACGTAGGCCACATCGTCCCAGTTATTTTTGATAGAACCGCGCTCTGTTGTCAGAATGATTTTGGCTGGTACACCGGCAGTTTTCAGTTCCTCTGTAACTACTACTTTGCCACCATTTTTGGCTACCGCTTTAAGCGAACCTTTCTCGTATGGCACCTCCCAATTGCGTGAATCATCGTCTGCTGGTTTGGCTTTGCTGCCTAATGATTTGCCATTCAGGAACAGCTCCACATCGTCGCAATTGCTGTATACCGATATTTTGGCATTTTGATAAGCAGCAGGATCTGTAGGGGTCCAATCGGCAACTAGACCGGCGCCGCGACCTGTAGCCTGGCTATTTCTTACAATGTGCACAACAGGCTTGTCAGACCACCAGCTTTCGCGCTGTAAAGTAAGCGGACGGGTGCCCATGGTACGGTCAAACACACCCTGACCATCGGTTACGTTTGGCCAATCAGATTCACCCAGATAATCAACACCAACCCAAAGGAACTGGCCCGACATATAGTTATGATCTCGCAGCGCTTGCCATGCGGTTAGCGTATGCCCGTTCTCGGTACCAATCACAATCCAATCCGGGTGTGCCGTGTGGGCATCAACCAGTTCATTTTCGCGATAGTTCTGGCCCACCACGTCCATCATTTTGGCAAAACCGTTATCATAGACTTTAGAAACATTCGGACGGAACAGCGCCATGGTTACAGGGCGGCTTGGATCATATTTATGGCAAGTATTCTGCAGATCGCGATATTTTTTAAAACCGGTAGAATCATTCAGCGCATCATGGATCTCGTTACCAACGCTATAGATTACAATAGAAGGGTGATTACGATCTCGTAGTACCTGATCGCGCTGATCTATCATTCCCCATTGTTTAAAATAGAGGTTATAGCCGCCACCGTCATTACCGCGGGATACTTTGTTGGCCTCCCAGGTGTCAAAGCTTTCGTCCATCACTACAAAGCCCATCCGATCGCACAGGTCCAGAAACTCCGGCGCAACCGGGTTGTGCGAGGTACGGATACCATTTACACCAATATTTTTAAGCGCCTGCAGCCTGCGCTCCCAGGCACTCAGCGGTACGGCTGAGCCAAATGCACCTACATCATGATGCAGGCACACGCCTTTAATCATCAGCTTTTTACCATTGAGCAAAAAGCCCTGATCGGCCGTGAATTTAATACTACGGATACCGAAGCTATTGGCGGCATCATCAATCACCTTACCATCTGCCAGCACCTGCGTTACCGCTTTGTATAAGGTTGGCGCTGCGGTGCTCCACAATTTTGGATTTGCAACAGCAATATCCTGCTCAAAAACTACCGTATCACCTTTAGCCACCTGTTTGGCAGCAGTTTTAGAAGCGGTACCGACAGCTTTACCAGCGGCATCATATAGTGTAGTTTGCAGCATGACGCTTTTGCTTGCTGCCGCTATATTGTTCACCATGGTTTTTACATGCACAGTGGCTTTCTCTGCGCTTACTTCTGGCGTGGTTACAAACACGCCCCAAGTGCTGATGTGTACCTGGTTAGAGGTTACCAAACGCACATGGCGGTAAATGCCAGCGCCAGTATAATAGCGAGATGCAGGCTGAATAGTGTTATCGGCACGCACGGCAATTACGTTAGTTTTGCCTTTACCAAAGTTTAGATGACCGTTCAGCTCATAGTTAAAGCTGATGTAGCCGTACGGACGTTTACCCAAGTGATAACCATTAATCCACACGTCGCTGTTAGCCATCACACCATCAAACTCTATGGCCACGTTCTTGACTGCATCCGCCGCATCCAACGTAAAATATTTGCGGTACCAGCCAATGCCTGATGGCAGATAACCACCACCGCGACCGGTTTTATTATCCTGACTGTAAGGCCCCTCAATCATCCAATCATGCGGCACGTCCAGCTTGCGCCAGGCGGCATCTTTGAAGCTGGATTTCTCGGCTCCGCTGGCATCGCCTTTGTAAAACAGCCAGTCATTGTCAAACGATGCTATCTTTCTGCCCGGCGTTGCGGTTTGCCCATATGAGAGCTGCCCCGCGAGGGATAACATCATTAAAAAAGTAAATTTTCTATTCATTATAATTTGGTCTATTGGTTTTATTTATTTGGTTTGATCTGAGGTAACTATATCACCACAACACAGCAATAATACCTACTATGGCTAGGGCAGCAACAGTAAGCTTGTATAATCCTCGGTATTTGATACTTTCTCTCATTTTATAGGTTTTTATAGGTAGGTTTTAAATTAGTTTACGTTCTGAGTTTCCACCGGCCAATTGTCGGTACGGAATGGGGTAGCGGGTAAACCGGCCCCATTATAAAAGTTAGGCAGTGGGATAGCCCGGTAGGCAAAGCGCACAGCCACAGGCTTGGCAACCAGCGGACTACTCACCACAACACTATTCCCCTCAATACGGGCCTGTGCTGTGTGGAATACATGATCATCACCAGCTATGGTAAACTCCTTCAAATCGCCGTCTTTTGCTTTCAGGCCGCCATCTGTATAATCAAAGTTTAGACGGATGCTATTACCCTCAGCTTTCATTGATTTATAAAGCGGGCCCGATGGCACTACATCTTTAAAACCGTATTCGTTTTTAAACGCCCACAAAGCCAAGCGCGAACCCACCAGTTCCTTATTACGCGGATGGATGTTAGTCGAGTCGCCGTTATCCGTAGTCACCACCATGCCGGTATGCGGCAAACTTTGCCAGGCAATTAGCTGCGACTCGCGAATCACGCCGTTCTCGGTATAATGCGGAGATACCTGCACAAAATAAAACGGCAGATTGGTATCGTGACGTTCCTCTCGCCAGCTTTTAATCATTGCCGGGAACAGTTTTCTGTATTGATAAGCCCGGGTGGCGTTACTCTCGCCCTGATACCAGATCACTCCTTTAACAGTGTAAGCCTCTATAGGGGCAATCATGCCATTGTATAATTTGTACGGTGCCACGTTGCTGTGCATGCCAATAGGTGCAGCTGGCTTAGCGGGCAATTTTACATGCTGCTTTTTGGCAACGGCTGTATCTTGTTGCCATTGGTTATAGGCAGCTTTATATTTTTGCGTTAGTTCGTCAAAGTGTTGCAGACCGTCTTCGTAACGGGTAACTATTTGTTTCAGGTCATCATTAGCCAAGAGCGCATTGCGGCTAGTCCATGATTCCGCCGGAGTGCCGCCCCAATAAGAGCAGATCAACCCAACAGGAAAACCTGTCTTTTTATAAATCTCGCGAGCATAGTAATAAGCAACTGCTGAAAATTGCGCTGCATTCTGTGGCGTGCAATCCATCCAGTGGCCTTCGGTATCTTTGCTCAGCGTGTCTGAGATTACTTCCTTTGCAGTGAACTGTCTGATCTTTGGATAATCGGCCTTGGCAATTTCCTCTTCCATATTGTTCACTCCATTTTGCCAGTTAGCCGTGCCCTTGCCCATGGTAAACTTCATGTTAGACTGACCCGAGCAGAACCAAACTTCGCCCAGCAATACATTATTAATAACGATGCTGTTATTCCCTTTGAATGTAATGGTATAAGGACCACCGGCGGCTATTGTTTTCAGTTTAACCTTCCACTCGCCTTTGGCATCCGCAATGGCATTTACTCCGCCTTTCATCCATGAGGCTGATATGCTCAATTTCTCACCGGGCGATGCCCAGCCCCAAAGTGTAACGTTTGATTTTTGCTGCAACACCATGCCATCGGTAATAATAGCGGGTAGTTTTACCTTGGCCAGCGCAGTAGTTGTACCGCATGCTAAGGCAATCAAAAAGGCAAAAGCCGTTTTTAGGGTAGATAATTTATGCTGATTAAAAGACATCCCGGTTTTCAGTAAGATTAGCTGACGAGTGGATGCAGCTATGCGCGGGGTATACGCAAACCTTCCCTCCCATCATGGTGTTTACATTAGTTTGCAGCAAAATGCTGTTGCAAATTATAATAACTGGCACTACGAACTTAGAAGATAAATGCCCAAACAGCATCCTGTAGTATCCTGACAAAAACGCAAAAAGCGGCCATATAGGCCGCTTTTTGCGTTTAGTAATCTAATTTTTACACTGATTAATAACCAGGATTTTGTGTATACAGGCCCGGAGCCGCATTTAACTGCGATTGTGGCACTGGATAAATGATGTAATTGGCTACAACCGGCTTAATAGCACCGTTTGGATCGTCAATTGCCCTCCACGCGTTCATGATGGTAAGCAGGTTACCGCTACGCTGTAAATCAAACCAACGAGAGCCTTCATCCGCAAACTCGCGACGACGCTCGTCAAAAAGCTGATCCAAGGTAACGTTGGCAGTTGGAGTTAAACCAGCCCTGTTACGTACCTGGTTGACAATACCGTCAACATCAGCCTGAGTACCAGTTGCGCCATGCAAAATACATTCTGCTTTGAGCATCAGGATATCTGTATAGCGGATAGCTATAAAGTTAATTCCCCAATCAAAACGGCTTGCAGTTGGAATTTTCGTAACATCCAGCCATTTTTTAAAGAACGGGCGATTTTCAACGCTACCATTAGAACCTGTATAACCTGCAGTAAATACAGTTACAGCTTTACGTACATCTGCCGCTGCATAGCTACTTACAAGGTTATTAGATACAGGGATAATTTCCAGGCTTCCGTTTGATTTGTTGTCTTTTAACGGACCGCTAAAGTAACCATTTGGAGCAAGTGTCCACGGATATGATGCGCCGTACAGATCAGAACTACCGCTGATACCGCTGGTGTACATTACATCAAATACAGCTTCGCGGTTACCGCTGGCCTGAGGGCTTTGATTTGAGTAAGAGAAGATATTTGCGTAGTTGGTATTAAACGTAAACTGACCACTATTAATGATATCATTTAACAATGGAAGCGCAGTATTCCACTCGTTTGAATTTAAACCAGGACCTTCAATACCATAGGTAGGGCCGGAACGTGCCATATAAACTTCAGCCAGCAAGCCTTCAGCAGAGTATTTGGTAGCTCTGCCTACATCTGTACCGGTGTAAGCGGTTGGAAGGATTGAGATAGCGTACTGTAAATCAGCAATAATCAGTTTATATACGTCAGCTACAGAACTTTGGCCTACCGAATTAGACTCAGCTGCAGTAAGCACATGATCTACCACCGGCAGTTTACCAAAGTAACGCACTAAATCAAAGTAGTAAAAAGCGCGTAAAAACTGAGCTTCAGCCTGTAAGCGATTAGCCAGCGCTGTTGAACCCACAATGCTTCCGTTGGTTTTAAGCTGATCTAAAACTGCATTACATTTAAAAATACCGTTAAAATCTGCCTGCCAAGCTTCCTCTACATAGGCATTTGCCGGTAAGCTTGGAGAAAAATCGTTGATAGGGTCCCAGTCACGCACGGTTACAGATACACCATAAATATTATCTGAGCGAATTTCAGACAAGTTGGCCAGTCTTACCGGGTAGTTGTGCAAGGCGCTGTAAGCCGCGCTTACACCCTGCAAAAAATCACTTGGCTGCTTATAAAAAGTCGCCGTTGTTGATGTGGAGATGGGTACCTGGTTCAGCTCTTTATTACAAGCCGATAATAGTACCGCAGCTGCTATAGTGGATAAAATTATTTTTTTCATGTTTTTTCAGATTAATTGGTTAGAAGGTTACGTTCACACCAAAGATTAGAGATTTAGCCAATGGTAAACCTCCGTAATCGCCTGCTTCTGGATATGCACTGTTAGAACTGATAGCTGTATTTTGTGCATCTACGTTGAAACCGCCATAATATTTATCATGACCGAAGAAGTTTTCCATTGAACAATACAAGCGTGCTGCAGAAATTGCTTTGGATTTAATTAAACCCTTAAGATTATAACCTACAGTAATATCACGAATACGATAGTAATCTGAAGAATACAACCAGTCTGTATTAGCTACGAAACCAAAAGTAGAGTATGCTTTACTTACACGACCGGCACCCTGATCTGTTGGTGAACGCCAGCGGTTTACATAAAACTCTGGAGCATTATCTGTAAAGCCCTGACCGGTACGGGTAATTGCACGACCTAATAATGAATAAATGCTACCACCGTTTTGTCCCTGAATTAATACGCTCAGGTCAAAGTTTTTGTAACGGAAGGTGTTGGTCATACCCCAGGTAAAGTTAGGGTTAGGGTGGCCTACAATCTGTTTATCAGCCTCGGTAATTACACCGTCATGGTTGATATCCTCGTATTTAGGATCGCCCACTGTTTCGCCTGAACCATAAGTAGCAGCACCATTAGCAATATCAGCTGCAGTTAAGAAACCAATTTGTTTTACTACATAAATACTGTTAATTGGGTAACCCACTTTTAAAATAGCATCGCTTACATCAAAAGAGTTAGGAATGATGATCTGTTGCTGACCACCAGACAACGAAACAACTTTGTTTGCGGTGTGGCTGATGTTAAAAGTTGTGCTCCACTGAAATTTACCAATCATGTTGCGGCTGGTCAGCTCCAACTCCTCACCTACGTTACGTACCGAACCAGCATTACTTAAATAACTTGTAAAACCTGATGTTCCTGGCAGCGGAACCTGCAACAGGAGTTTAGTATTCAGCTTATTATAGTAATCAAAAGAACCTGTTAAGCGGTTACCGAAGAAACCAAAATCAACACCGGCATCAACAGTTTGTGATTGTTCCCACTGCAAATCAGGGTTAACCACGTTACTTGGAGCCTGGCCAGTGGCTAAAGCAGGAGTACTGCCTAACACATAACCACTGCTACCAATTTGAGCGATACTACCGTAGTCGCCAATATTGTTATTACCGTTTACACCGTAGCTTACACGTAATTTCAGATCGCTGAAGACAGGAGCTTTTTTCATAAAGTTCTCGTCTATTACACGCCAGCCCAATGATGCTGAAGGGAATACACCGTATTTGGTATTAGCACCAAAACGAGATGATCCGTCTTCACGTAAACTTGCAGACAGCAGGTATTTGTCTTTAAACGCATATTGTACACGGCCAAAATAAGACACTAATACATTTTTAGTGCTGTTGGTGCTACCAGTAGTATTTATAGCCGCGTTTAATGTTTGTACAACAACGCTGTTATAACCCCCAACTGATGATACTGATGAGTTATCTGTACGATCTGTGTTGTATGACTGACCTAATAACACGTTTAAGCTATGTACCTTGTTAAAGGTTTTATTAAAGGTCAACGTGTTTTCGTTCACAAACGTTTGTCTGCGGAAAGTGCTGTAAGAACCTGACGCACCTATACCAAGATTTGGATTGGTTGACGCGTTAAAGGTTCTGTTATCTAAAGTACCGGAAACAGTGTAAGGCGTGTAACCGCGGCTGGTATTATCAATATTATCAGAGTTAACTGAACTTCTTAAAGTCAACCCGTCCATAATTTGCCATTCGGCATAAATGGTGGCCAGAGTGCGGTACTTTTTGGTCTCGCCTATTTTGTTTTCTAGTTTAGCAACAGGGCTATTAGCTGAGTTACTCCAGGTATACTGCCTGTTTTTAAATGAGTTGGCATAAAGTCCTGTGGTATCTTCCTGAATCGGAGAGTAGCTAATGGCCTGATGGAAGATGTTATCCTTACCTTCTACGCCTGGGTCCTGGCTAATTGAATAGCTTGGCGCAAGGTTAACACCTATTTTTATATCTTTTGATGCTTTAACCTCTACGTTAGCCCTGGCAGAATATGCCTGATAGCCTACACCTTTGATAAATCCGTTTTGATTTGCGTAGTTGCCAGATAAGAAGTAATTAACATTGTCTGTGCCGCCACTTGCTGATAATTCATGATTTTGAACCCCTCCGTTTTGCTCAATGGCGTGCTCCCAATCTACGTATTGCAAGCCGGGGTGTCCAGGAATTGCCCAACGCGGATCAAGCATGTACGCTGTATTGATTGCGGTTGGACCGATACCAATTTTAGCGCGACGTGTTGCCGCATCATCATTAGCTGTAGCGCCTACAGACCCATATTGTTTAACGTACGCAGCATTGATCATTTCTGTAGCGCGATCAATCCACTCGTCGCCGTTAAGCATTGGTAAGTATTTACTGGCCGCATTATAGCCGGTATAACCGTTGTAGCTAATTTTAGCTTTACCGGTTTTACCTCTCTTGGTAGTAATCAATACAACACCGTTTGATGCTCTTGAACCGTAAATTGCGGCAGCAGCAGCATCCTTCAATACCTGGATATCTTCAATATCATTAGGGTTGATGTTATCTAAAGGGTTACCTGTTGAAAAGCCACCACCACTGTTTTGAGAAGATACAGAAAGAGGAAAGCCGTCAATAACGTACAATGGCTCGTTACCGCCGCTTAATGAACCGGTACCACGCACCTGAACGCTAAACGCTTTTCCTGGCAAACCAGTGTTCTGCTTAACGTTAACGCCTGATAACTGGCCAACCAAAGCCTGGTCTACACGTGCTATAGGGCGCTCATCCAGATTTTCAGGGTGATACGTTGCAAGCGCGCCAGATACATTGGCTTTTTTCTGTGTACCGTAACCAATCACCACTACTTCATTCAATTGAGAGTTGGTTTCTTCAAGTGTTACGTTAATAATGTGAGAAGCGCCTACGGCAACATCCTTATCGGTAAAGCCTACAGATTTAAAAGTAAGCACCTGGCCAACACTGGCCTTAATGGTAAACTTACCATTCAAATCTGTGGTAGTACCCTGCTGGGTGCCTTTCAGCAACACCGATGCCGCAGGGATAGGCAATTTTTTGGAATCGGTCACCACGCCCGATACCGTTACTTGCTGTGCATAAGTCGCGCTTATTCCAGTCACACATAGAAGGAATAAACACAACAACCTACACCAATTGGAGCATAATTGTTTTTTCATAAAAATGAGTTAAAGGTCCGTTTAAAGCTACCTGGCGGCAGCCATCATAATTGTTACAGCAAACATGGCAGTATGTTTTAAAATAGCTGTCATGAAGTATCCTGCAGTATCCTGTAGTATCCTGTAGTAAAAATACCCCAATAAATGTTTGAACACAAAAAAAGCGGCCCTTTTTTGGGCCGCTTTAAGCATTTTTACTCTTTTAACACTATCTACCACCTTTGGTTGTAATAATATTAAGGATTTGACACTTTTTTTAGCGGGACTAAGTGTACCGGACCCACAATTCCGGATGGCTTCGGATCCCAGTTAGCAGCGGTAAACAGGCCGTCTGCGCCACGAGAATCGCGTCCGTGCGCCGGGAAGTTAGTGTTATAGAATATGCGATAAGGCATATTGTGCTTATCCATATAAATGGCACGGTTAGCCATCAGGTTGGCCACACTTACCTTCAATGTATTAACCGGTTTTAACGCCGCCGCAGGAATGTCAACCTTATACTGCGGACCAAGCAATGTAGCCAGCTTAACACCGTTCAGATACACCTCTGCGCTACCGTAAACCGTGCCCAAATCAAGCTGCATCATAGCGGCATTATTCTGTGGCTTATTGAAGCTGATGGTATAGTCTGCCGTGCCCGAGAAAGCTTTAGCATCGTCGCCACCAAGCTCCGTCCATGATTTCAGCTTGTCTGTCGTGATAGCCGCGGGCAATGAAGGACCTCCTTTTACAAAGTCAATCTTCCAGTTCCCCTCAACAGCAATGGCATCACCAGCTGACTGATAATAGCTATATGGGCTACCTGTTAGCGCAGTAGGCGATGTTTGCAGCAAACAGCTCTCGCCGGGCTGCAGTTGCAGATATACGTTAGCCTGCCCGTTAGCCTGTTTCACCTGGGCAAGTCCCATTTTTTTCGCCATTGGGTCAAACAAGGCTACTGATGCTGCTTTTACGCTCAGAGGCACCCATCCGTTTATGGCTTTATCACTTTTGTTCACCACAAAGTAGCTATCGCCATTCTCAAAAGTACGGCGGTTAAACTGCAGGCCGCTATCGGTCATTTGCTCGCGTTTAAGACCAGCAATGGTCAGCAACGCGTTCAAATCGTCAGACATCAGGAATTTACCTTTGCCTACGGTTGCCACTTTTACCCCGTCGTTACCCTGGGTGAAATTCAACGTGCCTAGCAATGCTTTGAAAGCCGCTCTACGCTGATCTAACTGACCAAACCCTGGCACATCCTCTGGTAACTTACCATGAATCACAACTGTTGCACCAGCTTTAGCCATATTTACCACCTGGGTCATAGTACTAAGCGGGATGTATTTGCAATCGGCCAGCATGATGGTTTTGTAGGCAATACCACCGGTTAGCAGTTTGCCTGCTGATGGTTGTACGTTAGCAATCTGACGATCTGAGATCATATCGAAAGTATAACCTTTGGCCAGCATCTCTTCCGAAGCTTTGGCAAAGCCAGTACCGCTAAAGTCTGGACGAAGGGCCGCGTAATGCTTCAACAAACCAGCGTTAAGATTGCCGGCTTCAGAAAAGCTATCAAAAATTGGATAATAGATCAGCACATCATCGTCTGGCTTGCCTGATTGCATAAATGATTGGATGCGGGCAATGTAATTGTTCAGTGTCGAGAAATCGCCCCACTCCGGATTTGCCGGGGTGAAGTGCACCGATGCATAGAACAGCCATCCCGGCCATGGCGCATTTTGTGGCGAATAAGCAATACCATGGTAGAAAATATGATTAACGCCACCCAGAATGTATTTATCTATCGACTGCTTCACATCGCCCAATGATGATAAGAAGTGATCTGCCAGCCAGGTAGCCGACTCTGACGACGCCAGTGGTTTACCCGTAACGTGTGCTGCTGAAACAGCTGGTTTAAATGCCAAGATATCATTCCCCTCGGTTTCCGGAATATCTATAGCTGCATACAGATCCAGAATATTTGCAGGCGAGCCGTGCGACTGGTTTCTGATAATGGCGTTTTTGGATTTCGCCCAACTCTCCCACGGCTTGGTAAAGTTATCGAGCAACATATCCGATATCGTCTCGCGATAATCGCACAACACTCGGTTAGCCGTTTCCTTGTCGCCATTGCCAAACAGCGCCGGCAGATGATCGCGCAGATCATAACCACGGCGTTTGGCAAACTCGTCAAATAGTAAAGGTGTAAAGTTTGATTGGCCTCGGGCATCGTCAACCTCGTAGGAGTCATTAAAGAAAGCGCGGATACCGCTGATATCATGCCCTTTAAATGCCTGATCAAAACGATCTAAATAATGTGCTAATGCTGGCTTTGAGAAGTGATCAATCACAAAACCCTCGCCGCCTGGCGCCGCACGCTCCACCATTTTACCATGGAAGCCCTGGAAAATGGCATACAGCTTCCAGTCGCTACCAGTTGGAGCCGTCCAATCCAGGCTACCGTTGGCATCAACTTTACTGGTCAGGTTTAGCGACTGACCTTTATCATTATAGGCCATCAACACCGCCAGCGGGACTTTCTTTTCAAAACGCACCTGGTCAAGCGCCATCAACTGCAGGTTTTTATTGCTGGCAATGGGCTCTTTCAGGTCGGCAATTTTAGGGGCAACACCGTCAGAACGGATCAATGGTTGTTGCACATACACCACCGCATCTGTTAGCTTGCTGCCTGCCTTAACATCAAACGTTTTGGTAAACATTTCTTTACTGGCGTCCTCATTAGTTACCCATGGGCCACCAAAAGGCCAGCCGGTAGCATTGGCCAGGTCAATACCCATGTCGAGGCGTTTGGCCTCGTTAAGGGTATGCTGCAGCATATCCATCCATTGTGGCGACAGGTACTGGATAAACTCACTCTCATGGCCTTTAACACCATAAATCGGCGTAATTTCCATACCGCCCAAACCGGCGGTTTTGTAGTTCTCCATGTTCCAGGTCAGGTCCTTTTTATTAACGGCACTGCCCTCCCACCACCAACGCGCCCACGGCTTGGTTTGATGCGTAATAGCCGGCCATTTTACCTGCGCCACACCGTTGTAGGTGCTCAATGCACAGGCCATAAAGGCAGCAAGTTTTAATTTTTTATTCATGTTGGTTATTAGTTCACCGGTCATTAGTTCCATAATGATAACGCCGATGAATCTTGATTTATAATTGTTGATTACTGTTATTCAAGTTTACCATTCATTTCTCACAATTCACTACTCACCATTCACTTAGTGTTTAGCAATTTCCACCGCGTATACCTGCTCTACCCCACCCTCAAAGTTGGCGCGGAAGATGATCCACTTTTCATCTGGCGAGAAATGCACGTTTGGCTCCAGGTGATAATTGTGATTTTTCATATTCACCAGTTTCTCTGATTTAAAACGATCTCCCTCTGGTTTAAACAGGTAGATCCATTCACCATTTGGCGCTTTTGCCACCTGACCCGGATCGCCACCATCACCGCAGAAAGTTTTCTCGTCTTTACTTACGTTGAAGTGGATTGACCACTCGTTACGGTCCATCTCGTAGATCTTGTCTTCTTTGCCGGTCTTCATATCAAAGGCTGCCAGGAAGAAGGTTTTGCCTTTGGGTTTCTGCAAATCAAACCACTCATGCTGACCTCCAATACCAAAAAACTCGTGACCGGCAATCTCATTTACCATGGTACGTTTGTGCATCAGGGTATTTTTACCAGTTTTGATGTTGATGTTCCAGATGCGGTCATTTTTCTCCCACGGACCTTCGTGGCAGTAAGACAGGATATCCGGATCAACCGGCGAGAATAACAGGTGATTGGTCCACTCGTTCTCGCGATGGATCTCTTTCATCGCACCAGTTTTTGTGTTAAGGGTATAAAGCGTATGCTCCAGGTGTGCATCATAAATGCGGTTAAAGTAATCATGCTTTTCAGGATACTGCGCATAGATCTCACGTTCCTTCGGATCGGCCTTTACGCAAGCCAGAAAAGTACCGTCAGCATTCACCGTACCGGCACGACCTTTAAAGTCAGCCGGGAAAGCGTAGACAAAACGATTTTTGCCCGTAATGGCATTTACCGCAAATACACTATCGTTGGTTTGATAAAAAGCTTCTTTGGTTTGCGCACACACCATCTCGCCCGCCGGGCGTACCGCATTTGTCAATTGCTTAGTCTCCAGCGTTTTCAGATTAAGGGCAAACAATTGGTTCCCTTTTGATTTATCGACTGTACTGCCATAAAAAACCATCAGATCGCCTTTGTTACCCTCCTGCTTAATAAAACATTGGTTGTTAAAATAAAAGCTGGCATTGCTTGTGGCTGTACCATCCCTACGCACCAGGCGCATTACCTTATGACCGGTATCTTTATCAATCCATACATCGGGCATATTTTTACCGCCGGTTTCCATTACAGGCACGCTCTGAGCTTTTACAGAGGCTGTATGCAATGATGCAAATGCCAGCGTAATTAATGTTAATTGGTTTAATTTATTCATCTTCATCATACTTTAGTGTTTGGCAATTTCGGCTGCGTAGATCTGGGTGGCACCTTCAAAATTGGCACGGAAGATTACCCATTTTTCATCAGGCGAAAAGTGTACGTTTGGTTCGAGGTGATAATTATGGTTCTTCATATTCACCAGCTTCTCCGACTTGAATTTGTCGCCTTCCGGCTTAAAGAAATAGATCCACTCACCGTTCTTGGCGTGGGCTACTTGTCCAGGATCACCGCCATCGCCGCAGAAAAACTTTTCGTCTTTGGTGACATTAAAGTGGATAGACCACTCATCACGATCCATCTGGTAAACTCTGTCTTCCTTCCCGGTTTTCATATCTACCCCAGCCAGGTAAAAGGTGGTGCTTACAGGTTTCTGCAAATCAAACCACTCATGCTGGCCACCAATGCCGAAAAATTCGTGACCGGCAATCTCACGCGGAATGGTACGCACGTGCATCAGCTTATTCTCACCGGTTTGGATATTGATGTTCCAAATACGGTCAACCTTGTGCCAAGGGCCTTCATGACAATAAGAAAGGATCTGCGGATCTACTGGCGAGAACAACAGGTGATTGGTCCATTCGTTCTCGCGATGAATCTCTTTTATAACACCCGTTTTTACGTTGAGACTGTATAGCACGTGCTCAATATGCGCATCATAAATACGATCGAAATAGTCTTTCTTTTCAGGATACTGGGCATAGATCTCTTTTTCCTGCGGGCCGGCTTTTACCACGGCCAGGTAAGTACCATCGGCATTGATAGTACCAGCCCGGCTCCCCTTAAAATCAGCGGGAAAAGCATACACAAAACGATTTTTACCGGTGATGATGTTTACCGCAAAAACACTATCGGCACTTTGATAAAAGGCTTCGCTGGTTTTAGGGCAAACCATCTCGCCAGCTATTTGCTTGTGATTAGTAAGCTGCTTGGTTTCTAGTGTTTTCAGGTTCACGCTAAAAAGCTGATCGCCCATGGCTTTATCCTCAACACTTCCGCGAAAAACCATCAAATCGCCTTTACCCTTCTGGGGTACAAAACAGTAGTTATTGAAATAGAAGCTGGTATTGCTTGTGCCCGGCCTGCGCACCAATCTGATAATCTTATGGCCCGTATCTTTATCTATCCATGCATCAGGCATGTTTTTACCTGTTTCCATCACCGGCACATCCTGCGCCAGGGCAAAGACGGTACTGCAAAGCAGCAACGCATTCAATAGCCATACTTTCCTGTTCATCATACTTAGGATTATTGGGTTTTCGGCGTAAGCAAAGCATCGACGTTGATGTACTTTTCAAGATCGCGCATGGCTATTACCTTATAATGATTGGTTTTCAGGTAGTTGAGCAGCTCTTCAAAAACTGCAGGCGAGGTAGTTACCCAGGGATGCGCATCATCCGGCACCCCGTGGATGGTTAACACGGCAACGTTACCATTTTTGGCGCCGTTGATGAGGGTGTAAATATCGTCCTTCTTCTCGGTATGCGTAGTATAGCCGGGCACCAGGAAAGGATGATCTTTTTCAGGCTGATATAACCTGTCCCATCCCGCGCGGGCAAAACGGTAGCCTTTTTCGCGCAGCACCTGCAACGCAACCCTGCCTGTATCATAGCCTGGATAAGCAAATGTAACCGGTTTAGGGATGTGGTATTCGGCACATTTTTGCTCTATGTACTCTAACTCTGCGGTTAATTTCTCTTTACTAAGCTTGTTAACGTGGGTATGATGCCAGGTATGGTTGCCCACCTCAAAACCCATTTTGTTCAGGCCGGCAATCTGCTCCCAGGTCATGTATTTAGTTTTATCGCTAAAGTTGGGGGTGCCGCCAAACTCACATACATAAAACGTGGCACCGAAACCGTATTTCTTCAATAACGGAGCAACGTAGGTAGCATGACTAACTACAGCGTCGTCAAAAGTCAGTACCACCAATTTATCGGGGATAGGCTTTTTTATAACTTGAGCACTTGCCAGAAGCGGCAGCAGCGGTAGCAAGAGCACCTTTAAAAAGTTAGATATCTTATACTTTGCCATACCTTATTAAATCTAATTGTCATCCCGACCAACGGGAGGGATCTTTTCGATTATGCTTTCCGCCATATCGATCCTAAAAGATCTCTCCCGTTGGTCGAGATGACATATTTTTTGCGATACTCTACTCAAATTAATTCCCCAACGGTTTCACCACACTCCATTTAGCACTTGATGGCAGACTGAACTGATCTACCGGATCTGGATGCGACGGATCAAACGGCGGCGTATCTACCAGGAATTTCTCCAATCCGAGATGATTCTGGCGGATGCCTTCTATAATACATTTGGCAATCTCGTAAGCGCCGTAAGAGTTAAAGTGGGTATTGTCATGCAGTTCGTCTTTCTGTCCGGGGAACGTTCCGGCCGGATACCATACAAAAGCTTTTTTTGATGGCTCGTCGCCCAGGGCTTCATAAAATTTGGCGGTCATGGCGTTGATATCAATCACCGGTACATTCATCTCCTGCCCTACCTTGCGGGCTGCAGCAGGGTAATCGCCCAGCGTGTTAACCACCTTGCCGCTATCATTAAACATACGGCGGCTGGTAGATGTCACAATAACCGGAATCGCCTTCTTATCGCGTGCGGCATTAATAAAAGTTTTAAACCGCTCAGTGTATGATTTCCAGGCACCATCATTCGGGCCTTTTTCTTTCTGATCGTTATGGCCAAACTCAATGAACAGGTAGTCACCAGGTTTGATTAGACTCATTACTTTATCCAAACGGTGACTGCCAATAAAGCTACCCAGCGTAAGGCCCGATTCAGCATGATCTGCAATAGCAACGCCCGGCTTAAAGAAACGCGGGATCATTTGTCCCCAGGCACACCATGGCTCATCATCCTGATCTACAACCGTAGAGTTTCCGGCCAGGTAAACGGTAATCTGATCATCCACTTTTTCAATTTCCACGGCATCAATGCACGGTTGGCTGTCGTTAAACTCCAACGTCAGCTTATCGTCCCAATCATATTTGCCCATCTCGCGCGGGTTACGCCTTACCTCGCCACCAGTGCTGATCTGCGGTTTACGGATATTTACAATAAAGCTTACTTTTTTGGTTTCGCCGCTTTGGGTGGCCACCTTTTCCAACATTAACCGGCGTGACTCGGCCCTTACGGTGGTTAAGCTGGTGCCTTTAATATCGCCAAGGGTCAGGGTTACTTTGTAATTGCCCTCGGGCACGTCTACTGAAAAATTGAATGGTTTATCACTGGTAATGTAGCTGCCGACAACACCTTTTTTTGCGTCGCGGGTTACCGAGTTTACTTTTGCGCCAAAATCAAAACCGTAGCCTGTTGCATCGGTAAAAGCGGTATTGGCGCCAACGGCAGTGTATCCTTTTGCGGGCTGGCCGTCGCCAAAATCGAACTTAAAACTAGTGGCCGGAGTTTGTGCCTGCACATTCAGCGAGAAACACGCTGAAGCCAAACAGCAAAACGATATCATTTTGATTGATAGAACTTTGGACATAAAATAGCTATAGGTTTATAAGATCTCCACCAGAGGGAGGGTTTGAAGCTAAATTAGCCCCCCCACCGTCTACAGGCATCCTGTCCTGTCCTGAAAAAACGGGGGCTTTGTGTAACAAGTTCATCACGGAGAGGGAGTGATGAGATTAAGTAAATGTGTAATGTCATGCTGAGGAACGAAGCATCTCTGTGGGTATGCTAGGCCATATTACTAAATGGCAAACTTGTCCTTAGAGATGCTTCGTTCCTCAGCATGACAATACTGTGTTGATACAATTCCTACAAGTCTCCATGCCCTTTTGGCAGCGATTCAAACGGAATTACGCCGGCATGGGCGGCCCAGGCTTTGTATTTATCTTCCATGGCTTTTACGCGGTCAGGGTATTTATCGGCCAGGTCATTCAGCTCGTTACGATCTTCTTTGATGTTATAGAGTTGCCACTTATTTTGCGGGTATTGCGATACCAGTTTCCAGTCGCCCTCGCGCACGGCCCGACCACCTTCGTGTTCAAAGAACAGATCGTCGTGCCCCTTCCAGGCTTTGCCTTCCATCAATGGCAACAAGCTGATGCCCTCGGTTGGCAAAATGTTATGACCATTATAGGTTTTTGGATAAGTTACGCCCGCTGCATCCAGACAGGTAGCCATCAGATCAATAATATGCCCCGGCTGCGCTGACTGATGTGGCTTGATCATACCCGGATAGTAAGCAATAAACGGCGTAGCGGTGCCCCCCTCGTACTCCCAGTGCTTAAACATACGCATAGGTGTGTTACTCACATTGGCCCCCCAGAAACCGTAAGAGGTAAATGATCCCGGCTCACTGGCTGGTTTAGCATTTGCGGCGTTAACCTCTGGCGTAAAGCCGGGGCCATTGGTACTTTCGTGGCTGGCGCCATTGTCTGACATAAACATGATCAGCGTATTCTCGTCCTCACCTGTCTCGCGCAGCGCTGCGCGGATGCGGCCGATGTTTTGGTCCATCCGATCTACCATGGCAGCATATACGGCCATTTTATCGTCCCAATCCCATTTTTGCTTGTCGGTAAGTGAGTTCCACTCCGGCACGTTCGAGTCGCGCGGAGATAGTTTGGTATCTTTTGAAACGATGCCCAGCTCCTTCATTCTGGCCAGGCGCTCTTCGCGCAGCTTATCCCAGCCTTTATTAATGTAGCGGCCTTTGTAGCGCGAAATATCTTCAGGCAACGCCATCAACGGCCAGTGCGGACTGGTAAAGGCCATGTATAAGAAGAATGGCTTACCGGTACCTTTATTTTCTTTAATGTATTTAACGGCGTAGTCGGCATATTTATCGGTGCTGTACCAATCTTTGCCAATACCGTCATAAGGCTTATCATCTAAAGCGATGGTTAGGTGTTGGTTAGGGCGATAAGGCATCGTTGGCTGAAAGTAGCTGCCTGCACCATCAATCAAACCGAAGTAATGATCAAAACCCCGTTTTACCGGCCAATGCTCTGGCGCGGTACCCACGTGCCATTTACCGGCCATGTAGGTGTTATAACCACCCGCCTTCAAAGCCTCGGCAATGGTTACGCAATTGGTATTCAAATAGCCCTGATAAGCCGCTTGCGGACGAGTATTCACCATATCGCCAACGCCAGCCTGATGCTGGTACAAACCAGTTAGCAGCGAGGCACGCGACGGGCAACAACGCGAGGCATTGTAGAAATTAGTCATTACCAGGCCGCCTTTAGCCATCGCATTAATGTTAGGCGTCTCGATATCAGAGCCGAAACAATTGATATCAGAATAGCCCATATCGTCTGCCAGGATGATAATTATATTGGGCTTTTTTCCGGCCTTTTGCTGCGCCGAAACACCGGCAACACACAACGAGGCCAGCAGCAGGGTAAATACTTTTTTCATTTGGTTTATGTTAGTTCTACTTGGTCAGATATCTGTTACCGCCCAGATAAGCATATCACAAGGCCCCCCCCTATTTACGTTACTACGTCTCGCACCGGCAGTAGTTCCCCCCCCCTCAAGAGGGGGACTGAAAGGTACTACATTTTGCACCTACTTTGACAGGGGTGTGTCATTTGCCAGCGATGGCACACATTCTCCCCCATCCACCTTCACTCATTAAAAACCTACTCCTTAACCAGCGTCACCGCCATCAATCCTATCACTACATCGTTACAAAGCGTTTTTACTTCTACTGCTTTCAGGGGTTTGGTACCATCCAACGGAAGGTCAAGTATCACGCCAGCACCGCCATCTATACCGCGGTTAGAGAAACCTTTAATGCCCACAAACTTGTGGTTATTATCAGTCACCTCGCCGGTTTTCAGGTGTACACGTAGCGGACTTGGCGCACCGGTATCGAAGGCAAAACCATCGTTGTCTGGATCTTGCTCTATCGGCCACCAGTTTTCAGGGTTTTTCAGTTGCAGTACCGATGTAGAACCATCAGCATAAGTAACCGTAACCGTACCGTTCACCATGCGCGATTGCATGGGGTTGGTAGAACCTGCCATCAGGAAATAAGCATGACTGGCTTTTCCGCTCAACGGCACGCTGGCCTCATGTGGGTAATTATCCCAACGCGATGTATAAATAATATTCTTCTCAGCCACCGGCGAAACCTTAAAAGGAATGCCCTGCGGAATGGTAAATATGCCTTTATCGCCCGCTGCTTTGCGCAAACCGCTGTCATCAACATTGGCCGTTACCAGCGGGTATGACCAGTTGCCTATCCCCTGCCATGGCAGCTGCAAGGTAGGCGATTGCGGTCTTGGCGACATATACTTGTTCTGGAAGATGCTGGTCACCTCATCATTAAAGTAAGGTTTCAGATCGATGGTCTCTGTTTTCAATGCCGATGCCGGATTTATGTGCCAGTTGATCAGCGCTGTATCGATGCTGGTATTGCCTGCATTAATAACCACGCGGTTGCTGCCTGGGAACAAGTTCTCACCACCGACTTTTATGGCTACCGACTGACTGTCACCTTTTGCGATCTCCTTATGCCAGTCACGTGCAGTCCGCGGGTTCACATTAATTTTCCATATTTCGCTACCGAACATCTCGCTTAACTTAAAATCAAGTTGATCTTGAGACTGTTTTTTATCAACAGATAGCGATAAATTACTTACTATATTTAATTTGATAGGTACCCACCAATTCAATTGCTTAGTACCAACTTTTACAAAAAATGTCCGATGACCAAACAGTGGTTTAACTTCGTATTTTATTCCATTCTCAGCAATAGTATATTTATTTAATACTTGCTCAGGATCAGCGACTTCGATCACTGGCTTATTTAAAGGAGTACGAACATCTCCTCCATAAACACACAATGCTTCTCCATAAAATTCGCCAACAGCCACAGCAGCCTTATCGTCCCAAACAATGTTGACCTGATAATCTTTCTGCTTCCCTGCCTCTATTCTTATCTGGGGTTGTCCCACAACTCCATTCACCCCATACCATACAACAGGCTTACCATTTACGGTTAATGATCTAATACCAAGTCTTCTTGCCGGTAAAATCAATTTCAGATATGCCGCTTTCTGGAAACCCGGCGTAATATGATAACTGTCCGTCTCACCGGTACGTTTAAAGTCGAACTTTACATCGGGCACATTGAGCGACGCGTAGTTCCATTCCTCCGGTAAGCCCGGGGCAATTATCACGCTGTCTTTCAGCAAGTCTGGCCTTACGCCAAACAAGCCTTCTACAAGCGAGCGGGCGCCCATGCCAATCGGGTCGGCAAAATCACGGTAAAGCTCTCCGCGATTGGTATCATAGAATGAGATCTGCTGAAAATTGCCGGGACATGCGCCCAGATACATGCTATCTAAAATGGCGCTTTTCCAGAGTTTATAGGCGTCTTCCGCCCTGTTGCCCTGCCAGTAAGCTAACGCAGTATGCAGGTTTTCGGCCATTACCACGTTATTGAGCGACCAATCATACGGTTCCCAATTAGTAGTACTCAGCAGGAAATCTTTACCCGATAAACCTTTGGCAATAACCGGAATATGCGGGATCTGCGTATCAACATATCGCAGCGACTCATAAGTTTGAAAAGCATCCGGCACCTCAGAGTCTATAGAATGATAGATAGTCCACAAACCGGCTGATGGGTGCGTTTGCTGCAAACCCAACAGGTCTTTATATTCAGCGTAGCTGCCCGTTGACGGTAGCCACAGCTTTTTATTCATCGCATCCAGGATGTGCTGTGCTTCCTGCTCGTAAGGTTTCGGGTCATCGCCAACCAGACGGGCCAGATAGGCTGCCGATTTGTTAGAGCGATAGTTGTAGGCTGATGAATGCGCTACGCCGCCGCCGCTATACTCCATGGCATCGCTGGCCCAGATGGCGCAATAGGCATCGTATAAACCGTCGCCATCGGCATCATAATTTCTTTTTTCCCAGGCTAAAGAGCGTTTGATGGTGGGCCACAACTGCTTTACCTCATCCAGGTTACCGGTCCACTTAAAATGGTTCAGCAACTCGTCAATGTAAACCAGGTTCATATCATAATGGTGCGGGCCCAATTTACCACCACCCGGATTACGGGCAATATAACCACTGCTAAACATGGCCGTACCCATCTGTTCTTTCTGGCGGGCAATGTGCAGCGCGGTATCAGCCACAACAGGTCCCTTAGGCGGCAGCGTCACCTGTGAGAGCGCGTAACTGCTAAAGTGCGACCATGCCCTGTCGTGCCAACCCAGTGGATCGGCCACGTATGGGCCACGCCAGGCCGGTAAACGCATACGCCAGGCCACAGCCCCGTGCATGTATGATGGCGACTCCCAAATGCCATCGGCAGCAACGCTCAGCGCACCACCGAAGGTGTTAATGAATGGATCTGGCGTGTGTACTTTTACCCTGCCCGCTAGTTTAGCGCGTTTGGCCTCTGCCGCTGCTAGCAATGCGGCGGCATCTGTTTTGATGGGTTTTGCATTTTGCACTACCCAGTAAATATCTTTTGATGCATCTGTAGCAATGCCGCACAATACAGGTTGTGTACCTGCATCTGATTGCAGTAATGCCGCCGGCGATGCCTGCTGATTTGCATCAGCCTTACGTACTTGCGTTGACGCCGGGAACTGCCCGTACAATACGTTTTTGGTAACGGTTTCTGACTTATCTCTGCCTGCACTGATCTGATCATTCTCATAACGGCCAGACTCGCTCAAGCTTTTACCACTGAAATTGAGCGTGAAGCTATTGTCTTTAAACTGAATATCGTTCCCCTCGCAATACTGCGGTTTCAGGTAGAAAGATGACTCGGGATCGGCCCCGATATCACCATCACGACTAAATTTCTTGCCAGTAGCACCACCAAAAGTCCAGAACAGTTTGGCATTTGTTGTACCGGTAATATGGGCTTTAACAATGATGTTCTCATCATCAGCCCCCGGCAATACCTGTATTGATAGCGTTGCATTACCCAGTAGCGGATCTTTAATGCTGTAAAGCATACTGCCCGGGCGGTAACGTGCCTCGATAGACGACGCTTCAATGAGCCATTTGCTTTGAGTGCCTGCTATTAATCCCAGTTTCAGGTTGCCCCCCATGCCAGGCAGGTACAATGCAAACTCTGGTAAATCGCCGGCCTCCACCCTGAAGGCCGTGTTGGTGCCATACAACGCGCGGTTAAAACGACGCTTGCCGTTGCTAATTACAAAATCATCACCATCGGGATGATAGCGTAGCTCGCGCTCAATACCATGCCATAGCTGCGGGTTTGAAGATGTCGGTCTTTGAGATGTCGCAGTTTTTTGAGCTAAAACTGTAGAATTGACAATAAACGGGGTAGAAAGTAAAAGGGCTTTGCAAATCTGTTTTGCAAAGCCCTTTTGGTTAAATTTCGATATTCTGCGCAACGGCGTAATATTTTAGTTCTATCATATCGGCGGGGAGCGCCTTGTTGTTCCAGAATTTGTGGATAGCCAGCGCGGCGCCTATGGCTGTTGCCTGGGCTACCGAGGCGGCGTAAACCTCAAACAGTGGAAAGGCCTTGGCCAACAGGTTCATGTAAACCGGGTTCTTGCTAAAGCCACCGTCTACAAAAATCCGTTTCACCTTGGTATCCTGAATAGCCATCTGGGTTGATGTTTTTTGCTGTACCATAATATCGGCAATCAGGCAGTGGTAAGCGTCTTCGTAAGTTTTAAACGTACTCAGATCGCGGCTGCCAAAGGCCGATTGTTTCAGCAATTGATTTTCATCAACCGCTACCGCCGGTGCGGCTGGTGCTACAAAATCAGGATTGTATTTTACCTTTTTGAAGTAGTCGTTCGGCTTGTTAAAATGTTCGGCCATACGGCGGGTTTGTTGCTCATGCTCGTTACCGGCAAACAGGCGCGATGCCTTAACCGGGCGACCGTGATACTCCATGTAGCACAAACAATCTTTAGCCAACTCCTCTGGCGTTAACACATTATTGTTAAACGGATTAAGGCTGATACACCAGGTACCGGTTGAGATGAGTACAAACGGCTCGGCAAAGTTAGCCAAGTATGGAATAAGCGCGGCAGAACTATCATGCAAGCCTGTGCCTACCTGGTAGTTGTGACCGTCAATCTCAGTTTCCGTTACCTTGTCAGACGGAAAGATTGGGGCCAGTATCCTGTCGATACCTTCCTCATAAACCCACTGGTGGTAATCCTGCTTGTTAAAGTTCCACAACTGGGTGTGGCAGCCAATACTGGTAATATCAGAACAGAAATTGCCGGTAACCAGGTAATTTAAAAACTGCGGTAAGTGCAGCGAGTATTTAATGCGCTCAAACAGCTCTGGTTTACGTTGTTTGATGCGGAAAAGCTGCATACCCGAATTTAGGTTACCCAAAACCGGTGATGCGGTTTCGGCCGCTATCTTTTCTTCGCCGCCATGTTTGGCGTAAAACTCCTGTTTCAGATCTTCAGGGAAGCTTTTCAGGTAGTTACATAAAGGCGCGGTTACCTTGCCATCATGATCGATGTGTACAAAGCTGGCGCCATAGGTTGAAAAGTTGATGGCACGGATATCAAATTTCTTTTGCGAAAGTATCTCGTGCAACTGCTCTTTTACCCAGCGCTGCAGCAAGGCCACATCCTCGCAGGGATCGCCATCATCATCGACGGTTTCCTCAAAGGATGTGGTGCGCTCCAGCACAATTTTGTAATACTCATTGATAAGGAAAAACTTTTTGTTGGTTTTACCGATATCAAAAATCGCTATTACAGGAACTGTGGTCATATTCTTATTGTCTTATAATCCGGTAGCAACGGTAGTTGCGCCGCGTTCTTTAATCAAATTACCTCTCACATCCAACGCTCTGAACGTAGCCAGCGGATTTAATGCACCACCTGCACGCAGACGGCTCTCTGCAACCAGTGCACGTACATCTGTACGGTAAGCCTGTTGCAAAATTTCCTGAGCCTGCACGGTATCGTTTGATGCCTGGGCAGCTTTCAGTTTAGCAGTGTCAACAATTAATGCCTGTGCATAAGCAATTTTGATAGCTTCTACCGATTGGATCAAATCTTCGATAGGATCTTTCAGGTTGTGCGATGCATCAATCATCCAACCAATATCGGTTGCGTGTTTCATGCCGCGGGCATCCATACCTTCAACAAGTTCGTTAAAGATCAGGAACAGCTGATAAGGGTTGATTGAACCTACGGTCAAATCGTCATCACCGTATTTAGAATCGTTGAAGTGGAAACCAGCCAGTTTACCTTCCATCAACAGCAATGAAACAATCTGCTCGATGTTGGTATTTGGCAAGTGGTGACCTAAATCAACCAGTGTTTGTGCTTTTTGGCCCAGTTTAGAAGCTAACAGGTATGACTGGCCCCAATCACCAATAGTGGTTGAGTAGAAGTTTGGTTCGTACGGTTTGTACTCTACCCATACTTTCCAATCATCTGGCAATGCCTCGTAAATTTCTTGTAAGCTTTCTAATGTGTTTTGGAAAGCGCCACGGAAATTCAGCTGACCAGGGAAGTTAGAACCATCTGCCAGCCAAACTGACAATGCGTTTGAACCCAGTTCGGCACCGTATTTAATAACTTCGATGTTGTGCTCAACAGCTTGTTTACGTACGGCTTTATCTACGTGGTGCAGCGAACCGAATTTGTAGCTGTATTTCTGATCTTTCTGATTCTGGAAAGTGTTTGAGTTTACCGCATCAAAACGCAGACCTACCTGCGCAGCCAGTGCTTTGATAGCTGATGGATTTGAAGGAATATCCCATGGAATATGCAACGAAATAGAGTTGCTTGATTTGTTCAACGCCTGGATAACGCCAACATCTTCAATTTTTTCTTCTAATGACCCAGGCTCGCCACCGCCAGAGAAACGGCCGAAACGGGTACCGCCAGTACCTAAAGCCCAGCTTGGGATAGCAACGTTGAATGCTTCCAGTTTGGTTAAAACATCATCCAGATTGCTGATGCCTTCTGCAACGTAATCAAATTTACGTTTGTGATCTGCCAGCTGCTGCTGGTTAATCTCGTCTATTTTATACTTTTCTAACTGCATAACTCAGTTTTTTATTAGTTCTTGGTTTGGTTCATAGATATTAAAAACGAAAAGAACTGTCATCCCGACCAACGGGAAGGATCTTTTCGATAATGCATCCCAACTTGCCGCTCCGAAAATATCTCTCCCTTTGGTTGGGATGACAAATTTTCGGGGCTCTTAATTTCAGGCTTAGGGCAAATAAAACACCTCTTTTAGCGGAACGCTTACCGGAGAATTGTCTGCGTTGCTGGCCATGATATCGCCCATGTAGGCCCACCATTTCTGCATAACGGCCTGCGCGGGCAGCGTGTCCAGATTTTTAGCATCAGGCACTTTTAAAAAGCCAATCAGCGCATTGGTTTCGTCATCCAGAAAAATGGAATACTCGCTGATGCCGGTCTCTTTTAACAAAGCTACCAAATCAGGCCATATCTCATCATGACGTTTTTTGTATTCTGCCTCGAAGCCGGGAAACAGCTTCATCTTGAATGCGACTCTTTCCATTTTCTATAGGTTAATTGGTTGGGGTTGATTGAGTTGGATTAAGTTGATTAAGTGAGTGGTTAAAATCACTTAGTTCTTATTCTTCAACACATCAATTTATGATAAATGAGTTGATGATTGGGTTGAGAACTACTTAACTTACTCAACCCAATCAACTTAATCAACTCAAAATAAACTAGCGTACAAAACCAGCAGCTACACCGCCGTCTACGTTCACTACGTTACCTGTTGATTTGTTCAGCAGGCCGCCGGTGATAGCGAAACAAGCGTTAGCGATATCATCTGGTAAAATGATCTCGTTCAACAAAGTACGTTTTGCGTAGTAAGCAGGCAGTTCTGCTACAGTGATGCCGTAAGCTTTAGCACGACCTTCGGCCCAGCCGCCAGCCCAAATATTGCTGTCGCTGATTACCGCATCTGGGTTAACCACGTTAACACGGATTTTGTCGCCACCCAGTTCAGCAGCGTTCAAACGGCTCAGGTGCAGCTGCGCAGCTTTTGCACTACCGTAACCTGCGTTGTTTGGACCGCTTACCAGAGCGTTTTTGCTCACGATGTTGATGATGTCACCACCGATATCTTGTTTTTTCATTACGGCAACAGCAGCCTGGGTTACCAGGAACTGACCTTTTACCAGTACATCATATAACAGATCCCAATCTTTCTCGGTATGATCTGCAATGGTTTTAGAGATTGACAAACCAGCGTTGTTAACAATCAAGTCAACACCACCGAAGGCCAGGATAGCCTCGGCAACGGCTTCGTTGATCTGTGCACCATTGGTTACGTCTAACACTGCAGTAGCGTAAGCGTCTTTACCAAATTTGGCTTTGAACTCTTCGCCAGCACCTTCTAAACGCTCAGCGTTCATGTCGTTCAATACAACAACGGCACCTTCTTCAGCAAATTTCTTAGCAATAGCTTTACCAATACCACCGGCGCTGCCTGTTACCAGGGCAATACGACCGCTCAGTGCTTTTGGTTTTGGCATACGCTGCAGTTTTGCTTCTTCTAACAGCCAGTACTCAATGTTAAAAGCTTCCTGACGTGGTAATGAAGTGTACTCAGAGATAGCCTCTGCACCTTTCATTACGTTGATAGCGTTGATATAAAACTCAGCTGCAACGCGTGCAGTTTGTTTGTCTTTTGCAAAGGTGAACATACCTACACCTGGGTACAGGATAACTACCGGATTTGCATCGCGGATAGCCGGACTGTTAGGGTGTTTGCAGGTGTTGTAGTAATCTTCATACATAGCGCGGTAAGCCTCAAATGCAGGAAGTAATTTTGCTTTCAAAGCATCAACATCGCTCAGATCTTCGTTTGGCGCCAACTCCAGTACTAACGGAGAAATTTTGGTGCGCAGGAAGTGGTCTGGACAGCTGGTACCAAGTGGTGCCAAACGCTCCAGATCATTAGAGTTAGTATATTCTAATACACGTGCATCATCAGTGAAGTGACCGATCATACGGGTTTTAGATGAGCAGAAGCCACGCAGAACCGGTGCCAGGGCAACAGCTTGTTTTTTACGGTCTTCAGCTGCTAAGCTTTCAATTTTCTGACCACCGAAGATCGGGCCTTTTTTGCCATAGTTTTGCTCCAGGTACTCAGCACATTTTTCAATCACTTCCAGGGTGTTGATATAGCTTTCGTAAGCAGTATCGCCCCAAGTGAACAAACCGTGCGAGCCCAGCATAATGCCGCGGATGCCTGGGTTTTCGTCTAAACAAGCTTTCAGTTGCAAGCCCAGGTCAAAACCTGGTTTTTGCCACTCAACCCAACCAATGGTACCACCAAACAGTTCCTGTGTGATTTTTTTACCATCTTTTGCTGCCGCGATAGCGATAGCTGCATCAGGGTGCAGGTGGTCAATGTGTGCAAACGGCAGGAAACCGTGCAGCGGGGTATCGATAGACGGAGCTTTAGAAGCCAGGTCATAGATGCAGTGATTGAAAAGCTCAACCATCTCATCCTCATGCTCAATACCACGATAAATATTTTTCAGGGCACGCAGTCTGTCTACATACAGAGCAGCCAGTCCGTTTCTTTTGATCGAACCCAAGTCGCCGCCAGATCCTTTTACCCACATTACCTCTACTTCTTCGCCCGTAAGGGGATCTTTAGCCATGGCTTTGCATGAAGTGTTACCGCCACCATAGTTGGTTAAACGCAAATCTGCACCCAACAGGTTAGAACGGTAAATTAATAATGCTACTTCGTCACCCGCCATTTCTGCCGCTTTGGCATCATCCCACAAATAGCTAACGTGCTTGAAATCAATTGTGTTAACTGACATATCTATTTTTACTAATTAATTTTTAAAGATTGATATATTATCTTACTGCTACCTTCTTACTGCTTTCGGCCAGCTTAGCTTTCATATTGTTACCCTGCCCTACAATCAGTACAGAAAGTATAATGGTGGCAATACCTATAATTACGGTTGCCAGTGTTTTCTTGCTTACGCCTTTCCACTCTTTTAAAAGTAAGCCCCACATGTTGGCTACCAAAATAATGAAGGCCATGTGCAGTATCCATGAACTTGCACCGTTACCCAAACGGCTCTCGCCCATACCGTAGAAGAAGAACTGCAGGAACCAGGTTGTACCGGCCAAAGCACTGAACAGGTAGTTCTTCAACAGTGGTGTACTTTTATCAGTATAGTTACCAAACGTTTTGTTGCGGGCATTCAGCATCATACACCAAATAAAGTTGGTAGTTAAACCGCCCCAAAGAATAATAATATAAGTTACGTTATTCTGATACAGGAAATTACCTTGATTAGGGTGCGTTGATTTCCATATGGTGTCAGCCGTAGTAGCCATTACTTTACCGGCATCAATACCAAATGCAAAACAAGCGCTCAGCACACCTGAAATGATGGCTACCGTAATACCCAAACCAAATTTGTAGTCTGAATTGTTTGTTGCTGCTTCTTTATCTTTAGAAAGCTCGCGCTCTTTTAAAGTACCTGCCCTACCGCAGATAACGATGCCGATAACACAGACAACGATACCTACCAACACCATCTGTCCCCAGCTGCTGCTTACCAGATCATGAATAGTATCTTTACCAGGTTGTGGGTTAAACTGGTAGTAAATTGATGGAATTAATGAGCCGAAAACAGAACATAAACCCAAAATTACCGAGCTACCCAGGGCTACACCCAGGTAACGCACACCCAGGCCATAAGTTAAGCCGCCAATACCCCAAAGAACACCGAACAAATAAGTCCAGAAAAGCACGCTGCCATTGGTTTGTGCTATTATATCCATAAAACCTGGCACTGTTAACCATGCTGCCAGCGGTGGTACAATCAACCATGAAAACAAGCCGCCTACAATCCAAAAGCTTTCCCAAGCCCAGCCTTTTACTTTTTTATAGGGAATGTAAAAGCTTCCGGATGCGAAACCGCCGATAAAGTGAAAAATAACACCTAAAATAACTTCCATCTCAAATAATATAATATAATTGGTTAATGGGCTAAAATTAGAAAAGCTCCCACTCAAAGCTATCATGCACTGTCATGGTGAAATTTTATGATTCTTATAATATTTAGCGCGTTTTTTGTACTTTTTTGCCATAATTAATGCTACATTTAAGCCCGAGTTTCTGGTGGTAACCCATATTGTGATCAAGGAATGAAGTCTTCGCTATTTTTAGAATACATTTATATCGATTATTACTCATCTACCCCTAAATATCTGCAGTTAGCCAACTCTATTATTCAGAGTGTGCGCGAGGGGAAGCTGAGTAAAAACGATACCCTGCCTTCTATCAATGAGCTGAACTATAACTTTGAAATTTCAAGGGATACAGCAGAGAAGGCCTATAAATACCTCAAATCAATCGGCCTGCTAGGCTCTGTTCCGGGCAAAGGTTATTACATTAAAAATGCTGAGGCCGAACAGAAGTATAAAGTTTTCCTGATCTTTAATAAGCTGAGCCCCCACAAAAAAATCCTTTATGATGCTATTATAGATGGGTTGGGTGATGAGGCGGCTATCGACTTTTATATTTACAATAATGATCTGGCCTTCTTTAAAAAACTCCTGCAAAACAAGGCTAACGATTATACGCACTACGTCATCGTTCCACATTTTATAGATGGCGGAGATACAGCGCACGAGATCATCAACACCCTGCCTAAAGAAAAACTGATTCTGTTAGATAAATTGGTACCGGGCGTTAACGGTAACTTTGCCGCGGTGTATGAAAACTTTGAACGCGACATTTTCCACGCATTGGAACAAGCGTTGCCCCAACTGAGCAAATACACCACGCTAAAGATCATCTTCCCCGAGAATACTTACTTCCCCAGCGAGATTCTGAAAGGTTTCTTTAATTTCTGCATTCAGTACGCCTTTAATTATAAGGTGGTGCACGATATCCAGGTGGAACCTATTAATGAAGGTGAAGTTTTCATTAACCTGATGGAAAATGACCTGGTGATCCTCATTGAGCGCATCCTCTCCACCAACCTGAAAATTGGCGAGAACATTGGCGTTATCTCTTATAATGAGACCCCGCTGAAAAAAATTATTCTAAACGGTTTAACTACTATCTCTACTGATTTCCAGAAAATGGGCGAAATGGTTGCTGAAGTGATCCGCACTAATAAGCCGGCTATTTATGAGGTACCGTTTTATCTGACGTTGAGATCATCACTGTAAATTCTGCAAAAAAAGCGACCTCATTATTATCTAACAAGGTCGCCTGCTCCACTAAATTATAGATATTATTATCAGCAACTATTTTAAATCTACATAAGTAGTTTCATCTCTATCGCAAGTCAGCTTGCCATCAATCATTTTCAGCTCTGTTATCTGTAAGCTGCTACGTTGCTTATCATATTTACCCACACTTGATGCGGATGGTCCCCTACCCGGATGTACAAAGTAAAAAAGATAAGCGCGACCCTTAAGCGTAACGCGCACATCACAATGGTCACCAATACTACCATCATCTATTCCTTTGCCGGGTGTTGCTAACAGATTACCACCTTGTTGTCGGGTCCAGTTCATCATATCGTCTGAACTGTATACGGCAAGGCCACGCCACACATCGGTAATCATCCAGTATTTGCCTTTCCATTTAAATACTTTGGGGCCCTCGCCTGGCTGGTCATGCACGGCCTTTTGTCCATCAGTCCAATGGTACAGATCGGGGCTATTGGCATAGTAAATAGATTTACTATCCTTCTCGTTATTATACCACATGCGCCAGGTACCATCAGGCAGTCGCGTTACGCAGGGATCTATCACCTTCTCGTTCACCAGTTTCAGAGTCGATTCATACTTCCAATTCAGCAGATTTTTGCTGGTGAGGTGTATGATGATCCGCGGATGATTCCAGTCATTAAAAATTCCTGGAACATAGGTCAAGTACATATGATACAAGCCCTTATAGTCAATTACCTCCGGCGCCCAAAAGGTATAACCTGCATCGGGGCGGTAGCCAATATCTGCCGTATCCCTATACTTCCAGTTGGCGCCATCTTTTGACTCGGCAATGCCTATGCGCGTGCCATGCACCCAGGCTACACCACCAATAGTAGTATCCTTTGCCCGGCGATTGGTATAAAACATAAACCACTTCTTTTCGGCACGGTTCCAGATCACCGTCGGGTCTGCAGCGCCATCATAAATCGGGTCCCGAAACAGCGGCTTGGGTGCCGGAACACCCTTATTTTGCGCCCATGCACCGCCTAGCGACGCGCAGCAAATCAGTATCAGAAAAGCTTTAATTCGATGCATAACAATGAGTTAACTAGCCATTTTATAATCTTAAGCCTGTCGAAAAACAGCGTGTAAGGCCACGCGCGCGTTTCGACAGGCTCAACGTAACATCCTTTATTACTTCAATTCCAGAACAATGATAGAGTGCGCAGGTATCTTCACCACTACTTTATCACCATCTTTTTGCGCGTTATTAAATGACTCGATCTTAATATTATTTGGTTTATCAAACGTATTAATATCGGTTACATTGGCCGATGTAAGGATCTGCCCGCTCACGGTGTTCCATTTGATATCGCCCATGTTGGCGGTTACCACAATATCTTTATGATCGTCAATGTTTACCAATGATAGGTGTACCCTACCTTCTTTATCTTGCGACGCTGACAGATTTACCGCCGGGATCTTGTTGCCGTTTACCTCATAATCTGGCGCATCTAGTTTTATTGGCAAATATTTAGCATCCTGGTGCACTTTATACAGATCAAACACGTGATAAGTTGGCGTGAGCAGCATTTTCTCTTTCTGGGTAAGCACCAATGCCTGCAACACGTTAATGGTTTGTGCAAGCGCCGCCATTTTTACCCTATCGCAATGATTATTAAAGATGTTAAGAGTGGTGCCGGCAACCAACGCATCGCGAAGACTGTTTTGCTGATATAAGAAACCTGGATTTGTGCCGGGCTCAACGTTAGTCCACACACCCCACTCGTCAACCACCAGGGCTACTTTTTTCTCTGGATCGTACTTATCCATAATGGCCGAGTGTTTGGTAACAAACTCTTCCATACGCAGGCAGTTTTTCATGGTGTTGAAGTACTGAGCCTCTGTAAATTTAGTGGCAGAGCCTTTATCGTTCCAGTTGCCGGTTGGCAGGGTATAACAATGTAACGACATTCCCCACATACGGGTACCTACATTCTTCATCATTACCTCCGTCCAGTTGTAATCGCCATCGCTCGGGCCGGTAGCTATCTTTTTCAGCTTAGCGTTCTTATAATCTTTGGCAAATGTGGCGTAACGCTTAAACTCATTGGCATAATACTCCGGCGTCATGTTGCCACCGCAGCCCCAGCTCTCGTTACCCACGCCCCAGAATGATACATTGAAAGGCTCAGGATGGCCGTTCAGTTTTCGCATTGCTGTTAATGGGCTCTGGCCGTCAAAGTTCAGGTATTCTACCCAGTTTGACATTTCCTGAACGGTACCGCTACCAACGTTACCGCTGATGTAAGGCTCGCAACCCAGCAATTTACACAGTTCCAGAAACTCGTGGGTACCAAAGCTATTATCCTCGGTCACTCCGCCCCAATTGGTGTTCACCATTTTAGGGCGGTTAACGCGCGGACCGATACCATCGCGCCAGTGATATTCGTCGGCAAAACAACCACCGGGCCAGCGCAGGTTAGGAATTTTGATTTTACGCAGGGCTTCTACAATATCCATGCGGATGCGATCCTGCTTTTTTACCGGCATTTTAGGATCAACCCAAAAGCCATCATAAATACCGCGGCCCAAGTGCTCGGCAAATTGCCCATAAATGTTGCGACTGATGGTCAGCTTAGAATCGTTGCTGACGGTAACTTTTGCGGTTTGCGCTAATGCGGCTCTGCCCGGAGTGCAGCACAAGGCCAGCACGGCCATGCCGTAGTAAATTTTCTTCATGTACAGGTATTTTGGTTTATATACCCGTAAATGTAGAAATAAATTAATAAATGTAAAGTATACGGTTATTAATTTATTTTGGTGGTGTAACCCTCAAGAATGCCTATTCATAACGTCACTGACGTAAAATTATTAAAGTCCCGCCTCTCCATCAGCACAGAGCATGATGGCTAATTTGCCCCATCGCAGATATCTTTACCCACAACCAATTGCTAACCAGCAATCCATTATCATCATGAAAAAGCTTTACCTGCCGGTAATTGTAATCATTTTAATGACGAGGCTGTGCGTTGCGCAAAACTCTGATTTTGCCTTCGGGGCTGATCTTTCTTATCTCAAGCAGGTTGAAGAGAAAGGACCGGTATTTAAAGAGAACGGTCAGCTAAAGCCGGGGATGCAGATTTTTAAAGATCATGGTTACAATTGGGTTCGTTTGCGCACCTGTGTAGAACCGGCTACGCTGCCCAATGGACTGGCTTATACCATTGCTATGGCCAAACAGGCCAAACAGATGGGTTTTAAACTATTGCTCGATTTTCATTACTCTAATGCCTGGGCCGATCCAACGAAAGAGCCAACTCCGCAGGCCTGGCAAAACCTGAGTCATAAACAGATTGTAGACGCGTTGTACGAGTATACCCGTAAAACCATTACCGCTATGCGCGATTCATCCGTATTGCCTGATATGATCCAGATTGGTAACGAAGTAAGCAACGGTACGCTATGGCCATCGGGCAAGTTGCCGGAGAACTGGGATAACTTTGCCGATTACATTTACGCCGGCATAAACGGGGTTGACGCCGGTCGCGGCAATTTCAAGCGCCCTAAGATTATGATCCACGTAGATCATGGCGGAGATATAGCCAAAACCAAAGCCTTCTTTGATAAACTGCTGAGCTACCAAATTCCGTTTGATGTGATCGGTTTCTCATTTTATCCATGGAGCCATGGCACACTCATCGACCTGAAAGAAAATTTAACCTTTGCCGCCAAAACTTATAATAAAGATGTTTACTTAGTAGAAACCGGCTACTACTGGAAAAAGAGCCGCTACTTTAGTACCGTTCCTGGTCCGTTTCCAGAAACACCGGAAGGGCAGAAGCAATGGCTGGAAGAAGTTGCCGCGGTGGTGCTATCCGTGCCCGACAATCGCGGTAAGGGTGTAATGTGGTGGGAGCCTGCCGCTAACGGTGGTTTACGTGCTCGTGGTTTTTTTGATGATGGGGGCAATGTGCTGCCGGTTATTGATGCGTTCAGGAAATATACCAGTCCGCAGCACCGTACAGACGGGCAATAGTTTTAATCCTTACTTTTTAACTTTCTTCTCGTTTCTAATGAAAAATACGGCCATCAGAGCACCCATATAACCCAATCCGGCAGAGATCTGCATAATGCGCGAATAGGCCACGGTAAATCCCTCTTTATAAATGTTTCGTAAATGCTCGGCATCAACCTGAATTATTGATTTGGGTGGTTGAGCATTACCCAGATCAATCGTCTGTTTTAGTATTTCCTGTTTTTGATGCGGGGAGATTTTTAGCTCGTCAAGCGGCTTTTGTAATGCAGCGGCAAAAAACAAAACGGCCAGGGCACCAAAAATGGCATTGGCAAATACAACGGCAATACGCGTGAGCGCATTATTAATGCCAGATGCCGTGCCCGAAAATTGATCACTAACAGCGCCCATTACTGTTGACGTAAGCGGCGCTACCGTAAAAGCCATCCCCAAGCCAAAAACCAGGACACCCGGAAAAAAAGTAGTCCAATAATGTGATGGGCCGCCAGATTGGTGTACAAATGAGAGCAACAGCAAACCTGTGCCTGCAATGGCAGGGCCGCCAATAAGCAATAATCGTGGCCCCAGTTTATCTGCCAGAGCACCGGCAAAACGGGCTATGCCTATCATCATAATAGTAAAAGGCAAAAAGGTTAGTCCGGATTGTAGCTGGCTATAGCCCTGCGTTTGCACCATATTAAGCGAGAGGAACAGCATCCCTGCGCCCAGACCAGCATACAGGAAAAAGGTAAGCAGGTTAGCACCACTGAAGGTCATATTACTAAAGAGCCACAGCGGCATCATTGGGTGTTTGCCTTTTCGCTCCAGTTGTATAAAAGTAATCAGCAAAATAATGCCTAATGCAAGCGAGCCATAGGCCTGCCAGTGTTTAAAGCCCACGGCCGGTATCCGCAGAAAGCCAAAGGTTATAAGCGCCAGGCCCAGGGCAATCGTCACTGCGCCGGTAATGTCAATATGTTTGTCGCTATCCTGATTTTGCACTTCTTTTACTTTACGCCATAGCATTAGCAGGGCCGCTATACCTATAGGTACATTAATAAAGAAGATGTATCGCCATAAACCTGCGTCGGCCAGTGCACCGCCCAAAACCGGGCCGCCCATGGTAACTAGCGTGGTAAAGGCAGACCAGGTGCCAATAGCTTTACCGCGTTCTTTTTCATGAATGGAAGAAGAAATGAGTGCCAAACTGCCGGGAATCATCAACGCGCCGCCAATACCCTGAAATACCCTGAATAGTGTGAGCAGAAAAACGCCTGGCGCCAGGCCGCATGCAGTAGAACCGCAAACAAAGATGAAAATGCCCAGCATGTAGATCTTCCGGCGGCCAAGCTTATCGCCTAATGAGCCGCCAATCAGAATAAGTGAAGCTAAAATGAGCAGATAGGCATTGAGGATCCAAAATAAGTCGGCGCCGGTAGCATTAAGGCTTTTTTGTAAAGCGGGCAGTACCACATTGAGTGCGGTGCCATCTATAAAAGCCATAGACGACGCAAGTATGGCCGAAACCATTACCCATTTACCTTCAGTACTATTTAACGCAACTGTGGCCATATTGCAGCATTTTTGGGGATGCTGTTATAAATACAGGGCCATTAATAGAAATGTTTTAGCAGCCCCCTCTTTAATAATGATATACATCGCCTATTTTCAGGCTGTCGTTTTTTGCATCTCGTATGGTGAAGTAAACGCCTGCGGCATCAGTAAGTGTCAGCACTCGCGAACTGTGGTTCCAGTAACCTATGCTAAATACTTTTAGTGGCTGCTGATGGCTTTGCAAGGCGCTGCTGTTATTGAAAACTTGTCTTGACTCTGCGCAACCGCACAGCAGGGGCAGCAGGAGTAAATACTTCTTCATATCAATTCAATTACCTTAAATGGGGGTCTGATAAATATAGGAAGGAAATACCATAAAAGCATTTGTTTTTCAATAAGTTGTAAGAAAAAATCAGGCTTTTAACCCTAGGGAAATAAAACAATCAAAGTGGTTAATCCTGGGTTGTTGAGATAAACGTAAAGGTAGAAGATTTAACTGACTTGATTTTGCCTGGCGGCTGGATTTGTAGCATCTGATCCAGGTATCTGACAGATATATTTTGAGTAATAAGTATGTTACGGTTAGATTTTAGTTTACATTTTATTCAGCTGAATTACCCATAATTGTGTTTAAAGAGCGTTTGACAGGATAGTTCAGGATACTCTTCTGCAGATGGGCAAATAATTTAGAGGCTATAACCATTGCTAAAACCAATTTATGAACAAGTATCGAGTGCGATTATTGAGCATGGCATTTGCTGTTGCGGCCGCTTTACAAGGCGTAACTTATGCACAAACGGCCTCATCATCGGCCTACACCGCGCCCGTCACACCGCGGGCTACTTATAACTTTAACAGCGGCTGGAAATTTACCTTCGGCGATGCGGCCGGAGCCGAGCAGCCAGGGTTTGACGACGCTGCTTGGACGGCCGTTAGCCTGCCGCATACCTGGAACGAGACAGATACCTATCGTGCCTACATCAGTCATGGTGGTGGCGATCAGAGCGAGAAAATGCTGGGCATTGGCTGGTACCGCAAGCATTTTAAAGTACCTGCAAGTGCCACCGGCCAAAAAGTATTTATACAGTTTGACGGCATGCGCCAGGCCGGTAAGTTTTATCTGAATGGCCAATTGATAGGTAAACACGAAGACGGTGTTACCGCCGCCGGTTTAGATATTACGCCGTATGTAAAATTTGGCGGGGCCGATAACGTGCTGGCCGTAAAGGTTGATAACAGTACTACTTATAAAGAAGAAGAAACAGGCACCGCTTTTCAGTGGAATGCTAAGGATTTCAATCCCAACTTTGGTGGCCTGAATCGTGATGCATCGCTCATTATCACCAATAAAATTTATCAAACCCTGCCGTTGTTCAACAACCTGAAAACAACCGGAGTTTATGTATATCCAGAAAATATCGACCTGGATAAAAAAACGGCTACCATTAAGGTAGAAGCCCAGGTAAGTAACGAAGAGGAAGGCGATTACGCTTCTATCACCCTTAGTGCCGTTGTTGTTGATGCGCAGGGTAACGTTAAAGCCAAGCTGGAAGGTAATACTACAGACTTGGTAGCCAATCAAAAAGAGATTATGACAGCCGAAGGCACGCTGACCGATGCGCACTTTTGGGACACTAAAGACCCATATCTGTACCATGTGTACAGTATGCTAAGCGTAAACGGTAAGGTGGTTGACGTGGTTGATACCCGTACCGGTTTCCGCCAGGTGGAGTTTAAAGGTGGTGCAGGTACGGGTGGTGTATGGCTAAACGGGAAGTTTGTTTGGCTTACCGGCTACTCACAGCGCTCGGCAGATGATTGGGCCGGTTTGGGTGGTGCTTACCCCGCCTGGATGCACGATTATACCGTATCTATGATGCGCGAAAGTAATGCCAACTACATCCGCTGGATGCACGTTGCACCAGAGCGTGCCGATGTTGACGCATGCGACCGCTTTGGTATGGTAGAGGTTTGCCCTGCAGGCGATAAAGAACGCATGGTGACCGGCCGCCAGTGGGATCAGCGTGTTGAGGTGATGCGCGCAACTATGATCTATTATCGCAACAATCCAAGCATCTTTTTCTGGGAGGCAGGTAATACCATTGTAGCCCCAGAACAGATGACCCAAATGGTGGCCCTCCGTAAAGAATTAGACCCGCATGGTGGCCGCGTAATGGGTAGCCGTGATAATGATTTAGCCGAGGCTAACAAGGCTTTAACCCCCATGTCAGAATTTTATGGTGTGATGATTGGCCAGGCGCCGCAAACAGATAAAGTTTCCGGTGACGATATTTTCCGCGGATATAGCATCTCCCGCAGGGATAAAGCGCCGCTGATTGAAACTGAAGATTTCCGTGATGAGGCTGGCCGTAACGTATGGGACAGCTACTCGCCGCCGCACTTTGGTTTTACACCAAAAGAAGGCACCGGTCCTGACGGTCGGGCTATGGATACCTGGCACTGGAATTCAGAAAACTTCTGCTTGTCAGGTGCTTCGCGCTACAATAGCTATGTAACTAACCGAATTGACAATCCCGATCCGGCACATTCAAAATGGGCTGCTTATGCGTCAATTTATTTCTCAGACTCTAATGCCGATGGTCGCCAGCAGGGTAGCTATGTGCTGCGTGTAAGTGGCAAGGTTGACGGCGTGCGTTTGCCTAAAGAGATGTACTACGTATCGCGCGTAATGCAGAATGAAAAACCAGATCTGCACATTATCGGTCACTGGACCTATCCTGCCAAAACCAAGAAACATGTTTATGTAGCTGCAACGCATTGCGATAAGGTAGAACTGTTTTTGAACGGAAAATCGCTGGGTGTGCAAACCAAACCTGTTGCCTTTATTGATACCTTTAACCGTGCACAACCAAACATGCAGCGCCCGGCAGGCGAAGGGGTAAGCACCGGCTTCATCTATCAGTTTCCAAATGTGGCTTTTGCACCGGGTACCCTGAAAGCTGTAATTAGCCAGAAAGGCAAAGTAGTAGGTCAGGAAGAACTGCAAACCGCAGGCGAACCAAAAGCTATTAAATTAACCCTGCATGCCGGCCCGCAAGGCTTACGTGCCGATGGTAGCGATGTGGCCCTGATTGATTTTGAGGTGGTAGACGCGAAAGGCCGTCGTTGCCCGACAGACGAAGCCCGTGTAGATTTTAAAGTTGATGGTCCGGTGGTATGGCGCGGCGGTTTCAACGCAGCTAAGCTGAACACTACCAATAACCTGTACCTGGATACCGAGTGCGGCATTAACCGTGTAGCTATCCGCTCTACTACCAAGCCTGGTACTATTACAGTAACCGCATCGCGCCCTGGTTTAACCAGTGCAACAATTAAAGTTGATGCCAAGGCTGTAGATATTAAAGACGGTCTTTCAACAGAAATGCCGCAAACGCTGACGTTGAACGCGGCGATTACTAAGTAATAAAAGCCAAGTGCTTCCCGCCTGTCATTTCGACCAGGGGGGAGAAATCTTTTCGACTTTGCATCCCGTCAGGACGCTTCGAAAAGATTTCTCCTTCGTCGAAATGACAGGTTTTTTTGTTCAACACATTCTCTTTCCTTTTTTTAACTTGCCGGCCAATTAAACCCAATATGAAAAGAATTTTCCTCGCCCTGTTTTTGCTGTTCAATATGGCTGTTTATGCCCAGCAAAAAGATGTTTACCTGTTTGCTTACTTCAAAAATAACGGCGAGGATGGCTTGCACCTGGCTAGCAGCACGGATGGTCTGCACTGGTCGGCATTAAGAAACGATAGCTCTTTTCTGCATCCAACGGTAGCCAGCGATAAGTTGATGCGCGATCCATGCGTTATCCGCGGTGCCGATGGCCTGTTCCACATGGTGTGGACCGACAGCTGGAAAGACAAAAGTATCGGCTATGCCAGTTCGCCCGATATGGTGCACTGGAGCGAGCAGCAGCAACTGAATGTAATGTCTCATGAAGAGGGTGCGCGCAACAGTTGGGCACCAGAGATTACCTACGATGCAGGTACTAAAACCTATATGATCTACTGGGCCACCACTATCACCGGTCGTTTCCCCAATCCGGATAGCGTGGCCGAGAAAGGTTTGAATCACCGTATCTATTACATCACCACTAAAGATTTTAAAACTTACACCCCAACCAAGTTGCTGTTTGACCCCGGTTTTAACTGTATTGATGCAACCATCATTCCTGATGGCAAACGCTTTGTAATGTTTTTTAAAGATGAGCGCCTGAATCCGGTGCAGAAGAACCTCAAAATAGCCTACGCCAGCAAACTGACAGGTCCATACACCAATGTGAGTGAGCCCATCACCGGCAACTACTGGGCAGAAGGCCCAACTACGCTACGCATCGGCAACAAATGGCTGGTTTATTTTGACCGCTACCGCGATCATCACTACGGTGCCATCACCTCAACCGACCTGAAAACCTGGACCGACGTTACCGACCAGATCAATATGCCAAAAGGAATCCGCCACGGTACTATCATGAAGATCACCCAAGCTGAGCTTGAGAAGATGAAATAGGGGTTCACCCCCATCATTACCAGATACGTCATTGCGAGACACGAAGACAACCGACCGAAGGGAGCTCATTAATGCCATTAAAAAACAATTAATAACATTAATAATCTCTGCATCTACATATCGGATTTGTATGTCCGACTGTCCTTTACAGAGATTGCTTCGTTCCTCGCAATAACGTGTATTTTTAGCTTCGCTTAGAGTTAGTAACAAGCTTCCTACTTCGCCTTCTTAGCTTTAGCCTTCTCCGCATCCTGCACCACCCGATATTTCACCATTCGGGTAATCAGATCAACCGGCAATGGTTCATCCAGCGGAAACTGTACGGCTCCTTTTGACCATTTGTAATCACCAAACTCATGCTGAAAATCACGGATACCGCTACCTGTAGGGTAAAAACCGATATGCCCCTTATATCCCGCAAAATACACCAATATGCCGTTTTGTTTAAAAGCAGGCATGTTGTAGCTAATCACTTCTTCGGCTTGTGGTGCGGCTTGATGAATGATCTTTCTTATAGCTTGCAGTTTCTGCTGGATATGTTCAGGAAAGGTAAGTATATAGGCGTCTGCCGACAGGTGTTTGGTGGATGATTCCATGTTATAAAGACTTATGAAGCAAGATATTAATTATATCTGACCATGTAAAATACCATTGGATTATTCAAATCCTCAATCGATTGAAAAAACAGCGTTGAAGAAATCATCGCCAAGGCTTTCGTAAAATTCTTACGACACGACCAAACCGCGCTATGAACTTTAAGATATTTTCATCTATCTTTATCCTTAAACCGCATTCTGGCTACAGTTTAACGGTAAAACCAAGCACTCTTAACCTAAAATAATGAACATTTTAAAAAAACCTTTAATCCCGGCTTTGATTCTGGCTCTCGGCTTGCAATCGATTGCAAAAGCCCAGTCGCCCAGATCAGTCCTCGATCTGACGAATAACAACTGGTCTATCTGGCTGGACACGGCCGCCAAATGGCAGAACGACCGTTTGTACGCCCCCCCCCAGTTAACATCAGCGAGTTACCTGTAAACAAACCTACCAACGGCTGGGACAAGTTATTTGCACCCACTAACATCAAAACCCAATTGCCAGCCACCGTTGAAGAATATTTCTGGGGAGCTAACGGCAGCAAGTTTGGCGTAAACGGCAATTACCTGGGCGTATCATGGTTTAGCACTAAAGTAATGGTACCTGCCGGTTTTAAAGGCAAACATATTGAACTGCAATTTGAAAGCGCCCGCCTGCGTGCCGAGGTTTTTGTGAACCGCAAGCTGGTGGCTTATGATATTGCCAGCGGCACACCTTTCGGCGCCGATGTAAGCAACGCGCTCATTCCCGGACAAGTAAATGAAATTGCTGTACGTATTACCGACCCTAACGGCAACTTTGACTGGCGCGACAGCCAAACCTTTATGTGGGGCGATTACCGCATACAGCCCACGCATGGTTTTGGCGGCATTACCGGCAAAGTGCACCTGTGCGCTACAGATCAAACCTATATTAGCGATGTATTTGTAAAAAACACGCCCGAGCCTAAACAGGTTGATGTAGAGGTATCGCTGACAGGCAAACAGGCTGCCGGTAACTATCAGCTGGTTATTAAAGAAAATAAAACCGGCAAGGTGGTTTTCACCAATAGCTATCCCGCTAATAACGCGGTTGAGCATTTTAAAGTTGATGTACCGACAGCGCAATTGTGGGACGTAGATCACCCGAATCTGTACAACCTGACTGTTAACTGGACAGGCAAAAACGGCACACACGATGCTTTTCAGCGCCGCTTCGGTTTCCGCTGGTTTGCGGTGAAGGATGTAAACGGCGATCAGCAGTTTTATCTCAATGGCAAACGCATTGTGGTGCGGACATCCATTTCATGGGGTTTCTGGCCGGTTAACGGTATTGCCCCTACTGACGAGCTGGCCCGCAAACAGGTATTGGATGCCAAACGCATCGGCCTGAATATGCTAAACTTCCACCGCACTATCGGTCAGCCAAATGTGCTGGATGCAGCCGACGAGCTGGGCTTGCTTTATTTTGAAGAACCAGGCGGTAATCAGTTCCCAGATAACCTGTTTGAGGCGAAGAATGACATCGGCAAAAAGCAGCGCGATTTTTACTTGCCTACCCGCACCGAAAAATTCCTCCGTATGGTTAAACGTGATAGGAACCACCCGTCGCTAGTGATCTACAACATGCATAACGAGCGCGGCGCACAACCACGTACCGAGGACCGCGACGAGATGATGGCCGGCCACAAACTGGATAACTCGCGCATCATCACCTACAACTCATCAAACGGACCGATTAAGCAAGACGAGCCTGATGCGCGCTTCAAGCTGCACCTGTTCCCTTATGATGATAATTTTTATGATTACGGTTGGTTTGACCAGCACCACGCGGGCGGCCCGGGCGTGTATCATGATGCACTGTACAATTCACCGACCAGCTACGCCAAATACACCGATCACAAAAACGAGATTATTTACTACGGAGAAGAAGGCGCCATTGGCACACCTCCGCGTCTGCAGCTGATTCATGACGAGATTATGAAACGCGGCAAAAACATCGGCTGGGAAACTGATACTTACCTGAAATGGTATGACGCTTACGATAGCTTCCTGAAAAACAACGGTTTCAGCAAGGCCTTCCCTAACGTAGATAGCCTGACCCGAAAAATGGGCAATGTGGCTTACTACTACCAAGGCCGTGTAATTGAAAACGTGCACATTAACAACATTATTGATGGCTACGCCATTAACGGTTGGGAATCGATGAAACAAGAAAACCACTCTGGTATGGTAGACGACTATCGTAACCTGAAGGGCGATCCGGATTTGATTGCGCGCTACAATCGTCCGCTTTATGTGGCTGTTAAACTGAATCACAAGGTGGTGCCTGCTGGTCAGGATGTAACCGCTGACTTCTTCATCGTAAACGAAAAAGATATTAAGGGCGATGCCGAACTGGATATCCAGGTAAAAGATGCCACAGGCAAGGTGTATGCCAGTCAGAAAGAGAAAGTAAAAGTTACAGGAGGATCAACCTATGGAGAGTTATTGGTAAAGGGCATCAAAGTAAACGTACCGCACGCCGGTTATACCACTGTTAGCGCGGTATTGAAACAGGGCCAAACCACCATCTGTAACGGCGACGACCAGATCTATGCCGTACAGTTAAACAAACAAGGTGTTAGTCAGCACATTATGGTGGCAGATAGTGGCCTGATTCAGCGTTATCTTAAATCTGAAGGTATTGCCTATACCGATTACCACTCAGGCACACCTGAAGGGAATGTACTGATCATCGGCAGTGCTGATCCACAGCAAACCGGCAACCCGTTGGTGACCGACATTTTAGAATGGGTAAACAACGGCAACACATTGGTAGTACTAGGCAACACCGAAAAATGGGCCGACCACTTGGCACGAAAAGAAGCTGCTGAGTTTAAAGGCATCCAAGTGCTGGGTACCAGCTGGTATGGCGGCAACTACTTTGTAAAAAGCCATCCGTTGTTTGCCGGTTTGCCGCAGGCCTGCGTGTTTAACTGGGAGTACCAGTGTTTGGCAGCTTACAACAAAAACCGCATAGGCATGCGCATGTGGAGCGGCGAGACCATTGTTGGTTGCGTGTCTGACCACAAGCAGGAAGTTTACTCGGCCCTGAGTATTATCCCGCATGGCCGCGGCCGCATCATTTTGAACGCATTAGATCTAACCTCATGCATCAAAAGCGAAAAAGCCACCAAACGCGCCGAAGGCGATGGCGAAAACGCTTCTATGAATACGTTTAACACCACAGCATCAAACCCGGCCAATGTGGTTGGCCAGCAACTGCTGTTAAACATGCTTAAATTTTAATAATGAAATTACGATTAGCAATAACCCTATTACTCCTATGCGCGGTGGCTTCGGCTTCACGCGCGCAGGATTTTATGGAGCTTTGGCCTAAAAACCATATCCCCAACTCCAAGCACCTCAAACTACAGGATAGCATTGCCCGCGAGCGCGTGTTCAGGGTGATGGTACCGGGCATGTATGCCTTTTTCCCCGGCACGCAGGAGAATAAGGGCGCAGCCGTGGTTATTTGTCCCGGCGGTGGTTATGAGCGCCTGGCTTACATCATCAGCGGCACACAGTTAGCCAAATGGTTTAACACCATCGGCATTACAGCCTTTGTATTGAACTATCGCCTGCCCAATTGCCCAGACCTCGTTCACCGTGAGATCGGTCCGCTGATGGATGCGCAACGCGCCATACGCTACATCCGTGCTAATGCGGCCAAGTGGGGTATCAATCCGGATAAGATTGGCATTATGGGCTCGTCATCCGGCGGACACGTGGCATCTACCACATCAACCATTACAGACGATGTATCGGCCGTTAAAGACAGCCTGGACAAGTTTTCCTTCAAACCTAACTTCACCATACTGGTATCACCGGTAATTGATCTGAGCGGTCCTTATGCGCACGCAGGCAGCGTGAAGAATCTGCTGGGTCCTAATCCATCTGATGAGCTAAAAAAGCATTTTTCAGCACAACTACAGGTTACTGCCAACACGCCACCAACATTTATTGTTGATGCAATTAACGACAAAACGGTAAACCCCATGAATAGCCTGATGTATTACCAGGCATTGCTGCAAAACCAGGTACCGGTAAGTTTCCATGCTTTTCCACAGGGCGCGCATGCCATAGCGCTGCGTAATAACCCCGGCTCTACCGATTTATGGCCCCGTCTGTGCGAAGAATGGCTGATAGAGATGAACATCATCCCAGAAAAACTGGTGAGCAAATAACCGCCCAAAACGCAATAAAAAATAAACGCCCTGCAGGTTTGCGGGGCGTTTCTCATTTTAAGAAAAGTGATGAGGTATGGTTGAAACAATTATGAGCTAAAAAAACGCATAGCCCGCGGTCCCACCGCGGGCCTGCTTCCAAGTATGAATCTAATACAGGACAAAACCAATAATCCTGTAATACATTACTGCTAAAAGTCTTTTAAACCTTTGTGTGAAGATCCGATCGCCGGACATCTTTCAATCATTCAAGCATTGATGAATGATCATCGAATTGCAATCGATTGTATTTATAATTGGCCTGATTACTTTAGTTTCGTTGAACAAATATGCCACGCAGCAGGAAGGGCCAATTTGCATATCTTTTCCTGTTTGTGTACAATCTTACCACACAATAAATTAAATATTTGATTATCAAATATTTATACAAAAATTCACACCTTCATTCTGCCTATAAAAAAGGCAGCACCCAGATCTAAAAACCATGCTTTTTTTAACCTCCAACGGGGACATTTTAGTTAGGGCGCAAACTAGCAACATTAACTTAATTACCTATATTTCAATAACATACATAAAATAAAAACTCTAATAAAAACATTCATCGGATCTTAAATCCGATGACAAAATGTTTTCCAGCCAAATTATTTCCTCCCCCTTAAAAAACCGAATTGTCCCCCTTAAAATGTCAATTAAACATGTTTTATTGCTCGTCCGCTCACATAAAATTTTATATTTGCTTTACCTGAAATTATGAGAGCCGGACTTATTACTGTGGCATTGCTTGCGCTTTGCCGTTTATCGATTGCACAAACCGCCCCATTTGTCATTCACTACGGGACAGAGGAGGGCTTGCCGCAAAAAAATGTCATGAACATTATGCAAGACAAGAAAGGTTTCATGTGGTTTACCACCTGGGATGGCCTTGCTAAATTTGACGGCGCCGATTTCTACTCCTACAAAGTAAAGAAAGACGATAACCCCGGTATGCGCAGCGATCGGTTTGACGGCATGTGGCTTGATAAATACGGCTACATCTGGGCAAACTCATACGAGGGTGAGATGTACCGCTTTAACCCACGTACAGAAAATTTTCAAAGCATCAAATCAATCCCGGCCTTAAAAAGTTTTGTTGCACATGGCATTAAAATGATGCCGTCAGGTAAAAAGTGGCTGCTGAATAAAGACTTTGGGGCGATATGCTTTAAAGATACCGCATTTACGCCTGTGGTACTTACCAAAAGTAACAAAGGCCTGCCCCAAAACCGGGTAAACGCAGTAGCCGAAGATCAGCATAACAATAGCTGGCTACTCACCAGCAACGGTATAGTTACTTTATCTGCCAATCTTGCCCCCAGCCATCGTTATTTTACCAGCAGCAATAGTAATGTGCATAAATCATTCTATTGTGCTTTACCAGTGGGCAATCAATTATGGATAGGTGCAGATTCTGGTTGTATTTATATCTATGATGATCTGTTAAAAAAATTCGAGATCCGTAAAACTGGTACAACCGCGCATATTAAGGATATCAAAAACATTGATGCCGATAATTTGCTCATCACCTCGGCTCATAATGATTTCTTTGTGTTTAACCGCAAAACTAACCAGTTTGCGGCTTACCAGTTGTCTGCCTTGCGGCCAACAACTTTTACCAAAATCAACTCCTGCTATATAGATCGTTCTAAAAACATCTGGCTGGAAACAGATGAAACCGGGGTATCTAAATTCTCATTCGCAACACGCAAGTTCAAGCATTTCGATTTCAAACTACCCGATATTGAGGCCGGTCCGGCCGGTCCGCGCTTTTTTATCTGGGAAGACCGGAAAAACCGGGTGTGGATGCAACCTGTAGGCGGTGGCTTAGGGGTGTATGACCCGATAACTGATGATCTTAAACATTTTGACATCCCCTATTATGATCATAAACTGTCAATGATACTGCATGCCGGCTATTCAGACCGGCAGGGCGATTTATGGGTGAGCACACGGGCCGGAGGCTTACATAAAATACTTTTTAACGATAGCGAATTTAAATCCCATTCGGTTGATCCGGATACCAACTCGGTGCCTAATAACGATGTAAGATCCATTCTTGAAGATCACCTGCATCGGGTATGGATAGCTACCAAAGCAGGAAAGATATTCATTTACTCATCTGCCGGAAAAAACCTGGGCGAGTTAAATCATCCGGGAAATATTAGCACCAGCCAGCCTATAACCGGTTTTACCTATGCGTTTACAGAGGATGTCGCAAACCAGGTATGGATAGGTACTAAAGGTAAAGGGCTTTATCGCCTCACCCCTGCCGGTGGCAATTTTAACACTTACAAAGTCACTCATTTTGGGCACGATGCTGCCAATACTTACAGTTTGAGTGATGACCGGGTATACAGCATCTTCGTCGACCCGAGTCAGCACATTTGGGTAACCACTTATGGCGGCGGCCTTAATTTGATGGATAACCATATTGATGGCCGGTTTTACAATCCATATAACGTGCTCAAAGGCTTCCCCATGAACGTAGGCAAGCGTACACGCATTGTTTCTGGTGATAATTATGGCAACATTTATATAGGCACCCCGCTTGGCTTGCTGGTAACCCACCCTAACTATGAGCATCCCGAGCAAATGCAATTCAGGCATTTTGAACGTTCACCGGCAAAGGGCAGCATCGGGGCTAATGATATTTATGATGTACATACCTCCAAAAGCGGCGACACCTACATTGCCAGTTTTGGCGGCGGTTTAAATAAAGTACAGAAACGAGATAAACAAGGTTTGCCCTTAAGCTTTGTTACTTATAACACCAATAACGGCCTAAGTTCTGACCTGCTGCAGCAGATACAGGAAGACAACAGCGGTAAGTTATGGCTGGTGACAGAGAATTCAGTATCACGTTTTGATCCGAAGGAAAAATCGTTTGAGACTTACTATGACCTTTCGCGCCTTATACGCGGCGAGGTTTTTTCTGAAGGTGGCGATACCCAAACAGATAAAGGGGTAATGCTATTAGGCTATTCGCGAGGCTTAATTACCATTGATCCGGACAAGCTATCGCCAGAGACTTTCAATCCTTATATGGCACTTACCAATTTGCGTATTGCCAATAAAGATGTAACTGTTGGCGACACTTCGGCGCTTCCGCAACAAATAGATGAGCTATCAAACTTTAAACTAGACCACCGGCAAAACTTTGTAAGCTTTGAATTTGCCGCACTAGACTTTAAGAATACCGATCGTATTAATTATGCCTACCGTTTGGATGGGGTTGATAACGATTGGGTTTACACCAAACAACGCGAGGCCAGCTATAGCAACCTGGCGCCGGGCAAATATGTTTTCCGCGTGCGGTCTACCAACGGCCACGGCAAATGGATTAACAATGAGCATCGTATCAGCATGGTAATTGTGCCGGCTTTTTGGCAAACTGGCTGGGCATGGGCGTTTTATATTTTAGCCAGCGGTTTGCTCATCTTTTTGGGATTAAGATGGATTTACTATTACTATCGCCTGAAAGACCGCCTGCTGCTGGAACAGGAACAGGCCGAAATGAAAAACAATTTCTTCACCGATGTTTCTCATGAAATCAGGACGCCGCTCACCATGATCGTGTCTCCGTTGGAACGCTTGCTGGATGAAGAGTCTTTTACACCTAAAGCAACAGAACACCTGCAACTCATCCACAAAAATGCTACCCGCATGCTTAGATTGGTAAACCAGGTATTGGATTTGCGTAAGATGGAAAGCCAACTCCTCATTATTCGCGAAGTAAAACTGTTTGATGCAGTGGCCGATATTATTAACTCTTTTAAACCGATAGCCGCGTTATCTGGTGTGGATCTGCAGGTAGAAGAGAGAACGCCAGGCCTGAGCATTTGGGTTGATCAGGATGGATTTGAAAAAATGATCTATAATCTGGTTTCAAACGCGCTAAAACATACCTCACGCGGAGACAAGGTTAAAGCCGAAATTTTTATGGAGGACGATCATCCGGTTGTACGTATTTGTGACAGCGGCCGGGGTATGAATAAGGAGCTGGTGCAAAAACTATTCAGTCGTTTCCTGTCGCATAACCCTAATAAGAGTCAACCAAGTACAGGCATCGGCCTATCTATTGTAAAAGAGATTGCCGACCGCCATCATGCGCGCATAGTAGTAGAGAGTACAGAACTGGTAGGGAGCACATTTACGTTATTCTTTGAACCTGGCAATACACATTTTAGCGATGATAAAAACGTTGTGATTCTTAAAAACGACCAATCTTCATCAGGCAATAATACTTTAGAAGAGTTTTCGCAGGAGGAAACAGAAACACAACAATTGGCTGCAAGTAATACCATATTGGTGATTGAAGACGATGAAGATCTGCGCAATTACCTGGTAGATACGCTGCAATCGCTCTATAACGTACTATCGGCCCCTAATGCAGAAACCGGCTTTGAGATAGCAGTTAACCAAACACCAGATTTTATTTTGAGTGATATGATGATGCCGGGCATGGGCGGGTTAGGCTTACTTAAAAAGCTGCGTACTACGGCAACAACCAGCCATATCCCACTGGTTTTCCTCACCGCACGAACTGATGAGGCCACTGAGCTAACGGCTTATGATTATGGTGCCGAGGCATTTATGACCAAACCTTTCAGCGCCAAAGTTTTGCGCTCTCGCATTAAAACCATTTTAGATCAGCGGCAGCGCTTATACCGATCGTTCTCAGAACGTACAACAGAAGTTGCCGAGCCGGTTGAACCTAACACTATCAGTATCCCCGCTCCACCGGTAGAAAAAGCGCCGAAACTCACCAAGCTGGATGAGCAGTTTCTAAAAAAGATACGTATCGAGATTGACAATCATATTGCCGAGGCTGACTATACGGTAGAAGACCTGATTGCCACCATGCCTATGAGCCGCACAGTGCTGGTCAAAAAGTTAAAAAGCTTAACCGGCCAGAGCCCCGTAGAGTTTATGCGCTATGTAAAAATTCACCATGCGGCAAAATTGATGGAGACTGAGAATTATGCTATTAAAGAAATATCGCACATGGTGGGCATAACCGATACCAAATACTTTGCCCAAAGATTTAAAGAAGTAATGGGTGAAATGCCAAGCGAATATAAGGCGAGGTTTAAATGATTTTACTAAGTGGTCAGTTGTGAGTAGTGAATTACAAGCAACGCATCATTTAAATCAAAAAGCACGCCCGAAGTAATACTTCGAGCGTGCTTTTTAATGGTTACGCATAACTCACCATTGATTACTCACTATTCACAACTCACTTCACTCATCTCACAAAATTACTCTGCCCGGTAAAGCTGCCAATCCATCAATGATGGCTCGGCAAAATCATTTTTAATTTGCAGACGGAATTTGCTGGCCGTTACCGGCGCCATCTTTACTGTTTGAGAAGCACCGTTGGTATTAACTTCGGTTGCTTTTACCCATTGCCCGTTCTTGAAATATTCCAGCTGAACTTGCTGACTACGATGATCCCAGGGGTGCCAGGGTTCATCAATAGAAAAAGAACCGATAGCTACGGGCGCACCCAAATCAACCGCTACTGTTGCTTCGTGCTTGCCGGCAGCGGCCGTCCATCGGGTTGTAGGGTCCAGATCGCTGATGTTGGTTGGTTTATCTTCAGCTGATTTTTGTGATGATACCGTAACCAGCTTACCTAGCATCGGCAGTGGTAAAACTTGCGGCTCGCCTTTAAAATCAACCTCAACTACGGTGCTTACCGTGTCGGGACAATTAACCGGTAGCTTGATGGCCGAATAACCTTTGCGAGACAGCACCTGAAGCTTTAGGCCATTGCCCGCCAATAAATGCGCACCGGTAATTTGGTTTGTCATTGGCACATGCAGCATGCCATCTGCCGGATAATCAAAAACATGCAAATACAGCTTCTGCCCCTTGCGGGTTGCCCTACCCCATGATAGATATGGAAACGGACTAGCCGTGGTACCATAAATAGACTCGGCATTTGCTTTTACCCATTTGCCAACTTCGGCCAAACGCTGCAGACTGGGCTCTGGCATTTCGCCCTGGGCTGTTGGGCCTACGTTGAGCAGAAAGTTTCCGCCTTTGCTTACTATATCAATCAGGTTTCTGATCAAAAAAGATGATGATTTCCAGTTATGGTCATCAGCCTTAAAACCCCAGGTATCATTCATGGTCATACAAGTTTCCCATGTGCGGCCCGGGAAGCCTGTTGCGGGTACAAATTGCTCGGGGGTTTCTGTATCACCCTTTACACCTCCGCCCAAGCGGTTATTGGTGATGAGCTTTGGGTATGGCTTCAGCAATTCAGTAAAATGAACCGCTCGCTCTGGAGTCATCCTTACCGGGGTATCCCACCAAAGCACGTCAATATTACCATAGCGCGATAGCAGCTCTTTAACCTGCGGAACAGCGATCTTGTTCAGATAAGCATCATAATCGCCGTTTTGGGCAACATCCCAGTGGCCATCTTTGGCGGCTGTATCTGGTTTTGGCGCTTTATCCCAGGTGCCTATGCTACCGGCAGCCCCTCCGGGGTGATGCCAGTCTTGCGATTGCGAGTAATAAAAGCCGATTTTCATTCCATGACGATGACAGGCGGCCACTAGCTGCGCCAGCAAATCTTTACCATAAGGCGTGGCATCAACCACGTCCCAGTCGGTCACCTTAGAATCAAACAGGGCAAAACCATCGTGATGTTTGGCGGTGATGATGATGTACTTCATCCCGGCGTCTTTTGCCGCCTTTACCCAGGCATCGGCATTATACTTTACCGGGTTAAACTGTTTGGCATAGGCTTGATAAGTAGCTACCGGAATTTTGGCGTAATTCATAATCCACTCGCCAAATTTGGGTACTTCCTGGCCCTGGTAGCGTCCGGCCAACTCGGCATAAACGCCCCAATGGATAAACATGCCAAACTTGGCTTCTTTCCACCAGGTCATCTTATCGGCCGGTGTGTTTTGCTGCGCACCAGCCTGCCCACCGGCCAATAACAGCAGCAACGTTGCCGCATAACAGCTTTTTTTGATAAAGTTCATCTTCTTCATAAATATAAACCCTGCAATAACGAAGGTTATTGCAGGGTTTGGTTTAATGCTATTAAGGTAGCAAAAAATTACTGAACAAGTACGTTCACCTGGCGGGTAAAGGTGCTTTTTGCAGCATCAGTAACTGTGTATTGGAAAGATGCCAGTCCGGCTTTTCCCGCAGTGAAAGTTACAACGCCATCTTTGCTTACCGCAGCCTGACCGTTTACTACTTTATCTGTTTGATACACCGGTTTTTTGGTATAACCGCGTGTCAACGTTTTCAGATCGATGGTTACCGATTTTCCAGCCTGTGCTTCCAGGTGAGTGTCGGCTAACCAGCCCAGGTACTCGTCTAACTCGGTGAAACCGTCTTTCTTGCTATCTGCGTTAGCGTCAGAGAAATCACCTTTAGGTGAGTTAACATTTGTGCCGTGCAATTTCTCCCACCAGTCAGGCAAACCGTCGTGGTCGGTATCAAAGTTTGCATCGCGGTGCACTTCCGGATAGTTTTCCCAGCCACCTACATCATTTTGATTGTCGGGCAAACCAGGTTTACCACTTTTGCTGCCTCTGATGCTGTAGGTACCTTTCAGGGTTTCGTTTACGATACGAATATCATGATCGTCAAACTGTGGCTGGTTACAACCAACGTCAGACAACACATCTTTATAAGCATCCTCAGCGCTCTGTGTAGTTACGTATGATTCGAAGAACGGCTTATCAAGGAAAGTCTGATAATCTACTTTTTTACCAGTTTCTGTACGGCCGGCTTCCTGATTGCTCAGGTCAAAGTGACCTGGCATTACGTTACCTGCAAAATAATAACGCTGCATGCCACCGCCATAGCCCTCATGCTGGGCATTAAGCGCCCAGAAAAAAGTAGTTGCCGCACCTGGTTTATAGTAGTTACCTACAAAGTTTACCTCGCGGGCACCGCCGTCGGTAGCGCGATGATCCCAGTTGTAAACTACGTTGTTACGGATATCCATTTTGCCCAGATAGTTGCCATCACCATCGGCACCACCAGCTAAACTCCAGTTACGACCTGCATCATGAGCCAGCAAATTGTGGTGAAAGCTACCAACCTCGCCGCCAATGCTACCTGCAAAACCGTGTGCTTTGCCAGCTTCGTAATGATCGTGACCGGCTACGTTCAATGCCTCGGCAATCATAGTGCGTTGCAGAGTGATGTTGTGTGCGCCACGTGAGCTGAAACCTTCGTCAATAGACCAGCTGATTGAGCAGTGGTCTACGATGCTGTTATCTGCGCCGGTAAGGCCCATACCATCATAAGTAACACCAGCACCAATGCGTACACGCAAGAAACGCACCATATCGTCATTATTAACCACGCCCAGCGGAGCGCCTGCTATACAGATGCCTTTACCCGGAGCTGTTTGACCAGCGATGGTAATGTAGCGTTGTTGCAGGGTAAGACGTGATTTTAACCGGATCAAGCCAGAAACATTGAAAACGATAGTCCGCGGACCGATATCTTTAGTCACCGCTTCGCGGAAACTACCAGGACCATCATCGTTCAGGTTGGTTACCTCAACTACTTTGCCGCCGCGACCACCACGGGCAAAACGGCCGTAGCCTTCGGCACCAACAAACGCCAGCTGACGCGGACGGAAGAACCATACCTCGCCTTTGCTTACTTTACCATCGGCTGTCAGTTCGTCAACACGCCAGTAGTAAGAGTTCATGCTATAAACATCATTCAGTTTAAATGAAGATGTTTTTTGATTGCCTTTAAACTCATGTGATGCGTGTGTAGCCACCGCAACGGTAGCTGAGTCTGAACCAATATACACATCATGTGATACGGCTTGTGCGCCATCAGCCCAATCTAAAGTAAGCGAGTGGCTGTCTGCATCGGCGTGCTCCTCGCCATTGGCCGGTGAAGGTGCTTTTGCGCGGGCTTTCAGGTCTGATGTATTCAGCTCAAAACCGTTAATAATAATGTTGTGGCCAACGGCATCTAATGTATTCTGGAATAATACCACTACATCTTTACCTTTTTGAGCATTGATTTTCAAAAATGCGGTTTCGCAAGCCGCATTTTCATGCACGCGAACAGTTGGTACCAGTTTGGCTACCTGCTGCTGGCCGTCTACAGAAATACTGATAGCGTCGCCCGCAGCAACTTTACCGTTTAGGCTGTTGTGGTAAGTTAGTAACGTGTGCTGACCAGCAGGCAAGCCGCTGATGCGCATCTCAATTGCTGCGGCAGTGTTACCACCGTCAAGCATCAGGCCATCGCCTGCCAAACGAGCATAGTAAGGAGCCTGGATTGCGGTTTTGTAATAACCCGAAGCAATGTGGCCATCGCCAGCCTTTTTAGTGAAGGTAATGGTTACTCCCTTCAATGTCATGGCATCGGCATCGCCAGCTTTAACGGCCCAGGCGGTGTAGCCTTGTTCGTTCACCTCGGCAGTGCGACGTTCGGCCGTGTTTAGGTCAACTTTTAGTACAGGAGTTTGTGCATACAAGAGCGCGGGGCACAAAATGCCCAGGGCAATGCTGCATAGATTGGTGTAATGTTTCATATTCATCAATTGGTTGTGCAAAAATAGGATCGATTAGAAGCCATGGGGTATCATTTTCGTTACTATGGTTTGGCCCTTTAACACTCCGGGCCGGCGAGTGAATTAGTTTTCACAAGCCGGCCCGGAGATTAGGGGTATTTGCCGTTAAGACATTTTATTGCATTTATTGGTTACCTATAGCTGTACCTTCATTAATATGTTAATGTAAAGCGGATGCAACCTGTCTATACCAACAGCCTGGGCATAAATCATACCGTATTTACCATCAGTGGTTTTGAAATAATTGGAACCGCCCGGTATCAACTCAGGATTTGTAAGGTTTACAGCAACCTTTGAAGCACCATCGGCAATTTGTTGCCCAGTTTTGATGGCCGTAAACACCGTATTTACCTGGTTGGCACTAAACAACGTTCCTTTTGCGGTCCAACCCGTAAAGCTAAAATCTGGGAATGGTACCGGTGAAGGTGAAACGCCTGGTGTATACAAGTAATAATGCGGGGTAGCCACCAAGGTTTGGTTAGGAGCCGTGCCTGTTAAACCCAATATTACTTTCATATAAACACCACAGTCAATTTTAGCAGAATTTGCCGCGCCTTGCGCAAAACTGTAAGTTGCTGCATTGCTTATAGAATAGAAACTCTCTAAGCTTGTACTCACATTTGGATAACTTACCACCGATGACAAAAGATTAGTTTTATTGGTATCTATCTTAAATGTCGCATTTGGCACATAAAGGTACCTTTCTGTAGTGTAGTTAAAGTCGTTTACTACATTCAACGTAATTTCCTTATAGCCATCGCCAATGTAAGTACCTGTTTTATCGGTAGCGTACAAACGATAACTGATAGGACCTGTTCTGCTAATGGCCGGTAACACCTGGATGCCTGATTTTACACGACGCTCTGTTGGGCCAACTGCAATTTTGGTACCGGTATTTACGCCTGTTTCAATTAAAACCAGACCGTACATGTCAGCATCTGCAGATGTAACGGTATAATCGATCTGCAACTGATCGCCTACGTGAACTGTCTGTTCTCCTTCTTTAACGTCTTTTGGATCAGTAGTATGAAACTCTATCTGAAGGCCGCCGAACATGTTGAAGATGTTTGGCCCTTCTTTTTTACAGGAGCCAAAAATCATTGCGGCACCTATGATGAGTGATAATGATATATTTTTTTTCATTTGTTTTAGTCTTTTAGAGGGTCAAAAGTACCGTTATCCCAACCAAGAGTCTGGTCTAACGTTGGTGACGACAATAAGAAAGTACTTGGTAAAGCATAGAAATAACACTGGTTAGCAGGGATACTTACAGGGTTTTTAGGATCACCGGCAACAAGATTGTGTGTAAAGAAATAGCGGTAGCTGCTTCTTTTGTTTACCTGCAGTGTATCGCGGTTACGAACGCTGGTAGAACCGGTTATATAAGCTTCCAATTGCGTTTTCTTAGCTGCTGTATTGGTTGCAGAAAGTTGCTCGCCTGTAGTAGTAAGGAAACTACCGGTTAATAAATGCAATCTTCTGGTTCTTCTTAAATCCCAGCCACGTTTTCCTTCAAATGCAAACTCTACCATACGCTCATTATAAATCAACTCGCGCATTTGGTCTTTGCTGGCGGCAAAGTCCAGTCCGTAGTCATGAGTACCTTGTGATATACCGCGGAAAGATCTCAGCTGTCTTACCATATCTTTGGCTTTACTAAGGTTACCGGTTTCATTTAAACACTCGGCATAGTTCAAAATCACTTCGGCAAAACGCATCTCAATCCAATCTAAACCGTTACCACCTACGTCATTGGTACCAGCTGGTACAGAAGATGCCGCCAGGTTAGGGTCTGAAAAACGTTTACAGTAGTATAATTTGGTTGCAGCGCCCTCAATCTCACCCGGATAGCTCCATTGTATCCTACCGGTAATACCGCTCAGTTTCCAAGGGCAACCATTATAAGCAATAGTTTGAGCGAATCGTGGATCGCGGCCAACGAAATACATATCGGCATCATAGCCAGAACCTGCCTGGGTAATAGGAGTACCATCAGCCATTGTATATGCATCCATCAGCTTTTGCGATGCTACATAAAAATCAGAAGGGCTACCACCAGTAAGCGTACCCGCTGGACGGGTTCTTTGCTCTACACCCTGATAACGTTTTGGCAATGTATTTGAATACTCTTTAACAATAATGGCTTCTGTGTTAGCAGTACCTTCTGTTAGAAACAGTGTAGAATAGTTCATCAACGCACGGCCCTGAGCTAAACAAAGATTGTAAGCAGCTTCGTTTGCTTTTAATGCAAAATCCCAACGGGTTGCGTCAAACGGGTGCGTAGCATCATCTGTTGGGTTAAATTGCGGACTGGCCCAAGTTAACGCTGCTCTGCCTTTATAACATACGGCCGCAAGTTGGGTTAGCCTTCCATAGTCGGTAGCGGCGTTCCATACTACTCCGTTAAGATTGGTAGCAGCAGAGTCTAGATCTGCAAAAATAGCGTTGAAACATGTTTTTGCACTTTTACGGCCCGATAAATCTATGTCTGTTGGTGTTTGTGGTTTTAATATCAATGGTACACCGCCATACATTCTAACCAGGTCAAAATAATCCATCGCGCGGAGCATATAGAATTGGCCCAGGTATTGCTTTTTAGTAGTTGCATCAAACGGACTATTAGGTACGTTATAGATACCCAGGTTACAACGCGCGATTTCGAAATATTTGTTATCGCCTTTTGTTGTGTTCTGATATTTTGTACCGATGATCTTGATGTCGTTTGAGGTAAGATACCCCCCTACGCCTAACACTTTTTTCACCGTTGCATCAAGCGCAGAACCGGTGTTTTCATCACTTGCGTATTCAACCGTGTAAGCAGCTGCCTCCCACGGATAATCTGGCATAATATTGAAATAGGTACCGTTAATAAAAAGGTTTACTGCACCCGGGTCAGACCACATTGCCTGGTCATCAATCGATGCGTGGTCAGGCGTAATAAAGTTCTTCCTGCAGCCTGTCATGGTTAACGCAAGCGCGCAAAGTGCAACAAGGCTTTTTACGGCAGTTTTTTGAGTATTCTTAATTACTTTCATTTTAAAAAAAGTTTTTATAATCCAAAGTTTAAACCAACAGAAACGGTTCTGATAGTTGGGTAATCATATATATATGAGCTATATGGATCTTTGTAGCCCAGCGGATTAACCAGGGTCCACAGGTTATATCCTGAAAGCACTATTCTCAGACTTGAGAAACCAGTGCGCTGTAAAAGTGTAGCTGGTAATCCGTAAGATAAAGACATGTTGTTAATACGGATCATTGTAGCATCACGCGCCCAGAAAGTAGAGGTTTTTCCTGCCCCTGGGTCATCAATCCTTGGGAACAGGCCATCAGGATTTGTAGGGCTCCAACGATTATCCCAGAATTTAGGCACGTTTTGGTATTGAGTTGGTTTGGCAAGCGCTTTTGAATCATAGAATACTTTACCACCAATATTTGCAACCATATTGGTTCTGAGCTGGAAACCTTTATAATCAAAGCCAAAATTAAGGCCCAGGTTTATGATTGGATCTGTTCCTTTTGAGAACATCGGAATCATATCGCTATCATCAATCTTGCCGTCGCCGTTCTCGTCTTTATAGTACAAGAAACCGGCCTCCGGAGTAGCACCATAAATGGTGTAGTTAGGGTATTGTTTTAATAGTCTGTCTACATCGGCTTGTGTTTTCAGCATGCCTTGAGAGATAAGACCGATATTGCCGCTGTTCCAAACTTTTTGATTTGTACCCAGGGCATACTGCCAGTCGCCATTGGTGTTTGACCATAATTTGGCAGCAGCCAGATATACCTGACTAATATAAGTGGAACTGAAACCAAAGTTTACGCTGGTGTTAAAACGCAGGTCTTTAGTAATTCTGTCATTATAACCAATACTAAACTCTGTACCGTAGGTATGGTGCTCCTCGTGGTTAATAGTAGGCGCCACAAAACCAGCATACATTGGGAAAGATTGATCTATGTTTTTATCAAACTCATCATAGATGTAATCATGAAAATAGTCAAACCCAAAAGTTAATCTGTTGTTAAAGAATGACGACTCTAAACCAACGTCAACAGTGCGTTTCTTTTGCCAGGTAATGTCAGGGTTAGGTATCTGAGAAGGGTTAAGCGTACCTTGTGATGCATTTCCTGAACCGAAAAGATAGCCGGTGTTCACTAAATCCACGTTGTATTTAGCCTGCCACAAACGAGCCAGTGTACGGTCGTCACCTGTTAAACCTACGTTTGATTTCAGTTTCAGGTAGCTAACAAAGCTTAAAACTTTTGAATTTTTAAAGAATGGCTCTTCAGAGATATTCCACGCTACACCCACGTTAGGGAAAAAGCCCCAGGCATGACCGGTAGCAAAGTTAGACGAAGCATCAAAACGGCCCACAGCGTCAATCAGATATTTCTTCTGATAATCATAGCTTACACGACCGAAGAATGATTGTTTAATAGCCTCAGCCTTGGTTCTGCCCTGATTAGTAAACTGTGTTTGATCAAACGCCCAGTAATCTGTTTGGTTGGCAACCAATTGATTTTGCCACATAACGCTCTGGCCATCGCTATTGCTGGCAGATTGCTCGCCACCTACTAATGCGCTTACACTGTGCTTGCCAAATGATCTGGCATAGTTAAGTGTAATGTTAGCCTGATAGCTTGTACCTTTACTGTAAGAGTTAGCCAATCTTGCATCTGTTTGTGCAATACCGGCCTTATAGCTGGTAATAGTATCGGTATAAAACAACGCGTTACTACCAGTCATTTTAAATACAGCCGAATTATATGGGGCTGTATATTTCTCAGAACCGCCCCAGTTACCGGTTTGGCCAATTTGGAAACGCAGAGCTAAACCCGGTACTGCTTTAGGGGTGTAGGTAAGGGCAGTATTAAGTGTATAGCTATAAGCCTGGTTCAGGTTGTAAAAACCAGAATTTATTTGTGCCAGGGGGTTTTTTATGGTTGTTGTACCATTAGTACCGCCTAAGTAATATACCGGGTTGCCGTTAATTTGGATAGGTACCCATTGCGGTACGGTAATCAGCGCTGTCATGAAGTTCTGATCGCCGGGAGTAACATCAATGTCTGAGTATTTCTTGTTGTAGCTTACGTTAAAGTTAACGTCTGCTTTCAACGCGTCAGAGAAAGTCATGGTCAAACCACTACGGAAACTAAATTTCCTGTTATAGTAAGTGCCTATATAGTTACCACCATCATTTTGAACACCGCCGCCAATAAAGAAAGTCATCTTATCGCTACCGCCGCTCAACGTTACACTGTGTTTTTGTTGGATAGACGCTCTCCAAACTTCATCAAACCAGCTTTTAACAGGGTGATCTTTCAGGTACTGCAAATCACTATTAGTAAAGTACTTGTTACCGTTAGCAAAACCCTGCTGATCTAAACTTTGGTTATAAGCTAAACCTAGTTGATAACCATCCATCATTTCAGGTTTTCTGGTAGCATCGTTTACACCATAGTATCCAGAGTAGCTTAACTTGGGTTTACCAATTTTACCTTTTTTAGTAGTAACCAATACCACACCTTTAGAGCCGCTGGCACCATAAATAGCAGCCGAAGCATCTTTCAAAATGGTAATATCTTCAACCATCGTAGGATCAAGCATTTCAAACTGATCTGATGTTGAAGTAATACCGTCAATTACATACAATGGCTCTGCAGTAGCACCGGAGCCGGCGTTAGGCGATATACTTGCACCACGAATATTTAGCGTAATGGTGGCACCCGGAGCGCCTGATTGTACACTTACTCCTACACCTGCAATACGGTTACGTAACGCAGCAGCAATATCTGGTGCAGGCACATCGGCAATTTCTTCTGCTTTAATAGTTGACACGGCGCCAATCACCTCTGATTTTCTTTTAGCGCCATAACCCACTACAACCACCTCGTCAAGGTCAGACTTATCGTCTTCCATAGAAACCGAGATATTCATTTTGCCCTGAATAGGCACTTCTTGTTTCTTAAAACCTATGAAGGAGAAAACAAGCACGTCTTTGGTTGGATCGGCAGAGATGCTGTAAGTACCATCAGGGTTAGCTGCAGTTACTGTAGACTTGCCCTTAACGGTTATAGTTACACCCGGCATTGCCAATCCGGTACTTTTTTCGAGCACTTTACCAGTGATCTTCTTTACCTGCGCGTGAGCGATTGACACACAGGCGAGAATCAGCAGGCAAAGCCCCGAGATTTTGAGTAAAAATTTAATTCTCATTTTTTGTGTTTAGATGGTTATTGTTTAAGGTTACTTAAATAGCTATGCGGGATTAATGAAATCGATTGTAATAAAACACCGAATCAGCCTGATTTTTGCCAATGTTTTGCTACGTTGTTACCGGCAGTAAAAACTGATCAATAAATTTCAGACTTACCCTAAGCGGCCGGCGTGCGGCCCTAGAAACAACACCAAACGTTAGGATACCTTCGTCAAAGGAGCTACCGCTGGTGCAATGCTTAATGTAGTTGGGGGGAATTGCCGGACACACAGGCCAAGCCAGCCGGCGCTGCCGAAGTTGTAATTCAGGTTCATCGTTTTAATTAAGTTTTGGTTAGTAATTGTAAGAGATCAAACTCATTTCAAAATTATGCCGACACGAGGGGTGGTGTTATATTTTGTTTGCAGTTTGATGTAGGATTTTATCATGATACAAGTAACACACTACTTACACAACAAATCAAACACCTATATATCAACACATTAATTGATTTACAAAAGCTCCAGCAATTTCATAAATCGTACAAAAAGACTAGTATCATCTGTTATTAAGCAGGCGTACTTGAACAAAGAAGGCACAACAAGTTTACCGTAAGTCAGAACCGCTGGAATCCTTTCCTCGGGCCATTATTCAAAAAACCAAAGCGGAACCAACAACATAAGATTAGTAAAGCAATGCTGCCACAAGTCATAGGTAGGGCATTTTGTTCTATTTAGGGGGATGAAATGATTGCCAAAAGACCTCAAAAAGTATAAAAACCGCCAAAAATCCAGCTTTTAATTGATAATTTTTAGACCATATATTTTTAATTAAAAATCTAAAAATCAATTATTTATAATAAAAAAGTTGGCATAAAAAAACCATTTTGTCTCCCTTCGCTTTCGCCTAACATATCTCTTAATCATATAGATTTTCATCAAAGAAGCATCAGACTAGTCAACAAATCATAAATATCTAATAATGAACAATTTATAACAAGTTATGATAATTTTGTACAAAGAATGGATAATTATAGCAAGTTAGCAATAGAGCCTGTGGGAGATATTTGTAGTGTTGTCTTGCATATCCTTACAGCAGGTTAACCGGAACCAATAATAATCAAATAGTCAAAAGAAGTATTGCCAATCGATGTCTGCCGGACATTGATTAATACCCCAACACTACAATCGATTGCAGTGTTACAGGGATATTATATGCTCTTTGCGACCATTTTAAAGAAAGTGCTAACCAACAAAACCTGATACTTATGTATGAATCTTTACTTTCTTTTACAAAAACCACTGGGGGCCTAACCTATCCCCACGCGGGCTACGCTGCATGCAATGCATCTTTTAGCCCAGCTAACAATATTCACCTTAACCTTATCACAATCTTATCAATACCTAAACCATGAAACCTTTCCTGTCACAAGTAGTAACCCGCTCTGATGAGTCGTACTGCGTTAAGCAGCTTTTTGCTGAAGATTACCAGGAACAATGGCATCATCACCCCGAACTTGAATTGCACTATGTGATACGGGGCGAAGGCCTACGTTTTATTGGCGATAACATCAGCAATTTTAGCGATGGCGAAATGGTATTGCTCGGCGCTCACCTCCCCCACAGCTGGCGTTTTAACACTGATATGGAAGGCCCGCCCGCGCAATCCATCATTCTGCAGTTTGGGCAAAACTGCATGGGGCCGGCATTGAACGGTCTACCTGAGGCTTATCAGCTGCCTGTGTTGTTTGAAAAAGCAAAAAGGGGCATCGTTATTAATGGTAAAGCCAAAGCGGTGTTAGCAGGCCTGATGCAACGCATGCTAATTGCTGATGGTCTGGAGCGCATTATCCTGCTTCTGTCTGTACTAAGAACATTAACAGACGACAGGGAGCAAGAGGCCATTACGCTGGCAGAAAACCGCATTTTTTCATCAGAGGACGCGGATTTGAATCGCCTGGATCAGATTTGCCAGTACACGCTCAGCAATTTCAGACGCAATATTAGCCTGAAAGAGGTGGCGGCATCCAGCAACCTGAACCAAACTTCGTTCTGCAGGTACTTTAAGCTGGTTACTAAAAAGAATTATTCATCATTCCTGATACAGGTACGCATTAGCCAGGCTTGCCGTATGCTGATTGATAATCGGCACACCATCAACGTAATTTGTTACGATTGCGGCTTTAACAATATCTCCAATTTCTATCGTCACTTTAAAAAGGTAACGGGTATGACGCCTTCCGAGTATAAGCAGAAATACCTCACAGGTTACCTCCGCAAAGTGGCATCGTAAGTACATACAAATAACCAAACCCTTAAAGCCGGTTGCAGCGCAAGTTTGCACCGGCTTTTTTGTTTATTAATATATGGCGGGTATATTTAGGCGGCAAAAAAAATCAGCAAAGCCATTACTAAATACCAATTATGAACCGCAGAGAATTTGTTAAGAATACGGCCATCACCGCGCTGGCCGGCTCTATGATTGCTCCTATTGAAGCGCTGGCCGAACCAGCCGTAACTCACCTGGAAAGCGCCGATCTATCGGCCATAACCGGCCAGCCAAACGGATATCCATTAAATTTTTTAGCTATTGGCGACTGGGGCCGCAATGGCGAGTATAACCAGGCAGAACTGGCCGTACAAATGGGAGACTGGGCTAAAAATCATCCTACTGATTTTATCATCTCTGCAGGCGATAACATATATCCAAAAGGCGTGGTAAGCGAAATGGACCCGGCCTGGCATTACTCTTTCGAGGATGTTTTTAAGGCTCACTCGCTGCAGGTTGACTGGTTTGCCATACTGGGCAATCATGATTATTACTGCGACCCGGATGCGCAGGTACGCTATAGCAAAGTGAGCCGCCGCTGGAATATGCCCGCTCGTTATTATAAAAAAGAGGTATCGCTGGGCAATAACAACGGTAAGGTATTATTTCTGATGATTGATACGCAACCTATTATCTACAACATTGACAGCCAGCATCCGACACAACAACTAGAATGGATTGATAAAACCTTGCAAGAGGCTTCTGCCGATGTTAAATGGAAGATTGTTGTTGGCCACCACCCTGCTTACACTGCCGGGCCACGTATTAATAACTACGATACCTTATCCATTCGCAAGGCATTGGCGCCAATTCTTGTAAAAAACAAAGTAGATCTGTACTTGTCTGGTCACGATCACTCGTTACAGCATCTAAAACCTAATGATTTTGTACATCAGTTTATCTCGGGTGCAGGCTCTGAGTTAACACAGGTAAGCACAGGCGTGCCTGACAGCCGTTTTGAAAAGTCTGAAAATGGATATATGTATTTCTCCGTCAACAGTAATGAGATTGCCGTAAAAGCAATTAGCTATAAAGGAGAAATGTTGTATGAAACAAGCCTCAAGAAGGCTTGATATCAAACTTTAATTAAGTGACATCCTAAATAAAAGAGAGGGATATTTCCTGGGCGATAATGCAGAACGCATAATCGCTCAGAAAGTATCCCTCTCCTATTTTGCTATATATGGTTGTTGGTATTACAACGGCACCACAATCACATTAACAGATACGCCATCCAGCTTCAAGTTATTATCCCTTGTCCACGCAATAGTGCGGCTTGACGGCTTAATCACATCCGGATGATCGATGCTATTAAAAGCCAGCTTATCGGTTCCTGAAAGCTGAATCCATTCTGCTTTTTTGCCGGTTGTATTGCCTAGCACATTTACCGATACGGTTTTAACCGACGCCGAGGCATTGACCAGCTTAATAATCAGGCGATGATTATCAGCGTCAAGCGTAGCGCTGCTGTATATGCTATCCTGGCCAGCCAATGACTTACCATCAGTGTGTGTTGGCAATACTGCCGTGCCTCTGTTGGTTGCAAATAATTGCTGCACGTAATAGTTAGGCGTAGCCACCGAGTGCAGGTTATCAAACCAAATCAGGTCTGGGCGCCATTGCCAGGCGTCTGTACGGGCAAATAGCGGCGCGTAAGATGCCATTTGTACCACATCTGCGTTACGTTCCAGGCCAGTCATCAGCGCAGCTTCGCAAACGGCGGCCCAGATGGTATTATGACTTTCGGGACGGGTATCTTTCTGCGACGCATCAGGGATATGACAAGCATATTCACCGGCAAATATTTTGGTATCGCCGCGCTCGTAGTTATCGTATCTGCTGGCATTTTTTAGGAACCACTCCGGCGGACGGTAGTAGTGTTCGTCAATAAATCCTGCTTTTTCGGTACGCATGGTTTGAGTAAGGTAGTTAAAACGATCGCCATCCGGATCAGGACCAGAGCTGGTCACCAGCTTTACTTCCGGATGCGCTTTCTTTAGCGCAGCTGCAAACAGTTTGTAACGCTCTACATATTGCTCGCCCCATTGCTCATTACCTACGCCAATCATTTTCAGATTAAACGGTTGCGGGTGACCGAGTTTTGCGCGCAACGCGCCCCATTTTGTGGTAGTTGCACCATTGGCAAACTCAATCAAATCCAACGCATCCTGTATGTACGGATCAATTTGATTAACCGATGCAACCTCGGCACTATTAAACTGGCAGGCCATACCGCAATTAAGTATAGGCAGCGGCGACGCACCAATATCTTCGCACAACTGGAAATACTCAAAAAAGCCAAGGCCGAATGATTGAAAATAATCAGGCGCGTTGCGATAGCTAAATTCTACGTTCCAGCGGTTCATAATCAGTTGACGTTCGGCTACATTACCAATGGTTTTTTTCCACTGATAACGATTCAGCAGTTCACGCCCTTCCACAATACAGCCACCGGGGAAACGCATAAAACCGGGATGCAGGTCAGCCAGTTTCTGGGCCAGGTCTGCGCGTAAGCCGCCCGGGCGATGTTTCCAGGTATCTTCAGGAAATAACGATACCATATCAATATCGATGCTGCCCTTGCCGGTAAATACAACGTTCAGTTTCCCTTTATCTACCGTTTGTGAACAGGCAAATTTAACCTGGTAAGTTTTCCAGTCGCCAGCCACCTTAACGGGTTCAGTATGTCCTACCGGTGAGCCCTTTTCGTCAACCACTTCTGCACTGATGTTCACATCGCCAGAAACAGCATGGGCCATTATAGAAAAGTTATAGGCATGATCTTTCTCTACCCCTACGCCTCTGAAACCTTCATTGGTCAATACAAACCGCCCTTTATCATTATTCAAAGTCACGGTAGCATAACGCGGGTTATTACCATCGGCATTGCTTCGGTTTACCACCAGCAAGCTGGCGTCGGCACCGTCTAAACGGGTTTGTTTCCAGCCCATCATCGGCATCGGAAACTCAAACGAGCGATTTTTGACCAGTTCGGCATACAGACCGCCGTCGGCGGCAAAGTTGATATCTTCGAAGAAAATGCCCCACATGTGAGGAGAAATGCGCGCTCCAGGTTGGTTAGCGGCCACCGTAATTTTTACCGGCGATTGCCCATGCACCTGCAAGCTGCCAAAAGCCACAGCCAGCAATGCCGCGCGCTTTAAAAGGCGGTTAATTTGGTTCATCGTTTTTATTTCTGATTACTATAGGTTATACTACAATAATAAGTGTAAATTTTACATTTACAAAAAGAAACGATAGATAATAATGATGACTATTTTACGTACAAAAGGCTGCCAATTAGCAGCCCTTTATACGTAAAGATATTATGTTCATTAATAACTTAATCAAAATAACCACCCTCAACCATATCAACCAACAAATCAGCCTGGTTTGGCTCCCAACCCAGCGCCTTACTAGTTAACACTGCCGAGGCCTTGCAATCCATAGCTGCAAAATGACTGAACCAGGTGAAATGCGCTGCAACGTCGTCCCCCGTTTTACTTACCACCGGCAAATGCAGGCCCTCGCCTATCTTTTCGGCAATTTGTTTAAATGAGATACCTTGTTCGGCCACTGCGTGAAACACCTGCTGTTTGGGTTGCTGCTCAATAATGAGGCGATACAACACCGCTGCATCAAAACGGTGTACCGCAGGCCAGAGGTTTTTGCCTTCATCAATATAGGCCGACTCGCCTTTCTCTTTGGCCATACCAATAATCATCGGCACAAAACCATGATCTCCTGCACCATGAACAGTAGGTGGCAAACGCACAATATAAGCCTTAACACCTTTGGCTGCCACGGCCCGGGTTGCCTCTTCAGATGCCACACGCGGCATTACGTTAGAACTAACCGCAGGCAGATCATTTTCAGTAACTACCCCGCTTTTACCGTTCAGCAAACCAATACCGGAGGTAATTACCAACGGCCGGTCTGAACCTGCTAATGCCGAACCCAGCGCCTCGATAATCCGTCGGTCGCTTTCGCAATTCTCTTTAAAATTGGCAAAATTATGATTGAAGGCGGTATGGATCACGGCGTCACAACCGATGACACCTTGTTTAACACTTTCTACATCGTCCAGGTTACCCCGATAAACGGTGGCACCGGTAGCGGCCAGCTTAGCGGCAGCTTCATCAGAACGGACAAGGCCAACCACCTCATGACCGGCCGACAATAATTCTTTTACAATGGCAGAGCCTACAAAACCAGAGGCTCCTGTAACATATACACGCATAGGAGATTAATTTTTATTGACAACAAAAATCAATCAAAAAGGGTGGCAAAACGAGGTCATTTGACCATATTTTACGAGCGTTGCAGCTGTGCGCTGCGCAAACGGGTAAGTGTTTTTAGGGAGATGCCCAGGTAAGCAGCAATCATACGCAATGGCAGTCGCGTCAGCAAATTAGGGTAATGCTGCACAAAGTCATCATACTTTTCTTCGGGCGTTCCGCTCAACGTGGTGTGCAGGCGCTGGCGGGTGCTATGCATTGTTCTGGAAACAATATGGTCGGCATATTTCTTCAATAAGGGCAATTCTGATAGCAAGCGCAAAAAATCGTTCCTCGTCCAAAGCAATACTTCGCTATTTTCTATAGCGCTGATGTAGTAGCGGCTCGGTGTTTGCGTATCATAGCTCTCGGCGTCTAACGTCCATGTATGCTCTGGCGAGAATTGCAGTATATGCTCGCTCCCATCCTCTTTCACCGAATATGTGCGCAGCATGCCCTTCGCTATAAAAACTTTATGCCGACAAACTTCACCAGGAGTTAACAAGGCTTCATTACGGTGTAGTTTCCGTGTATCGGCGCAATCACTTATCAAACGAATCTCTGCTGCTGATAATGCGGTCTCAGAGCGCAGGTAACTTTCAAACTCAGTTTTCATAGTCAAACTCAAAAATAACAAAGGCCGATGGGTTGAACAAACAAATAAAAACGCCAAACAGGCGTCAAACAACGCATCACTGTAGTTGTTGGAGGTAAAATAGTTTTCCCACATTTCTTCAACATTATCGGCATAGCCCGGTAAATACCCTAACTTTGCCGCCGTTATATGGAAGCTGCCGGTAACCACACTACTTCAAAAGCTTTGCGCACCACGCAGGTGGGCATTGTTATCAGTATCATATTAGTATTTCTGAAGGCCATTTCAGGGCACCTCGGTCATTCTTATGCATTGATTGCCGATGCTACAGAAACCGGTGCCGATGTATTCAGTTCGGGCCTGCTATTGCTGGCACTGCGCCTTGCCGTAAAACCGGCGGATAAACAACACCCCTACGGTCACGGAAAGGCTGAGCCAATTGCCGCGGTAATGATCTCTATCTTTTTGATTGGTGCAGCCTTTTGGATTGGTTTCCATGCCATTGAAATGATCCAGACGCCGCATGAGTTGCCTAAACGCTTTACGTTGGCTGTTTTGATGATTGTGATGGTGATTAAAGAGATCATGTTCAGGTATGTACGGGCGGTAGGCCGTCAACTAAAGAGCAACGCCGTTATTGCCGATGCTTACCATCACCGTAGTGATGCCATTACATCTGTTGCAGCTTTTATTGGCATCTCCGTAGCGCTAATCATGGGCAAAGGCCATGAATCTGCCGACGATTGGGCTGCATTGCTAGCCTCTGGCGTCATTATTTTTAACGCCATCGGTATATTACGACCAGCCCTGGGCGAAATTATGGACGCCGCCCCATCCGAAGAAATTGTTGAACAGGTGCGCGAACTGGCCGCCAGCGTTCAGGATGTAAGGATGATTGAAAAAACCTTTGTACGCAAAATGGGATTCGATTACTTTGTCGACCTCCACGTTCAGGTAGATCCTGACATGACGGTGCAACGCGGCCACGAGATTGCCCATCAGGTAAAAGACCTGTTGCTGCACAGCGATATGAACATCAAAGACGTACTCATCCACATTGAGCCGTATGACGGCCGTTAGTGTTTGCTGATAAAATATCAAATATAACGCCCTGCCCTATTGAGGCTTCAATGATGTAATCACCCTGAATTTATTTTGATAGATCACCCGGCCATCAGGCTTTACATATTCAGCAATAGCCCCGGCTACAACCTCCATCGTTTTATCCAAACCACTAAAAGCTATTGCATTAGCAACCGGCCCTGCCGAGAGCAAACCTTTTAAAGCCGTTTCTCTATCATCATATTCCCAGGGTGTGGGCACATCGTAATTATCAATAATCCGGAAACCCGTTTGGGTTAGCAGATCCTCCAATAAATGATTCTCCGTCAACGCAAACGGCCCGGGAGCGCCTGGCGGAGGTGGTGGCATCAACGCACCTATTGCTTTCAAAAAACTGGCAGCCTCGCAATCTTCCCGGTTACCCCATATCATGGTCACCAATTTGCCACCCGGTTTTAGTACACGCTTAGCCTCAGCCAAGGCATTGGAAACATTAGCCGCATACTGGAACGAATTGAAGCCGGTTACTATATCAAAACTACTATCCTGAAAAGGCAGTTCCTCCATTTCGCCCACCACAAAATCTATTCCCGGCACGCGCCTCCGGGCTTGTTCAATAAACTGCTGAGTAGCGTCAAAACCGGTTACCTGGGCCCCTGCCTGTACGGCCATTTGGCAAAAGAGGCCGGTGCCGCAGCCTATATCCAACAGGGTATCCGCCCCCGTTGGTTTCAGCAAGTTTAGTGCATAATAGTACCCAGCGTCGCAGGTTCGCTCCTGTATAGACGCCCAGTCGCCGGGGCGTTGGCCCCAAAGCGCTGCCTGTTTAGCTTGTGATCCCATGGCTTGTAAGATTTTTAATATGTCTTTGTAAACTAATCCATCTTAGATAGCTCTACAAGCGCCGAAAACATCATTTTTCTATCACCGGCATATAACTTCCCTGCCGGGCTTCGGCATTGAGCCCTGCTCGTTCATACAACAATTGCTGCGCTGCTGCTACGTTTTCATCTTTGCCGGCCCATTTATCCAATGCTGGTTGTTGTATGGCGCGGGAGAACGAGAAGGTGAGCGCCCAAGGCATATCGGGATACCCGATGTGCATTGTATTTAACCGCTCGGTAGCCAGTTGCGCCGATTGCCCGCCTGATAGAAATGCAATACCCGGTACCGCTGCCGGCACAGATCGCATAAAGCATTGTATGGTAGCATCGGCCACGGCTTCCAGATCGTCCTGCACGGGGCAATCTTTACCCGGCAACACCATATTGGGTTTCAGTATTATTCCATCCAAAACCACCTTCATGTGATGAAGGGCAGCAAAAACCGCATGCAAAACCTGCTCCGTTACCTCGGCACATCTTTGCAGCGTATGGCTGCCATCCATGAGCACTTCAGGTTCAACAATCGGCACTAATCCGACTTGCTGACACAGCGCGGCATATCGGGCCAGCACAAATGCGTTGGCTTTAATACCCATGGGCGTTGGGATATCATTACCTATGGTAATAACAGCGCGCCACTTGGCAAACAGCAAGCCTTGTTTGGCATAGTTGGCCAGGCGGGTGGCCAGTCCGTCTAACCCCTCGGTAATCTTCTCGCCCGGAAAGCCGGGCAGATCTACCGTACCCTGATCAACCTTGATGCCGGGAACAATACCTTTTTCCTTCAGAATGGCTAGCATTGACCGGCCGTCGTCTGTTTGCTGATGAATGGTTTCATCAAACAGAATTGCACCGCTGATGTACTCCTCCAACCCCTGCGTGGTTACAATCAACTGCCTGTATTTACGGCGGTATTCCTCCGTCTCCGGAATGCCCAGCGCCTTAAACCGTTTGTTGGCGGTAGGTATACTTTCGTCCATAGCCAGCAGGCCTTTATCGTCGGCCAGCATTCTGCTAACTGTTCCCTTCAGCAAGTTGATATCCATAACCTTATGTATTTTGTGTGATAAACAAACACCTCAAAACCGGCGTTGTTTCACTCTGTTTTGGTTTAAGTTTTTCTTAATTGGTTTTGTGTGTGTAAATTTTCAGACCTTCTCCTCCAGTCAACCTATAACCTACACATTTTAGCTATATTTAAAGCGCAAAAATTAAGCTATTGAACATCCCTGCTTCCATCAGGCGCGTTAAGGATAAAATTGGCGGCTCATCGCAAGATTTCCCTTTAACGGTACGTATTTTTCATTCTGTACTGGCTATTTGCGTAGCAGCACTGGCGTATAATGTTCCGCTTAACTGGGTGGTTGGTTTGCCTGCTATTGCGCTGGCCAGTGGTATAACCGGCGCTGCGGTGGCTGTTTTATATTATCTCTCACGCTTTCGCGGCCATACAGCCGTATCGCGCATTGTTTTCTGCATCATCGGTAATCTGCTTTTTGTAGCCAACTACTTTTTAAACTCGGGTATTGACGGCCCTACAGGCTATTTCTTTTTGTTGATGCTGGTGGTAATGGTAGCCATTGTGCCGGTGAGTGAATACTGGTATTGGGTGGGTTGTAATGTGCTGTTATTTCTGGGCTTGCACATTATTCAATACTTTGATCCCTCAACTGTGCCGTTTACCTATCCAGCCATAGCCGACAGATACGTTGATGTTTCATCAGCCTATCTTACCGTTACTGTGATGGTGCTGGCATGTTTTTATATTATTCGCAGCCGCTATGAAACAGAACGCCGGGAGGCCCAGCAAAACGCAGCACGACTAAAGGTGCTTGATGCCGAAAAAAACAAGTTATTCTCTATCATCTCGCACGATTTACGGAGCCCGCTGGCGCATATACAAAACTACCTGGAACTATTGGTAGAGTATGACCTGACCGAAGAGGAAAAGCGTGAAATCAAAGTGCAGTTACTGCGATCTACCAAATGCACTTTAGATATGGTAGACAATGTTTTGCAGTGGTCTAAAAGTCAACTGGGTGGTTCTAAACCCTTGGTAGAATCGCTAAATGTTGCCGTTTTGCTGGAGCCTGTTGTTCAGCTGTTCAGCAATATTGCCAACCGGAAACAAATAGTACTGGAGGACATTTTGGTAGCCGATGCCACCATTTGGGGTAACGCAGATATGGTGCTGCTAATTGTGCGCAACTTGCTCAACAATGCCATCAAATTCACCTCGCCGGGCGGTAAAGTACGCGTTAGTGCCGGACAGACTAACAGCAGCTGCCTGATTATTGTGAAAGACAGCGGCAACGGCACACCAACCAACCTTAACGACGATATATTTGACTTCAGTACCGTATCTACAGCCGGTACAGCCAATGAAACCGGTGTCGGTTTAGGCCTGGCGCTATGCCGCGAATACACGGCCTTTCTTGGTGGCCGCATCTGGTTTAATTGCGATGCGCAAAGCGGTACAACCTTCTTTGTCGAGCTTCCGGCAACCGCCGTAGCGGTGCCAGAAATAATGCTCTAAATACTATTATTTAGCCGTTAAAGCCTGCCCCTCAAAAACTACTCCCGGCCAGCCATGAGCCATAAATTGCCTGATGTTTTGATGATCTATAGCTTCTGGCGTATCTAATACAGCCTGGTAATGCTCGGCAAACAGATAAAGCGTATCTTCTTTGCTCAAATTATTCAGTTGTGCGAAAGAAAAAACCTTGGCGCTACCCTGATTTTGCGTAGCCTCATTATAAGTCTCGCCATTTTTAAACGCCGTAGGCTGATGCTGATAGTAGGTCTCAATAAATGCAATAACGTCTTTAAACGCAACGCTTCCTTGTTTTAAACTGCTTAGTAAGGTATTTAATTGGTCTTTCATGCAAAATATATTTGGCCGCAAAGCTACAATTGTAAGCCGTTTTTATTAAAAGTTTTTGAAGGACAAAGCGACACTAAAATCTACCCCCAAACACGTATGTAACACAAACGGCTGCATTGATTAACAATGCAGCCGTTTCTTATTTAATGCTCTCCAGGAGAAATTACAGCTTGAATGGCAGATACCAGTTGCTAACGGTCATTAGCTTTTTGCGTACTGCCTCGGCGTTAGGATTGCCTTCTGCAACCAGCTTGTCGCCAATTTTATTGGCCAAAAATGAAGGATCATTACGACGCAGTGCTACGCGCACTAAATCGCCCCAGCGTACGCCTTCAAAGCAAAGCTCGCGTCCGCTATCGTTAACAATCTCATTTTCCAGATCCAGCGGTCTGCTAATAATGGTGGTATCCAGACGCACCAGGTTAGCGCGGCTGCGGGTACCAACCTCACGATACCAGTCTTTATGGTAACCCTGCGGGCCACCGCTACGTGCATCAAAATCATAAGGTGCCGGTAAAAAAGTTTGCTCGGTATTGGTTACGTCATAGCTGCTTGGCGGCACGCTTGGTGCGTAAGGGTTGTACATGCTTCTGATGCCCACATTCAGTAAAGAATATGCTATTTTGTTCTGCCCGTCCTGCAATGCTGATTCTGCAAAGTGTTGCTGTAACATTGAGGTACGGTAAATTAACCAGTAACCTTGTTTAGACAATAAGCTATTTGGCAAGAACGTAGTACCGTTAAGGTAAAAATACAGCTGCTTCATAATCACCGGCTGTCCGTTAATGGTTCTTACAGCCACGCGGCTACGCGCATCATAAGGAAACCCATTATTTTGCATCTGCGAGTTCCAGTTGTTAACCAGCGCCTTAGACACGGTAAGCAAATAGCTGCCCCCCTGGTTTGAAAACAGGTTAATAAACGGATTTTGCGGACCAAATGTGGTACTGAAAGGCATACGCCATAAGTGCTCATTACCAACGTTAGTACCGGTGGCATTGGCAAAAATTTCGCGGTAACCGGCAGTAGTTCCGTCAACAAAAAGGGCGTCTGTGTTATTGGTGTAGCTGATATTAAATACGTCGCTACATACTTTATAATACCAGTATTTCTGAGCAGCACCATCGCCGTACGGACCACGCTGGGCGCCATACTCCATCAGGTATTTATAAGCTGTAGATGCATCTTTGTAATTACCGGCCCAAAGGTTAACATCACCCTTAATAGCATATTTAAGCGCAAAGAACAAACTGGTGCTATTACCATCTATAGTAGTATTAAGCGCCGAGTTGGTGGCTCCGGTAATAGGATCAGCAGCTGAATATGTTTCTAATGACCTGATTGGATCATTCATAAAAGCAGCCAGCTTTTTCAAAATATCGCTGAAAGCCATTTTTGGATATTTGCTCTGATCTTTCAAATCGTCAATACTGGCCAGCGGATCTGTAACATACGGAATTGATCCGTAGTGCATACCTAACTGCAAGTATAACCAACAACGCAGCGAACCAAGGTCAGAGTAACGCTCCTGGTAGTCTGTTGTTTTCAGCTTGCCGGTTTTGTACATATCATCAAAGTGATACATGGCATCATTGATGTTCAGGATGATTTTGTACCACGGCTTAGGGTCGACCCACGGATTGTCGGCAGTTTCTGAGTGCTCATTTAACTGACGCAGGTATTGGTCTGCATTAGCTGTAGGGCTCATCAAATCGGCACGCAGCTCATTCAGTACAATGTAGCGGTCTGCAATACCCAACAACTGCCCGTAAATACCAATAACAGCTGCGTTGGCATCGTAAACGTTCTGGTAGGCATTGGTAACATCTACCTGATCTTTAGGTTTCAGATCCAGTGCTTTTTTGCAAGAGCAGGTTGCAATCACGCAACACGCCAGTGCGATTTTATAAACGGATTTAATATAATTTCTTTTCATGATCGTCACAGTTCTGTTAGTGATTATATGCCTACGCGTATGCCCAATTGTATGTTCTTAATCTGTGGCTCGAGCCCGGTATCAATACCTTGCAACAGCACGTTCTCATTAGCCGCAAACTCCGGATCGTAACCCAGGTATTTGGTAAAGGTTAGCAGGTTATAACCTGTTACATAAACCTTTACGTATTTAAAGTATTTGGCTTTAAATGGTACGTCATAGCTGGCAGTTACGCTGCGCAGGCGGATATAAGAACCGTCTTCAATCCAACGGTCAGAAAACGCTGAGTTACCACTTGGATCACCGTATGATGCTCTCGGGATAGAGGTTACCTGGCCATCACCACGCCATCTGTTGTTAATAGCAAGGGTTTGGTTGTAGAAGTTGCTTTCAGACTCCAGCATCCTGCGGGTGTAGTTATATACCTGATTGCCTTTTACAAATGAAATCAACGCATTCAGGCTAATTCTTTTGTAAGTAAAACCAGTTGTAATACCACCAACAAAATCAGGGTTAGGGTTGCCAATAACCTGCATGTCTTTGCTATCAATCACTTTATCGCCGTTTACATCAACAAAGCGCATATCGCCACCTTGTTGAGGAATAAGCGTTCCGGCAGCATTTCTTACGCTGATGCCTGCAGAAGCGGCCTCTGCGTTGCTGGCATAAACGCCATTGGTTTTATAGCCATAAAACTCGGCAACCGGGCTGCCAATACTGGTGATGATATTTGCGCCAGCATATTGATTAATCAAGTTGTTAGCCGGCAGTTTAGTGATTTTGTTGCGGTAAGTAGCAATGTTGAAACCCAGATCCCATTTAAAATTAGGTTTGCTAATAATACGGCCATTTACACTTAACTCAACGCCGTTAGTTTGCATACCGCCATCATTAGTAATGGCATAAGAAACACCAGATACAACCGGGGCCGGTGTTTGTGTAATCATCTTATCGGTTACGTTACGATAGTAATCGGCAGTAACATTCAAGCGGTCTTGCAAAAAGGACGCGTCCAGACCCAGATCCAGCTTTCTGTTCAACTCCCATTGCAAACCAGGGTTGCCAAAGCTACCACGTACCAAACCTTGCTGACCCAGCAGATTTTGTGATACATAGTACTGACGGGCAGCATAATTACCAATATCATCATTACCGGTTAACCCGTAGCTGGCGCGCAATTTCAGTAGCTCTATGAACTTCAGACCAGACATAAAGCGCTCTGATGACATAATCCATGCTGCAGAACCCGATGGCAACACCGCGTAGCTGGTACCCCCCACGTGCAACGCGCCCGGTACATTTGTGCCAAATCTTGAAGAAGCATCGGCGGTAACGTTGAATCCGAAGATGTATTTGTTAGAAAGCTCGTAGTTTACATTAAAGTAATTGCTAAACCAGCGGTAAGCACCTAAATCGCCGCCAGCTATGCGCAGTGCAGGCACAGAATAGGTAACACTCACCAATTGGTCAATAGCCGAGTTATAGCCCAGGTCAATATTACTGTAGTTGTTTGACTGGGTATAACGCATACCTAAATAAGCATTCAGCTGGTGGATGCGGTTGAAGGTACGATTGTAAGATAAGTAGGTATCGCTATACAGGTTAAACAAGCGCTGTACCTGGCTACCCAAACGGTTAAAGATAATTTGTCCGTTTGCCAGGGTATCGCCTGTTACACCAGTACGTGGAATAAAGGTATTCTCGCGTACTTTATCAGCAGTAACGCCAATCAAACTTTGTGCAGCAAAAAATTTGCTGATTTGATATTTGAAATCAAAGTTACCAAAGAACCGGTAGTATTGGTTTGACTCTTGTGTTTTGCTTAACAAAACAGCAGGGTTACTGTAATTAAAAATGTCAACGTCAGCCTGGTTTGGCGATTCAATACCAGACGAGTTTACCTGTTGAGTACGCAATAATGGCGATTTAATTAAGCTCAGGAAACTAGGGCTGGTTCTGGGCGCCACACCCTGATCTTTCAGGTTCTGCGAGTTGTAAGCAAAAGCCAGCGTGGTATTGATAGTAAAGTTTTTACTAATGTTAAGGTTACCGTTAAAGCGGGTGCTATATTTAGTTAAATCTGTATAAGGTGTGATGCCTTTATTGTTACCATACTGCATAGACAATACGTAACGGGCAATGTTATCACCACCAGATACACGTAAATCAACGTTTTTGTTATAGCCATTAGCAAAAGACTGCTTTTGCCAGTTGGTGTTGTTATGATAAACGTAATAGTCTGGATTTGACGCCGCATTATCATTCATAAACGGTAACGACGCAATCTGATCCTGGCTTAATGGCGTGGTATGCAGCAGGTCTGACAGATACACGCGGTAATCTTTAGACTGCATTAACGGCAACAGATCACTCTGCGGCATGTAGTTATAGCTTGAGTATAAGCCAAGGTCAATTTTGGTAGCCAGATCTGGGTTAGAATTGGTGGTGATGAGGATTACACCGTTAGCACCTTTGGTACCATAAATACCGGCTTGCGCATCTTTTAGCACGGTGATGTTATCCACATCATGCAGATCGAGTGTTTCAAACGGGTTAGTTACGTGCCCTGCAATTATGGAGTTACCATATCGCTGGGTATCGAAGATCATACCATCCAATACAATTAATGGAGCATTGGTGCCATACAACGAACTGAAACCACGCAGAAACAAGTTAGCGCCAACATTTGGCGTACCTGAACGGCGCACTACATTTAAGCCTGCTACCTTGCCTTGCAGATATGAGTCTGCTGTTTCAAGCTTTGAAGGCTCCCATGCACCAAAGGTATTAACGCTGGATACAGCGTTTGACAGCTTTGAGGCAGGTACGTTGCTGAAAGGCAGCTTTGCTTCGTCATAAATAGAACTATAGGTATCTTCAAACAAGATCACGTCTGGAATAGTATGCTGACCTTTCAACGGTACATACTTCTTTTGATAACCTTGGAACGATACCATCAGCACGGCATCGTAACTTGGCACCGATACGCTGAAGTGACCATGGTCATCAGTAAGTGCAGCAGAATAACCATCTACGCTTACACTTACACCGGATACCGGCTTGCCGGTGGCTCCGTCTTTAATATTACCGGTGGCTTTTGGTGCATTAGCACGTGCAATAGAGTCTTGACGATAACGTGCAACACTATCTGCCATATTCACAGACTTACCACCCGACTGTTGTGCCATCACCTTTATGCTGCTCAATAAGCATATAGAAAGGAGCAAACCAATTGATTTCGTAAAATTTTGCATAAGGTAAAATGGGTTTATTGTATAACAGGGTCCAGTCTAATGTAATCTATCAATAAGTTGTTCGCGTTCACCGTTGTACTGTTGGCCGCCTGCAAATACATATTAATAGTTGAAAGTTTAGTCACGTTAAGCATTCCACCCACAACATTGATGGTTGAGTTGGCAGTAATAGTGCCCGCAGTAGCGCCTGTGTACTCCATCGGCACATAATTGTATGGAGTGCTGTTCTGGTACGGATAGTTTACGGCCGTGGTGGCGGTTAACGTTCCGGTGGCGGCATCTGTTACGGCTATTGAACTTACCTGACCAAAGGTTATCCTTTGCGAAATATTACCTGGCTTAGCAATATGGTTAAATAAAGTATCGTTAACCGCCCTCAGATAAACTCTGTATTGGCAGGTGTTAAGACCGCTTACCCTATATGCTGCAAAAAATGAGGCCAGTGTAGTACTACTTGAGAACTGCAAAAACATATCGTTATAAGTTTTGCCATTGATGTCTGGTCTGATGCGATACTGCGCCAGTGACGCCCTGTCTGCACGCGTAAAGAATGACGGAAACTCGCCCTGGATAGTGATGGATGTGATTTTTTCTGAAACGGCGAAGTTAACCGCGCTCATTACGTACACAATACCGTTGCTGGCATTATAGGTTTGCACAATAGCGCTTTGATCAATAGGCACGTTAACTCCATTTACAGATTTAAGGCTGGCTGGCAGATCTGCCGGTTTAACCATCCCACGGATAGCTACATCTTTCAATACGTTGAATGAAGCCAGCCTGGTGGTGGTATCTACAGAGTTGGTTACAGTGGTAAAGTACTTACTCACTTTACCGCGTTCTGTATTCAGGGCTGCATCAGTCAATACGATGTAAGTATAGGTACTGTCCTCATTGTCCAGCGCTGCTGTTTTTTTGAAGTATTTGTTATACTTCACCACACCTGTACCTGGTACCAGAATAGGCTTACCGGTTTTAGGATCAAGGCTCTGTACCGTGGCTTGAGTTGTATCTGTATAGCTGGTATCCTGACTCTTTACATAAGCGCTTTGTAAGGCGCCCACCGTAGTAAGGCTCCTCACAAAGTCAGATATGTTTAATTTAACCGGCAACGTTTTGTCTATAATGTTAAGCGTACCGTTGCTAACATACTGATCTGCAGTAGTAATATTAGCATCTTCGACCGTTGTGCGGGTAAAGGTTACGTTTTTGCCGGTCAGCGTATGGATACGGATAGACCCTTGAATACCAGATGCCAGGTAAGTTTGATTGGCAATATGGTTTGAGATGAACAACTTCAATTGAACAGGATCACTCGCAACGGCCGGATCAAGCGATTGCATGGCGGTGTTAGTTGGCGCAAAAACGGTAAACGTTTTTGACGACGCCAGCACCTGATCCAAACCTGTTTGCGTTAAGTACTTTGCAAAAGTACTCAGGTTTGGATTGGCCTTGATCTGCTCTATCAGCGTAACATTCAATTGCTGGTTGGCAATGGCAGTACGCTGATCCCATTGTTTTTTGCAAGCGCTCAACAATGCCACGGAGCATATCAGCATTAAAAGATATTTTACTTTATTATTAATCATTTTTATCTGATCGTTTTAGTTTAAAAAATAGTTCGTATCTGCCTATTTCAGCGTTCCGTCTCTACCCAGTTTCGGATTCAGCTGATCCATATCAATCGGCCTGAACTCAATAGCATCCCAAACCATACCAGAGTTGGTACTAGAGTCTGTAGTTGTTTCAAATCTGATTTTATGCGGGCCAGTTGTTTTGATAACTACCACACCAAGCAATCTGCCTACAAAATCAAAATATGGAGTTGTAGCATTATTGGCCGGCGCTTCAGAGTAGCTCTTATAGCCACGTGCTTCTGCCTGGGCAGGGCTCTCGGCAAAGTTTAGCTGATCTTTATTGTTCAACAGGTTTGGCAGCGGTACGTTATCAAAATAAGTAAGTACTACCTTACCACTACCGTTACGTTTATAATCAAACCATATTTTATAAGTACCTTTTACAATTACCGGAGTGGTAAACTCTATAGTTTGTAAACCGTCATTACCCAACCTGAAACGTACGTTAGGTTCAAGCCAGTCTAAACCATAATAGTAACTATTTCCGGTAGCAGCGGCGGCAGGTGTTTGCGATTGATAAACCACACCGTTACCGTTGGTGCCTTTGCCCACCATAGCAACCTGAGAAAGCGTACCCAATACGAATTTATTATTAACCGCTACGCCACTTCTGTAGAGGCCCGGGGTTTTAATAATTTCCGGTTGTGCCGCGCAATCAAAATACACGGCAGATGGTACACGGATTTTAATGGTATAATGGGTGTTCACGTTATGTAAAACACCGCTGGTGGTAGATACGTCGCTGGTTGAGCGATTAAGCGCCTGCCCCGGTTCTAACTTGCCGTTGAAAGTATCATTGTTCAATAATACGTTTGGCAACACCAGCTGGCTGGTGGTGATCTCCTGTGGTGCCAGGGTTGGGTGCGAAAGAATAACGCTGATATCTGACACGTATGACAGCTCTGGCCAAACGTGATAACCCATAAATAACCAAAGACTATCGGCGTGGTTTTTAGGGTCGCCCTGGGTAGAGTATCTTGCTTTAAGTTGCGCGTATGTATTGAAACCTGCTGCTTTAAACACGCTGTCAGTTTCGGCAATTACGGTGAGGTATTTGCGCGTAGGGTCTGTAGCTACCGAAGATGCTACATTAAGCGTATCGTAAAAGCCGGTTTCTTTTAGCGCCTGAAGGAAAATGGTGTACCGGGAATCTTTCTCAATGGTTTGAGCCAACGTTAATGTGGCCGGCTGCAATACATTATCAATTACATGCAATATACCGTTGCCCAATCGAATGTTTGATTTAACCAGATTGGCTTGTTTATTGATTACAGTTGTTGATACATTGTTTACCGTTCTGGTAGCAGTAATAAGGTACTGACCGCTGTTTGTGGCCGTACGCATTTTACCATCGCTAAAGTTATTGGTGCTAATAGTATCGGCAACTACAGCAATACCTATTAAGCTTTTTGCCGTTGCGGCGTCAATTGCGTCTACACTGGCTTTGCCTGTTGCCTTAAGGTAAGCCGTTACACCATCATTATTAGGTATAAAAAAGGTATAGGCACCATATGTGTTAAAAAAGCTTGCGTAACCCGCCTTATCAATGATCTGCGTGAACATTGAAAACTGCGTTGGGTTTTGCTGCATATAGGTATACAGGTTTACTGTATTGGTTGTTGTTAAAGTAAGGTGATCTTGCTTGCAACCATTAGCAGACATTAAGAGCGTTACAGCTGCCATACAAAGCAGCAAGTAATATCGCATTCCGTTAATAACTGTTTTCATATCTTCTAACGTTAATCTGTTTATTTATAGAATGGATTTTGAACCAGATTTGGATCATTCTGTATATCGTCCTGCGGAACAGGGAAATAAAGGAAATTACCATCCTGGATCTTTGAAAAGGCCGATTGTTGGTACAGCGGCGGTACGCTTACAGATGCAGCTGCCAGCAGTACGTCTCTACGGGCAAAATTGTTCCTTTTAGCAATCCTCAGTAAATCATACCAACGTTTGCCCTCATACGGAAACTCGCGCGCACGCTCTGCAAGTATATAGTTTGTTAAACCGTTAACATCTGCAACATCCGGGCTTTGTACTGTAGCCGGTAAGGCATTTGCACGCGTCCGTATCTGGTTAATAATATCTAATGTCTCCTGTCCGCGGCTACTGTTTGCACATGCTTCAGCCTTCATCAACAAAACATCCGCGAAACGATAAAATATCCAGTGTGCATAAGATACGTCGGCAGTTCTAAAGGTTGTTGCCGTTAAGTTGGTGTATTTATAAATAGTACCATCGGCAATATGGATAGCCACGTCATTACCCCTGATATCGAAATTAAGCGGGTTATTGAGATCTTGCGAATAGAAGTTATCAATGATGCTTTGCTGGGCCTTAAAGCGATATCTTGTGGTAGAGCTGAACATGGCAAAATATGGATTAAGCGTACCGGCATCAAACTGCAGCTCAAATATGCCCTCATTAGAGTTACCTACGCCATAAAGGATGTTAAACCAGTTAGGGCCACCTGGTACCAGGGCGTATTTACCAGAATTGATTACCTTATCACAAGCGGTTATCGCATCAGCGTAATCGTCCATCCACAGGTAAACATCGGCTAAAATAGCATCAACAGTAAACTTGTTGACACGACCTTTATCAGACGCGTTTGTTGAATACGCCGCCGGGCAATAACCTTCGGCAGTTTTCAGGTCGGCAACAATCTGTTTTAAGATATCAGCCTGTTTGGTTTTGGCCAATTGTTGCAGACCATCATCTGTAGAGGTTGAATGCAGTTTTAGCGGCACATCGCCAAAAGAACGCACCAGGTAAAAATACATGAGCGATCTCAGTGCCAATGCTTCACCCAAATAGTTATTCAACTGGTCTTGCGTAAGTGTGTTATCTCTTTTAATTACATCCGGGCCAAAATCAAGCACGTAGTTACAAAAGTTAATAACACGGTAAATAGGCTGCCATTTAACAACAGCGTTGGTAGGCAATATGTTGGTATTAATAATATCGTTTTCTGCTGTCGCGATACCTAAACCTGGTGATATAAAATCGGCACGCAGTTCGCCCCAATCGAAAAATAATTCGGCAGGAGTAACCTGTTTGGCGGTTGGGTTAGCCTCCATAGCATAGTAGCAACCAATAACGGCAGACTGCAATTGCTCTTTGGTTTGCCAAAACTGATCGGCGGTTACACCGTTTTGCGGTCGCAGCTCCAGATATTTATTACATGAACAGGCCGATACGGCTATCAAAACCAATAAAGTGATTTTTTGAAAGGAATTTTTTAACATAGCCGGTTAATTAAAATGTTATTGATAAGCCTAAAGTAAATTGCTTCAAAGGTGGTGTAACTGAGTTATCTACTACTTGCCCGTAAATATCTGACGTGCCGCCAACCTCTGGATCCTGACCAGTGTAATGCGTAAAGGTTAACAGGTTCTCTACGGTTACATAAGCGTTCATGCTTTTGGCGTGAATTTTAGCTGCCAGGGTTTTGGCAAAGTTGTAGCGCGCAGTTACAGAGCGTAAACGCAGATAAGTAGTGCTCTCTACATAACGATCTGAACCTAACCAGTTGTAACCAGTGTTGTACAACGCACGTGGGATATCGGTGATATCGCCGGGATGACGCCAGCGGCGCAATACCGCGGTACTTTGGTTATTAAAGCTATACTCGTTACTTGTGTTCATTTTGGTCATGTTAATTGCGTCGCCTCCAATTCTGTAGTTAAAGAAAGCCGAAATAACAAACTTGCTCTTAATAGTAAACGTTGGACCAAAACCACCGGTAAATTTAGGGTTACCGTTACCCAGGTAAACTACGTCCTGAGCGTTGATGTTACCGTCGTGGTTAATGTCTTCATACATAGCATCACCCGGTTGGAACAGGTATGATGACTGTGGATAGTTAAAGCGCATTTGCACTGGTGTACCATCCGGAGCTACGATTTTATTACCGCTGGCATCGCGGGCAATGGTGGCATCGGCATCCTTATAAACACCTTTAAATTTATAACCGTAAATTGAACCCAATGGGTTGCCTAATTGCAGAACTTTCAGGTATTGGCCATTGGTGGTAATATTGCCGCTTGATGTTGCATAATAAGGAGAGATCTGCAACAGCTTGTTAATGTTATTGGCAATGTTAAAGTTGAAATCGATATTAAGATTTTTAGACTTATATGGAGTGGTAATAATGTTTAACTCAAAACCACTGTTTTGCATAACACCCACGTTGTTATATGGCAGCGTTGGGAAACCGTTATAGCTGGCAATTGCCAGGTCTTTGTTTAACAGATCATGAGTTTGGTTGCGGTAAAAGTCCAGATCGATATTTAAACGACCTTTAAACATCACCGTGCTAAAGCCCAATGTTAAACCTTGCAGTTTCTCCCAGCGCAGGTTGTTAAGCTGGATGCTTGATGCCTGCAGGCCGTTAACACCCAAATAACTGCTTGGGGTACTGTTATAAATTGCATAATAAAGATATGGAGTTTCTGGCGCAGAACCGGTTACACCGTAGCTGGCGCGTAAACTGAAATCATCCAGCCAGCCGCTAAACTTCCTCATAAACGGCTCGGCCGACATCCTGTATCGGGTAGATACTGACGGGAAAAGACCGTACCTGTAAGTTGGCCCGAAAATAGAGTTACCCTCACCACGTGCAGCTACAGCAATAATATAGCGGTCAAGGTATTTGTACTGCACGCTCATTACCGCGGCAACATCTCTGGTTTGCGCAATAGATGATGTAAACGGATTAACTGATGCCGGGTAAGCACTCAGCGTACGGCCCGGCGCAGAAGGGTCTGTTAATGTGCTTGATGCAGTGTTAGTTACAGCCTGGCCAACTGTTAAGCTTTTATCATCCTCTGTTTGGAGAGAAAGCAATGTTTGCAAGCTGTGTTTCTCGCCCAGATCTGGGTTGAAAAGCAAGTTGGTTTTAGTGGTTACAGAGTAAGTATCATAATCTGAAATAGAACCGCTGTTTACTGTTGTTTCTGTAAACGGACGTCCGGTTGCAATTTGCGGCAGGAAACGGGTTTGTTTCTGGTTATTGATATCAAACTGAATATCTGTAGTAGCAGTAAATGCCGGAGAAATAGTATAAATAACGTTAAAGTGTGGTGTAATCCTGTCACCCAGTTTGCTGTTTTGCGCTGCATTAGCCATGGCTACCGGGTTAAAAATTGCCGGATACTGACCTTGTGCGCCTGAAGCTGGAGAAAAATACGTTGGTGTTAAATAACCAAACTCGTTATACTCATAAATGCTGGCATTAGGCATTTTGATAGCGGCAATGGTTCTAACGTTGTCGTCGCCGGTACCATCGTTTTTGCTTGAATAGTCAAACAGTGTATTGCTGTGGGTATAAGCCACAGAAGCAGAGAATTTGATTTTATCAGATACAATATAGTCCAGATTTAAACGGGTATTTAATCTGTTTAAACCAGTACCAATGGTAGTACCCGTTTGGTTATTGTAACCTACAGAGGCAAAATAACGGGCTTTCTCGCCACCACCAGAAACCGATAAGTTATTATCGTAGTTACTACCTGTGCGTGAAATAGCTTTTACCCAGTCTGTATTCTGGCTGTAATTTTTGTAGTAATATACATCATACGGATCGTTCTCAAACTCTTTAAAGTTAAAGGTATTGAGCGGTGCACCATTTACATTCATCACCATCTCGGGGATGAAGGTAGTGTACTGGGCGCCGTTAAGCAGCGGAATATAACCAGGCTGCTGCGTAGAAGAACCTTTAAAGGTATAAGTAACCGTTGGCGGACCAACCTGACCACGTTTAGTGTTAATGATCAATACACCGTTAGCCGCTTTGGCACCCCAAACTGCGGTAGCCGCCGCGTCTTTCAACACCGAGATATCTTTAATATCTGAAGGTGCAATAGCCAACAGGTCTGCATACTCTGTATTGTTGGCTGTAGCAAAGTTGAAATCCTGAGGTACACTTGTATTATAAGGCACGCCATCCACCACAATCAGTGGATTAGAACCAGCGTTAAGCGATGCCGTACCCCTGATTTTGATAGACATACCCGCACCCGGATCACCCGAGTTTGATACGATATCCACACCAGGTAAACGGCCCTGTACAGCCTGGTCTATAGTAGTAGCCTGCAGGGTTTCTACGTCGGCAGCATTCAGGGTAAAGTTTGATACGGTAAGATCTCGTTTATCGATATTCATACCGGTACCGTTACCACTCTGCGTGCGGGCTTTAATAACTACCTCGTTCAGGTCGTTAGAGCTGCTTTCCAGGCTAACGTTAAACTGACGGCGGGTACCGATAGGCAACGAAAGCGTTTTATAACTGATAATAGAAATAACAATTTTATTTGCCGGATTATTGATTTTCAGCGCAAAGTTACCATCGATGTCTGTCGCTATCGCATTAATAGTACGCTTGTCTGCGTCCTGTTCAGACACGGTTGCTCCTATTACGGGCAACTTATCTTTGGCATCTACAACCCTACCTTTAATCAATATCTTCTCGGCAGTTTGCGCATGGGCGAGCGTACTTATACACAAGCAGACGAATGCGTATAGAAAACTGGTAAAAATTCTTCTCATGAGTAAGAAATTGGTTATTGAAGGTTATATCTTAAATAATTATCTATCTGATGCAATACACAGTAAGTACCCAGGTAATTACTTGTAGCAGGGAAAAAGCTGCTATTATTTGGCGCTGTTACATTAGCCATACGTCCAAAGGCATCGCTAAATTTCAGATTACCTGGCTGGTTAAATACAGAAACTGTATAGGCATCACCCCTATCATTCTTAACCATGGTTGGGAATGGGTTACCGTTTGGTCCTTTTTTACCATCGGGCACTATCGTAGAAGTAAGAATGTGATAAAGTATAAAGGTTGCAACCTTACTAATATCTGCTGTACTGGTTGGTTTGTAATTGAATGATACAAACTGAGTTGCAGCACCGGTACCAGTTGTGGTACCCGGCAAGTAACCATCAATAACAGCCTGTTTCATAGCCGCTTGCGTTGGAACAAGAACAGTATACGGCGCACCAAGCGAGATACCGATGATCTCTTTTGGCGTTGTACCGCTTACCACAGAAGAGTTTAACAGATATTGATAAAAATCATAATAAGGATCTGTAGGGTTAGTTCCGTTGGCAGCAATATCATTAAATATAGTAAGCGTAGGGAAAGGGAACAACGAGTTACCACCAAGGTAATATACCCTGCCGTTTGAGTAATCGTCAAAGCCGGTTACAGTAAGCGCAGTTTTTTGCTCAGTTAAACCAGCGTTGAAAACGGTGTTGTTATGCCATCTAAGATACTCGCCACCATTGGTTTCGGTAATGCCATCGCCAGAAAGGTTGTTCAACTCATTGTTTGGAGTAGATACAATACACATATTAAGCAAACGGGTAAGGTTGGCCAGCGGCGTTAAACCGGTAGTAAGCACACCATTGGTAGTTTGTGTAAAGTAGCTGTTCGCCTGGTCATAATCATAACCCATAGCGCGCAAAGTAGCATCGGGCATCATAAACACGGTGAAACGCAGGCCCGGGCTGCTTAATAATATTTTAGCTGATGCTGCAGTGATCAGCTTTGTCATTATAGAATAATTAGGATCAAGATAAGCACGCGCATAAACAGTTGAGAACACGTTACCTTGCTGCACCTTGTTTACACCATAAAACAAACCGTTGCTGCAAAACTGCTTATCTACCACGTTAGTAGTGGCGTCAAAGCGCGCAGGCTCGCCGGCGTTGTTGGTAGTGCTTGCAAATTTGGATGGCCATACCATGGTTGGGAACATGTGTACGTTCACCAAATCTTCAATAATGTTTATTGGAAGCTTATCAAGCGTGCCATAATATTTCAGAATAACGTTAGTTAAGTACGGCTGCAACACATCATTAGTTGGCGCAAACAGCGTATAGCCATCTTTCTGACCGTCATTATCTTCCAGCTTTTGGAAGTTTTCATTTCCTGGAGCAAAAGTTAATAACGGATCGTAAATTTTAACATAGGCATTTTTTACCTTACCATTATTAATGGTGCTATACTGGCGGGTATAGTTTGCATCTTTAGTATAAGTAACAAGGTATTTTTCTAAAATGCTTTTGAAAAGGCTGTATTGACTGCCAGATGCCAGCTTTTGCTCAATGTTTGGCAAAGGCATAATCACCTGGTCTATTTCATGGATCACACCATTCTCTGCAACTATATCTTTATTTACTACCGATGCGTTAGCAACGTTAAAACCAGTGTAAGTACCGGTAGGGAAAAAGTAATTATAGTCGGTCGCGGTCAGGTGTTCCTGAGCCATAAAGGTTGAAAAGAAATACGGGATGTATTTATTATTGTTATCGCCAAAAAGATACCCTCCCCCGTTACGGTTCTCTGTAACCAGCAAGGTAGAATCGCCTTCAGGGCCACTACCTGTTGAAAAACCATCATAATACGAAGTGCGGCGTTTAAATGCCAGACTAGGCACCCAACCTGCCGGCGACTGGTAATCAGCAATATGATCTGTACCGAACGCATTGATAACCAAACAGTAGGTTACAATTTTACGCGCCGTTGCCTGGTTAATAGCTGCTAAACTGGTATTGTTTGCAGCAAAATACTTTTGGAAGGCCGCATCGTTCGGTGCAAAAAACGTCCAGTAGCCTGCAGATCCCAGAATGTCTTTGTAACCGGCAAGGTCTACAAGTTTTAATAAGGTTGTAAAATTCCCTCTTGAATCCAGCACCTGGTAAATAGGTGGAGCGAGGTTGGCAGGCCTGCCATAATATTCATCAAATGCTTTCTTCCGGCACGACCCAAATACGGCCAAAAGACATAGCAAACAGGATAAATTTTTTAAAAATTTATACATAGATTGAGTTATTTAAGAAACTTTAAGCAAAACAATTCCCCTGAGCATAGAAATGCCCTTAAGTGCGGCGGGAGAAACCACAAATAGTTTAAAGCGCTGGCTTTAAAAATCTACGAAGTACGCGTGATGCTTTTAATTGGATGTAAAAATCTAATCATCAGGTTTATTTAATTGGTTATATAATTGGTTATGATCAAGCTTGTATCAACAGTAAGATACAACTTTTCCTTAATCTTGGTTTAGTAAAATTAACACTAAGCCTGAAAATCACTATCCTGTTCTGTCATGTTTATGTAATCAGGACAGTTATTATTTGCCTCATTGTTAAACAAATCCGCATCATTTTGTACTTAATCGCAAAAAAGGCCGCCTTATAATAAAATAAGATGGCCCTCGTTACGCCTTTATATCAAAATTTGATAAAAATTATAAACCGGCAATTAAATACACTTTGCCTATAATTTAACAACTGTTTTTAAGGTGAACCGTTAACTGTACTGGTGAAGAGTCGGAAAGTTTTTTAATCACCACGAACAGAGAATTATAATTCTGCCATAAACAAAAAGGACACAGGGCGTGCTTGCCTCTGTGTCCTTCTATACTATTATATGGTATCCTGTCCAGTACTATTTCCAGTACTTCGAGGCAAACTCAATAAATGTAGCCCAGTTGAGTGCTGGCGTGTGGCCGCCGTGGTGCAGGCGAAAACCCAGATCGCCGCCAACAACCGCTTCGTCTATCGCCGGGTATTGAGTAGTACCCAGATCTTTTTTACCCAGTAACTTATAAACCGGGCCGGCAGCAACCTCTGCCATAAACATCCCTTTTGGGTCGGCCCAGTCATCGCCATTGGCGCCGCCGCCTATAAATACAGGCCGAGGGGCAATAAGATCAATCAGTTCGTGCGAGTCAACCGGCAGATCTGTAGTGTGCAGCGGACCGGCATATTTCAAAAAATTACCGGCAAACCAGTAATACGGGCCGCTGGCCAGATTTTCTACCTGCTCGCCTAAATTATGACGATGCAGCTTGGCCCCACCCTCTCCAGACGAACTGCTGTAAACCACAGCAAAACGCGGATCATAAGCCGCAGCCACCAATGCAGTTTTACCATAACGTGAATGCCCTTCCAATCCCACACGTTTGGCGTCCAGCATTTTATCGGTCTCAAAATAATCTAATGCGCGACTGGCACCCCAGGCCCAGGCACGGCAGCCGCCCCAATCATCAGGTTTGCGGTATTGCCCTTTGTTCATCAAACCAATGATGCCTTGGGTAAGTCCCGCGGCATTATCAGCCTGCAGACTTGGCGGAAGAAACATACAGTAGGCCCAACCTTTATTTAGCACTTGCAATTGCCAGCTTGGCTCGGCACCGGGTGTTTGATCTAATTGCTTATAATCTTCAGGGAAAGTTAACTCCATCATTACCGGTACAGGCTTTTTGGCATTGGCCGGTATGGTCAAAATCATCTGAATATCTACGTTGATACTTGGGTAGCTGGAGTTATCTACATGACCAACCATCGTTTTAACAATCACCGGCACACCACCATGCGTGGTTTGCTCGGTATTGGCTACCTTCCAGGTTACTTTTGGGGTATTGGCAGGCACACGGCCGTAAATCTCCCTATCAAAATACTCTACCAGTTCAGGCCGGCGTTGTTTCCACCACATGGCTGCGGTGGTTACCTTTTTGCCGTTAGTTAAGGTTAGCGCGTCAGGGATGGGACCGTACAGGCCATCTTTATCTACATTCTTTTTTAAGATGGAATCAGGTGCACGGCGGATTGATTTAATATTCAACTGTCGCATCGACGCTTCTCTGTCATTATTACCTAGCTTCTTAAGGCTATCGGCTTTGGCTTTATCAGTGGTTTGAGCGAATACGCCCTGGGTAACAGCACAGAGCAATAATATTGAACAAGCGGTACTTCTCATTGATTGGGGGTAAATTTAAACTTCGACTAAGATGCATATTTTGAAATAAATGGGTCGGGCAATTTTTCCATTTTCAGCTTGTTGTCGCCGTTTTGTTACTACCACCTACCCATCAAAAGCAAAGGCCCGCATCACTGCGGGCCCTGCAACTAACGATTTCTATAAATCATTATCTTTAAAATTCTTCTACCTGTTTGCCCTTCTCCATCCAGTCAATCATATTTAATACCAGGTAATTCCAGTTTTGGAACCCTTTATTAAGGATAGGCTGACCAGTATCAGGCTCATAATACTCATGCAGGGCGCCGTTTTGCTGGTAATCTTTACCAAACAGGGCGATGGTTTTGCCAGCCAGATCGCGGGCTTCGGTATTGAAACCATATTTAACCAGTCCGCGGAAGACCAGATAATTGGAGATGCCCCAAATTGGCCCCTGCCAGTTAGATGGGTTATTGCTGGCACGAACGCTGTACATTTTTTCCAGCTTAGAGAGGGTGCGTACTCCGTAAGCGGCATTAAAAGTGCGTTTATCCAGCAGGTTTTCATTTACAATGCGTTTAGCCTGCTCTGGCGTAGCCACACCGGCCCACAAGGCCAGAAAGCCCGGCCAGCTACCAATACGCTGAATCAGGCCGTCATAAGTGCGGGGCATTCCGCTGTGCAGTATCATGCTTTGGCCGAAGATGATGGTAGGCTGATTGGTAATCGGCCTCAAATTCAGATCGACAGAGTAGAAACAACCATCTTTTTCATCCCAGCAATTCTTTTGGATAGCCTCTTTAAGGTCATCGGCATTATGCTGGTACTCGATGGCAATGTCTGTCAGGTTCAATCTTTGCGCCAGGTAAACCATGGCCTGCAGCTCTTTATACATCAGGCAATTCAGGAAGATAGAAGCTGAACTACCATTTGGACGGAAGAACGTCGCCGGATCATTGTCTACCCCTATCGCCAAATCATCCTGCCAGTAGTACAACCCTGTTGCCTTGTTGCGATGATGGCTCTCGTAGTTATTGATAAAGGCCTGCATCAGGGCAAACTTTTCGCGCAGCCACTCGGCATTGCCGCCATTAACACGGGTTAAAAAGGCCGCATGCTGCGCAATAACCGGCTTGTGCATATTGGTGTGGTAAATATCAGCCGGACGCATTTTGGCCGGGTCTGATTTTTTGGCCACCAGGATAGGCATATAACCATCAAAATGGGTATAGTCTAAGAAATTGAGAACACAGCCTTGCTCATATTGCTCGGCTTCTTTGCTGTCTTTTTCGGTGCCGGTATCGGCCAGGATCTGGCGCAGGGCTATGTTGCTTAGCCATGAGTCCCAGTCCCACAGGTCGTTGGCATAGGCGCTGCTTCCCGGTGTAATGTACGGGTAATGCAGCGCCCCGCCAGCGGGCCTGAACATGCCTTTGTAGTCGGCATAAATATGTTGTCTGATCTGTTTTGCGTAGCCACCCAAACTATCTGGAATTTGGCCTGATGCTGCACCAGCGCTCGCCGCCAGTGCAGCCGCTAATAACCATTTCATCATTTTAATAGAACAATTTTTAGTGGTACCAGGCCCTTTAAACCAAGATTAAGAAATGAATAGAATACGCAATTGATCATAATTGCCTGGTTAATTATATCCGTTGTTTTGCGTAATAGCGCTGTTCTGTGTAATTACATATTGCGGGATAGGGAAAAACTGATTATTCTGATTGATGGCTTTTCCTTTGGCAGAAAGTACCGTTACTAAACGACCAGTACGCTTCAAGTCAAACCAACGGTGAAACTCCAGTGCCAGCTCTACCCTACGCTCATGCTCCAGCGCCAAAGCTAATGTACCATATTTTGCCGAAGGGTAACCAGCAGTACCATAAGCAGGTACACCCGCACGGCCACGCACCTGGTTCATATATTGCGGATCGCCGGTGGCTTCGGTTAACAGCAGCAGTACATCAGCGTAGCGTAGTACCATAAAGTTGTTATTGCTCAGCTCTTGTGTGCCGCTGGATGGCGCTGTGCGATCTTCCCATTTTTTAGGGAATTTGATGGCCACAAAGTTTCCTTTGGCATCGTTATAACCCAGTTCGATAGATGCATCGCGACGTGGGTCGCCACTTTCATACTCGTTATACAGATCATCAGTTACCTGGTTAATACCGCCGCCATATTTGGTAATTACACCGTTGGTAACCGGTGCAAAGGCTGTCCAGTACGGGCTGTATGGGTTACTGGCAGAGCCACCCAGGTACTGAATTTCAAAAACCGATTCTTTAGTGTTTTTTACAGTTGCGCCCCACAATGATGCATAGCTTGTCAACAGGCCATATTGGTTACTGTTGTAAACATCCATCAGCACGGTAGTGGCTGATGTTTTATCGCCCAGGCTCAGGTAAACTTTGCCCAACACCGTCTCAGCAGCGCCTTTTGAAGCACGACCGACAGCAGGCACTGCATTAGCCAGCGGCAGGTTAGCAACGGCAAACTTCAGGTCTGCTACAATCTGTTTGTAAGTATCAGCTTCTGATGAACGCATAATTTTGTAAGCTTCATCCGCAGAAACCACCTTTGTTACCAGCGGGATACCGCCCCAAAGCTGTACCATGTTGTAATAGTACAGACCGCGAAGAAACATCATTTCGCCTTGTACACGTGCGGTGTAAGCAGGGTCAAGACCGGCAGTTTGGATCTGATCAAGGATGTTATTAATAGTAAACATGGACTTGTAATACTCCTGCCAGTACTGATAGATCAGCGTGTTAGACGCGCTGACGGTATAATCTCTGATGGCCCATTTATCTGCCTGCGCACCTGCTACCGAACCAATGGTGGCATCATCAGAACGAAGTTCGCCGTATGAAGCTGCTTCTTCTGGTGCATAGATGGTATATAAGGTAGCGTATGCAGAGTTGATGGCCACCTCAAAATCGGCCTTGGTTTTATAAAAGTTGTTGGCGTTAGCGTTTGATACAGGCGAAAGGTCTAAAAACTTTTTGCAGCTGCAGGCCATTACACACACCAGGGTAAGAGCCAATATGTTTTTAAAATTTTTCATTTTCATCTTCCGTTAGCAATTAAAAATCAACTTTAGCTCCAAATGTGATGATGCGCGGCACCGGATATGAACCATAGTCAACCCCGTAGAACGCGCCAGACGGGTTACCGCTGGTAGATGGCGTGGTTGCAGGGTATGTGGTGTTTTCCGGGTCGAAGTTTTTGTATTTGCTCCACAGATGCACGTTCTCTGCGTTTACATATACCCTGATGCCTTTAGCCGGGGTATGTTTAACCCAGGTTTGCGGCAAGGTATAGCCCAGCCTGATATTTTTTAAGCGAACCCAGGTAGCGCTTTCTACCCAATAGGTAGAGAAAGCCTGCTCCATAGCGGTTGGGTTGATAGATGGTTTAAAGTGAATACCATCGCCTGGGTTGGACTCTGAGCGCCAGTAATTGGCAACATCGGCATAAGCATTACGACCACCGTTCCAGATGCCCAAATAACGGGTTAACTGGTTAGTGATCTGTCCGCCGAATGAGCCTTGCACCATAATGCCCAGATCAAAGCCTTTAAAGCTAAAAGTATTGGTGATAGCCGAACCGAATTTGGCTTGTGCATTGCCAATGGTAGTTTGATCTTTAGCGTCAATTTTACCATCGCCGTTAACATCACGTACAATTGGCTCGCCAGGAGTAGTACCGGCTACGTGTGGCGTAGCGTCAATTTGTGCCTGATTTTTATACACGCCATCAAATACATAGCCATAGAAGTTTGATACCGGCTGGCCAACTTCTGTTTTAACCTGTACCACAAAATCTGTAAACAACAGCGGCGCATTGCCCGGACCTAGCTGCAACACTTTGTTGCGGTTAAGCGACAGGTTAAAATCTGTTGTCCATTTAAAATCGCCCACCAGGTTGCGGCTGGATAAGCTGAACTCAAAACCACGGTTGCGTACTTTACCAATATTGGTTAGTAAGGTTGAGAAACCGGTAATATCTGGCACAGGTACGTTCAGCAGCAAGTCTTTAGTTACCGAGTTGTAGAACTCTGCCGTTAAGTTGATGCGATTTTGCAGTAAGCCTATATCAACACCTAGGTTAAACTGTGCTGTTTTTTCCCAGCGCAGGCCATCGTTAGGCAGGTTAACCACATTCAAACCGCTGGCCAATGTGCCGCCTGATACATAGTTAGATGCACCCAGCAAACTCACCGGACCATAGTTAGGGATCTGGTTGTTACCGGCCAAACCATAGCTGGCACGTAGTTTAAGGTTTGATACAAATTGCTGATCTTTCATAAAGTCCTCATCAGAGATCAACCAGCCGGCTGATGCTGACGGGAAGTAACCCCATTTACTGTTCGGGCCGAAGCGCGAGCTACCATCACGACGAACGGCGGCCGACAGGAAATACCTGTTCATGTAGTTATAATTCACCCTGCCCAGGAATGATACCATTGACCATTCTGAAGCGGTAGAACTGCCCGAGCTAACAGTACCCGCGTTTAGCGTGTGCACCAAATCATTAGGGAAGTTGTTTGAGGTAAGGTTACTGGCCTCATCGCGCTGATGTTGGGCGGTATAACCCAGCAATACGTTCAGTGTGTGCTTGCCGAAGGTTTTATCGTAAGTCAGCGTGTTCTCACTCAACCAGTTTAGCGAGTAAGCATTTCTAACTACACCCTGTGCCGGTAATACAGCCGAATAACCATAAGCCTGACCAGCGTTGGCATAAGAGTTAAAAGTATTGTTATACAGGTTGGCGTTGATGCTGGTTCTGGCTTTCAGGCCGTCAATAATTTTATATTCCAGGTAACCGGTAGCCAGCGTGTTGAATGATTTATTTTTCTCGTCAATCTGGCGGGTAAGCGAGTATGGGTGCCACTCAATAATATCTGAGTAAGGCAGGAAACGATACCAAACTGACGCCGGATCGCGGAAACCCAGACTACCTGTTTCGGTATAAACCGGCAGGAACGGATCGCTCTGTAAGCCCAAGCTCACTACGTCGCTCTTACCTGCAGTACCATCTGTACGGTCAAAAATACCGGTAAAGGCCAGGTTGCTACCAATGGTAAAATGATCTGAAATTTTATGCTTGATGTTGCTGCGCAGCGACAGGCGTTTGTAGTAGTTGGCATCCAGCACCGCAGTTTGGTTCAGGAAACCACCAGAAAACATAAACTGAGTTTTCTCTGTGCCGCCAGACACCGAAAGCTGTGCGTTTTGCAATGGCGCCGAGCGGAACATTACGCTTTGCCAATCAGTACCGGCGCCAAACTGGCCCGGATTGGTGGTAAAATCATCAGGGATTTTATAGGCCGAGGTACGCACGCTGTTAGGGTCTGTAGCCAAACGACCAGGACCAGAAGCCACCCATGCATTATTGTGTGCATCAACATAGTATTGAATATACTGCTGCGCATCCATCATTTTAACGCGACGGGTAACATCCTGCACGCCGTACTCAACCGTAGCGTTTACGTTGGTTTGGCCCACTTTACCCAGCTTAGTGGTTACGATAACAACACCGTTAGCACCGCGCGAACCGTAGATGGCGGTTGATGAAGCATCTTTCAACACGTCAACCGACTCGATATCTTGCGGGTTGATGTAGTTAAGGTTAAAGTTTTCCAGCGGTAAACCATCTACCACATACAGCGGGTTGGTGCCTGCGGTAATTGAACTGGTACCACGAATTTTGATGATAGGCAACGAGCCCGGCGCACCTTGTGCCTGGGTAATGCTTACACCCGGCAACTGACCGGCCAGCGATTGGGTAACGTTGCTGTTAGAGCGGTCTTTAAAGTTATCATACTTAACTGAGGCGATTGAACCGGTTACCGCGCGTTTGCTTTGGGTACCGTAACCAACTACCACAATCTCGTTCAGCTGTTTGCCACCCTGAGTTTCTTTCAGTGTTACGTTAATGGTTTGATCCTGATTGCCAACGGTAATGGTTTGGTTAGCATAACCAAGGAATGAGAATGTCAGTTTTGCGCCGTTTTGCACGGTAAGCTGATAGTTACCATTGGCGTCTGTAGTGGTGCCAAACTGGGTTCCTTCTACCCTAACGGATACGCCAGGCAGTGGTGAGCCTTTGTCGTCAATTACCCGTCCGCGTACACGAAGATCTTTCACCTCGGTGCCTTTGGGTACAATAACTACCAGGCCGTTATCCAGTATCTGGCTTTTTAATTCGGTGTTTTTCAGTATCTCTTTCAAAACATCAGGCAGGGCCATGTCTTTTACGTCCATGGTTACCTGAACCGCGTCTGGCAGGTTTTCCTCGCTGTAAAGCACGCGTACATTGCTCTTTTTCTCCAGCATCGACAGTGTCTTTTTCAGCCCCATATTTTTCACATCCATGGTAACTCTTATGTTTTGCGAATAAGAACTAGCCGAGACACGAAGACAGAAAAGGAAAGTGAGAATGAATACACACTTAATCATCAGGATAATTTTTTTGAATCGAAAAATGCCGGTGCCATTACTATGAAGTATATTTTTTTTCATAGCTTTAAGGGTTTATTTAGTTAAACAATCTGTTAAAGGGGACTCTCATCCCCGGCCAAAAAAATTGCAGATTTTCGGCGGAAGGTGCTTGGACCCACTTTCCGCTTACTTTTTTTGCACGTTATTTAATCGTCACTTCGTCATAGTTTTTCTCGTATTTAAATGGTTTAATTAATTGGAGTGCCTGTAGCGCCTGGTCTAGGCTTTCATCCTGGAAAACGCCGGTAAAGTGGCAGCTGTCCAGTTTTGTATTTTGCACGCTGATGCTAACGTTATACCAGCGTTCCAGTTTGGGCAGCAACTCTTCAAACGACTCATTTTTGAAGATGAGCTTGTTATCTACCCATGATGTTTCTTCGATGTATTTCTGACTGTGAATTTCAACCGGCTTTACCCCCTCGATAGACAGGTTGCGGGTATGCGCAGTATCAGGAAAAATAGAGCCTGTGTGCGTATCGGTCAGCGTAAATTTCTCGTTCGGTCTCAGTAGGATTTTTTGCTTTTGGGCATCGGCCACGGTCAATTCTATCAGGCCACGGATCAGCGTGGCTTCCGTATGTTTCTCACCAGGGTAAGCTTTTACATTGAAGGCCGTACCCAGTACTTTGATAGAGAATTTTTTAGTGTAGATAATGAATGGGCGATGCTTGTTCTTGGTAACATCAAAAAAGGCCTCCCCTTCCAGATGCACAATGCGGCTGGCGCCAGTCTTCAGATCGTCATTAAAACTTAAACGACTATTGCAGTTTAGCCAAACCTTGGTACCATCGGGCAAAGTAACTCTCTTGCGGATGCCCTTGCCGGCAAAAATTTCTGTAGAGCCAACCGTTTGCTCCCGGCCATAAAAGCCGTACCAGGTTAAACCACCCAGCAGCAACACACACAGAAATACAGATGCCAGCATCAGCATCCGTTTGTAGCCACGCGGCGATGCATCTGCCGTTATTTCTTCCTCTTCTTCATCAGATTGGAAAGCTTCCGGGTGTTTGATACGGTGCAGCAGGTAAGCGGCATCCAGTTGTGCGTCGGCATCAGCATCGTGATGTTTTACCCAAAGCTGATTAAAGATCTCCTCGTAATAAAGCCCATCAGGATACATGTTGAGCAAATATTGCAATTCGCTCAACTCGTCTTCGGTTGCCTCATTGGCCATTTTACGGGCCAGCAATTCCAATATCCTGTTTTCAGACATAGTAAATAAAAAGGCGTCGGGAGCCGGTTTAATTGGGTTTCTGAAAGTAGGACAAGCGCGGGAAGGGAATTCCCTATAAGAAAATGAAAAAAATTTAGAAAAGACAAATCAGCCCAGGCATCGGGCGTTTTAGTGGCCAGTTAGACCACCCATCATTGCTGTTTTATTTTCTTCATTTCAGTTTCATAGCTACTAAAATTAGAGTAAGGCTCATTAATGCGGCCGTTGGGTTTCAGATAAATGTAGCCGTTAATATTATCTATAATCCAGTTGAAATGATTAAGGATCACATTGCCAAAGTAGGTTCCGGTTTTGCGGGCTGCGGGCTTTGTTGGGTCTGCAGCGTTGGTTACAATGTCTTTAAACGTTACGCCCCCAACGGTGGCATCGAGCCTGATAATCTTGCGTCCGTTCAGCATGGTCAGTTCTTTAAGGTTATTCCACACGCCGGGTTGTTCTGTAAACTCCTGCCCTATCAGCATGGTACCGTCGCGCCCGGTATCCATACCAACCCAAAATGCATACTTTTTCCCATTTTGCACTATACGCGTTTTCAGACTCAGCCTGTTAATCAGTGGTTGTTTGCTGTAGGTTTTTGCATGAGCGGGTAACTTATCGTGCACAATAAACAATTGCTTGTCATAATCAATTTCAATAATCTTATGGCGTAAAAAATTATAACCGATAATCAGATCTTCTCCGGGCTGCATATTGCCTGTTTCAATCAATGAGATTCCTTTAAAATTAAGATGACCAATAGTTAGATTATTATTGGCGCTTTTACGCACCTCATTAACTCCTTGTGAATTACTCAAAACGGTTTTGCCACCGAAAGCAAGGTTTAACCTTTCAGACGATGCTTTACTTACGCAGGCCATACCAGCGCCTGTATCAAACTGTATACTCACCGTATCTCTCCCATTAAGCAGCCCTTGTAAATAAATCCTCGATCCTCTTAATGTAAACGGGATAGTATCTGGAAATGACCCGCCGGGCAACAAGGCTTTGGTTGCGGGATCATCTTTGGCGCTGATGCGTACATGGCAGCTATCTTTACTGTTAAGCACCACCACCAGATCGTAATCATTACCGTAGGTAGTATTAAAGCTGACCTTGCCTTGATCTGTAACGAGTGAGATCTTGTTTTTACGGTGCGGAACGTTTACATAATAAACATCGCGTTTTACCTTGGGGTCTAACGCCCATGGCATTTTTATCATTCCGTCATAGATCATAGATTGGCTGCTGGTGGCTGCTATAACAGGGACTTTCTTTTGTGCAGATGCATGCAAAGTCAAGCTTAAACTCAGCGTTAATAACAGGGCAATTCTAATGGTGTTGATCTTGATCATTTGGTTGATTTTAATGATCCAAAGAAAAATAAATCTTTAAAAACAAGGATGATTTCCAAGCCGCCAAAAACGTGACAACGGCCCGCCAATAGCGCGCCAGGCCTATATCAGGCTAAAACTCAGATCCACCCGCAGCGTTTGATTTTGGGCTATTGAAACAGCATTGCGAAGGATAATAAAGATATTGACCGCCAACCATACCACAGGAATCAGTACCATATATTTACTTCTGATGGCAAACCAGTCATTCAGTATCACCACCATCAAACATAATACAGCGGCCAACAGTGTCCATAAGATCTGTATAGTTACCAGCCTTTTCGTCACCGGATTAAATTCCTTTTTCAAAAACATAATGAGCAACGGAGCAGCAATATTTAAAGGCGGGAGAAACATGAACGGCAAGGCCGAAAAATTGATCAGCTTCATCCATTTTGTATCTGCAATAGTGGGGGTTTCTTGTTTGCCAACCAACTCACTTTCGGAAATCCCTAATGCTTTAGCCAATGCCTTTAACGTAAATCCCTGAGGCTGGGTGCCCGCCTCAATACGTTGGATAGTACGCACGGAAATGCCCGATCTTTCACATAATTCTTCCTGGGTTAGGTTTTGTTGCTGCCTGATGGCCAATAATCGTGACATACAAGGTTTGCTTTATTTGATAAAAGTATAAAATAAAGTAAACAACAATAATGCTTTGATTAAGGTAGTTTAGCGGATAAGATTGTACTCCTTTTTTACCACCGCGGCGATGCGCTTAACAGCGGTAACCAGCTGCGCATCTACTGTTTTTACGGAGATATCGAGGATTTCGGCTACTTCTTTGTAGCTCAGGTTATCTTCTTTCACCAACTGAAAAACCAGCTTGCAGCGTGGCGGCAGGTTGTTAACTACCTGCTCTATGGTTTTTTTGAGTTCTTCGTTTATTAAAACCTGCTCGGGGGTAAGGTTATGGAAACTGATGTCTACATCGATATCATCCGAAAGTGATACGCGGCTACCCGAAATTTTCTTCAGCTCGTTTAGCGCTTTGTTTTTGGCGATAACATAGGCGTAAACCTTTACATTACTAATAGCGGTGAGCTTAGTACGATTGCTCCAGAGGGAAAAAAGAGTATCGCAGGCTATTTCCTCACCCAACTCTTTTGATTTCAGGATAGACGCAGCAAAGCATTTGAGCCGGTTGTACAACTGGTCAAACAAAAGCCGGTATGCCTGCTCATCGCTGTGCATGGCAATCCTGTAAACAATAGAATTTAGGTCAAGATGAGGCTTTTCCATAGCCCTGGGTTTATAATTGTAGACCCAAGTTAAGCAACATTTATAATTTTCCAACACAAACATTACTTTTTATTTTTTTTCTTTACTTTCCTTTACTTTCTTTCTGCTTTGATAAAGTCTCAAATCAAAAGATAAAAACTTTCTAAACCTTTACTATTTCCACCCCTTACTCTTACGTCAAAAAATTTCTAAATAATAAAAAACATAAAACCGGTATTTAAAACGTTTTGTTCTAATAACAACATTCATCCTGAAACCAGCCCGCAGTTCTGCTATTTAAACTTAAATGAGAATTGTTATGAAACCGCTAGATGATTGGAACGACCAGCCCCGTACAGACCTTTTACACGGCGAACGGCAGGAAATGAACGACGCCGAAGCCCGCACCCGCCAGTGGTATAAAGAACATGAGCAGCACTCGCCGCTGCCTGAAAAGCCCGAAACCTTTAATGCCCGGGTAAGTGATATGCTGCGCGAACATGCCAGTTGCGCTCAGCGTGTAAGATGCCTGATGGGACAAGTGCTGCTTGAGCTGGATGACAACATGACCACCCGCGATATTGATGCACTTAAATCTGAAATTAAAGCGCTGGTTGAGCAACATTTTCCCGACCGTACAGAAAATATATCTATTGTTTTGCGCGAACCTAACCAGGATGACACGGCCTTCAAAGTGTGGAAACCTGCCTAAAAACAGCCCCATGCAACAGGATGGTGGGATAAATTGGTATCATTATCTTCGTCCTGAACCAAATAATCCCAACCTGCCGTAACAGTAAAATGCTCCGGAAGGTTAGGGCCTTAAACCGAGATGAAAAAACTGATACTACTTTTTGCCGGCTTATGCCAGGCCAGCCTTTTTGCGTTTGCTGATGCTGATAAACCTTCTGCTCCGGTTGTTGCCCCTGGCACCGTTTCTGCCGGTGGCGCAGCCATAGTGTGGGATAAGCCAGATAACTACAGCAACATCACCCGCTACCATGTGCTGTTAAACGGTAAAGACATTGCTGTAACCTCAAGGTGCAATTACCGTTTTACCGGCCTTAAACCATCGGCAAGCTATACTTGCGCTGTTAAGGCCGAAAGCAAAGGAGGCAAATTATCCGCCGCAGGTACAACTGCTAAATTTAGCACTCTGCAACAGGGCAAAACATTAAACGTAGTAAATTTCGGCGCCAAGGGCGATGACGCTACCCTGAATACCAAAGCCATCCAGAAAGCGATAGATGAATGCCCAGCAGGCGGTACTGTGCTTATCCCCGCTGGCACTTTTTTGAGCGGCGCCTTATACTTGAAAAGCCACATGACCTTAGAGGTGGCCAAAGGCGGTGTACTGAAAGGCAGCACTCATGAGGCCGACTACCTGCCTTTTTACAACAACCGTTTTGAAGGCTGGGAGATGAAAACCTATGCCAGTTTGATCAATGCCGGGGTAATGAACCACAACGGCGGTTACGCTGTGGAGCAACTCTCTATCCGCGGCGAGGGCACCATTCGTGGCGGCGGCACCCCACTGGCTAAGGAGATGATTGACAAAGCCGGCTTACGCGGTCGCGGCAGACTATTTTGTTTGATGAACTGTAAGGATGTGGAACTACAAGGCCTCAACATTGAAAACTCTCCTTGCTGGACCATCCATTACATCTACAGTAAAGGCGTTACCTGTCATGATCTGAACATTGTAAGCACCGCCCATAACGGCGACGGTCTCGATCCTGACTCATCTGACGATAGCTATATTTTCAATTGTACTTTTTCTACCGGTGATGATTGCATCGCTATCAAATCGGGCAAAAACCCCGAAGGCTACACTATTGGCAAACCAACCAGAAACGTGCGCATTACCGATTGCGATTTTGTGAAGGGCCACGGCATCTCTATCGGCAGCGAAATGTCTGGCGGGGTGAGCGGTGTGCTGGTGAGAGACTGCAAAGCCGGTCCGCTGCTGCATGGTATGCAGATTAAGGGCACTAAAGACCGCGGAGGTTATGTAAAAGATGTAACCGTAATGGATTGCGCCCTGCAGCAAATCACCATCTTCTCGGCAGTAAATTACAATAACGATGGCGCCGCTGCACCGGTGTTGCCGACATTCGAGAATTTCACTTTTAAGAACATTGATCTAACCGGCGCATCAGGCAAAGAACCGGCCATTGATATCAACGGATTTAAAGATCCGCAGCATAAACTCAAGGACGCAGTCTTCGGAGGCATCAAACTGGCAGATAACGCCAAGGTTTCTGTAAAAGATGCAGAGAATGTTTCTTTTTCTGATGTGAAAACGGTGAATGGCGGAAAACCGGTTTATGATGTAAAAGATAGCGAGAAGGTACTTAATTAAATATCTACCATGTCATTGCTGTAAGGAACGAAGCAATCTCTGCACTGGACATTCGGACATGCATGCCGCTTTGCATTTACAGAGATTGCTTCGTTCCTCGCAATGACGTGATGACGCTCCCCTTCAATCCCCAATCTTCGAATACTTCTTCGTATCGCTCATAAACACATACACCAGCAGTGATACCGCAATACATCCGGTTACGTACCAGTAAAACCAACTTTCGTGGTGGTTTTGCTTAAATGATAAGCCAATATACTCTGCCGTACCACCAAATATAGACACCGCAATAGCATACGGAAAGCCTACGCCCAGCGCACGCACATGAGCCGGAAACAACTCGGCCTTAACCACCGCGTTGATAGAAGTATAGCCACTAACAATAACCAATGCCAGCATCAGCAAACAGAAAGCAGGCCAAAAGCTGTGTGTCGATGCTATGCCCGTCATAATGGGCACTGTGCCCAAGGTGCCCAGCAAACCAAAACCGATGAGCAGTGGCTTGCGACCGATCCTATCGGATAACCAGCCAAACGCAGGCTGCAGCAGCATAAACAGCACCGAAGTTAAGGTTGATATCAGCGTAGCGTCACCCTTACTAAAACCCGACGTATTGACCAGGAATTTTTGCATGTAAGTGGTAAACGTGTAGAATGCAACAGTGCCGCCCAGCGTTAAACCCACAACCAGCAACGTAGCTTTAGGGTGCTGTGCCAGCGCTTTTAACGTACCGCGTTGTTCGCTTCCCTGCTTTTTCAAATCAACCGACTCCTGCAAACTTCGGCGTAAATACATCACCGTTACGGCCAGCACCGCGCCTACCGCAAACGGAATGCGCCAGCCCCAGGCATGCAGTTGAGCTTCGGTCAGAAAAACGCGTTGCAACAGCACCAATACGCCCAGGGCCACCAGTTGCCCCATAATCAGCGTAACGTATTGAAAACTGGAGTAAAATCCACGATGTTTCTTTACGGCCATCTCGCTCAGGTAAGTAGCGCTGGTGCCGTATTCGCCGCCTACGCTTAGTCCTTGTATCACACGGGCGAATAGTAAAACGATGGGCGCAGCGACGCCAATACTGCTGTATCCTGGCACAACGGCAATCATTAATGATCCTAAACTCATCAACAGTACAGATAAAGTGAGCGCGGCTTTGCGGCCTTTTCTATCGGCATAAGTCCCCATTAACCAACCGCCTATCGGTCGCATTAAAAAACCTAACGCAAATACCAGTGCAGTGTTGATCAGCTTGGCCGTGGCATCGCCCTTAGGGAAAAAAGCATCGGCAAAATAAAGCGAAAAGGCGGTGTAAGCATACCAATCATACCACTCCACCAGATTACCCAGCGAGCCGCCGATAATAGACCAGATACGATGTGCAGGAGTTGGCTGTACAGACATAGGCAGATGATGTAAACAGTTTACCCGTTAAAAATAAGTTTTCTTTGTTAATTAAGACACCACTCGTCATCACCACCCACATCAATCAACCACTCACTATTCACTACTCACAACTCACTACTCACCAAAAAGAATGTAACTTTTTGATTAGCTCCACCCAGCAAACCCGTTATTCGCTAAATTCATGCTGAATCAAACCAATGTGCGGTAATCCAACCGCAAAAACCTTTTAAGATGAATTTTAAACCTTTTTTATGGCTCCTGCCATGTTGTGCGCTATTTACTACCATGGCACACGCTCAGGACGCCGCTAAAACCGCGGTACAGCAGTTGGTCAATACCGTTAGCCAGCAGGGCAGCGTGAAACTTACCGCAGAGCAGGAGCAACAAATGACCGATTGGCTGAAGGTCAACAGCGAGTCTGTCCGCAATGTACATCCATCTACATTTAAACCCGAAGTTTTGGTGGAGATGACCGGCAGGTTTCGGAATGCGGATAATGCAGCACCCGCCCCGGCCACTACCACTGCGAACGGCTACACCTGGCACGATGTACGTTTCGCAGAGTCGGACACGGCTCTGTACGTTTTCCTGATGGATGTACCGCAGGGTGATATGCGTATTAAAGCGTTGCACACCGCCATTAATGGCCGCATCATTGGCACTGTCAAGCTACTAGGCTCCACCGAGCGTATGTCATGGGAACAGGAAGAACGTGAGCTCTTATTAGAAAAGCCGCATGTATTGCCTAAAGACGGCGTAGTGGTGTTCAAAATAACCTGGACCACTTATTATAAAGAAAAACCGCGCGACCCAAGCATTAAAATACTGGAACCTTAATTCTTTTAATGAGTGTGTGAGGGACTTTTGAATGAGTGAATAAGAATTAGCCGTTTAATAACCAGAACTAACAATCATGAAATTGAAATATACTTTTCTTTTTATCCTGAGTTTCTTCACCGCACAAACGCTGTTAGCACAGCGGATGATGGAGAAACTAAATCGCGGCGTAGTGGCCATGCGCACCGGTGCCGATTCTGTTTATGTGGGCTGGCGCATGCTGGGCACCGAGCCGAGTGCTATCGCTTTTAACCTTTATCGTATCACAGGAAACAGTGCGCCGGCAAAATTAAATGCCAAGCCGATAACCGAAAGCACCAACTTTGTTGATGCCAAAGCAGATCTGACCAAGCCCAACACCTATCTAGTTAAAGCGGTATTAAACGGCAAAGAAGTACCGGCCGGTAAGGGTTATACCCTCCCCGCCAATGCAGCAGTGCAACAATACATGAATATTCACCTGCATACGCCGCAGGGCTATACACCCAACGATGTATCGGTAGGCGATCTGGATGGCGATGGTGAGTACGAACTGATTGTGCACATGGTGGGCCGCAGCAGAGACACTCCGTCTAACGGGGTGACCGACGCACCGATTTTCCAGGCTTATAAACTGGATGGTACTTTTTTGTGGGAGATTAACCTGGGCGTAAACATTCGCGAGGGTGCACATTATACCCAGTTTATGGTGGCCGACCTTGACGGCGATGGCATTGCCGAGTTTGCCTGCAAAACTGCCGACGGCACGAAAGATGCCAAAGGCAAGGTAATTGGCGACGGCAGCAAAAATTGGGTGAACGATCGCGGTAAAATTGGCGAGGGTCCTGAGTATTTCTCAGTTTTTAACGGCAAGACCGGACAGGTCCTAGCCACTACAGATTACATTCCAAGCCGCTACCCTACCGGTGGCTGGGGCGGTTGGGGTGGAAACGCCGGCAATGATGACAACCTGAACCGTGTAGACCGCTTTTTAGCCTGCGTAGCATACCTGGATGGTAAACTGCCAAGTGTGGTAATGTGCCGTGGATATTATGGCCGTACGGTATTGGCGGCCTGGGATTACCGCAACGGTAAACTCACCTCGCGCTGGGTGTTTGACAGTAAGGATGGCAATAACTACTTTTCATCACAAGGGAATCATAACTTAAGCGTAGCCGACGTTGATGGCGACGGTAAAGACGAAATCATCTACGGTTCAATGTGTGTGGACGATAACGGCAAAGGGCTTTACACTACCGGCCTGCGCCACGGCGATGCATTACACGTGGGCGATCTGGATCCAAGTATCCCCGGATTGGAAGTATTCGGCATCCATGAGAATGAAACTAACGAGACCGGCGCCGGTGCGGCCCTTTACAGCGCCAAAGACGGTAAAATTTTATGGGAAGGATCAATGGGGGTAGATATTGGCAGGGGCGTTGCAGAGAATATCGATGCCTCCAGTCCGGGTGCTGAGTGTTGGTGGAGTGGCTCGGGCGGGCTACGTAGCATTAAGGGCGATAAAATTGGACCAATGCCACCGTCTACCAACTTCCTGATCTGGTGGGAAGGCGATTTGACGCGCGATTTGCTGGATGGTAATCATATTGATCGATACAAACGTGGCCGGGTGTTTACGGCAGAGGGCTGCCTGTCTAACAACGGATCAAAATCAACCCCTGCCCTGGTAGCCGATCTGTTTGGCGACTGGCGCGAGGAACTGATAGAACGCACTGCGGATAACCAGAACCTGCGTATTTACACCACAACCATTCCAACCAAGCACCGCATTTACACGCTGATGCATGATCCGCAGTACCGTAACTCTATTGCCTGGCAAAATGTGGGCTACAACCAACCGCCGCACGTGGGCTTTTATATTGGTGAAGATATGAAGGAAGTGCCGAAGCCGAATATTCGCTTGGCACCATAATTTAAAGGAATTTGAGGGATTTACAGGATACCTGTTTTTAAACGCCACCACGTCATGCCGAACTTGTTTCGGCACCCCATGGGACAGGGAAACCGACAACATCACACCCGGACAAGCTTATCATATGGGGTCCCGAAACAAGTTCAGGATGACATTGGAGCACAAACAATGCCCTGTTTTCTCTGTGCTTTTTCTCTATGCTCTTTGTGGTTAATTGAATCCTGTGAATCCTAAAAATCCGTTTAATCCTGGTTTATAAAACAAAACGGCCTCCCGAAAACTCAGGAGGCCGTTTCTATTTTATGCAGAGAATAGCTGCTTATTTTACCGCATCAACAACTGCTTTGAAAGCATCTGGGTTGTTCATAGCTAAATCAGCCAGAACTTTACGGTTTAAGCCGATTTCTTTGGCATTCAGTTTACCCATCAATTGTGAGTAAGAGATACCATGCTGGCGTGCGCCGGCATTGATACGCTGAATCCACAGAGCGCGGAATTCTCTTTTCTTGGTTTTACGGTCGCGGTAAGCGTATTGTAAACCTTTTTCTACTGTGTTTTTAGCAATGGTGTAAACCTTGCTGCGTGAACCATAGTAACCTTTGGCAAGGTTCATGATTTTTTTGCGGCGGCGTCTTGAAGCTACTGCATTGACTGAACGTGGCATTTTCTTTCTTTTTTGGCGGTGGGTGCCCTGTTAAGGGAGCTTGTAATACCCGAAGGCCTGGTTAATAAAACAATTAATTACTTACCGATGCAAAGCATACGTTTAACGTTGCCCATGTCGGCATCGCTCACCAAGCTGGTGTGCGTTAAGTTACGCTTACGTTTAGTAGACATCTTGGTTAAGATGTGGCTTTTGAAAGCGTTCTTTCTTGCAATTTTACCTGTTCCAGTAAGCTTAAAACGCTTTTTTGCACTGGAATTGGTTTTCATTTTTGGCATATCAGTTATCTATTTATTTGTGTAAGACGTATCGCTACGTTTTATTTTAAATCAATTACTTCTTAGCTGCTTTAGGCGCAACCGTCAGGAACATACGTTTACCTTCCAGTTTAGGCAACTGCTCTACTTTACCAACTTCTTCTAAAGCCTGTGCAAAGCGCAACAGCAAAATCTCGCCATGCTCTTTGTAAACAATGGCACGGCCTTTAAAGTGTACGTAAGCCCTTACCTTTTCGCCTGCTTCCAAAAATTTGATGGCATGCTTCAGTTTAAATTCAAAGTCATGATCATCAGTATTCGGTCCGAAGCGGATCTCTTTGATAACCGTTTGCTTGGCATTGCTTTTAATCTCTTTGAGCTTTTTCTTCTGTTCGTAGATAAACTTGTTATAGTCTATGATACGACATACAGGAGGAACCGCGTTTGGAGAGATCTCTACCAGGTCCAACTCTTGCTCCTGAGCCATGGCCAACGCTTCTCTGAGCGAGTAAATACCCTGCTCAATATTTTCGCCCACCAAACGCACTTCCTGCGCACGGATGAACTGATTAATGTTATGCTCGGCTTCTTTCTTTTTGAAAGGCGGCCGTGGACCACGGGTAAAATTAGGTTTGTTTAATGCCAAGTTATACTGTTATTTCTTTTATTATCAGTTGTTTAAATTCATCTACCGACATGCTGCCCAAGTCGCCCTGACCGTGTTTGCGGATAGAAACCTGGCCTTCAGCCTCTTCCTTCTCGCCTACTACCAGCATGTATGGTATCTTTTTGACTTCGGCGTCGCGGATTTTCCGCCCAACTTTTTCATCCCTAAAGTCAATTAGCCCGCAAATATCGGAATCTTTTAATGAATCTGAAACTTTTTTTGCATAATCTTCATATTTTTCAGATATCGGCAAAATGATGAATTGTTCTGGCGATAACCACAGCGGGAAATTGCCTGCACAATGCTCAATCAACACCGCCACAAAGCGTTCCAGCGAGCCGAACGGCGCACGGTGAATCATTACCGGGCGGTGCTTTGCATTGTCGCTGCCGGTATACTCCAGCTCAAAGCGTTCAGGCAGGTTATAATCTACCTGGATGGTACCCAATTGCCATTTGCGGCCCAGGGCATCCTTCACCATAAAGTCCAACTTAGGGCCGTAGAATGCGGCCTCGCCCAGTTCTACCACGGTTGGCAGACCTTTTTCGGCAGCTGCTTCTTTAATAGCGTTCTCGGCCAGATCCCAGTTCTCGTCAGTACCAATGTATTTGGCTTTATTTTCAGGATCGCGCAGTGATATCTGTGCGGTAAAGTTGTCAAAACCTAAAGCACCGAACACGTAAAGTACCAGGTCAATTACCTTTTTAAACTCGTCTTTTACCTGATCTGGGCGACAGAATAAGTGGGCATCATCCTGAGTAAAGCCACGCACACGGGTTAAGCCATGCAGCTCGCCGCTTTGCTCATAACGGTATACGGTACCAAACTCGGCAAAACGCACTGGCAGGTCTTTATATGAACGTGGTTTTGATTTATAGATTTCGCAATGGTGCGGACAGTTCATCGGTTTCAGAAAGAACTCTTCGCCCTCCTGTGGTGTTTTTATCGGCTGGAAGCTGTCTTTGCCATATTTCTCATAGTGACCAGATGTTACATACAGGTTTTTATGGCCAATATGCGGGGTAATCACCTGCTCGTAGCCGGCCTTCACCTGTGCTTTCTGCAGAAAGTTTACCAGACGCTCGCGCAGGGCGGCACCTTTTGGCAACCACAATGGCAAGCCCATGCCCACTTTTTCGCTAAAAGTAAACAGTTCCAGCTCTTTACCCAATTTACGGTGATCGCGTTTTTTGGCTTCTTCGATCATGTGCAGGTAATCGCTCAACTCGCTGGCTTTAGGGAAGGTTACCGCGTAGATACGTGTTAACTGTTTGCGGGTTTCATCACCGCGCCAGTAAGCGCCAGCCACGTTCATCAACTTCACGGCTTTAATAAAGCCGGTGTTTGGAATGTGCGGACCGCGGCACAAGTCGGTAAAGTTACCCTGGGTATAGAAAGTGATAGCGCCATCAGGCAGATCTTTAATCAGATCCAGCTTGTACTCATCGCCTTTTTCAGTGAAATAATCAAGCGCATCGGCTTTGCTAACCGGTTTGCGGATGTACTCGGCCTTGGTTTTGGCCAACTCCAGCATTTTGTCTTCAATTTTCTTGAAATCGTCTTGCGAGAAAGTTACATCGCCAAAGTCAACATCGTAGTAGAAGCCTGTTTCAATGGCCGGACCGATACCAAACTTGGTGCCCGGATACAAGGCTTCCAAAGCCTCTGCCAGTAAGTGGGCTGATGAATGCCAAAAAGTTGATTTACCATCGGCATCGTTCCAGGTCAACAGTTTTACGTGCGAATCCTGCTCAATTGGGCGTGTTGCATCCCATACCTGGCCGTCTACCTCGGCAGCCAAAACATTGCGCGCTAAACCTTCTGAAATTGACAATGCGATTTGCATTGAAGTGATTCCCTTGTCGTACTGACGAACGGAACCGTCTGGGAGTGTAATGTTAATCATTTACAAACATGATTTGGAGCCTCATCCTAAATCCATCTCCAAAGGAGAAGGACTTGATAAAAGTCCCGGGTTCAAAATTTTGTTTTTTTGTTAGTCGATCACCTACGGGAGTGATCTTACAATTCGGGTGCAAAGATAGGGATTTGGATTGAGGTTATAAACCTCATGAATTGACAAACTTTAGTCTTAAATGAAGCCCAAAGTCTGTGACCTAAACACCCCCAACCTTGCCAGTCTTAACTTTAATTTAATCATCAACTCCTATCTTCGTCATCATACCACTATCACATCTTTTATGAAGAACCTCCTGTTGTTGCTGCTAACTGTCCTTGTTTTATGGGGTTGCAAGAAAGACGGTAGTTCAACCCAAACATTGGCCATTACCGGGTCATCCGCTATTGAAACATCAACTCCTCCCGAAACTGCAACATTTAACATTATCGGCACCTGGAAGGAAGATTTTGTGATAGACAAGAGCTATAAGAATGACCTGCTGATTAAGATTGATACCATGCCAAAATTGAACCTGAGAGTGACATCCTATACCGAGTTTACCGGTGACGGAAGATTCCAATCATACCGTTTGAATGGTCTTCTTAAAACCGGCATCGCAACCGGAACCTACGCCTATAACGCTTCCGGCAGCTTATTTACCCAAACCTGGGCATCAGATACCTCTACCAACAACCCCGCCAATTGGAGAGCAAATTATAATTACCCTAACTATAATTCAAATCCTGGCTCTCAATTTAAAGTAACCTCAATTAGCGACAATAGCATTGTACTGGAACTTAAGATACCTGACAACGTTTATGGCGCGTATGACGGTCCGCCTGTTACTAGCACGGGTTATACCATGTTAATCCGCAAATTGGCATTGGTTAAACGTTAACTATCATAGCTTTAGACGACGACTAACTCTCTGCTTGGATAATTGATTTTTTTGTGTATATTCACTAGAAGAACCCAATTATTTAAACTAAATAAAACAGCGTACGGCTATTGGCCGCATTTTTGTTTTATATACAGAAATTTAGCCGATGACCCTATACGGTATTAAAGCTGTAAAGTTAATTGTTGAACCTATCGAAGAGCGGTGTGTGCATTGCGATACCGTGCATACGATGGACATGCATATCTTTCAGAAATACATATCGCTAATGGGTATTCCGGTGTTTCCGGTGGGCAAAACGGGGATCTCGTTCTGTAACCACTGCAAACAGACAACCAGGCGCAAAGACATGCGTGGATCGCTAAAAAGAGTTTTTGAAAAGGTGCGCTCGCATACCCACATCCCATTCTGGACCTGGATGGGAACAGCCCTGGCAACACTCGCACTGGTACTTACGGCCTTCTACAACTGGCAATAAGTTCTACACATTTCCCCAACCGTGCGCTAATACATCGGCCAGGTGCATGCATTTTATGGGTAACTGATTTTTATCATTTTGAAAAGGTGCGCTCGCATACCCACATCCCATTCTGGACCTGGATGGGAACAGCCCTGGCAACACTCGCACTGGTACTTACGGCCTTCTACAACTGGCAATAAGTTCTACACATTTCCCCAACCGTGCGCTAATACATCGGCCAGGTGCATGCATTTTATGGGTAACTGATTTTTATCAATATACCCCTGCAAATGCAGTAGGCATGAAGCATCTGTACTAATGATATATTCGGCTCCTGCCTCCAACGCGTTATCTACTTTTTGCTGAGCCATGGCGCTTGATATGGCATCAAACTTAACGGCGAAGGTGCCGCCAAAACCGCAGCAGGTTTCATTACCTTTTAAGGGCACCAACTCCAAGCCATGTACTTTTTCTAACAGTAATTTGGCTTCGCCATGCAGGTGGCATTCGCGCAGGCCGGCGCAGCTATCATGAAATACAGCACGGCCATCAAGCTCTGCGCCGAAGTAATCAAACTTGAGGATATTGATCAGGAAATCTGAAAGCTCTATGATGTTGCCCTGTATAGTACGACACTTGTTGTGCAACATGGTATTAAGAAACAGGTCTGTATAGTAGTTACGCACCATGCCGGTGCAGGAGGCTGACGGAGTAACGATCACACTTTCTTCCGGAAAATCATTCAGAAACTTAGTGCCTATCTCTTTGGCATCGTCCCAAAAACCGGAGTTAAATGCCGGTTGCCCGCAACAGGTTTGCTCCGGGTTGTAATGTACTGTACAACCGGCCTTCTCCAACACTTTAACCGTATTCATGGCTGTATCCGGATACAACTGATCCATAAAACAGGGAATAAACAACTCAACCTTCATCTGTGTCTTCTTTTGGTGTTATACGCCGCTAAAATCAGAATTTTTGCGCAGTTTTTTCTCCGTTGCCAGCAAAGAGATCAATAAAAGCAAGCCAAGGATAAAGAAGCCGCACAGCGCCAGGGCAGAGTTGCGCATGCTGCCGGTAAACTCCTCTATAAAGGCAAAACTGGCCATCCCTCCTACTATTGCCAGTTTTTCGGTCACATCATAAAAGCTGAAATAAGAGGCCGTATCCGGAATATCCTGCGGCAAATATTTAGAGTAGGTTGAGCGCGAAAGCGACTGAATGCCCCCCATAATTAACCCCACAACTATAGCCAAACCATAAAATTGTGGTATAGTAGTAATAAAATAAGCACCCACGCAAGCGCCAATCCAAATAACCACAACACCCGCCAAAACCTTGATATTACCAAAAATGCCCGACAGGTATGACATCAGCGTAGCGCCGCCAATGGCCACCAACTGGATAATCAGGATAATCTCGATCAATCCGCTCGTCGGCATGTTCAGCACCTTGGCACCAAAACCGGCAGCCACCAGCATAATGGTTTGTACCCCCATAGAGTAGAAAAAGAAAGCCGGCAAAAAGCGCTTAAGCAAGGGCATGTGCATCACCTTCTTCCATACCTGGCCCAGTTCTATAAATCCACCTTTCAGGATACCGTATTTATTGCCTTTGCCATTAGGCTCGCCCTTGGGCAGCACCGTGAACGGAATTTGCGAAAAACCGGCCCACCACAACCCTACCAGCAGGAACGAGATTTGCGCTGCGGTACCACCGTTAATACCAAACCATTTAGGTTGTAGCACAAATACCAGGCAGATGATCTGTAAAATCACACTGCCAACGTATCCATAAGTAAACCCTTTGGCACTTACCTTGTCTTGCATATCTACCGTGGCAATTTGCGGCAGGTAGGAGTTATAAAATACAAAGCCCCCACTGTAGCCAATAGCAGCTACTGCCGAGCAGATGATGCCGAAAGAGACATTACTTTTATCGAACCAAAACAAGCAGATACAGGCAGCGGCGCCCATCCAGGTAAAGGCCTTCATAAAGTTCTTCTTGTTGCCCCGATAATCGGCAATTGACGACAGGATGGGCAGCAACAATGCCATTACCAAATAGGCAAACGCATAAGCATAGTTTGAAAGCGCCGTATTGATAAAGCTGTGCCCAAAGAAATTCACCCGGTCTCCATTAGCCGGGTTTTTGGTAACCGCCACATAATAAGCCGGAAAGATGGTTGAGGTAATTACCAGGTTATAAGCAGAGTTGGCCCAGTCAAAAAATGCCCAGGCCCTAATGGTTTTAGGGTTGTTCTTATTTTCCATAAGGTGTTTAAAAGTAGGTATTTTTTGGAAGATGCAAAAAGGAGACGAACGCCGTGTCATCATTGTTGTTCAAACTGCATTTGTCGTACAAAAGTTAATTCACACCTCCCACATTTTGAAATCACATTAAATTATTATTACCTTTCGATTGATATATAATCCGGGGTTTTGACTTTAAAAATCCTGTATCAAACTTTGTGGTTGATAAAACTCTGCTAAAACTAAAAATGTCTCGCTTTAGAAACGTCATGGCTGCTATTGTTTTGCTGCTTGCAATAAGCACTATGACATTGATGCCGGTTGTGCGGTCATTTTATGGCGAAGGCGCTACCCGCCACATCCACATTTCTACTAGTCAAGCCAGTTCATCCCAACACTATTTAGGGCGCTATGTGCGCAACATGAGTTGGAGTATTATTAAGTACCGGCAACTGGCTATGCCATATCTGGGCGAAATAAAACTGCAGCCTACTTTTATTGTACTGTTTCTATGTTCGCTGCTATCATTCATCGCATCGATCCATAAACGGGTTGCTTATGTGCATCCGCTTTTTAAAAACAAACCCCTGCTCAACGGGCCTGCATACCTGCAACACTGCCTGCTGCTGATCTGATTTTTTTCTTCTCCATCCATTTTAGCGCCATTTACTGTGCGCTTTTAGTTAATTAATTTTTTTTTCTGTTGCGTAGTTGCGCAACCTCACTTCATGGCTGTGCAATTGATCGGGATACTTAATGCGATCGACAGATTTAAGTTGCCAGCGGAAAAAGATAAAAAAGAGCCATCACAGAATCCCCTATAATAGCTTGTAAATGAGTTACCATAATCGTACCCCGTTCCAATCATTTGGAGAATTTATTCAGCATAACCGTAAAAAATTACGGCTGTCACAAACCGCACTGGCGCTGATGCTGGAGATTGACCGCGCCCACCTGAGCCGTATTGAATGCGGCATCAAACAGCTGAATGCAGAAAAGCTGGAACCGCTCTCTCGCATTTTTAAACTGAAACTTGCCGAGGTGCAACGTGAGTTTTACAGCGACCTGATTGTGAGCGAAATTTTGCGTAATAACTGCCCTGAGTCTGTACTGGAAACGGCCCGGGCCAAAGTGAAGTATCTGAAGGCTATCCATAAGTAGTACCACATAAATCAACAATTAATGTTATAGCGATGGGTTTTCAACACATCGCTATTTTTTTGAAATACTATTACGTCATTCAATCTCTGCAAAAAATAATCGGTCATGCTTGTCGAGTGTGTAGCGTTTCGGCATAAACACCCGTAATAAATAGTAAATCAATTCATTATGAAACCCATCACCAAATCAATCTTAGCGCTTTTACTTTTATTACAACTGGCAGCCTGTGGCAAAAAATCCGAACAAGCAGACGGCCCATTAACAGATTGCCCCGCCACTGCCGGCTGCCAATACTCGTTTTATGATACCCCGGTAGCCTATGTTACTACCAGTCCGCAGCTCAATCCTGGTTTGCTTACCTTTCTATACCAGCAAAATTATGTGAGCCCCTGCGGGCTCCAAAACAGGCTTTACTTTAACATTAATACCACAGCTGATAATTTTGAACTGGGCGACGCCGACGTAACAAGCCGCACTAGCTATAACACCGTTTGCCCTTGCTGCGATGTTGTTTCTGTTAAAGCCCTATCAGGCCACATTAGCGGCAAAAAGATCAATAATGATAAATGGCTGATAGATGGCAACGTGGTACTGGCCACAACCTTCAACAACAAGCCTATTGATACTATTATTGTAAGGCAATACTTTTTAAGGAAACAATAGCGTTATAAAAGGGAAGCTAAAGGTTTTTCGCTTCCAATTCTTTAATGAAATAAGCAACAAACGGGGCCGGCAAAATTTGTCGGCCCCGTTTTTATTTGGTGGATCTTTTAAAGATGAGGGCCGGGAATGTGCGATTTCCCTCCCTGGGGAGAGTAATAGCCCAGCAAAAGGCAGATTTCACCAAACGTTCCGCTGGAACGTGAAAAACGAGCGTCTATAATGCTACCGACGAGACGTTCCGCTGGAACGAAGCTGCGTTTTCGTCCCGGAGGGACGTTTGGTTGGTAGAAAAATGGCACAAATAAAAGCACGTTCCAGCGGAACGTTTGGTGTCAATAAAATACTGCCTTTTTGTGGGCTATTACCCTCGGGAGGGTGTAGGGAGGGGTTTAACAAAGTGGCTAAACCCCTCCCTGCCGTCACACTTGCCCTACACGCCCCTCCCCTCGGGAGGGATTTGACAAGTGTTTGAATGCTTATGGTCCCAAACCCGTCATACCCTTCAATAGGGCTTACTTCGACGTCTTCTTACTCTCGGTATTTATCTTTTTAATTTTCTGAAAAATCCCTTCGGCATTTTCGTCAGAAAGCAGAATGTTGTAATCATTCCAGAATGATGAACTGATGCTGCTATCATGTTCGTTAATACTTTCAAACCTGCCCATTTTACCGCTCAGGCTTTCTTTGGCCACCGTATCAACCGAAGTTACCTGGTAATTAAACCTGATATGTGGTTTAAGGTGAAAGCTTGACGCAGAATCTGTTATAGCGAGCGTGTTCTCTGTGTTTACCTTGGCCAGAACCCATGATTTACCCACCTGCTGATAGTTCACCTCAACATGATCTTGCTTTACCGTAACATCGCAAGCCATCTTTTTGGTAAGCGCCTGCGCTATCAGACTACCGGGAACTAGGTAATTGGCAGCCGACAGATTTAAGCCATAATCAAACCCAATGAAGGCATAACTCTTTGTATCTATATAGATCTTACCGTGATAAGTGGCGTCCTCTACCCCTTTTTTTCCTTTAAAGTTGATCTGAAAAGCACGATAGCCTTGATAGTCTACCACACCCTGTACCTCAAAATCATGATGCTGAATACCTTCTTCATTCAGAAAGCCTACCGAGAACAGGTGATTGATCACGTCATCAGCAAAAATAGAGTTGGGTTTTTGTCCAACTTCTAAGAACTCCATATCCCGATCGTTCTTGGCGTTACGGGCTTTGATCAGCCTGAAAACATCGGCGCGTTTATCGGCATAGCCAAAGTTATATACATCAAACACCGCTTCTGATAGTTGCAACGGAATGGTATCGGTATAACTATACATCCGGTAAAACCCACGCAAAATATGCGGATGATTGATATAGTTTTCCGGAATACGGCTCAACGCCTTAGCCAGTATTTTGTGCGCATCATAAAAAGTGATGGTCACCTCTTTTAAATCGGTAGCACTTTTTTCCAGGGAAAGATTAAGGTGCTGGCCATCCTTCAAACTATTGGCAGGCAGCTGACGGGTTTTATAACCAATGCATGAGATGCGCAAAGTATCATTCAAATTAGTCAGCGGTATAAACAGCAAAAACTCGCCTGAGGCATTGGTAGATGTGCCCACCCCTTTTTTATCAATGGTAATGGTAACCTGGCGAATTGGCTGCCCATCATCAGCCGCGCTGACTTTACCGCTTATTTTGATGGTACGTTGCGTTTGCGCGTTAGCTATTGCGCAAAAACACAACATTGCCATAAAAACAAAAAAGCGAAGGGTTATGACAGATTTCCTACTGAGGACCAATGATGACATGAGTGTAAGGTTAATTTTTTATGGTTAGAAAATATCTGGAACGTGATACCTCGTTTAAGCCCTCAAATTAGTAAGCTTTACCCAAGTACCGAAACGGAATAGACCATTACGTTAAAATAAGCGACAAGCGCCCTTTTTTTTGCGATGATATCGATTGCTTTTTTTTGCGATGTCATAACTATACGCCACAGGTTGTATTTTTAGCCGAACCAAATTATACACCTTAAATCCATTACGTAACCTATGTTCAGATTAAAACTATCTGCAAGTCTTTTAACGGGACTTATCCTGTCTGTCAGCACCTTGCATGCCCAGGTAAAAGCCCCCATTATGGGCTGGAGCAGTTGGAACAACTTCCGTGTTAATATTGATGAGAAAATGCTGCGGGAACAGGCCGATGCCATGGTTTCATCGGGCTTATATGCTGCAGGCTATCGCTTTGTTAATATTGACGATGGCTATTTTGGCGGTCGCGATAAAGACGGCAAACTGCTGGTAAACACCGCCAAGTTTCCTTCGGGCATGAAGGCACTGGCCGATTACATCCATAGCAAAAAGTTAAAAGCAGGCATTTATACCGATGCCGGCAACAATACCTGCGGCTCTTATTATGACAAGGATCCTAACGGCACCGGCTCGGGCATTTACGGGCATATTGACCAGGATTGCAACCTGTTTTTTAAAGAATGGGGCTTTGACTTTTTAAAGGTAGACTGGTGCGGCGGCGAACGCATGAAACTGGACGAACAAACCGCATACACCCCAATTATAAAAGCGGTAAAAGCTATTGACACCAACATTGTTTTTAACATTTGCCGCTGGCAGTTCCCGGGTGAATGGGCCATTAAACAGGCCGACTCATGGCGGGTATCGGGTGATATTTCGGCCAAGTTTTCTTCCATCCTGCACATCATCGATCTGGATGCCGATCTGTACAAATATGCATCGCCCGGGCATTATAATGATATGGATATGCTGCAAGTGGGCCGCGGCATGAGTTATGATGAAGATAAAACTCATTTCTCTATGTGGTGTATGCTCAATTCACCTCTGCTGGCCGGCAATGATCTGCGCAGCATGAGTCGCCAAACTATTGATATACTGACTAACAAGGAACTGATTGCCCTTAACCAGGATAAGGCTTTTAAACAGGCCACCCGGGTTTTAAAAGATGCCAATATAGAAATTTGGGTAAAACAACTGGCCGGCAAAAACGCCAAAGCAATAGCCATTATGAACCGTGGTGATAACGATGCCACTTATGACTTTTCTGCCGATAAAGCGGGCCTCAGCAATAACACAGAGCTGCGCGATTTATGGCTGCATAAAAAACTGGGTAAAGCAGGCGCGTTACGCAGGTTTGATATCCCTAAGCATGGTATAATAGTATTGAAGACCGTTTAATATCGTATCCCGTTTCAAACAAGAGAGGCGCTTTAATCAAAGCGCCTCTCTTGTATTTATAGCTTATTGCAGATGATACTGCTCATCTGTCACATGCTCCAGCCAGTCAACCGGCGAGCCGTTTTGTTTTTCCTGCACGGCAATGTGGCTCATAGCAGTGGTAGCGGTGGCACCGTGCCAGTGTTTCTCGTCCGGTTCAAACCACACCACATCACCTGGGTGAATCTCTTGCACCGGGCCGCCCTCGCGTTGTACCCAACCGCAACCCGAGGTTACAATAAGCGTTTGACCTAGTGGATGTGTGTGCCAGGCCGTACGTGCCCCCGGCTCAAACGTAACCAGGGCCATAGCCACACGAGCCGGATCTGGCGGCGAATTAAGCGGATCAATCCGTACTGAACCTGTAAAATATTCTGCGGGGCCATTGCCTGAAGCCTGTGTGCCAATGCGTTTAATTTCCATAGTGTTGATGTTTACTTACCATTCTAAGCTAAACAATTGTTTGCTTAAATGTGTGCAAGATGTTTATTGAAATGAACCTTTACCGGTACCATAATTCGCTTTGCCGGTTGTATATATTTTGCTTTCTTAGCGCAAGCTTACATCATGACAGATATTGGCAAATACCTCATTGTTATTGGCGGCGTTGTACTGCTGGCCGGTATCATTTTCTATTTCTTCGGTAACAACCTGAAATGGATTGGCCACCTGCCCGGCGACATCCGCATCGAGCGCGAAAATTTTAACTTTTACTTCCCGCTAACCACGCTAATACTTCTTAACCTGCTGATCTTTTTGATTTCGAAGATTGTGCAGTGGTTGAAATAAAAGGCGGACAATAAAAGGCAACAAATAAGAAAGCTGTCATCCCGACCAACGGGAGAGATCTTTTCGGAACGAACCTGTTGGGATACATAATCGAAAAGATCCTTCACTATTGTTCAGGATGACAGCTTGAGGTTATACTGATTTTATTACTTTTTAGCAGCCAGCATGGCAGTAACCACCGGCTCAATTAGCTTGCGCGATGCAGTAGCATCCAGGTGCAGGCCGTCGGCGGTTTGGCTTTCAATATCCAGGCCTTCAATTTTTAGTCCGTTTACAAACAGGCAATGGTATTTTTTGGCAATTTTCTCAAAGGCAATGCTCATGGCTTTTACCCTTGCGCTGCCACCCGCATATTTCTCGGTTCCTTCAGCTTTACTGCCATAGGGAGTTGGCGAAATGATGACAATCTTAGCATGATTGATTACGCTATAGATGCTACCTTGGATGGTTTTAATCAGCTTCTCGTAATTAGCCGGTACTTCACTTTGCTTATCGGCAAATACGGCTTTACCGTCGTTAGTGCCCAGGTCAATTACCACAAAATCATAAGGTTTATCTCCGGTATGCTCGGCGGCTTTTTTCAGGCTCTCGTCAATAATCATCAGAGCATTCAGCGTGGTGTCGCCATTGTTCACAAAACCAACGGTACGGCCAGATTTACTGATGTTAAACACCTCTGAATTTGGCAGCGCCAGTTTAATTTGCACCGGCCAGCTATGCGGGAACGAACCGTTGCTATCGCCCAGGGTTAAGATGTTCAGCTTTTTATCAGACATCGGTGTACTTTGCGCAAAGGCGGTTGTACTGGTTAACATGGCTACGCCAATAAAGCATTTAATAAGGGATTTGATCATAACTGTATAGGTATAAATGGGATGGAGATATCTCGCGATAAATATAACGCTCCATCCCTTTTTATTTTATATCATTTTAATTACTTAGCATCAATACCTATTACGCCAGCTTTTAACCCTTTACCCGAAACCGATACCTGGATTTTACCCGCACCTTCACCAGACTCCACTGTGCCTACCAGCATACCGCTAAATGCGTTCATTTGTGGCTGTTGGAATGACTGGGTGTTGGTAGCATCGCCATTGGCAATAGCTCTGAAATGGCCCGCACCGGTAACTTTAAACTCCAGCAAGTTGGTTGCATCCGGACAGGTATTACCGGCCGCATCGCAAACACGAGCCGTTACGTAAGCCAGGTCTTTACCATCGGCATCAATCTGCTTGCGGTCTACCGTAAGTTCTACGTGGTTTGGTTTACCTGCTGTTTTAACAGTCTGATCGGCTACGGCCTTACCATTGGCGTCATAAGCTACCACTTTAATTGATCCTGGCTGATATTTTACATCGTTCCACATCAGGCGGTAACGCCCCAATCTGTCAGCCGGGTTTTTGCTTTGTTTGCCCATGCTTTTGCCGTTAACAAACAGCTCGGCGCTTGGGTAGCTGGTATACACGTATACAGGCGTAACCTGTCCCTCCCGACCGGGCCATGTCCAATGCGGCAGGATGTGCAGCGTTGGGCTGTTAGTATTCCAGCGACTGCGGTACAGGTAGAAACGATCTTTAGGGATACCCGCCAGATCAATAATACCGAAATACGAACTGTGTGACGGCCATTTAGAATCATACGGCGTTGGCTCGCCCAGGTAGTCAAATCCGGTCCACACAAACTCGCCAATTACGTATTTCAGATCGTCTTGCTTGGCAAACTCATCATCTGGCAGGGTTGACCAGGTGCAATACTCCACATCATAAGATGAGCTTTGGTTATCGTCATACATCTTCTGTTTAACTGGTTCTGCCGGGAACTTGTAAACGCCCCTTGAGCTTACAGTTGACGCCGTTTCGCTACCCAAAATAAAGCCCTGCGGCAGTTTACCGTCAGCCTCCTCATAGCGGGCCGGTTTATAGTTAAAGCCTGGGATATCCAGTACCGAAGCAAAGTTGTTATTAATGGCGGCGTCAATCCTATCCATACCGGCGGTTACCGGACGGGTTGGATCTTCACGGTGACAGATGGAGGTGAGCCATTTGGCAATTTTATTACCTCCTTTAGCCGATTGATCTGGCACCTCGTTGCCGATGCTCCACATAATTACCGATGGATGATTACGATCGCGGTGAATCATATTCACCACATCTTTTTCGGCCCACTCATCAAACAGTTTGCTGTAACCGTTCTTTACTTTTGGCGTTTTCCATTCGTCAAAGGCTTCAACCATCAGCATAATGCCCATCTCGTCGCACAGTTCCACCAACTCAGGGGCCGGCATATTGTGCGAGGTGCGGATAGCATCGCAACCCATATCTTTCAGTAATGTGATTTGACGACGCAGGGCGGCTTTGTTGATAGCTGCACCCAGCGGACCTAAATCATGGTGATTACAAACGCCTTTAAACTTGCGCACCTGTCCGTTCAGTATAAAGCCTTTACCGGGTTCGACAGCAATAGTGCGAAAACCGAAACGGGTGGTGTATTCATCAACCTGTTTGCCATTTTGGTATAACTTAGAAACAGCGGTATATAGAACCGGTGTTTCTGGCGACCATAGTTCCGGCTTGCTAACTACCAGGTTCTGATCAAAAGCATTTTGATCTGTCGGCGTCAAGTCTGATGATGTTTCTGATACTTGTTTGCCCTGTGCATCTTTAATCAGGGTTACCAGTTTCAACGGCTGATATTTATCGCTTATAAACTCCACATTGGTTTTAATGTGCACTTTGGCAAACTCTTTTTCAATAACCGGTGTGGTAACATAAGTACCCCAAACCGGGATATGCGCGTTCTCTGCAATAATCAAATGCACATTACGGTAAAGACCCGCACCCGGGTACCAGCGAGACGACTCAGGGAAATTTTCCAATCGCACGGCCAGGGTATTTTCTGCACCGGGTTTCAGGTATTTGGTAATATCAAAATGAAACGAATCATAACCATAAGGCCAGGCGCCTACCTCCTGCCCGTTCACATAAACCTGGGCATGGCTCATGGCACCATCAAAAACAATGGAAGCATTTTTGCCTTCTGAAAACTCAGGAGCGCGGAATTTTAGGCGATACCAGCCGGTACCAATAAAAGGCAAACCGCCGGTTCTGCCAGATTTTACAGAGGCCTCTTTCTCGCCGTTTTGCACTACCTGCACCTTTTGCTGGTCGATGGATGACCCAAACGGGCCATAAATGGCCCAGTCATGCGGTACGGTTACCGGTTGCCAGGCGTTATCGTTATAGTCTGATGATTGGGCGTTCTGCTGATCGCCTTTGGTAAATTTCCAGCCCTTTTGCAGCAGGTATTCTTTGCGCTGGGCTTGTGTAATGCTGGCACAACCTAAAATAAGCAGGCAGCATAAAGCCGTTTTGAAGGATTGTTTTCGGGTAAACATGAATTGGTTCTCTAAATTTGGTTTGAGCCCGAAAATACTCAATTACCACATCAATTACTGTAAAATAAACAATTATTGAATTGCGCTTTTCCTTTAGAACTCGTCGCCTGTACTCCGCTCTTCCGCATAAGGAGAGCCGCTGAAACTGATCGACGCGTTTGCCGCATCAACCTGAAAAGTCCATTCTGATGTCTGGTCGCGCTTTACGGTGCGTAAATCCTCGCAGCAAAAAGCAAAATCAATATCCAGCACCACACGGAAACTGCCTGCGCCGGTTGCCGGATTATAGTTTACCCGATCTAAAACCATGCGCCTAACATCAGGCGAGCCACCGTAACGAAACTCGTGCTGCACCTCGTAAGCCAGCTCAGCATAAGGCTTGCTATCGGGCGTGAACAGGTTGTTCAGGTAGGCGGTCATATCCTCATTGGATTGAGGCAAAGCGTTGGGTTTTACTTCAAAGCTGGTCATAAAGGCAAAGATAAAATAACCACTGCAACTATTATGTTTGTGCCGGGGATTCAATTATTGTTTACAAAGACGTCATTGCGAGGAACGAAGCAATCTCTGCGGATGCAAAGCGAATATGCGCTCAGGCTGTCCTGTACAGAGATTGCTTCGTTCCTCGCAATGACGCTATAAAAAATCACCTATTGCAACCAGGCCCATCTTTTGGCCCAGTCCATCAGCACATCCGAGCGCCATTTTGATACCGTGCGGGCACCTTGCTGAATGCCGTAAAACAGGCTGGCATCCGGGCGATCTGTGTACCAATTGATACCAAGCTGATAGTCGTCCTTACTGTTTTTGCCAGGCCACATGTTGTTCACTACAAACTCGCCGCTTTGTTCTGTAAAACCAGGGATTGGCGAAGTGATCTTATAGCTCAATGTTTCGGTTTGTTTAGGTGAGTACTTGATGGCGTATTGGCCGTTGCCCAGGTAGTAGCCGGGCCATTTCTGCTCGCCAATTTTGGCGTGCATGGTTAGCGTAAAGCAAACTGAATCTGCCGGGATATTATTTACCACCGGGCCTTTAAAATGCAGCTCCATTACCGAGTATACGGTCACGGTATCTGCAGTTGTAGTATTGCGGTTAAACACAAATCGCGGACTGTGGTTAAACTTCACAAAGCTGCCGCCCCAACTCTCTTTAAACGGATTGGCCGGATCGCCGTCCATCATATACAGTAACGACGGGGTATCGCCCATTTTTACTGAGCCGCCGTAATACTTTTTAAAGTCTTTGCCCAAATAACCGTTACCCTTGATGTATTCATCGTAGTAGTTTTTATCCCGCAGTGTTTCCTTGTCATCGCCGTCTGAGAAGAAACCGTTGTATGAGCCGTTATCTTCTATAAACCACAGCTTAGGGAAGTTTTTTGCAATGTAAGCGTAACCATTCACCCCCCATTTTTTATTAGGGCCACCAATCCAGTACACCTTTATTTTAGTCTGAATTTCAGGTGCATCATGCAGGGCTTGGGCCACGTCATCCAATCCGCCCCAAACTAATACCCATAGCGGCTGATCACTTTTCTTTTTGGCACATTTAATAATCCAGTCTGAACCTTCTGTGGGGGTAGCATAGCCAACATAAGGAACCAAACCATGGCGGCCTTGCTTGCAGATAGCACGCAACGCATCGGGCGTTGGATAGCCTTTGGCATGCTGCTGCAGTTTAGGCAGATCTTTCTCATACAGATCAATCATCGTCAAAATATTCTGCTTGCTGCCGGCGCCGTATGATGGTGATGACACCAACCCCTCGGTATTAAACAAGTTGCTGTACATCAGGAAATGCGCCATCGATTGGTTATCATCCGGATCGGTACCGCCAATATCTGTACTGATAAGGATACGAGGCTTAACCGGCACGGGCTTCTGGGCCATCAGTGCAGCAGGAAAAGCAAAAAGAAAGGCAAGCAGGGCTATTTTTTTCATAGACTGATAAATTCTTGAGGAATTAGTTAATTGGTTACTGATGATAGGACAACCGTCAAAGGTAAATTCCTTAGATGAGGGTGAAAAAAATATTGATTAGCCTGATGAATACGGAACTTTTTGTAGTTGAAATGGAAAAAAGTTTTAACCTAACCCCGTTCAGTTGGGTTATACCCAAAATGCTTCTTAAAAGCAAACGAGAAGTGCGATAAATCTTCAAAACCCGTATCCAGGTAAACCTCAGATGGCCTTCTCTTATTCTCAAAAATCTGGTAATGCGCTAGTTCCAGGCGCTTTTGAGTTAGCCACCTGCCCGGCGTAATTTTAAAGGCTGTTTTAAAATCTTTCTTAAAGGTGGTTAAACTTCTGCCGGTCAGGTAGCCAAACTTTTCCAGCGGGAGATTGAACATATAGTTGTGCTCCATAAAATCTACCAGATCCAGTTTGCCCGGCTCTTCAAAGTGGCCAAGTATACCGTCTACCTCCGGGTCAATAGCACGCAGCACCCTAATGGCCTCGTCAACTTTAAAAGCGGCAATATCTTGCGGCAGCTTGTCAGCCAGCTCAAAATAAGGCGTTAATGAATTGAACAGACTTTTCAATAACGGATGTTCCTGAAACATGATGGGCTCGCGACGCAGATTAGCCTGAACCGTAATTTTGTTTGAGCTATAGTAGTGCTGCAACCGTTCTTTACGGAAAAGCAACGATATAGCCACACAGGGCTCTCCGTTTAAAGGCAGTTTGCTCATCCGTCCCAATTGATTGCGTTGCAGCAAGATGGTATCGCCTGCAAAAAACTGAAAAGTGCGGTCGGCCGCTACAATTCTCATCTCGCCAGAGAGCACCCGCACCAGTGCGGGCTGTGCCAGCACCAGTTCGCGGCTATAATGAGCCTCCTTCTTGCAGGAAACAAATACTTCGGCTACTTCCATTGGTGTAAAGTTAAATAATTATTGGTCGAGCAGATTCAAGCGTATCAGGCTTTCAGCCGTTGCCAAAATAGATTCTGCCGTAGAACGCGGCGACCAACCCAGTGTTTTGATAGCTTTGGCACTGGTTACGTTCATCACCCTACCCAATAATGGGATGATAGCCTTTACGGTAGGATCTTTTAAAGCAACAACACGCAGCAACATGCTGGGCAATTCTTTTGCATTCACTTTAGCAGCAGCCTCACCCAGGTTTTCTTTCAAAATCCGGGCTACATCTACCATCCAGATGCTCTCGCCTGCGGTGGCAATAAAACGCTGACTGCTGGCGGCAGGGTTAATCATAGCACGAAGGTGCAGATCGGCCACATCGCGCACATCAACAAAACCTGAGTTTATTTTAGGGCATCCGGCCATTTTGCCGGTCAGCAGGTTTTTGATAACGTGTATAGAATGCGAATAATCAGCGCCTAAAACCGGGCCCATCACGCCTACAGGGTTAACGGCGGCAAGTTCTAATCCGTTACCTTCTTTTTCAATAAACTCCCAGGCGGCCCGTTCTGCAAGGGTTTTTGATTTTTGGTAAGCCGGTGCGTTACTATCGACGTTAGTCCACGTGGTTTCGTCAAAAGGCTCTTTTTGATTCGGGTGACCGTAAACCACGGCACCAATAGCCGATGTGAGTACCACACGTTTTACACCGGCCTCTCTGGCCGCACGCAACACGCGCAATACACCTTCTCTGGCGGGGATAATCATTTCGTCCTCATGCTTATAATCTTTTATGGGTGTTGGCGATGCTACATGTAATACATAAGTGCAGCCACTAACCGCTTCGGCCCAGTTGGTATCAGCGGAAAGATCGGCCTGGATGAAGGTTAAACGATCATCATCGGCAACTGCGCCGCCCTCCTTCAGCATGGCTTTCACCTCTGCTATGCGGTTTAGGTTACGCAGTGTTGCCCTTACGTTATAACCCGCGTTTAGCAATTGAATGATACAATGCGCAGCTATAAAACCTGCACCGCCGGTTACCAGTACTAATTTTTCGGTATTTGAATTTGTGTTCATCTGTATTTGTTTGATGAAGCAAAATTCGGCTTAAAAGGGACCGGCTGTTTTGTTAAAAAGGCGCAATGTACTTTGTTTAAAAGTCGCGCTATTACATACGTCTAAACAATCCATAAAAAAGCCTGCACGCATTAGCGTACAGGCCCTTGGGTTTATCGTGATCGGGTTCTTACTATTTATTGGTATAATAAACCACGCTGATGGGGTTAAAATAAATCTCGGGCAGCTTGGTATTTGGGTCGGTTACCGGCAAAGTTGGCCTTGCGGTAGCTTTGAGGGTGATACTTGTACCCGGCACCGGATAATCAGCCGCCAACCCTCTGGCCAATATGGTATAATACCTGCCGGGGGCCAACGGCACCGCGCCAGATATAGGCCCCAACTTAGTGGTTGTTCCGGTAAGAAACATCTGAAATGTGTAATTGGTGGTACTGGTTGGGTTTACATTAACGGCAACAAAATCTGTAACCGTTCCGTACGCTACGTTGGTATTGGTGGCTGCCGTATCTACTTTGGTAACGCCCGTAGGAGTGTGGAAAGCTTTTACATCCACCGCGCCACCGTTGGGTATCAGATGAGCAAAACGAACATAGGCCTTGCCGCTTTCTGCCGCCGGGAACTTATCTTCTACCACTTTAATGCCCAGCGGCGCTGTGGCAGAGCCCGGCAAACCAATGGCAAAGACCGAATAAGCACTGCCCGAGGTGGTGCTCTGCGTTACCGACGTGTTGGTACCAACTGCCGATGTTTGCGGACTTTTCAATGCCGGTACCGGGGTGGATACCACTACTTTTATAACCGTGCTGCCAGCCGGCACAGCCGCATAGTTGCTTGACGGAAATAAGCCAAGATAGGTGGTGGCTGAACCAAGGTAGCTGTAGGAAATACCCGTTGCTATTGATGTAGCCACCTGGTTATCAGTCACAGAAACGTTGGTCAATGGCGTAATTTTGGTATTGTTTACAAAACCATCTATTGCCGGAGAGCCCGGGGCTGCGTGCACAAACTTGATGAGTGCGCCGCCGGCCGGATCGCCCACCTGCGTGATGGTACCTTTTTTACAGCCTGCCATTACTGTCAACAGCAAACCGAAATATATGTATGTTGATGTTTTCATGGTTGCTTAAATTAAGGTTGGATAAACCAGGGTTCTTTGGTATGATAATCGGGGTCTAACGCGCCGATGGCTTTCAATGCCGGTATGTTCCAGATATACTCTGAATTATAGCGCGGGCGCATGCGGTAAACCAGTTTACCTGCGTTGTCCGGATACAGTGTCCCCGGCTTGTTGTAACCTTGAAAAACGGTAGCATCATAATGATACCTACGCTCGTCAGACCAGGCCTCTATCGGGTTCCATAAAAACATGGCGATAAACTTTTGCTGCAAAATATCGCTCAATTTCAATGTGCTGGACGACTGCCTTACGCTCAGACCATTTAGATAAGCAGTTTGCGCAGCGGCCGAGATGTATTTCTGCGAGCCCACCAGCGCGTTGCCTATCGGTGGATTAGACGCAAAATCCAACGCTGCAGCTACGCCACTCCGGTAGTAATTGTAGGCTGTTTGCAGATCGCCTTTTTTATACATGGCTTCTGCTGCCATAAACTGCAGCACGGGGTAGGTCATAAAAACGCCTCGTGCATTATCGTTAAAGAGATATTTAGCAGATGCCGTTCCCGAGTTTGCAGTGGTGGCCCCCACAAAAGCAGGGATCAACGTATTAGGATCGGCAGAGTTTGGATCACCCAGCGGCGGAATTACACCACGATAAGCACCGTCTTTACTAACCATCAACAATAATGGCAAGCGTGGGTCGGCAGTCAGATCCTGCGTGGCTGAGCCTGCCAGGATGCGGCCATCCAAAAGTTTAACGATATAGTCTGACTGGCGGAAACCGGCCAGGTTACCACGTGTAGGCCCCCAGAAGTTGGCATCGGTAGAGGAACTGCCGGTACACTGTACACTGGCATTATCGGCATTGCTGGTAAAAGAAAGATCAACATATTTCTTTACAGAATCTGCCGAGAAACTGGCTTTGTTAGTTAGGTTAAGCGCGTTCTGGGCCATAATGGAGTAAACGAATTTAATCCACTGATCGCGATTGCCGTAATACATATAATCACCTTTGGCCAGAACCGGCGAGATGGTTTGCCCATCGGCTTTGGCCTGGGCAAAATACTGCAGCGCCAGGCGACAGTCTTTTACCACTTCGGCGTTCACGTAGTCGGGCGTGTCATAGTCAAAAGTCAGCTTGGTTGGGTCATAAGCTTCCTGAACAATCATGTTGTTATAAAGCTCCAAACCGTACTGCCAGCCCCAGGCACGAAGGGCCCAGGATACGGCAATATAATCGGGCTTGCTATGGTCGGTAGCATCCTGCACCATCAGCGTAATGTTTTGACCAAGACTAAAATAGATGGTACGCCACATTTCGCCGCCAGAGTCTGTACCGGGTAAATAGCCGTGCTCGTCCCAAACATTGTTGGCAACGTTAGAGCCCCAGATCTGTGCGTACTGGCCAATATATCGGCTATCAAACCAAATGCCGCGCGCCATGCCTGCCTGTATAGGCGGCAGCAGCGTAGATGCGTCAACAACCGTAGGCGCATTGGGATTGGTGTTGACATCCACAAATTTCTTACAACTGCCTAGCAAACCTATCGCCAGGAGTGTAATGAAGATGTATATGAGTTTTTTCATGTCCAAAATCTTTATAGTTTCACACTCAGTCCGAACGATATGGTGCGTGGCGTTGCAGCGGTACCATAATCAAACCCTGCGGCACCTGAACCGCGTGTAGAGGCGTTGTTACCGTTCACATCAGGATCTGCACCGGAATAATTGGTAATCAGGAACAGATCAGTCCCGGTAACAAAAATCCCCAGTGATTTGATAACCTTCTGTTTAGCCAGTATTGACTGCGGGAACTGGTAACTCAGCGTTACATCGCGCAAGCGGATCCAGTTGATATTGTGCTCCACAAAATCAGACTCGATAGCTGTGGTGTAATACGTTTGCTGATAATAAGGTGTAACCTGTATAGTATTGGCCGTTGGTGTGGCCGAATTTTCGTTACCATCTTTTAACACTCCCGGAATAATGACAGGTGTTTGCCGGTTCAGCGTGCGTGCACTCAATCCGTAACGGGTCAGGAACAACTCGTTACCGTTAAACACATCGCCTCCTTTACGAATATCCAACAGGAACGACAGACGGAACGATTTATAATTAAAATCATTACCCAGGCCAATGGTAAACTGCGGCTGCCTGTCGCCCTCGGTTACAAATGTGCCGTTAGATACCGGCAGACCGCTGGTTGGGTCAATCAATATCTGGCCTTTGTTATTACGGGCATAATCATAAGTTGCAATGTTGGTTAAGCTGCTGCCGGGGAACAAGCTGGCGCGGGCGTTGGCATACAACCAGGTATCAGAGTTGTAATACTCTGGCAAATCGCCCAGGTTGAGCACCTTGCCGCGGTTAAGCGTAAAGTTGAGGAAAGGTTTCCAGTTAAAATCTCTGCTTTTAATGGCAGTGGCTGTTAGCTGCACCTCAATACCGCGGTTCCTGATCTCGCCGCCGTTAACCAGTTCCAGCACATAACCCGAGCCGTAGCTGATACGCGGATCAAAGATCTGGTTGGTGGCTCGATACTCGTACAAGTTAATCTCGGCACCAAAACGTCCGCCGAAAAACTGCAGTTCGGTACCCAGTTCCATCTGGTAATCTTTCTCGGGCTTTAGGTTTGGATTGTTACCGGTAACATCATACGCAAACCCACCGCCGGTGGTTGATTGCTGTATAACGCTCGACTTAATTTTATAGGGTGCAAACGGATCTTTACCCACACCTGCATAAGAGAAGCGCACCTTACCGTAAGAGAGCACCTTGCTTTCTTTAAACGATGGCAACTCTGTAAAGATGAAGCCCACACCTGCCGATGGGTAGAAATAAGAGTCTTTAGTAGTACCCGCCAAACGTGATGAATAATCATTCCGTGCCGATGCGTTTACGGTTACCATGTCTTTCCAGGTTACATTCAGGCGGGCAATCTGGCCAATGCGGCGCGTTTCAGACAAAAAGCTGGTGTTGCGCTGCGTGGTTGGTGTGGTGTTGTTAATGGTATTAAAATCGGGCTGAAGGAAACGCTCTCCGTACTGGCCGTTGGTAATATCTTTACCGGAGTAGATTTCGGTACCGAGTGCCAGGGTAGCCTTAAAATCACCAAAATCATGCTTCAATGTACCGAAGAATGAGCCATTGAGCACCAGGTTGTTATCAACGTAATTATCAATAATACCGCCGGTTGAAATACCATTTGTTGAGGCAAAAGTATTAGAGATAGCATTTTGATACGATGAACTGTATTGACTCAAAAAGTTATTGCCGCTGGTTGAGTAAAAATCCAGCCCAAACAATGCCCGTAAGTTTAACCATTTAACCGGATCATAAGACAAATCAAAATTACCCAGCACACGGTTGGTTTTATCTCTGCTGATGTTGTTCATGGCATCCCAGATCGGGTTGTCATAGTCAATGGTGGCGTCGGTTACCACGTTGGTTAGCTTGGCTGGCAATAGTGTACGGCGGCTACCATCCGGATTTACATAATTGCGCACATCGTCATTAGTTGGCCATGAGAGGGCGTTAATAAAGTTACCCGAGTTGCCTTTGTTCAGCTTGCGGTTATCAATATTGAAATAGTTGAAACTGGCGCTGCTGGTTAGCTTAGGTGCCAGCTTTGCTGATCCGGCCAAGCGCAGGGAAAACTTATCATTATAAGCAGCCGGCATAATACCGCCTGTATGGCGATACTCGGTAGATACACGATAGGTAGCCTGATCGGTCCCGCCTTCCAGCGAGAGATCATGTACCTGACTAATACCGGTCTGGAAATAGTTTTTCAGGTTGTCATAAGTCTGCGTACCGGGCGCATAAGCCGGACCGAAAGCTGTGCGAACCGTAGGATCAAGATAGCCGTTGGTGCCGGGTCCGTAAACCTTTTGAATTTGCGGAAAACGGTAAGCATTAGAGAAGCTGAAGGTGTTGTTATAAGATATAGCGCCCGCTCCTGCCGCACCTTTTTTAGTGGTGATAACAATGGCGCCACCCGCAGCGTCTGATCCGTACACCGCGGCCGCATCTGCGCCTTTCAGTACGGTGATGCTTTCGATATCATCAGGATTGATATCGGCAATACGATTGGTAAAATCTTCGCGGCGGTTATCACCGTTGGATGCCAGTTGGCTCTGGCTCAGCGCATCATTACTTACGCGGATACCATCTACCACAAACAACGGCTGGTTACTGCCGCCAATAGACGTAATACCACGCAACACAATGGATGACGAGGCACCGGGGTTACCGCTGGTACTGGTTACGTTAGCACCGGCAATGCGCCCCTGCAAAGCGTTCACAAAGTTTTCGCGCTGAGTTTGGGCAACCGCCGTGCCGCTAATGGTTTGGGTGGATGATGTTAGTGCACGTTTTTCCTGCTTAACGCCAAAACCAGTTACCACTACCTCCTGCAGGTTCTGGGCTTCTGTTTTTAGCTGAACGTTAATAGTGGTTTCTGTGCCTACGGTGCGTTCTTGAGCAACGCTGCCAATAAACGAGAACACAATTAGCTGCCCTGTTTTGGCGGCAATGCGGTAAACACCGTTGCCGTCTGTTTGTGTTCCTGTTGTTGTGCCTTTGATTTTTACGGTTACCCCGGGCATGGGTGTGCCGTCTTCTGCCGCGGTTACCCTACCGGTAACCCTTGTTACCTGTGCCTGAGCGTAAAAACACCAGCAACAAGTTAGCATGAAGAAAAAGAGTAGATTTTTCCTCATATATGGTTTGTTTAGTTAATCATCTGTAAAGCAATCTGTTGTTTAAATTGTTTTAAAAAAATTTTGAGATTAACACGTTATTAAAATTTTAAACCTACGAGGATATAAAAACAACGAATTTAATTTGTGATTAATACCAATTGAGCAAAATCAAATAAAGAAGATTGTATTTAGCTACAACGGCCACTATAAAAAAGAAGCGCAGCGTGGGTTCCCCTACGCTGCGCTTGCTTGTGAGTATGAAAAGGTTTGTTATTTCAGTTTGATGGTATACGGGGCGCCCCACTGGATAGCTGTATTGGGGTTAGTTGGAACAGTATTCCAGAAACACTCACGCACAGTAAGTGTCATGCTTTTCGGATCGAGCACGGCGTAATCATAACACAGTTTAGTTTCATCTGCAGCAGAAACCAGGCCTTTCATTGGCGAGTCAATACTCACCGTACCAATCTGTACGTCGTTATCAACACCTGTATAGGTGTAGAAACGGCTCTCATGCACGTGGCCGTGCAACCAGGCTTTAACGTTAGGATGTTGTTTCAGGAAAGCTACCATATTACGCTGCTCGATAGTAGAGACACCGGTAGAAAGTTTGCCATCCTTGTAAACTTCATCAAGCACGTTATCAAATTTATCGGTGCCGTTTATACCGTGGTTGCCATTAGGATTGGTAAAATGGTTAGCAACAACTGCAGGCTGGTCATGACAAACAAAAACTACCGGGGTAGTTGAGCTCACTTTTTGCAGATCGCTGTTTAACCAGATACGCACGGTTGAGTCTGGCCACATTTGCATAAAGCAAAAGTGAACACCGGCAATGTCTCTTGAATAGTTAACGCGGTCTGTAGCATAGTTAAGCGTAGCCGCAGTTTTTGGAACAGCCGGTAAAAACGCTCTATTATATAGGTTGGCTAAAGAGGTAGCATCTGTTGTTGGCGACATGGTAGCATAGTAACCAATGGTGTTAGATACATCGTGGTTACCCGGCACTATATAAATATTAGCCTTGTTGCCGCCTTTACCTTTTACGGTAAGGCCTTGCAGGTAATCGGTATTAAACTGATCCCATGAGGTTGAGGCCAGCTGTACTTTAGCGCTAACCTCCATACGGTTGGCAACATCACCAGTCTGGATCATGTAGTCAACATAGTTAATTTTCTGGCCGGCTTCAAAACCGCCGTCGTTTGGTACAGTAACACCAGGCAATGTATTCATACTGGCAATCATGGCCGCGTTGGTGGTGTGCGCATCAACAGTAGTAGCGCCACGGAAAGCCGGGCGGGTAATACCGTAATGTGCATCAGAAGTAAGGAGGATGTGCACAGGCGATTGATCGTCCTGTTGGTTATCATCATTTTTTTTACAGCCCGGCAGCACAAAAAGCGCAGCAGCGGCCAGTACTAAAATGTTTTTCAGGTTTAGCATCGTGTTATAAGCTTTTATAGGTTTCGAGTTCTATTTTCTTTTGTAGAAAGAAAGCTGGGATTTATCTCCCGGATACTTTTTGGTTTCAGATACCGTGAAATAGCCACCGGCATCACTGGCAAAACAAACGCTCTCGCCCTGGTGCTCATTCTGTCCGTATGGCGCGTCCAGCGGGCTGCGCAGCAGGGTGGTTACTACATCTTCGCCAGTCTGCCGTTTCCAATACCAGATCTGACCAGTATTACGCAGCAAGATCTCGCTGCCATCGGGCGAAATATCGCCGGCGGTTAGCAAGTCAAACGGAAAATTGGCCAACGGCGTAAGTGTAGTAGTTGTAGTGGTTGATTGCGGATAACGTGCTACGTAAAGTGTGCTTTTACTTGGCTGTTTGGTAGCAATGTAAAGATCTTTAGTCTGCGGATCGAGCATCAGCGTTTCGGCATTTACGGCACCGGTTGGATATACAAACTGCAGGGTTTGTGGTGTTACGTGCACAACGGTTTGGGCGTTGGCGCCTGTCAGATCAGGTTCTTCAAAACGGTAAACCGATACCGAACGATAAGCCGCATCGTTATCACCAATTTCGGCTACGTAGATGTAGTTCTTGCCGGCATCAGGGCCAGGACCGCATTCTATATCCTCCCAATCGCGGTTATATACACCATCTAATACAATCTTGCCCAAATCATCGCCTTTGGCATTGGTTACATACACCTCGTTAGCATTACCGCTATCCTCGTGCGTGTACAACAACCCCGGATTTTTATGCCCGGCGGCCAAGCCAGAAAGCTCATCGTGCGTTTGATTAGCCATCACCGAAACTACCGGCGTAGTTTCAAAAGCAGTTGTATTACTAAGAAGGGCCAAATTATAACTAGCCGACGGAATGTTTACCGGCGGCGGATTATCTACAGGCGGAGGGGTAACCGTCTTGGTAGTATCCTTGATTGGCGCTATAACATCGGCAGATTTTTTACAGCTCTGGGCCGATAAAAGCGCTGCCACCGCAAGGGTTGAAAGTAGATATGCTTTCATAAGGAAGGTATAAAAAGAACAGGCCTTAAATGCCTGCTCTCTGAAAATAATATACCCATGCAAAACCATTTAGCCTTGCATGGGTATAGATATGTTATTGATTAATAAGTGTGCTGGTTACCGCTGCCATCAGTTGGGAACGCACCCAAATCTTTGTTTGGAGGCGTAATGGTAGCACCATAGATAGCTTTAGTGTCAACAACTTTCATTGGGATGCCATACTGAGTCAGTTTAGGCGCTGAAGGTTTGGTTGGCATAGCGTTTTTGCCAGAACCACCAGGGTAAACACCTGCACCGATAGCGATTGAACCTGATTTCAGGTGGAAATCTGAACCGGTTGGAACCTCCGCAGTACGGTAGTTACGGCCAATGCTGTTGGTAGCAACGTTGTAGTTAACAAACGTTGGATCGTATTTCAGCGAATCGCTTGCAGTGTTAGTACCAACGTTAGTACCTGCTGCAGCACCAGTGGTAACGATAGTACCGTTAACGTAACCATTAAAGTCGTTAGACTGTTTCAGGGTGTACTGACCTGGCTCAATGAACTGCATGTATTGCTGATCGCCACCCATTGGGTTACCGCGACCAATGCAGGTAAGGTTATTGTTGTATTTGGTGTTCAAAGTATCACTTGGCTTACCTTTTTCTGAAGAGTAAGAGATACGTAAACCTGCTTTACAGTTAACGATGATGTTATTGTAGATATAACCACCAGCGTTAGTTTCAGTATTGATAGAACCGTTACGGGTAGCTTTCAGCTGACGGAAACCACACTGAACTACAGTGTTGTTGTAGATGTTAACCATGTTAAATTTACCTACGTCACCAGCAGTTTTCAGACCGTTGGTAGCACCACCGAAACAGAAGTTGTAGGCCATATCACCAATACAACCGTCTTTCAGGTTAACGCCTTCGCCACCAGTACCACCGGTTTTGATAAAGTCGTTACGCATAATTGACACGTTGATGTTCTGACATTTACCAATACAGTCGTCTTTACTACCGTAGAACCAAGAGTCTTCCAAAATCAGGCTGGCCATTGGTGCACCAGCGGCGCTAGCCATAAATACGGCAAAACGAGGATCACCAGCTTTAGCACCGTAATCAGGAGCGTTAGCACCCCATGGACCACCGGTGTATTCTACGTGAGTCCAACGCAGAACCAGCAATTTGGCGCTCGGGCTACACTGAAAACCACCCCAGTAACCTGCATAAGCAGGGTCGTTGGTTGGATCGTCTTTAAACGCCTGACCAGATTTGGGAGTAGCAGCGGTTGGGAATACGGTAAACCAGTTTGGAGCAGATTTAGAACCGTCGCTCACAAAAGTACCGTTAATGTAAATGGTTGGCGAAGTAGCAACCGATTTACCATCGCCATGAATCAATACTTTAACACCAGGTTGTACATACAGCGTATCACCTGCGTTTACAGAAACGTCTGCCATAATGTGGTAAGTTTTACCAGCCAGCATGGTACCTTTTAACGGAATAGCGTTACCGTTAGCATCTTTCTGAGGCAAAATGGTATCAGAAATTGCTTTACCAACTACAGTTAGCGGTTTAGAGATGTCTACATTCTCCTCACTTGATTTCTTACATGAAGACCAGGCAACCAAGGCTCCAAGAGCCAGCAGGCATGTTTTCAGGTAGGTTTTTTTCATAAAAATTATTGTTTTTGATTTGTTACTTATACAGTATGTGTGTGTGTCTTAATTAAGGATATAGCGCAGACCTAACTGATAGTTCTGTCCATATTGGTTACGGTGTGAAAGCGTGGTAGCACTTCCCGGAGTTTGGTATGATACCGGCACTGGGTTAACAACCGTTTTTTTGAAATAAAACTCATCTGCAGTGTTGAGCAGGTTTTGCACTTTGGCAAACACAGAGAATCTTTTAGCAAATTTCTTCTCGGCCGAGAAGTCGAACATGCTCAGCGGTTTTTGCCACTCATCAAAATTATAATATGACGATACCAGCGATATGCGTGAGCCGGTATATTGCCAGGCCAGCTGCAGATCAAGTCCGTTTTTGGTGTCTTTATATAACAGGGCAGCATTGGCCACATGTGCCGACTGGCCTTGCAGCGGACGAGTTTGATTAACGGTACCGGCCGTTGCATCTACCGTTGTTTTCTTTACAGTAGTAATGCTGGAGTTGGTATAGGTATAGTTTGCACGGAAACCAAACTTGCGGATGTATTTTTCAAACACAAACTCCAGGCCGTAGTTAACAGCGTCGCCAAAGTTTTGCGGGGTGTAAGTATCTGAGGTCTTATCTGTAAAACCGTACTCAATAGCGTTATTTAAATGCTTATAGAATGCGCCCAGCAATAACTGCTCTGAACCGCCAGGGAAAAGCTCGTAACGCAGGTCAAAGTTATCGGCAGTGGCGTGTTTCAGGTAAGGGTTGCCTTGTACGGTAAAATCAGCATCCTGGTGCCCATCACCAACAGGCAATAACTCAAAGAAGGATGGGCGGTTAATAGACGCGAAGTATGATAAACGCAGATTTGCTTTGTCGTTCAGCGCATATTTAAAGTGAGCGCTCGGCATCATATCGCTATAAGAAATATTGCCGGTTTTACCTGCAATGGTTGGCGGCAACTGCGTAACAAAAGATTGCTCGGTGTTTTCTACCCTTGCGCCAATTATCGTTTCCAGCTTATTGACGTTGAATTTTAACATACCATAGCCGGCAGTAATTTTTTCGGTAGCGGTATAAGTGTTGGCATTACCCGGCGAACCATCTGGATTGAACACGGTCCATTGAAAATCATAAATATTGGTCCATACCTGTGGTGAGGAACTCGTTTGCACCGGACGCAATTCATAATTCTGGTAGCTGTTATCGCGGTCTTTATCGCGATACATGCCACCGGCAGTGATGGTGAACGGAATATCGCCGATATGATTATTGTAAGCAAGATTAGCATAACCAGACAGGTCGCGGTCATTGGTACGCTCCCAGATACGGTTGTAGTTTTGCAAAACACCCGGATGAGTGTAAGGTGTAGGGTTATTGCTATCTGCGTAATAGCCGCCGTCATATTCATATTCGGCCCAATCTGGTGCATTGTTAGTGGCCTTTGAGTAGGCACCGGTCCAGTCAAATTTTAAATCTGACAAAATGCGGTGTTCGCCCTGCAAGGAAGCGCTGCCCACGGTTTGACGCTGGTAGGTTGATCGTCCATAATACCATACCTGGCCTAAGCCTACCGTTGGGCGGGCGTTGATACCTGTTTGTATAGTATCTGTAGTTAAGCGCGATTGTGCTTCATCCAACATAGCATAAAAACCATTTAAACTCAGCTTTTGGCCAGGCGCTAACTGATAATCAACCTTACCGTTCAGACCCACACGGGTTAGGTGGGTAGAGTAAGTGCGGAAATTGGCATGCTTAATTTGTATAGCCAGTTGCTTGTCTCCACCTGTCTGGTCCACAGGGTCTGCCGGGCTGAATATGGAGGTATAACCTTTGTAAGTATCCTGGTAAGAGCCGCCTATCATCACGCCCAGTTTTTTATCAAAGAAACGGTTACCGATAGAGAGGCTGGCCAGGGTATTTGGCGTAAAGTTTTTGTTAGTAAAATTCAGGTTATCGCGGGTAAAATCGCTTGGTTTGGCTTGGTATAACGGCCCATTTGCCATATAAGGCGATTGCTTATTAATTGCACTTACCGGGAAGTATTTGAAAGGCGTGTTGAACAGATTCTGGCTGTAGCCTGTTGATAAGCTTGCATTAACATACAGTTTGTCTGGTGCGTTTTTCATCACCAGATTTACTACACCACCCACAGCATCACCTTCCATATTTGGAGTAAGCGTTTTGCTAACCTCTATACGCTCTACCAGCTCCGCAGGGAAAATATCAAGCGGAACGTAACGGTTTTTAGGGTCTGTAGTAGGAATTTTGATACCGTTTACCAGGGTATAGCTGTAACGCTGGTTCATACCGCGGATGATGGCATAACGGCCATCGCCGCTGCTGCTGCGTTCTATAGATACGCCAGAAACACGCTGCAGCACGTTAGCCACAATAATATCAGGTGAAAGCTGGATTGTTTTTGCCGATACTACGTTAAGTACCTGCGGTGCGTTTTTCTCATCTGTTTTAGCAGAAGCCTCGCTTTCACGGTCGCGGCGGCCGGCAATGTTTACTATTTTCAGTTCAGAGGCTGCGCTGTTCAGGCGAATTACCATCCGCATGTTGCCTGCAACATTGATGGTAGTATCAATCGAACGGTAACCAATATAGCTGCAGCGGAAGATATAGCTGCCCGTTTTATGAAGATGAAGGCTGAATGAACCATCCAGGCCGGTGCTGGCAGCAGCGCCGGTTGTGGCAACGGTGGCTCCTATCAAACGCTCGCCGGTGGCGCGGTCTGTTAATATGCCCTTAACATTAATGTTGGACTGAGCAGAGGCGGTAAAGAAAAAACCGATTAATACGAATAAACAGAGTAAAGGTTTCCGCATGGATTAAATTTTCGGCAAAGATGCCCCGAAACTTCAGGCGAAAACAAGCGTCTAAAAAACCTTAATGGAATGATTACATACCGTTAATCTTACCAAGAGCTGATTTTAGCTCAAAAATCTAACCATCAATGCTTTAGCAAAAAACAATCTATTATCATTACGTTACCATATATTAAATCAAATGTTATCTACCCATCATTTACACCGTTAACTTTTACTAAAAAGATAACACAAGCACCACAAACATTAAGACAACATGAGCGTACAAGCTTAAAATTTATTAATTTGTTAATGGGTTTTAATTAAGGCTTATCAAAAATTGCCCATAAACCGGTCGAGGCATGTTTACGGTTCTTACTTAACAAAAAGATTAAACTAGCGATAAGGATTAACCGCGTTTAAATGACGCCAAGGGCTTTTCCAGTCAAACTATTTACACATCCTACAGTCCTCTCGCAAGGGTTTAATCTGAAACTATTTACACACCCCTCTGTTTAACTTATAAGAAAAACGCCTAACAGCAATAGCCCCGACCATATACAAGAAAACAAACCGGATGAATCTTAAAACCGTTATATGTATCACCGCATTGGCATCAATGCTATCGTCGGCTTATAGCGCTAACAAAAGCCACCAGGCTCCGGCAGTGAGGGGTATTGCGTCCGCATCAGCAATGCCAGACGATGAGTTGTTGTTTAGAAAGTTTCTGGTAGTATTCAAAAACACGGTAAAGCAAAGAAACCTGACGCAACTGGCTGGCATGTTTAACTACCCCGTACAAACCCTCCCTCAATGGAATAATGAAGACCTGCGCAACACCAATATAAACCGCGCCGACGGACTGATGGATCGCCCCGAACTACAAAAACACATTGACGTTATTTTCTCTAAAGATGCCGTTGAACTAATACCGCGCAGCACAGATGAGAACCTTTCTCAGATAGATAAAACCACACCCGAGGATTATTACAAACGCCTTCGCCAGGCTACCGACAAAGGCAGCACCCTCTATGAACTAAACATGCACTACACGCAGGATAACGGTAAAGAAACTGAATTTGGCTTTGTATTTGGCAGGGTTGCTGGTAACTATAAAATACTGAGTTACTACAGTGCATGGCCTCTAAAATGATTAGGGTGCTATTAACTGCAGCTCATTTTAACACTTAATTTCTTCCCTTTTTTCAGAAATCGCTGAACATATTTCTTGGCAGAGGTTGTCAATATCTGGCATTTTTCATCTGAATTTATTTTTATTTGGATTTATTCTAAATAACATATTACTTTGCGCTAAATACGCATTGCCTATGTAACACTTCTTCAATAAAAAGCCCGGTGATCCGTCGCCAAACATCACACCGGGCACATGTTAACAGATTCTTCAACCCATTAATCATTGCATCAAAACTATGGATTCTTTACTATGCAGTAAAAAACCGCTTTCATTCTTTTCAACAAAATTTTCAGCTACCCTCCTGCTCCTCTTTTTAACAACCTTCGCCTTCGCACAAAACGGCAGCATTAAAGGCCGGGTAGAAACATCAGACGGCAAGCCTGCCGAGTTTGTAAACATCAGTTTGCAAGGTACAACCAAAGGCGCAACCGTTAGCAAAAACGGCCATTACAGTATAAACAACATCGCTCCGGGCACTTATACCCTGGTAGCCAGCTTTACCGGGCTGGGCACACAGAACCGCCAGGTTACCGTTACTTCCGGCAATACATCTACAGAAAACTTTACCCTTACAGAAAGCAATCAACGCCTGCAAGAAGTAGTGGTATCATCTGGCAAGGTGAACAAATTTACCCGCAAAGGCAGTCAGGATGTAGCCAAATTACCACTCAGTAACCTGGAAAACCCACAGATCTACAGCGTAGTGACCAGCGATGTGATGAAAGAGCAGCAGGTGGTCAACATATCGCAAGCTTTAGCTAACGTACCTGGCGCGGTACCATCTAAAGACCCGGCTGGCGGCACCAGTATCACCCTACGTGGTTTCACTGCCGAAGTTGCCGCACGTAATGGTGTACAGTTTATCGGTGCTGGTCGCTCGGGGGTAGATCCGGTTAATATCGATCATTTTGAAGTACTGAAAGGGCCATCGGCCGTACTGTTCGGCAATGTGGTATCCAGCTATGGCGGCGCCATCAACATGGTCACCAAAAAACCTTTCGATACTTTTAAAGGTGAGGTAAATTACTCTATGGGGACGTTCGGCTTAAGTAGAGCCACTGTTGACATCAATACACCGCTTAATGCCGATAAAACTGTATTGCTGCGTACCAACGCCGCCGTTAACCGCGAGCAAAGTTTCCTTACTACCGGGCATAACAATACCACCACCTTCGCCCCCAGCCTTACCTTCAAGGCCAGCGACAAGTTGACGCTTCAATTTGATGTGGAAGCTTATAAGGAAGACCTGACCAAAACGCCTTACCTGGTGTTTAATGCGCTCAACGTAAAAAACATCAACCAGATTCCGCTGGATTATAAATCTGTACTGTATAATGATGACCTGAACGCCGTGGCCTCTACCCTCCGCACTTATTTCCAGGCCAATTATAAGTTTAACGAGCACTGGTACTCGCAAACCAATATCTCGGTCAACAATGAGCGTGTTGAGCATAGCTACCAGTACTACCCTACTTTTACAGATGCAACGCATATTGACCGAAGCATTGCGTTGTACGGCCCTATAACTACCATAAACAGCGATATCCAACACAACCTGCACGGCGATTTCAACATAGGCGGCCTGCGCAACCGTTTTGTATGGGGACTGGATTATACCCACACCCGTACCGATTTTACTTATGATTTTGCCGATGTAGACCTGATAGACATCACCAAGCCCTACACCCCGGTAACTAAACCCATTGCCGACGCAGCGCTACAGGCATCTACCCCCGGCATGTTCCTTAACAATGTCAATCAGTATGCCACTTATGCGTCTGACCTGGTTAACCTGACCGATAACCTGATGGTACTGCTAAGCGCCCGTGTAGACCGCTACCAGTTACAGGGCACCGATGGCTACAGCCAAACATCAGTAACGCCAAAGTTTGGATTGATCTATCAGCCTATTAAAGACCGCATCTCTCTTTTTGGCAACTACATGAGCGGCTTTACCAACAACGGCCCGGCAGTACAACCCGACGGCACCACCGTTGTGCTAAAACCAGAGTTTGCCCGGCAGTTAGAAGGCGGCGTTAAGCTGGATGTGGTACACGGACTGGTATCGGCCAGTTTAAGCTACTACCAGATAAATATTGATAACTCCGTCCGTTATGAAAACAATTTTGCCCTACAGGATGGCACACAGAAAAGTCAGGGTGTAGAAGCCAGCGTTACGGCTAACCCTGCACCGGGCCTGAACCTGCTGGCAGGTTATGTTTACAACAAAAACCAGTATACCCGCGCGGCATCAGGCGTGGGTAAAGATGTAACAGGCACACCGCGCAACGTGGCTAACGTTTGGGCAAGCTACAAATTTCAGCCCGGCAACCCACTGGCCGATGTGGGCTTTGGCGCCGGTGCCAACTATTCAGAAAAAAGTTATTATGATCTGAATAACACCATCGTCATCCCTTCATTCGTGTTGTTTAACGCCTCAGTATTTTATGATCAGGCTAAATGGCGGTTTGGCATTTCAGGTAGCAATTTGGGTAACAAGCGGTATTACTCGCCATCGTTCACAGCTAATCCGCAGCAGTTGCGCCAGCTGATTGCCAGCATAACATTTAAATTTTAAACAGATATGAGCGGGACTAAAAACCGGTACCGCTATTGAAATAAGAACTTGTAAGCAAGATAAGTCCTGCTGACCCGCGCCCCAGCCGTTGGTGCGGGCCAGACAGGCACCACACTTGTCGCAAAGCCGTTCTGTGCAATCAGGACGGCTTTTTGTTTTTGCGTTGAAGACGTTGACTAGTAATTAAAATCAATTTTACAACTTGCTTGCAAAATCAGCTTCAGACCACAACGCTCAGGCATACTATTTGCCTAATAGCTATTACTATGCAGCAACAAATTGTAATGATTGATGATAATGCGCTCGATCATTTGATCGTAAAGCGAATCTGTGAGCGCGAGGGCCTTTTTCAGAAAATGCAGCACATAGAAAATGCGCAGGATCTGCTGGATGCCCTTAAAACTGACGGGAATAATATTACCCACGTACCGGATATTATTTTGCTCGATCTGCAAATGCCCAAGGTAAGCGGTTGGGACTTTCTGGAATGCCTAAAGTTAATCTATCAACAAATTGGTAAAAAGATTGATGTGCATATCCTGTCATCGTCAATCTGCATGTTAGATCAGGAAAGAAGTATGAACTATCCGTTTGTAAAAAACTACCTGGTTAAACCTATGACGGGCGGCAAACTGCGGCAGTTACACGCAGATTATTGTAATTAAAGTCAGCTTCGCATTCAACCTTTTCCAAATCCTCTGTGCCGAAGAATTTATTTAATTTAGTGTTCTATGAGCGCTAAAGAAATTCTGCGAGATCACATCAGTAAAACCATCAGCCTAACCGACGATCAGTTCGATTATTTTTTTTCGCATTTCAAACCACAATCCTTTAAAAAAGGACAATCCATCATCACTGCCGGCGATGTGGTAGATGCCGAGTATTTTGTACTGACAGGCTGCCTCAAATCGTTCTATATTAACGATGACATTAAAATGTACATCCTGCAGTTTGCCATGCCTACCTGGTGGGCGTCAGACTACAACGCGCTGTACGCCAACACTCGTGCCACCATCAATGTTGATTGCATTACCGATACCGAGGTACTCTGTCTCCACAATGCAGATCGTGAAAAACTGTGCAGCGAGATCCACGCCGTTGAACATTTCTTCCGCTGGCGTACCAATAAAGGCTACGTAGCCTCGCAAAAGCGCCTGCTCTCTTTCATGAATAACGATGCCAAATCCCGATATGAAGAATTGCTGCGCATGTACCCGCAACTTTATAACATCGTCCCGAAGAACCTGATAGCGGCTTACTTGGGTGTATCAAGAGAGACACTGAGCAGGCTTTATCATTCGTAAAATATATTTTTCTTAATGTAGAGCCACATATTTGTGGCTCCCCGCAGGTATGATGTAACTATCGCCGGTGAGCCACAAATATGTGGCTCTACGCCCCCACGCTTTAAGTGCGCAAAGGCTGTCATCCTGAGCTTGTCGAAGGGTGCGCGCAGGCCAAAATAAGACGCAATACAGCCTAACATACATCAATTGTGATCTACATCATATAACCTCCCTCTCATTTTTAATGTGATCTAGGTCACACGCCCGGCCCGGTTTTCCGTCGCAACTTTGTATCAACAACAAAGCAAAAAAGAAATGGAAAATCAAAAATTCGATATCGTAACTGCTCAGAGCAGCATCGATTGGACGGGCAGAAAAGTAACCGGCCCACATAACGGAACCATCGGCATTAAAAGCGGCAGCATCAGCTTTAGCAACGGCCAGTTAACTGGTGGCGAAGTCATTGTTGATACTACGTCTATCCTCATCCTTGATGTTACAGATCCGGCTACCAACGCCCAATTTGCCGGTCACCTGGCTTCAGACGATTTCTTTTCGTCAGAACAATATCCCGAAGCCAAACTGATAATTACCGGCGCGGAGCCTATCGCCCCAAATGCTTACCAATTAAGCGGCAACCTGACTATTAAAGGCATCACCCATCCCATCACCTTTGCAGCCGAGGTAAATGCCAATGATAGCGACCTGACCGCCGCCGGCAAGATCATCATTGACCGTACACGTTACAACATGAAGTTCCGTTCGGGCAATTTCTTTTTGAACCTGGGCGACACCCTGATTTACAATGATTTTGAACTGGATATTAAACTCACCGCCAAAGCAGTTGCAGAACCTGCTTTAGCCTAAAACTTAAAGCCATGCCATACATAAAAATTGAGGTAACCAAAGAGGGCGTTACCCGCGAGCAAAAACAGCAATTAATTAAAGGCGTAACCGATGTAGTTACCCAGGTGCTGAACAAAGATCCTCACCTTACCCACGTAGTTATCCAGGAGATTGAATTGGATAACTGGGGCTACGCCGGCGAACAAACATCAGTACTAAGAGAAAAGGGCATTACCGCCGAAAGGAAATAACAACAATGAAAGCACAAACAGTAATAGTAACCGGCGCCTCAAGCGGCATCGGCAAAGCAGTAGCCAGCTATTTCCTGGCACAGGGTGATAACGTGGTTATCAACTCAGCCACCCCGGAAAAGCTGGAACAAACCTATCAGGAACTGGGTGCAGGCCCTAACCTGGCCATGGTAGCCGGTAACGTAAGCGATAAACGCACGGGCGAGCAATTGGTTAAAACTGCAATTGAAAAGTTCGGCTCGGCAGACGTATTGATCAATAATGCAGGCATCTTTGCCAACAAGGCATTTCTTGAAGTTGACGAAGCCTACCTTGATCAGTTTCTGAACACCAACTTGAAGGGCACCTTCTTTACCACCCAGGCCATCATCCCGCAAATGCTAAAACAACATGCTGGTGCCATCATTAACATCGGCACTCCGCTTGTTTACCATGCCCTGGGCGGCGCCCCTGCTACTGCACCCATATCCAGCAAGGGCGCCATCCACGCATTGACATTGCAATTGGCAGCAGAGTTTGGGAAAGACAATATCCGTGTAAATACCATCGCACCAGGCGTCATCCGTACACCAATGCATGGTGAGCATGCCGATGCCGCTGCTGGTATTCACCTGTTGAAACGTATTGGCGAGGTTGATGAAGTGGCCCAAATGGTTTACGCCGTAGCCAAAAACACTTTTGTATCGGGTGCAATTATTAACGTTGATGGCGGTATGGGCGCTGGTCATCATTTGGGGTAAAACCTGTTAATCAGCTACTAAAAAATTTTGTCATTGCGAGCAGGGCTGTGGGCGTGGTCAAGCGCGAAGCAATCTCGTCGCATGCATCTGTCCTGCGACGAGATTGCTTCGTCACCCCTTGCTCTACCTTTCGCGTTCCTCGCAATGACAAAAGTTTTAAAAATTGAGTATGCTAGATCTAATCTATTAATCTTTCAAAAATCAATATTAACCGCCCTTAAGGTTTGTAAATTTGAACTAAACCGGAAGGACACAAATACCTAACGCCATGGAAACACAAGATAAAACCATTATAGCTCAAGTGCTTGAAAAAAGTTATTTCAAAGGCATCTACGAGGGAGATTTGAGTTTGCTGATTGAAATTTATCACCCCGGCACCCTGTTATTTGGAGATGTAAAAGGGCAGCCGTATTATAAAACACTGGGCCAGTACCTTGATGGGGTGGCCAACCGTCAAAGTCCCAAAGATTCGGGCAAACCATTTAAAGGGGAGATTATTGATATCAGGGTGGTCAATTCAATTGCCGTTGCCGAAGTAAAAGTGCAGATGTATGATTTTATTTACCATGAGTACCTATCCTTCCATCGCCTGGATGGCAAATGGCTCATTGTAAATAAAATGATAGCCGATACAAACCTTTAATCTTAGCAAACCATGTGGTACCAAACAAAAGCAACAGAACTATTGGGTATTGATTACCCCATTATGCAGGGCCCCTTCGGTGGCGGTCTTTCTACCATAGAATTGACGGCTACGGTATCAAACGCCGGCGGACTGGGCGGCTACGGCGCTTACACGCTGAGCGCGCAAGAGATTTATGATATAGATAAACAGCTGAAAGCCGCTACGGACAAGCCTTACAATATTAACATTTGGGTATCAGACACCGATGCGCCCGGCGGCATCATTACCGACCAGCAGTTTGAACAAGCTAAACAACTCTATAAGCCTTATTTTGATGAGGTGGGCATCCCCCTGCCAGAAAAACCGGCTCCGTTTAAAACCCGTTTTGAGAACCAGTTACAGGTAATTCTGGATATCAAACCCAAAGTATTCAGCTTTATGTTTGGCACCCTGCCTGAAGATGTGCTGGAACAATGCCGCCGATTGGGCATCAGAACCGTAGGCGCTGCCACCACCCTGGATGAGGCCCTGGCGCTGGATGCCACCGGTGTGGATATGATCATTGCCTCGGGCTTTGAAGCGGGCGGTCACCGGCCGTCGTTCATGGCTCCGACAGAACAATCAACAACGGGTACATTTGTGCTGATCCAACTATTGAAAGAGAAGATCAAAACCCCAATTATAGCTGCAGGCGGTATTGCTACCGGCAAAGGTGTAGCAGCGGCGCTAATGTTGGGTGCCGATGCCGTGCAGGTGGGTACCGCGTTTCTGGCTTGTGATGAATCAGGTGCTTTGCCGGCGCATCGTAAAGCGCTGTTCTCTGAGGCCGCTAAATACACCATGCTGTCCAGGGCGTTTACCGGCAGGCTCGGTCGCGGGTTAAGTACCCAGATGGCTAAGGATGTGGTGGGTAAAGAAAGTCAGATCCTGCCTTTCCCCTTACAAACCACTTTTATGTCTCCCCTGCGCAAAGCCGCACTCGATCAGCAAAAGCATGATATGGTGCTATTTTGGGGCGGGCAGATTACTCCGCTGCTTAAACATACTAAGGCTAAAGAATTGATGCAGGCGCTGATTGAAGAAAGTAATCAGTATATGGGTAGTTGATAATCTTGAATGCGAATAAGTTCAATAATTTATACCTCTTGTCATTGCGAGGAATGCGTAGGCTTGTGAAAGAGCATGACGAAGCAATCTCGTCGCAGGACTAATGCAAGCGAAGAGATTGCTTCGCGCTCAGTTCTGCCCCGCGGCCCTGCTCGCAATGACAAGTTTTTTAATTTCCTTTTTAGAACCCGCTCAATCTGGTTCGTGTAAAAACAATATGCCCCGGTATATCGCCCGTCTCTGCGTCCCACTTATACTTGCCCTGCGGCGTAAAACAGTAAATACGACCAGGGGTTATATAATCCTTGGCATCGGTCACAAAAATCTCTTTGGTTTCTGGATTGATGGCAATGCCGTATGGGATGACAATCTTCTTATCGGTACCATCTGTAATAAAATTGCGCGTTACCACAGTCTTGCTTTGGGTGTTAATAATGGCATAACTAATGGCATTGCTATTGGTTACATAACTCCATTGGGTGCTGTATACGTAGATAGAGTCGCCACTTACCGTCAGATTGCTGGCGGGCAGGTTCAGCACATCAGATACCTGGTCTGACGAGTTGATGACGTAAGTATTTGAAGGAATGGTTTTATAATCGCCGCGAGAGGTAACATACAAATTGCCGTGTCCGTCAGGCTTAATATGATCCAGGTTAATGCCGACAATAATCTTCTTCGTCTCCTTAAAAGCACTCAGATCAATTACCGAAACGGTGTTATCATAATTGGGCACCCGGTACCCTCCCGAATTAGCCACATAAAGTTTATTATCCCGAATGGCCATTTCCTCCGGCTGATAACCCACCACACAGGTATCGCGCACCTTCAGTGTAGCAGTATCTATCCGGGCCACATAACCCAACCGCGAGTTAGGATCAATCAGCACCGGACCAGCGTATGAGCTCACGTATGCATAACCCTTATCAAAAGCCAGATACCGGCAATTAGGTACCGTAATGGTAGCAATGTGTTTGGCGGTCTTTACATCCATCACCTCGATCAGGTTAGATACGTTGATGACCGCATACAACTTACTGCCATAGATCTGGATATCGTTACCCACATCGCCCAACTCTTTCACCACGTTGGGATTACGCGATGGATAGATGTTTTTGGAATATTTCCCGCTGGGATAATCGTAATAGTCAATGGTGGCTTTGTTGCTGCCCATGTTGCCTTCGTTCAGCAGAAAGAAACCTTTAATGGTACCATCGTCTGTCCCACCAGATACCTGGGTGGTGGTTGGTTGCTGTATGGGGTCATTGCCTTTGCGGCAACTGGTTGAGATAATGGCAAACGCTAAAATGCAGAGTGCCGCAATATTTAAGTTTTTCATAGATTCATTTGGATAATCAGCCTGATGTTGGTGCCCGGCATGGGGTAGCTCTGCACCACCTCATATTGCTGGTTGAGCAGGTTATTGATCTCAGCCGAGAGTCTGAATTGTTTGCCTGATAGTTGCAGTGTGCGCGTCAAAGCAATATCGTGCGTGTAAAACGGTGGATGATAGTTTTCGGGGATGTTGGCAATGGCATCATACCGCTCGCCCGTATAGATGTAGCTGTAATTCACGTTCCATTTTCCGTAAGACAGATTCATCACCACAGAACCGCTGTTCCAGGGCTCATAAGGTATCTGTCCGCCGTAATACGGACTGACAACATCGGTAAAATCCTGCGCCCGCTGATAGGTGTAACTGAGTCGCGTACTCAACAGCAGTTTTGCCGATAAAGCCCAGTTACCTTGCGCGCTCACATCAATCCCCCTGATTTTTACATACCCCAGGTTAATCATCGTCCACCGGTATTGGTTGGTAGTAGGCACAGCGATGATTTTGTTTTGTACCTGGTTGTAATAGCCATCAACCTGCAGTTCGATTGATCGAAGCGCGCCATCGTTAAACATACGCTCCCAACGGAAGCCCAGGTCATATTGGGTGGTATATTCTGGCTTGAGGTTAATGTTGCCGATGAAAGTATAGTAAAGATCATTCAACGTAGGCATCCTAAAAATGCGTTTGTAAAAAGCACGAACGCTAAAAGCACTGTCGGCAAGCGGGCGCCAGGCGGCAATAAGCGATGGTGTGAGTTGTTGCGTATTACCCGCCGCACTGTTAACCACGCGAGTAGTCTCGTGCACAAAAGTTTCCAATAACGAGCCTTGCAGTTGTACTCTACCGAGATTGATGGTAGTTGCCAATGCTGTTAAAGAAGTGTAGCGCGTGGGGTAAACAAAATCTACCAGATCGGCATTCAACTTGTTCCACATGCCATCCTCTGAGAGATTAACATACCAATGCGGTGTAATTTGAAACAAGTTGGCGGCAGACAGATAAACCTCCTGCTGCCGGAAATGATTATTGATGTAAAGCGTACTTACATCCAGTCGTGGGTCCGACAGATAATGCAGGTAATCATAAGCATACTTCGCGCTCAGCCTAAGACTATATAAGCTACTGAATTTCTTTTGATATGCTGATTGCACAAAGAAGTTGTCATCCCACTGCCTATCCTGATGAACCAGGTTGGTATCGCTACGCACCACCGCACCGGGATAGCCACGGCCAGAGTTATAGAAATACAGCTTTGTGCTCCACTCGCCATCTTTAACACGACCGAATAACCCACCCTCTAACCGCAACGCCCGCACATCGCCGTTTTGACGGGTCTGTGTGGTATCATATCCGCCGGCTTTGGCATAAATAAATTTATAGCGACCGTTGGTGTACAGGTACTCAGCGTTAAAGGATGTGGATAGAGAATCCCGCAATTGGTGTTCCCAAAGCACTGACGGATTAGCCAACCCGAATGAGCCGGTTTTAAAAGCAAACTGGTAGTTATCCTTTTTATCGTCCTCAAACTTCGGCACCCGTGTAGTGAGGTAAATAGCCGATGCGGATGAAAAATCTTTTGCCGGTTGAAAAATGGCACTCTTTTGGCCGTTGTAAAGCGAGATGGCTTCCATATTATCCAGCGAGAACCGCCCCAGGTCAACCACCCCATTTTGGGCATTGCCCAATTCAATTCCATCATAAAAAACGCCCACATGCTGGGTGCCCAGGCTGCGCACGTTTACGGTTTTCAGTCCGCCGATGCCGCCATAATCTTTCACCTGCACACCCGAGAAATAGCGCACAGCATCGGCCACAGAATGAGTGCTCAAATCTTTTAATTGTTGCCCTGATAGCGTTTGCACCGGGATCATATCTTTCTCCTGATTTTTGCGTAAACCCTTAACCTGCACTTCTTTTAAGTGCTGCTTTCGCAGAGTATCGGTTTTGGTAGTATCGCGTTTTTGGGCACGCGCAGAGGCAATTCCCATCGGCAGGAACAGCAGCAATAAACACACAGAGCGCCAGGCAGGCTTCATCTTTTTGGGTAGATTTTAGCGTATAGCCGCAGGCAGAAAAAAGGCAAAAGAATAAAGAGACACCGAAAAGTATCGCTATTCCAGCTTCAATCCCCGAAAGCTATGAATAATGTTAAAGCTATGGCAGGTCTTCTGACTTTGCTTCCTCCAGGTAGTCCGGTCTTCCCACGCGCCGGCGGCGCACAGTGACCATTAGAATGGACTTGGTTAACAGAAGCTTACAGCTGCGGGACAGTCGCGGATTTACACCGTGTTCCCTTTTAATCCCGGGCGTAAAACCGGGAACCAAAAGCAGGGCGAAGATAGGGTTTTTGTTGATAGAAGGACATCTCAATTTTGTCATTGCGAGGAATAGCGGAGGTCGTGTTATGGGATGACGAAGCAATCTCGTCGCATGATTAAGCGTGAGACGAGATTGCTTCGTCGTTCCTCCTCGCAATGACAATAGTTTAGGCCGCAATCAAGACTTCTGAACTCAACCCCACTTTATATCATCATTGTTACGCTTGTAATTGATTTTCAATTTCTATATTTTCATCAATAATGGCCGGGGTCCTAAAGCCGGTATAAACCAATTTCCTTTATTATCTATTAAAACCTATCAAAAAGAAGATGGAACAATCTCGCCGTACATTTATCAGGCAGGCCGCCTTAGCTGGCGCCGGTATAATGCTGGCCAAAAATGGCTTCAGCGCAAAAAGCTACAAACGCATTATTGGTGCTAATGACCGTGTGCGTGTGGGTGTAGTGGGTTTTTCAGACCGTCACCGCAGCTCGCACATGCCTGCATTTATGAATCACGCCAAAGAACTCAATTTTGAGGTAGTAGGCGTTTCAGACATCTGGAAGCTACGCCGCGAGCAGGGTGCCGCCATGTGGAAGGATAAAATGCAGAACGATGTAAAAGCCTTTCGCAACAATGAAGAAATGTACGACAGTAAAGCGGTTGACGCCGTGTTCATCTCCACCGCCGATTTCCAGCACGCCCGCCATTGCGCCGAAGCCGTAAAAGCCGGCTGCGATGCCTACGTAGAAAAACCGTTTGCCGAAACAATGGAGGATGCCCGCTACGCACTCAAAGCGGTAAAAGAATCGGGTAAGATTGTGCAGATCGGCTCGCAGCGCCGCAGTGGTTCTAACTACCATGCCGCTGCAGATTTTATTAAATCGGGCAAATTTGGCCCTATTACCATGGTAGAGCTGACCTGGAACGTAAATCAACCCGGTCGCTGGCGCCGTCCTGACCTGCTTGATAAATTAAAAGAAGAAGACACCGATTGGAAACGCTGGTTAATGAACCGCCCTTACGAGGCTTTTGACCCACGTAAATACCTGGAGTTCCGTTTGTTCTGGCCGTACTCATCTGGCCTGGCCGGGCAATGGATGAGCCACCAGATTGATACCGTGCATTGGTTTAGCGGTCTGGCACACCCGCGCAGCGTGGTTGCCAATGGCGGCATTTACCAGTGGAAAGATGGCCGACGCAACTGGGATACCATTTTTGCCGCGTTTGATTACGGTCCGCTGGACGATCTATCAAGCGGTTTTCAGGTAACCTTTGGCTCGCGCATGCACAACGGCGACGAGCATCCGGCAGAGATCTACTACTCAAACGGCGGCGAGCTGAATCTCAACACCAATACTGTATCCCCTAAAGGCGGCCTGACCGAAAAGATGGCTGCAGCCATGGGTATGAAAGCCAACCTGCTGCCCGAAGTAAAACTGCCGAATAACGAAGCGGTAGTAGCATCGGCCAATACCGGTGGCGATATTTTAACCTCTAACCACGTGCGCAACTGGATGGAGTGCGTGCGCAGCCGCCAGCAACCTCATGCCCCTGTTGAGGCTGGCTATAGCCACAGCATTGCCACCATTATGACCAACGCCGCCGTGCACACCGGCCAAAAAGCAACCTTTGACGAGAAAACACAGGAAGTAATGGCAGGCGGCAAAGTGTTTAAATATTGATTTTAATAACGATGAACAAATTTAAAATATTAGGCTGCGCGGCTGCCATGGCCGCGCTCAGTACCTCTGTAATGGCGCAACAAACGGTTAACCTGGTAAAATCGGCTAAGGATAAAAAAATTGATGTGATGATTGGCGGCAAGCTGTTCACCACGTTTATGTACCCCGATAGTTTGGAAAAACCGGTGCTCTATCCTATCAGCACCGCTAACGGTACGGTGGTAACTCGTGGTTTTCCGCTGAACCCGAAACCCGGCGACCCCACCGATCACCCACACCACATCGGTTTGTGGTTTAATTTTGAGAACCTGAACGGGCTCGATTTCTGGAACAACTCTTACGCTATCCCGGCGGCTAAGAAAAGTCAATATGGCTGGGTGCGTACCGATAAGATCACCGAAACCCAGAATGGCAAAACCGGCGTATTGGCTTACCACGCCAACTGGACCAACCAGGCTAAAGATGTGATACTGGAAGAAAGCACTCGTTATGAGTTTAGCGGCGATGCCAATCAACGTGTTATTGATCGTATCACTACCCTAAAAGCTGATCAGGATGCCGTGTTTAACGATGCAAAAGATGGCTTGCTGGGCCTGCGCCTGGCGCACGAATTGCAAATCCCTGCGGCTCAGGATCAAAAATTTACAGACGATAAAGGTAATGTTACCATTGTAAAAGGCGGCACCGATAAAGTAGCCAATGGCAATTACCTCACCAGCGAAGGTAAAACCGGCGACGATGCATGGAGCACCCGCGGCACCTGGTGTAAAGTATTTGGTAAAATGGGGGCTGATTCGGTGAGTATTGCCATTATAGATCATCCGCAAAACCCTAACTACCCTACCTTCTGGCACGCTCGTGGTTACGGCCTGTTTGCGGCCAATCCACTAGGCGAAAAGATTTTCACCAACGGAAAATCAGCCAAAAACCTAACATTAAAGAAAGGTGAATCAGTAACATTCAGGTATCGTGTGGTAATTAGCAATGGTGGCAAAACATTGAGTTCTGCACAGTTGAATACCATGGCAGCTAACTTTGGTAAGACTAAGTAGTTGTAATAACTTTGTCATTGCGAGGAATATGAAGGGGAAGTGTAAGGATGACGAAGCAATCTCGTCGCAGGTATAGAGCATGCGACGAGATTGCTTCGCGCTCAAACCATACTCACGGCCCTGCTCGCAATGACAATCTTCTAAATAATTAAGTGATCTGGTATGCAAAAACAAAAAAGTAAAGCATTGCTAATTGCCGGTTTATCATTACTATCAGGTGCCTGGGCCACCCGTGCGCAAGCGCAGCAAAAAGACCAACTGTTCCCTCAGGCGCCGGGCATTGTATCCTACACCTATCGCAATCAGTTTGCCAAGGATGTGCCCGCAACGTTGGACATGATAAAAGGCAATGGCATTACCGATATTGAGTTCTCCAGCCTGTTTAAACAAACGCCGGAACATCTGCGTCAGTTATTGGATGAACGCGGCTTGCATTGCTCATCTTACGGGGTAAGCTATGAAGACCTGACCACTAAAACCGACGAGGTAGCTGCGGCAGCAAAAGCGTTGGGTGCGCAATATGTCCGCGTGGCAGGCATCCCCCACACCAAGGGTAACTTTACGTTAGAGAACGCCAAACAAGCCGTAGCCGACTTTAACAAGGCAGGCAAGATACTGAAAGATAAATACGGCTTGAACTTCATTTATCATAACCATGGTTTTGAGTTTGTGCCTTACCCAGAGCAGGTGGGTACTTATTTTGATTACATCATCAGAAACACCGATTTTAAGTATGTAAACTTTGAGCTGGATATTCTATGGGCCTTCTTCCCGGGGCAAGATCCGGCTAAACTGCTCAACACCTTTGGCGAACGGTTTAAAGCACTACACCTGAAAGATCTGAAGAAAGGCGTAGCAGGCAATAACTCCGGCGGGACAGATCAAAACAATGATGTGGTTTTAGGTACCGGGCAAATCAACATCCCGGCCGTACTAAAAGCTGCGCGCAATGCCGGCGTGGAGCATTATTATATTGAAGATGAAAGCAGTGCATCTGCAGAGCAGGTACCGCAAAGCATCAAATACCTCAACAGTCTTAAAAAGTAAAGCACCTATTAAACTAAATTAAACAGAAACGGCCCCGGTAAAACACCTGGGCCGTTTTCAATTTATTTCCCTTAAAAGTTACGTGCAATAAATGTGTATTAATCTTGTTTTTAAATAATGCATAAGGGCGCCCCGTGCCCTTATGCATACTTCTTATTCAAGGAGCGGCTAACACTTTGGTTATTCGCGGGGTATTGCTCAAAGATGATAAAACAGACCAATGGTAGAAACAGCAATCGACAGAATGGGAAAATCTATAGACCAAATTGATAACCCCTCCTGTTAACCCCACAAAACCATCCACTGCCGGGCATTTTGTCGGCACTTTTAGCGCTAACGACGATTAAACATCCTGCCGCCTTATAATACTTTGTACCTTTAAAAAATGGTTTCCACCGCAAAAGACAGACTGATTACTATTTTCTTGCACCTCATGCTCTGGGGCCTGCTGGTAATGGTGCTGATGATGTTTCCGCCGCTGGCCAGTGCAGGGCACAGCCTGCCGCGCGAGTTCTGGATAAAACAAAGCGTACACATAGCGCTAATGATCGTCGCCTTTTATTTTAATGCCGGGGTATTGGTGCCGCGGCTACTGGTACGCGGCAAAACAGCTTTATTTATTTTAACACTGCTGGTTGTATCATTATTATCAAGTTTTTTGCTGGCACGGATAGATATCTGGTTAAACGTGGGCGAGCACATGGCCACTATCTTCGGTCGCAAGCGATTCGCTAGTCCTTATATGGATCATTTTGGGTTTATTACCATGCTCATGATCCTCGGTATCAGTACCAGTATCACCATGGTGCGGCGGTGGAGCAATGATGCCCAATTACGCAGCGAGTTTGAAAGCCAGCGCACCATTGCCGAACTATCATTCTTAAAGGCACAGATCCATCCGCATTTCTTTTTCAATACACTCAATAGCATTTATGCGCTTACCTATGTTAATGTAGAAACATCGCGCCAGGTGTTGCACAAACTCTCGCGCATGATGCGTTACCTGCTATATGAAACAGAGCAAAACACCACCCTGCTGAGCAAAGAGCTGGCTTTTATTACCGACTATATTGAAATTATGAAGCTGCGGCTTAACAGCCATACCACCGTTAACTTCACCATGCCGATAAAGGTGGAAGAAATGACCATTGCCCCCATGCTGCTGCTGCCGTTTGTAGAGAACGCCTTTAAGCACGGGGTTGACGACATCCATCCCAGCACCATTTCTATTGATATTGAACAGGTAAAGAATGGCGTTGAACTGGAGATCAGAAACACACTGATTAACCACGTGAGCAGCGACAGTACACCGGAACTGGGGGGCAAAGGCATTGGGATGACCAACACCCGCCGCCGGCTTGATCTGCTTTACGCAGGCAGGCATTCGCTCAACATCCAGCGCGATGAAATAAAGAAAGAATATTGTTTACGTTTAAGACTGATGCTTACATGAAGCTGAATTGTATTGCCATAGATGACGAACCACTGGCCCTGGGCCTGATCAGTACCTTTATCAGCCAGACGCCCTTTTTAAACCTGGCAGGCACTTACAGCAGCGCCGTAAAAGCCATGGAGGCACTGGGTAGTCAGGAAATCCAACTGATTTTTCTGGACATACAGATGCCCAACCTGAACGGCATTGAACTGGCGCGACTGCTGCATCAAACCAATCAACCTAAACAGCCGCGTATCATCTTTACCACTGCCTACAACCAGTTTGCGGTAGACAGCTACCGGGTAGATGCGCTGGATTACCTGCTAAAACCTTTTGACTATGAGGATTTTTTGCGCGCGGCAAACAAAGCACTTACCTATTACAGTCAGCGCGGCCAGCAACCTGCCGAACTACCTCAGGCAGATTACATTTTTGTTAGGGTAGAATATCAACTGGTACGAATTGCGCTGGATGATATCCTTTACGTAGAAGGCTTGAAAGATTACCTGAAGATTCATCTGGCCAGTACGGGCAAAGCCATCTTAACGCTAATGACCATGAAATCGCTGGAAGAAAAACTGCCCTCTCAGCGCTTTATGCGGGTGCAACGCTCATTCATTGTAGCGCTTGATAAGATTAGCGCCATCACCAAACACACCATCCGCGTAGGCGAAACCGAGATTACCATTGGCGAGCAGTACAAACCGGCTTTGCAGGAGTTTTTGAGTAAGTGGTTGTAATGGATAAATAAAGACACAAAGACTGTTTAACCATTATGTCATGCTGAGGAACGAAGCATCTCTAAGGACGATTCTCCTGGATTTGCACCAGAGATGCTTCGTTCCTCAGCATGACATGGCATAAAATCAAAGCGGCCTGAAATAGCTAATCCTCGTCTGCTCATCGCGGCTACGCTCGGCAAAGCCATAGTCTGTAAGCAGGGTTAGCGTGTTATGCACCAGGCCCAGGCTTACATCCATGCCATCATTTTTAAGTTGCAGCCAGAAGGCTTCTGCATCAACCGGAGCAGGAAGCATAAAAAACGTTTGGCAAATTTTGCGGCGTTTGCCGGTTTCTGTTTCAGGCTGATTTGCTTTTGTTATCACAACAGGGGTATTATAAACTTTTTAACTTTTTCATAAATGCGGGGAACACTGCGTTGAGTTCCTCAAACAGCGGATGCTGTCGGTTTTTCAATTTCACCTCGCTAAATAGCTTCAGGCCAAGGGCAAACTGAGCAGCCTGTTCTTCGTTGCCAAAGGGATTCTTTTCTTTGATACGTTCAATAATGCCAAAAACCTCATCATGATTATCAAAATCCAGTTCCAGTTGCCTGGCCGGCTCCGTTGAACCATCAGCATAGCTGGTGAGTTGCAACGTGAGGTGGTATTTGTTGGTCTTCTTTTCCATCTTCATCAATACTTTCTGTTACCCTGATGCTAACATTCTATCAGCAATTCGGCAACAATACAAACCATTAGCACTACTAAGGCTAGTAGCGCTTTGAAATACTTTTTCATAGGCGGGGCAATTTGTACAAGCAAAGAAGCGCTTATTATCGCCGGCAAAAAAACGCAATAGACCAAACCCACAAATCCATCGACAGAAACAGCAATCATAGCGCACTATGGTAATAGTTAACCACATCATCTTCAACCCTAATTCATTACATTTGGTAAAAACCATTTACCATGAGCCAAATAAAAAAAGAAGACGTTAGCCAGGAGGTATTTGACCTTTATGATGATTATGCCCACAACCGACTTGACCGCCGGGCGTTTATGCAAAAACTATCGGTATTTGCCATTGGCGGGATGACCGTACCCGCGCTGATGAGCTTTTTGATGCCCGATTATAAAAACAACATTCAGGTGGCGGCGGATGATCCGCGTTTGGAGTCGGGCTATATTACCTATTCATCTCCTAAAGGCGGCGGCTCTATCAAAGGCTTGCTCTCAAAACCCAAAGATGCCAAGGGCAAACTGGGCGGCATTATAGTGGTACATGAAAACCGCGGACTAAACCCTTATATTGAAGATGTGGCCCGCAGGGCAGCCTTAGCCGGTTTTATTACCCTGGCACCCGATGCACTTACACCACTAGGCGGCTACCCGGGTAATGATGATGCGGGCCGGGAGTTACAAGCCAAACGCAACAACGCTGATATGCTGGAAGATTTTATAGCCGCGTTTGACTACCTGAAACATCATAAAGACTGCAACGGAAAAGTAGGTGTGGTTGGTTTCTGTTTTGGCGGCGGCATTGCCAACCAAATGGCTGTTAGATTGCCAGATTTGGCTGCGGCAGTACCTTTCTACGGGGCGCAACCACCTGCGGCTGATGTACCTAAAATTCATGCTCCTCTCCTGCTGCATTATGCATCGCTGGATACGCGCATTACCGGTGGCTGGCCTGCTTATGAGGACGCGTTAAAAGCAAACGGCAAAAAATACCAGGCTTACGTTTACGAAAACGTTAACCATGGTTTCCATAACGATACCACACCACGCTATGACAAAGCAGCGGCTGAGCTGGCATGGAAACGCACTATCGATTTCTTTAACGAGTATTTGAAATAAACCAAAAGCCTGCTTTGGCCATTGCTAAATAACCTTTTTTAAATAAAACATAAGCCCGGTCTGAACAAAGACCGGGCTTTTTGTTTTTATAAGGTCGACGATTTTTGCGGCTTGGTCTACGTCCTTCAGTATTTGGTCTATTCCGTTTTTTATGCTGATAAAATTGTGCGTTAATTATATTTTACAAATACCATCTACCATGAAAAATTACATCAATGCACTATGTGTTTTTGCCTTGATGCTGTTATGTATCATTGCCGAACTATTTTTTGACAGATAAAAATCAGCCGTACGCTTCTATGAAAATATCCGCCACCGCGTGGTCCAGACGTAACTTTATAACCGCCCTTGCCGGCACCAGCGCTGCCATGATGTTAAGCCCCTTAAGTGCCTGGGCCATTGATGATGATATTGACCCAAAGGTAGCCGCCATTGTGGCCTCAACCCTTGGCATAGATACTCATAACCACATTGATGTGCCGCTAACGGCCGATGCCATCCCCGGACCAGATCTTGACCTGGCCGGCGAACTGAAACGCTCGGGCCTCTCTGCCATCTGTATGACCTTTGCGCTTGATTACCAAAAACTGCAAAACCCTGGCGAAGCCTGGGAGCGCTTCCAGAACGGTCTCTCTGCTATGGATCATCAACTGGCCAAAAACAACATGAAACGGGCGCTGAACCTGGCCGATTTAAAATCGGCCCATAAAAAGCATCAACCTACGGTTATTCAATCTGTAGAAGGCGGACATTTTTTGGAAGGGCAGTTGGACCGACTGACGACCGCCTACAATCGCGGCCTGCGGCATTTTACTTTATTGCATGATAGCGATGCCTCTACACCGCTGGGCGATGTTTACACCAATACCCCGCAATACGGTGGCCTCACGGCATTTGGCGCTCAGGTGCTTAAGGAGTGTAACCGGCTGGGCATACTGGTAGATCTTGCCCATGCCAATGGACAAACCATTGATGGTGCGCTTAAAATAGCCCAGCACCCGGTGATGATCTCGCACACCGGTCTGGATACACAGGTGGGCAACAATCCCAACATGGCCCGCATGATGCGGCCACGGCTAATTAGTAAAGAGCAGGCAAAAATTGTAGCTGGTGCCGGCGGCATCATTGGCGTGTGGACGCACCTGGCAGACACGCCGCTGGCTTATGCACAAAACATACGTGCGCTGGTAGATGTGGTTGGAGTTGACCATGTTTGTATTGGTACCGATACCAAACTCACTCCGGCCTATCGTCCCGGCAATAACGCTGACCGTAATGGTAATGGAAATAATAACAATCGTCCCGGCAACGAAGGCGGCAATCGTGATAGTAACGGCAATCGTGGCCGAATGGGCGATCGCACCAACAGTGCATGGCAGGATCAAACCACCGGATTTTATTATGCAGTGGTTGATACGCTGCTGAAAACAGGCTTTAACGCCGATGAAATTGGCAAAATAGGTGGCGGCAATTTTTGCCGGGTGTTTGATGCAGCAACCAAATAAAGACGACCAAATCAGGCTACGGGTAGGGTAAAGTAAAATGTAGATCCCCTACCTTTTTCGCTCTCTACCCAAATACGGCCGCCGTGGCGCTCAACAATCTCAGCACTCAGGTAAAGGCCAATGCCAAAACCTGAAATGTTGCGCGTGTGCTCGCTGCTAACGCGATAATAACGATCAAATAGCCGACTGATATCTTGTGGTTTGATGCCCATGCCTTCATCAGTTACGCTTACCTGGATAACGTCGGCAACCAGGCCGGCTTTAACGGTGATTATTTTACCACGTGGCGAATATTTGACGGCGTTGGATAGCAGGTTAGAGATCACCGAACTTATCTTATCTTTATCGGCATTGACAATCAGCCTGTCTCCTGGTTTAAATACGATGGTATGCGAGGTGATGGTTAAACGGGCTTCGTCAATCATCTCACCTATCAGCGTATTCAGTTCCATCGGATGTTTATCAATCTGTAGTTTTCCCGATTCCAACCTGGAGATATTCAGGAAACCGTTGATCATGCCGGTCATCTTTTTCACCTGGTTCAGCGATTTTTCTAAGGCCGATGGCACAAATGGGTCCTCATTACTGCGCAACTTGAGGTTAAGCACCTGGATCAATGCTGATAAAGATGTTAAAGGCGTTTTCAACTCGTGACTGGCCATCCCAATGAAATCATTCTTGCGCTGCTCATCACGCTTTTGCTCAGAAATATCGCGTGCTATTTTAGATATGCCCGTCACCGTACCGGTGGCATCCCGAATGGGCGACATAGTGAGCGATACGTCAATTTGCCTGCCGTCGCTGGTTTTGCGTTTGGTTTCATAATGTTCTACCTTTTCGCCGCGGCTCAATCGACCCAGAATTACGGGCTCTTCATCCTGTCTGTCTTCAGGTATCAGCTTAAAAATAGACGCTCCTACCATTTCAGCTTCGTCATAGCCAAACATCTGCTCGGCGCCACGGTTCCAGCTGGTAATGGTACCTTCCAACGTTTTACCGATAATGGCATCGTCTGATGATTCAACAATGGCGGCCAGCTTGGCACTACGCTCCTCGGCCTTTTTTAAATCGGTAATGTCCTGGGCCAGCACCATGCCCGCATAAACTTCGTCGTGCTCGGTGTAGAGCGGCACAAAGTCAACCTGGTAATCGGCACCATCAGATCCTTTACGTTCCATCCTGAACTGCTCGCCGGCCAGCATCCGGTCGTAAAACGGTTTGGTGGCAGCATATCTATCACTCGGTGCCACCTCAAAAAGATGCTTGCCCACCAACTGCCGTTCGCGAAAACCCAAACGATCCATCAAATCGCCCTCAGCAGCCAGCAGTTTTTGCGCCTGGTCCATCACTAATATTAACGAGCCCGGTATGTTTCTGGCAATAGTAACAAACAAGCGCTCGCTTTTCTCTGCCTGGTTTTTAGCCGTAGTCAGTTGGGCAACAACCTGTTTAAGTTGATCCTGACTTTCGGCCAGTTCCTCATTTGTTGCCTGCAGCTCTTCATTGGTAGCAGCCAATTCCTCGTTGGTTGAGGTCAGTTCTTCGTTCAAGGTGGCTGTTTCTTCTTCGCTGTCGGCCAGCGCTTTGGTGCGCGTGGCCACTTTCATTTCCAAAGACTCATTGAGGCTTTCCAGCTCTTCCCGTGACTCCTCCAGCTCTTCATTTATGGCCATCAACTCTTCATTAGCAGCGGTAATTTCCTCGTTGGCGGCAGTTAGCTCCTCGTTCAATGCTGCTGTCTCCTGTTCACGCAGTTGCAATTCATCCCGCAGCCTTTCTTTTATACCAATATCACGCATCACTTTGATATAGGACGAAAGTGCGATACCTACCGCCAGCAGAATAGCCACAACAATAACCGGCGGAGTTACCGCAGTGTACTGATTCAATACTTCTGTTCTTTGTTTAAGCAGGCGCTGCTCTTCGGCCTCGGCTTTATCGGTAGCACTGCGTAGCGCATCCATAGCGGCTTTGCCAGCATCAAGATCTGCGGCATTAATAGGCATGCCGCGCTGGCGTTTATCAATCATAGCTTGCAGAATGGTTAGCCGCTGCAGCAAAACACTGCGCATGCCGGCAATATTGGCCTGCTGTTGCGGATTATCGCGCGTAAGTACCGCTGCTTCGTCAATCAGCTTCAAAGCGGCCTTTGGCGCGCCGTTGTAAGGAGTAAGAAAAACGCTTTTGCCGGTGAGCAGGTAACCACGCTGGCCGGTTTCGGCATCCTTCATGAGCGAAATGGCATTTTCCAGCTTCCGGATAATTTTGTTGCTATGACGCACGGCATCATTACTGCGCAGCATGCTAACCACCGTTAGGTAAGATATGCCACCTACCAACAGCAACATAACAATAGAAATTCCGTAGCCCAGCTGCAGATTACGGTTGAACTTTCGGTCCATAGGTTGACGATCAGTTAAAAGAAAACGCTAAAGTTAATAACTTAACTGATATGCATTAATACGCCAAGCCGCGCAATTGTTTTAGATTTTTTGCGCTGCTTAAACATTTTTTAAAACAACTTTTTATCTGTTAGATTGATGTGTTTATAAGAGCCCGTTTAACCATGATAAACAGCGCCGCAACCATATTCAGACAACCTGACGCCAGGCCCAGTTACTGGCTTACGCGCTTTGTTATTTTACGTTTGCTGGGTTTGGTTTATGCCGTAGCTTTTTTGGTAGCTATTAACCAATTAGTGCCGCTGATTGGTGCGCATGGGTTACTACCGCTGGATATTTACCTTAAACAGGTAACCCACTCGCTCGGCTCTGCGGGGATGGGCTTTGTGCGGCTTCCTTCTATCTTTTGGCTATGGCATAGCGATACCGCTTTACTCACTGTGGCCTGGCTGGGGTTCATCCTCTCTTTAGTGGTTTTAGCCGGTTACGCCAACGCTCCGCTGATGGGCGTGCTGTGGTTTCTGTATATGTCAATTGTGCACATGGGGCAAGATTGGTATGGCTACGGCTGGGAGATACAACTGACAGAAACGGGCTTTCTGGCCATTTTTCTTTGTCCGCTATTAGATCTGCGGCCCTTTCCTAAACGGCCGCCGCCGTTGCTCATCATCATTTTATTCAGGTGGCTTATCTTCCGCATCATGTTTGGCGCCGGGATGATTAAATGGCGGGGCGATAGAATTTGGCGCGAGGGCACCGCCCTATACTACTACTTTGAAACACAGCCTATTCCAGGACCACTTACACGCGGATTCCACTTTTTACCGCGCATTTGGTTAAAGCTTGGGGTGTGGTTCAACTGGCTGGCAGAGTTAGTGGCCCCCTGGTTTGCCTTTGTACCTAAACCGGCGCGACATATTGCCGGAGCAATAATGATACTGCTGCAACTCAGCATTATGGTAAGTGGCAACTTATCTTTCCTCAACTGGCTCACCATTATACCTGCGCTGGCTTGTTTTGATGATAGTTTTTGGGCACGATTACTTCCAGCCCGATTGGTACAAAGCGCCGAGCAGGCGCTGGCACAAGCCGAAGAATCCCGGCCAATGATGGTTACTTCCTGGGTGGTAACAGCCGTGGTTGGTTTGCTCAGCATCCAACCCGCACTCAACATGCTTTCGTCTCAACAGATCATGAATACTTCTTTTGATCCGCTGGATTTGGTGAACACCTACGGTGCGTTCGGCAGTGTGGGGCAGGAACGGTACAATGTAATTTTTGAAGGCACATCAGACCCAAATCCTGATAGTACGGCGCATTGGAGCCCATATTTGTACAAAGGCCTGCCAGTATTATTAAACCAACGCCCTCCACAGGTTGCCCCCTATCAGTTACGGCTAGACTGGCAAATGTGGTTTGCCTCTATGTCTACCGCAGACCAGTACCCCTGGACCTACAACCTGGCCTGGAAACTGCTGCATAATGACCGGCAAACATTAGCACTGTTTGCCTGCAACCCCTTCCCTAACGCGCCGCCGCGTTATATCCATGCCGTAATGTATCGATACAAATTTGCGCGCCCCGGCAATCCCCAAGGATTATACTGGACCCGTGAACGGATTGGCGAGTGGATGCCTCCACTATCTGTCAAGAATACCCAGCTAACTGATTTTTTAAAATACAATGGATGGCTGCGATAAGACAAACATTGCCTTTACCCTATCACGCCATCACCAAACGCGCTTTAACCAGCGGGTTTTGGTTCAAAACATCGGGCATATCTGTTAGCAACCGGTCTTGATTATTTTTGATAAAATCATTCATGGCGTTGAACATAGATGACAGTTCATGCAAATCTGGCGGTGAGATAGCGAAGGCAACATCATGTTTAGATAGCACTTTTAACTCACCGCCCAACATGTCCGGCTTTTGTGTTTTTTTCAGCAACGCAAAATCATCAGGGTTTAGGTTAACCAGGTATGCGCTACCCAATCTTGGCTGTATAAATACCGATGAGCGAACGCTGTGATATCCCCAATATTCAATCCCGGTAGATACCGACTGTAATAATTCATAACCTGCCAATTGATATGGCACATTACATAAACGGCCGCCAATAAGTTTCATACTCTCAATCTGCCTGCCGGTGGCGGGCTGCTGTCCTGCAATTCTCCTCTTACTAAACATACCTTTATTTATTTAGCGCGTTAAACCATCATCAATTGTCAGCCGTCATCATTTTAATACCTATTTCCAATCCTTTTAGCTCGGCAAGGCCCTTTAAGCGTCCAATTAATGAGTAGCCGGGATAGGTATTAAAATCATAATCGGTCCAGATTTTATGCCCATGATCCGGGCGCATAGGAATGGCTACATCCGCCCGACCTGATGCTGAGCGTTTTTGCTGTTCGGCAATAATATTTTTCATCACCATAAACATGTTGGTGCTGCCGCCCAGATGGTCTGCCTCAAAAAAGCTACCATCGGCTTCAACCTTTACATTGCGCAGGTGCAGGAAATGAATGTGACTACCCAAGCGCTCTACCATCCCCGGGAGATCATTATCTAACCGGGCGCCTAAAGAACCGGTGCAAAAGGTGATACCATTAGCTGGCGATGGGCACATGTTGATGATATCATTCAAATCAGCTTCTGTACAGGCTATTCTCGGCAGCCCAAGAATAGGAAACGGCGGATCATCCGGGTGAATGCAGAGGTTAATGCCCACCTCTTCTGCCACAGGTACTACCGCCTGCAGAAAGTAAGCCAGGTTTTGCTTCAACTCATCCCGGCCAATGTTTTTATAACGATGCAAATGCTCCCTGAATTCGGCAATGGTAAATACCTCGTCTGTTCCGGGTAAACCGGCCAATATGGTGTTGATGAGTAATTCTTTCTCCTCATCAGTTAAACTATTCAGGTATTGTTTGGCTGCGGCCTGTTCTTTTTCAGAATACTCGGCCAACGCTTCCGGACGCTCCAGAATAAACAAATCAAAAGCAGTCAATGCCGGTTTATGAAATAGCAAAGCAGATACGCCTTTGGGCAGACGATAATCTAAATGCGTGCGGGTCCAATCAAGCACAGGCATAAAATTGTAGCACACGGTTTTAATACCCGCTTCGGCCAGGTTGCGCAAAGTAGTTTGATAATTCTTGATCATCTCCTCCCTTAGCGGACCGGCAATTTTAATAGCCTCATGCACGTTCACGCTTTCAACAACAGCCCACTTAAGCTGATGCGCCTCTATCTCAGCCTTTCGACGCAGAATTTCGGCGATGGGCCATACCTCGCCGGTTGGGATATGGTGCAGCGCAGTAACAATACCGCTTACGCCCGTTTGCCTGATGGCATGCAGCGGCACCGGATCATTAGGACCAAACCAGCGGAACGTTTGTTGCAAATCTTTAATCATCTGTTTATTTAATCATTTTGCTTTCGGGTAACAGTCCGTAGTAAGCATCGGCACCACCCAGGTTAACAACTATTCTATCTAAAATAACTCCGGGATCTATCATAAAGATCTTCAAAGTATGTACGCCGGCGCCCAGCTGTGGCAGCTTAATAGTGCGGGTTATGGAGTTGCTGAGTACAGCCTGTTTCCATTCTTCACTGCGACCGAACGTTTTAAAGTTTAATGTGCTTACCGGGCCACCATCTATGCTAACTCCATACCTTACGCCGTAATTACTGTTTAAGGCAAAGGTTGGCAGCGTGACGATATTGATAGCGGCAGGAGCAGCGCTTCGTGTATAAAAACGATAACTTAATGAAGGATTTTTAATAACGGCAGACCCGTCATCCGTTAAACGGGTTTTTGCATTAAGCGGCAATGCTTCTACCGATTGATCTGTTGCGCCTAAGCCTGCAACTGACGACCAATAATGCAAAGCATCATTGCCCACGTCCTGGAAATGTTTGGCGTTCATAGAAACATAGCCATCCGCAGCCACAAATCCGGTAAAGCCTTTAGGGGCGCCGGCATTATTTGCGCTAACATTTATAGTGTATTTAATGGCGCCAGCTTGCAAAGTTATCACGCCGCTGTTTAAGCCCGGCTGTAGTTTAGCCTGATCAACCGTTATCCAGATGCGCTGCTGACTTTTTAAAGCCGATGGATCTAAATCGCCCGCTGTTACAGATGATTTTATCCAAGGCACCGATGTTTTTAAACTGAAATGCACATTTTCTGCACGGGTTAAAAAAACATCCATAAAGTGCGATTGGCCATCTATGCCATCAAAACCCGGTAACGATAGTGAGTAGTTATGTGCGAGTGAATCAACTGCGCCACCCTCTGTGCTTACGCCGATAACATCAGTCCGTTTGGCTATTGGATGGTTTGCACCCGGAGGAGCATATACCGGCAAACTGCGTGGACCCATAGACATCATGTTGCGCCACTTGCCGTTGCTCATTTGTTTGTTATAAAAATCTGTTTCTGCTGCAATGGTATTGTATGCGCCACGGGCCAGCGTATCATAATAAGCGGCACTTATGCGGCCTTGCTTGCCGTAAAGCAAAGCTTTATCGGTATACAAAAACTTTTTGCTCATCTCCGACGCGCAAACTACCGGGTAATAAACGGTTTGAAAAAAGCAGTCTTTCTTTTGGGTAGGTATGGAAGCCTGCAACGTTTTCACTTCTTTTTCCAGCGCTTCAAAAGCATCCATCCGGCGCTGAGCCTGATCGCCAAAGCTGAAATGATTGTAGGCTGTTGGATGTACCGGAGTGGTTGGCTCGGTCTGGCTCCAACCCATAAACTCGGGGCGACGCTCAAATGCCAACTGGTAATATTTCCACATCACATCGGTAATTTCATCAGCGTGTTCTGCCCCCAGGTTATCTGCAACCCAGGCTTTTAAATGAGGCTTAACAAACTGTGTATTTAAAAACGGCTTAACGTTATAAGCCATATCCAGAAAATACTGAATATCATACTCTGCCGGTTTAATATCGCCCACGTTAACCACCCAAACATTGCGGGCATTCATTTCATAAGCCCTGCTCATTTCTTCGCGGATCAATCCCGGACTAGTTGAAGAAAGCCAGATATAGTCGTGCGGGCGCCCCCAGTAAGAAACGTGATAATATACACCAGAGCCGCCGCTACGCTTATTCTCCTGCTCATTATTGAGGCGTTGTATATAACCGTAATTATCGTCGGGCCAAATCAGCGTAACATCATCAGGCACCTTTAGCCCCGCGTCATAAACATCCAACACCTCTTTATAAGCAGTAAAAGCCTGTGGGACTTTGGTAGCATCGGGGTTAATATATTTTTTAAACAACGCACGCTGATCATCAAAAATGCGTTGCAGCAACGGCACCGCTTCTTTTGGTGTTTTAACACCTTCTATGCCACTGTCATGCACGCCACGCATACCTACGGTGTAAATCGCGTCAACCCCCTTACTTTCCTTTACGCGCGACTCCCAATAGTCATAAACCTTATCCTTATTGGTCAGGTAATTAAACGCTCCCATAGTTTTCTCGTTCCATTCACCTACGTTGTTACGCAACATGGGTTCGGCGTGCGATGAACCTATCACAATCTGGTAATCTTTGGCAACTTTAATATTATCCGGATAATGATAAAACGGCTTAGTGCTGGGGTGCATAGCCGGCCAGATCAGGTTGGCTTTCAAACGCAGCAAAAGCTCAAAAACTTTGGCGTAGGTTTTCGGGCCGATATCCTTGGTTTCGGGCTCAAAAGTTTTGGCTGCCCAGGGCTGCAGGCCCCAGTCTTCATCGTTAATAAAAATGCCTCGAAATTTAATCGATGGCTCGGCAGATACCTCGTTATTGATGTCTACGTAAAGCTCTTTTTTTACCGTGGGGGTAGCATCGGCCCACCAGTACCACGGCGTAACGCCAATACGTGCCGAAATTTCAAAAACGCCGTAGGCCGTACCCCTGTAATCGCTCCCTGCTATCACCAGTGCTTTATTGATATTGGGGGTTGGGTGATTTAACAGCCTGAAGGCATAACTCTCCCATTTACCTTTTAAAGCCGGCACCATGGCGGGCTGTTTAAGAGCTGATACCTGTTTGGAGTTGATGCTACCAATAATGATAGCATCGCCCTTAACGGTCGACAGATCTGGAGACACCACCGGCCGGTAACCGCTAACCCGCTGTATATCATCAGCCAGCAAGTTGGCCGAAATAGAATCAAGCTTACACTCTGCTGCATCATACACAATAGCAATTTTTGATTGCGGCGTTACCAGCGGAAACTGATCTGCAAAAGCAGTGCTTGCGCAAACTAAAACAAAAGCGGATGCAGCTGAAAGCGACACAACGCATCGGTGCAACAGTTTACTTAATCCTGGCCGTTTGGGCCGAAAGGCTAAAAGTGGAGATGCTGGGATCATCAATTAATTCTCTTGGTTTATAATTCGGTTCGTTTCAAAGTTATATTAAAATATCAATCGGTGGATATCCTAACATAACTTTTACAGCAATTAAATAAAAACAAGCAAATACTTCCTATTTTATCAAGCAAAGCACCTTTTTGATAGTATATGAACCCTATCAAACTTAGTTCCCATCAAACAAAACCAGCCAATTATTATCCATATTGTGGATAAAATATCAACCTGTTGATTTTTTATCTAATATTGCATTACCAATTATCAACCCAACTAGAGACGCTGCCAAACAATGGATAAAAAAGAAGTAACTATTTATGATATAGCACGGCAGCTAGGTTTATCGCCTTCAACTATCAGTAAGGGCTTAAAAGGACATCCCACCATCAGCCAGAAAACGCAAAGAAAAATTGCCGCAACTGCCGAAAGCATGGGCTATCGTTTCAACACTTTTGCGGCCAATCTTCGGAAAAACAGAACCAATACTATTGGGCTTATTGTGCCGCGTTTGAATAGCTTATTTGTATCGCAGGTTATTGCCGGTATTGAAAAGGCCACTAATGATGCTGGTTACAACCTCATCATCAGCCAATCGTTAGAGCACATGGAGAAGGAAGTGAGAAATGTAAAAACGATGCTAAGTAACCGTGTTGACGGCTTGCTGGTTTCGCTTGCCGAAGACACTGCCAATTTTGATCACTTTAACATTTTCAAAGAAAAGAGTATCCCGCTGCTGTTTTTTGACCGCGTTCCGTTTGGGCACGATTTTCCGTCGGTATCCATCAACAACGAAGTAGCCGGTTACCAGGTTGCCCGGCATTTGATAGAACAGGGTGCGAAAAAATTGGTACACATTACCGGGAACCAGTTACGAAATGTTTATGCCGACCGTTGCGCGGGCTTTCAAAGAGCGATTGAAGAAGCCGGCTTACCATTTACAGAGGAACAACTGATAATAAGCGAGCTGAGCGAAGCCGCCGGCATTGCAGCAGCAAGTACAATTATTGATTTAAAAGCCGATGGCGTATTTGTATCTAACGATGTGTGTGCCGCCAGCCTGATGAATGAGGTACAGCGGCGCGGCTTTAAAGTACCCGGTGATATTTTGTTTGCGGGCTTCAATAACGATATGATCTCCAGGAATGTATTCCCACCGCTAACTACCGTAGATTACCCGGGCTTTGAAATGGGCGAACTGGCGGCCAAAAGTATGCTGAGCCATTTGAATAATCAAAGCGATATTAACCTGACAGAGAACATCATTATCAAATCATCGTTGGTGGTGAGGCAATCGTCTATGAGAGGGTGATTAAGGAAAGCAGGAGATCCAGTTTGTCATGCTGAGGAACGAAGCATCTCTGAGGACAAGCAAATTGGAGGGTCTCCGAGATGCTTTGTTCTTACCCATGACATGTTAAAAAAGGATGTCATGCTGAGCCCCGTCGAAGCATGGTGGGTGGGCCTCTCCGCTCGAGTATTCGACAAGCTCAGACTGACAGCCCTCTCGTTTGTCATTGCACCTTCATAGTCCCGCCGCCGGGATTCTATTACTCCGCATGACAAACTTCTTAAATAATGACCGCTTCCGGGATGAGAGCAAGCCCTAGTTAGTCACCGCGTATATGTGGTTAACGCAAAAAATACGACTATAGTTCGTCTGAAAAAATATAGTTTAAAACGTACACAAAGGAAACATGGGCTCCTTATTTTCGATGCATCAAACCCATCGAAAAACACGCATGACGAGCAATTACACCATTGATTTTCAGAGTAAAAACCACATTTCTACAGCACAAGTTGGCGGCAAGGGCGCAAACCTTGCCGAACTAACACACATTGACGAAATACAGGTTCCGTCAGGTTTCTGCGTAACTACAGAAGCCTACAAAACGATAACTGAAGATTGTGTTGAACTGAGTAACCTACTCAATGAACTCACTGATCTTAAAGCTGACGACAGAGAAAAGATCAGCGCGATTAGCTTGAATATTCGGAACCTTATTGAAAACCAGCCGATCCCCCAAGCTATCACAGATGAAATTGCAGCCCGTCTCTCTAAGTTTGATGAATACACCGCCTTTGCCGTACGGTCAAGTGCAACGGCAGAGGATTTGCCTTCGGCCTCTTTTGCCGGGCAGCAGGATACTTATCTTAATATTATCGGTACTGCATCCGTACTGAAACACGTTGGCAAATGCTGGGCATCGTTGTTTACAGATCGCGCGGTGACTTACCGCATCCAAAACGGCTTTGATCACCATAAAGTGCGGTTGGCCGTAGTGGTGCAGCGAATGGTATTCTCTCAGGCTTCGGGGATTATGTTTACGGCTGATCCTGTGAGCGGAAACCGAAAAGTGTTATCTATCGATGCGGGCTTTGGCTTAGGCGAAGCGTTGGTATCAGGTTTAGTAAGTGCCGATAACTATAAAGTACGTAACGGCGAGATCATCGGTAAAAAAATATCGGCTAAAAAACTGGCCATCTATGCCCTAGACAACGGTGGTACACAGGAAGAGGAACTAGAGACTGACCAACAAAATACCCAAGCACTTGCTGACCAGCAGATACTACAACTGGCTGACATCGGCAGAAAGATTGAAGCACATTTTGGCTCGCCTCAGGATATAGAATGGTGCCTGGCCGATAATCAGTTTTATATCGTTCAAAGCCGGGCTATCACCACGCTCTACCCTATTCCGCAATTAAATGATCATGAAAACCACGTTTACATATCAGTAGGCTATCAGCAAATGATGACCGACGCGATGAAACCACTGGGCCTCTCCATCTGGCAACTCACAGCGGGCCGACCAATGTATGAGGCCGGGGGGCGGTTATTTGTTGACGTAGCAGCAGACCTTACCCAACCCGCCAAAACAGACATCCTGTTGAATGTGTTAGGCAAATCCGACCCGTTTATTAAAGATGCGTTGTTGGCTATTCTTGAGCGGGATGATATCATTAAACAATCGCCAGATAATCAGACAGACGAAACTGCCAAAGCCCCCACAATGCCCAACTATAAGGCGTTGCTTGATGACGATCCGTCTATTGTTACTGAGCTTATTAGCCAAAAAGAGGCGGCCATCAAAGCACTACGGCATAACATTCAATCCCTGACAGGATTGGAAGTATTTGACCTTATCGAAGCTGATATCCAGGAGCGTAAGCAACTGCTAACTGATCCGCGAAATTTTGCCGCAGTGATGACCGCCATGAATGCAGCAACCTGGATTAACGATAATCTAAAAGAATGGTTGGATGAAACCAATCCGGCTGATGCCCTGGCCCAGTCGGTCGCCAACAATATTACTTCGGAAATGGGGCTGGAATTGCTGAATGTGGCAGACGTTATCCGTCCTTATCCCGAGGTTATGGAATACCTGAAACAAACAAAAGACGCTAATTTTTTGGACCAGCTACCACAACTTAAAGGCGGACAGGAAACCCAAAAAGCCATCCAAAACTATCTGGACAAATACGGCATGCGCTGCGTAGGCGAAATAGACATCACCAGAACCCGGTGGAGCGAAAACCCAGCTATCCTGATCCCCTTGATTCTGAATAACATCAAAAACTTCGAACCCGGTGCTGCCGCACAAAAGTTTGAACAAGGGCGACACGAAGCTTTAAGAAAAGAACAAGAATTACTAGACCGACTAAGGCAATTACCCGACGGCGCGCAAAAAGCCGAGGAGACCCGAAAGATGATCAGCCTGCTCAGAAATTTTGCCGGCTACCGCGAGTATCCTAAATACAATATTGTCAATCGCTATTTTATTTATAAACAGGCGCTGCTTAAAGAGGCTGAGCAATTGGTACAGGCCGGAATTATTGATGAGGTAACTGATATTTACTACCTGCGATTTGAAGAACTGCGCGAGGTGGTGCGCACACAGAAAGTGGACCATGAACTCATCAACAGAAGAAAAGAAGAACACGCGCTCAATGAAAAACTAACGCCGCCCCGCGTTTTTACCGGCGACGGCGAAATCATTACCCGCAAATACAATTGCGAGGATCTTCCTGCCGGAGCGCTGGCAGGTATCGGTGTGTCATCAGGAATTATTGAAGGCCGCGCGCGCGTGATATTAAATATAGAAGAGGCCGACCTGGAAGATGGCGATATTTTAGTCCCTCCATTTACAGACCCCAGCTGGACGCCATTGTTTGTAGCCATAAAAGGCCTGGTTACCGAAGTTGGCGGTTTAATGACCCACGGCGCCGTTATTGCCCGCGAATATGGTCTACCGGCTGTGGTGAGCGTAGAGAACGCTACCAAACTAATTAAAGACGGCCAGCGCATCTGCATAAACGGAACGGATGGATATATAGAAATAGCCGGACAATAAACTAGGAAAATCACTTTTTGTCCTGAAGTCATGCTGAACTTGTTTCAGCACCCCACATGCAAAGCTAACCGTCTTGGTTGCCAGGCATGATGGGGTCCCGAAACAAGTTCGGGATGACCTGTTTTTATCACAAAAAAATTAAAAGCAGTTTTCCCGTGCAATAACCCGGCTATTTCTTGCAATTGTTATACCTCAGCCAGGTACTTATGCACAAAGCTGATGGCCATAGAGCCTTCGCCTACGGCTGATGCCACTCGGTTCATGGTGCCGGCACGCACATCGCCTGCGGCAAAAATGCCGGGACAACTGGTTTCCAGCAGGTACGGATCGCGCGGGGTTTTCCATACTTTGTTAAACTGCTCGTAACGGTTCAGCTCGCGGCCGGTCTCAATAAAGCCTTTATCGTTTTTGATAATCACCTGGCTCAGCCAATCTGTAAACGGCCGGGTACCGATAAACACGTACAAGGCATCGGCCTTTACTACTTCGGTTACATCGCGCTCAAAATCATGGATAGACAGGTTTTCCAGTTTTTCGCTACCACAGGCCTCCCCAATCTCGCGGTTGGGCAACAGGGTAATGTTCTCTACCTGCTTAATCTGATCAATCAAGTACGATGACATGCTCGACGTTAGATCTGGCTTGCGGATAATGATATATACCTGTTTGGCAAACTTAGACAAATACATGGCCGCCTGCCCGGCAGAGTTACCGCCGCCTACAATGTAGACATCTTTACCCTTACAGGATGACGCCTCGGTAGTGGCTGCACCGTAATAAACGCCAGCACCGGTAAAATCGGCAATACCTTTGTTCTCTAACTTTCGGTAATCTACCCCGGTGGTAATTACAATGGCACGGGTTGATACGGTGGCATCGTCCTCCATTACCAGCGTTTTGTAACCATCTTTCAGGCGAATTTCTTTTACCTCGCGTGGTGCCAGAAAATCGGCACCGAAACGCGTAGCCTGGGTAATTGCACGGCGGGTCAAATCAGAGCCGCTCAATCCGTTAGGGAAACCCAGGTAGTTCTCAATGCGCGAACTTGTACCGGCCTGTCCGCCTGGTGCATGGCGCTCTATCAGCAGGGTTTTCAATCCCTCTGATGCACCATAAACTGATGCCGCCAAACCCGCCGGACCAGCGCCGATGATCACCACATCGTACATCTCGTTCTTAATCTCCGGGCTCAACCCTATCTTCTCGGCAATTTCCGGCACACGTGGTTGCTTGCAAAAGCTACCATCTTCGTAAAACATCACCGGCAAATCAGCACCGCAGATGCTATTAAATTGCATTAACTTTTGTGCTTCCTCTGCGTCCTGCTCAATCCACTTGTAAGGCACCAGATTGCCAGACAAAAACTCTTTGATAAGGTGCGTTTGCGGTGAAAAGTTGTAGCCAATCAGCTTGATGCCTTTAAAATCAGGAACGTAACTGCCCTGCCAATCGTCTAGCAGATCGTCAATTACCGGGTATAGTTTCTCTTGCGGAGGGTCCCAGGGTTTAATCAGGTAATAGTCGAGCTTTACCTCGTTAATGGCCTTGATGGCCGCCTGGGTATCAGAATAGGCCGTTAGCAGTACGCGTTTGGCGTTGGGGTAATAATCCATCGCCTTGCATAAAAAATCAACGCCCTCCATTTCGGGCATGCGTTGGTCTGATACAAAAAGGGCAATCTCCTCGCCCTTATTTTTAAGTTCGAGCAGATTATCCAGAGCCTCTTTAACAGAGGTGGTACTTAAAATTCGGTATTGCTGATGATACTGCGTGCGCAAATCGCGACTGATAGCACGAAGCACAAACTGGTCGTCATCTACAACAAATATGATGGGTAATTTCATTTAAACTGATAAATGTTGATTCAAGTTATCCTGAACGGGCAGACAGATAAAAAATGTAGTGCCCTGATCAGATGTTTTTAGTTTGATAGCACCACGGTGCTGGGTAACAATGCGCATCACCACATCCAGCCCCAGGCCGGTACCCTTGCCCACTTCTTTAGTGGTAAAAAACGGATCATAAATACGGGTCTGGATATCCTCGGGAATACCGGGACCATTATCGCTGATCTGTACGTAAACGTTACGCGCGTCCTTTCCGGTTTTTATGGTGAGCTTGCCAGTACCGTTAGTTTCCATGGCATCAATAGCGTTATCTATAATATTGGTCCACACCTGGTTCATCTCCCCTACCACGGCCATTACGCGCGGCAAGCCCTGATCAAACTCACGTATTACTTCAATTTTAGATTTACGCAGTTTGTATTCCATAATAATGAGGGTATTCTCCAGGCCTGCATGAATATCTACCGCCTGCTTGTCCGTACCCTGATCCATGTGACTAAAACCTTTAATGGCCGTCACCAGTCCCGAGATACGCTCGGAAGCCTCTTTAATATCTTTAACTGTTTTGCGCACATTGAGCTGATGGTTCACCCAGCCCAATACGGTTTCCACGCTTTCGGGCGGCACCAGGTCGGTTACAGACGTAATTTCATCCGGCTGAAAGCCACAATCGGCCAATGTTTCTACCAGGCAATAGTCGGCTATCTGGTAGCTTTCCAGTTGCATGCTCAGCTCATCCTCCAGTTCGGCACGCTCCATCATAGACAGCGCAGGTCTCTCCGGTTGTTTCAGCAGAGCAGTTACCTTATGTTCCAGTTCTTTTACCTGTTCCGGATCGATACATAGTGCCGCCAATTGCTCAAACATCTCCGCAAAATGGTCTAACTTATCTAACAAAAACGCCGCGTTACGAATGATAGACGCTACCGGGTTATTCAGCTCATGCGCCAAACCGGCAGACAGTTTACCCAGGGCCGCCATTTTTTCAATCTGCTGCTGCTGGGTGGTATACATGCGCACACGGTTAGTCATTACGTGCACCAGGGCTTCGGTCAGCTCAAAGTGCAGGCGGATGGCCTTCCTGATCTCATCCGCTGGCACTTCCAGCACCAGGCAATCTTTAATACACTCGGCATTTACCACAGCGGTTTTGCCGCGCGAGAAAGGCAGATAACCCATAACTGCGCCGGGCTCCATAATGGCTGCCTCTTTAAAATTTTTCTTTTGGATGAGCCCGAGGCGCACCTTGCCTTCCAGCAGGAAATAGGTTTTATCCAACGCGGCATCCATGTTAAACAATATTTCGCCGGCAGCAATTTGGCGGGCTTTGCCGGCGGCTATCATCCATTCCAGCTGTTCTGGCGGCACTTCATGTAAAGCTTCTACCGCCTGTAACCGGTCGACAGTAATTTGGGGCATGGCAAGATTTGTTTTGAGGTAAAATGTTAATCTAAGATAGCGTGTTATTGCTTGCGATGCAACAACAATAACCCTGCCTCCTGGTTAACGGGCAAGGTAAGCCGGTAAAATTGTAAAGCTTAATACTCTACCATAATACCATCTGCATTGCACCACAACCAACGTTCTCCCGGCTCGGCCGAAGCAATTACGGGGTGCCCCGTTTCATGGAAATGCGCCGTCATATGTTTCATAGGCGATGAGTCGCAACACAACGTAATACCGCAGGTTTGGCAGGTGCGCAGGTGCAGCCAATGGCCGCCGTGTTTAACACACTCTTCGCACACGTAATCATCACCAATCTTAACTTCTTCAATGTTATTGAGGTGCTCGCAAATCTTTGTTTCCATGGTATTAATCGTTAAAAGTTTTTCGGCGGAGATGAGGGGGTTATCTTCCAGCCAGGGTAGTTTATCTACCCAAAATTAACTTTGTTTTTGCTAAAAAGCTAACGATTAAAAAACGATGCTAATCGGCCTTTTCCAGCCATTTGCCGGTCACCTGGTTAAAAGCTTCTTTGTACACCTCGCCAATGGTCACCTGCCTGTCGCCAATATGCAGGGTATTACGGGTAACAGAACTGATCTTGTCCAGCGAAGCAATGAACGACCGGTGCACCCGCATAAAACGCTTGGCCGGCAGCTTTTCTTCCAGCGCTTTAAGGCTCATCAGCGTAAGCAAGGGTTTGGGCGTATCTTTAAGCGAGATTTTGGCATAGTCTTTTAGTCCTTCAATAAACAGAATATCGCTCAGCGGCACGCGCACCAGCTGATACTCTACACGCACAAACAAGTATTGCTCCTCTTCTGCCCCGCCGGCCCGGTTAAGTAATGATTGATATCGCTCTGCCTTTTGTGCTGCTTTCAAAAAGTCATCATAATCAAATGGTTTGAGCAAGTAATCCAGCGCATCAACCTTATAACTTTCCAATGCAAACTGGTTGTAGGCCGTGGTAAAAATGACGCGAGAAATGTGAGACTCGGCCTCCAAAGCCCGGGCCAGTTCAATACCGTCCATATCCGGTAGCTGAATGTCTGAAAATATCAGGTCAACCGGCGTGCGCCTCACAAAATTCAGCGCATCAACCGCACTCAGGAAACTGCCTTCCAGTTCCAGGAACGGCGTGCGCTCAATAAATCCTTTAAGCAGGTTTAACGCCAGTGGCTCATCATCTATGGCAATGCAGCGCAGTATCATTGTAAACTTAGGGTTAGTTGAACTTCATAATGCAGATCTGTGGTACAGGGATTAACCTCCAGACGATACCGCTCTGGATACAACAGATCTAACCGGCGGCGGGTATTAGCCAAACCAATGCCGCTGCTTTCAGTGGTACGTCCTGACGGCAAGTCTGCAAACAGTGTATTGCGTACTTTTAGTATCAACAACGATTGATCTTGCTTAATGCTGATGTGAATATTGCTGGGCTGCAGGCTGCTAACACCGTGCTTAAAGGCATTTTCTACCAGTGGCAAAAACAGCATGGGCGCCAGTTCTACATCATTCAACCGGGCAGGAGTGTCAAACAGGAGGCTCACTTTATCACTCAGACGCAGCTGCATCAATTCGATATAATCACTAATGAAACCAATCTCCTTACTCAGCAGCGTAGACTGATGCTCGGTCTCATACAGCAGGTAGCGCATCATGCGCGATAACTTATGGATCGCCTTGCCCGAGCTTTGAGCATCTACCGCCGTAAGCGCATAGATATTATTCAGCGTATTGAAAAAGAAATGCGGGTTGATCTGCGCTTTGAGGAACGAGAGTTCTGAAATAGTTTTCTGCTGCTCCAACTCCCGGCGCAATTGCTGATCGGTCTGCCATTTTTGTATAGCGGTAATGGTGGTGCTTACCCCCAAAATGAGCGCGGTGATGACCAGCAGCGGAAAATCAAAATGCCGCCCATGCGCGTGCGGCGGCGGGCGATGTTGTTTAAATGCTGCTTCTACTAACTGCGGGATACGTAACTCGGTATCGGTAACGCTCAGCAGCAAGAGCACAGCAGCAAGTGTGAGCAGCAGCAATGCTACAAATTCACGCGTACGGTCTTTAAATAAAAAGCGGGGCACCAGCACATAGGCGTTCAAATAAAAAGCAGCTACCAATAAACCCAGCAATACGAAGTTTTTGATCCAGAACTGAAGCGGGATGATAGAATTGAGCCACATGGGCTGATCAAAAAACAAGCCCACTCCCACAATGGCCCATACCAAAATATGGCTCATCAGGGTGATGGGTTTACCCGGACTGAAAGAAAGCGTTTGTTGCATTACCGGCAAGGTTACGCTTATTGACAATAGCCCGCAAACAGGCATCTACGGTTAGGCAAAATCCGTCGACGAATGGGCCATTTGCCGCACTGTGAGCGCCATTTTTAGTTCCTGTCGATAAATTTCCGGTTTACGTCGATACATCCTCCCGCCCCCATAATAAAGCCCGAAAGACACTGTTTACTGCACTGTATGAATCAACACTAAACGTCACTATTTGCCTATTACCCCTGTATGAAGAAAATTTACTATTGCCTTTATCCGCTTATTTTTCTGGCCTGTTCTACCGCCAGTGCACAGCACACTAAAAAGGTATTGAAGAACACCATTATCGATCATTTTTATACCTGCCGGTTGGATGAGATGCTGGATACCATTGCTGCCACCTACCACATCCCCATCTTTTTTGAGCGCGAACCGCTGCATGAGATGGATGTATCCAACCACTTCTTCAATGAATCGTTGCAAGAAGTTTTCCAGAACGTTTGCCGGGCTAACAAGCTGCAATACTGGATTGAGAACGATGGCACCATTTACATGCTGCAAAGCCCGGACGATCTGCCTAAGCTTAAACGACTGAAAGAGCTAACCAGAACGGCGTCTGCCCTTAAACCCGTGATAACCTTAGAGGCTCCTAAAGGACCTCCGGAGCGCCTCAGCTTCCCCATCACCGGCAAGGTAACGGATATGAACACCGGCGAGGCCCTGCCTGGCGCCACCGTAAAAGTGCGCGGCAGCAACCTGGTTACCCTCACCAATACCAGCGGTAACTTTACCATTCTTAATGTACCATCAGACACGGTTGCGCTTGATGTATCTTTTGTGGGCTATCAACCCGATGCCTTCAGGCTGAACAGTAAGATGATAGACAGTGCGTTGGTACTCTCCCTCTACCCCAGCATGAATGCGCTGAACGAGGTAACCGTAACCGGCAAAAAAAGCGGGGTACTTAATACCGATAGCAAACAGGTAAGCGTACTGCAACTGGCCCCATCGGCACTGGATAAATTGCCCAACATTGGCGAGCGTGATATTATGCGCGCCTTTCAGCTGATGCCGGGGGTGAGCGCCACCAATGAGTCGTCATCCGGCGCTTATGTACGCGGTGGTACGCCAGATCAAAACCTCGTGCTGCTGGATGGCTTTACCGTTTACCAGGTAGATCACCTGTATGGTTTCTTCAGCGCGTTTAACAGCAATGCCGTACGCGATGTGGATTTGATGAAAGGTGGCTTCTCTGCCAAATACGGTGGCCGCTTGTCCAGCGTTACAGACATCCGCGGTAAAGACGGCAATAAGAACGAAACCAATTTTGGCGGCGATATCAGTCTGCTCAGTACCAACCTGTTTGCAGAAACACCAGTGGGTAAAAACAGCTCGGTGTTTGTGGCGGTGCGCCGCTCATACCAGGGGCCGCTGTACGATAAGATCTTCAACAAATTCAACACCACTACCGAAGCCACCGGCCCGTCTGGCGGTGGCTTCGGCGGCCTGAGCGGTCGCGGCTTTGGTGGTGGCGGTTTTGGTGGTGGTGGCTTCCGCAATCAAACTACCCCTTCCTCTTATTTTTACGATGTGAACGCCAAGTACACGTACACGTTCTCGTCCCGCAACAACCTGGCACTAAGTTTCTATAATGGCAGTGACTACCTTGATAACGGCCGACAAATGAACCTGCCATCAATGGCTACGGGCAACGCTACCAGTTTAAAGATTAACGATAATCAGCAATCGGGCAATACCGGCGCCAGCCTTAAATGGGGCAGCACCATTGGCAGTAAGCTGTTTGCCAACACCACCTTTAGCTACACCGATTTTAACAGCGACCGTACCCGCGGTACCAACGCCATGCTGACCGACAGCGGTGCCACCCGCAACGTGCTGAATGGAACGGTAGAAAACAATCACCTGAGCGATGTTAGCCTAAAATCTGATTGGGAATGGCGGGCCAACCAGCAAATGAAATGGTTGTTTGGCGGTTTCTCCTCGCAACTGCATATAGACTATACTTACCAGAGCGATACCACCCAACTCATCAATCAGCATAACCAGGGTTTGACCGGCGGCGGCTATGTTGAGCTGCAATATGACCCGAACAGTAAATGGCACGTACAACCGGGACTGCGTACCACTTACTATGGCCCCACGGGCAAAGCCTATACCGAGCCGCGCCTAAACTTTATTTACCACCTGAATGACAAGTTCAGCTTGAAGGGTGCCACCGGTCGCTTTTACCAATTTACCAACCAGGTGGTGCGCGAGGACGTAACCGGCGGCAACCGCAACTTCTGGGTGCTGGCCAACAACAGCAACATCCCTGTGAGCAGTGCCTACCATTTTATTGCCGGCGGCAGTTATGAAACCGATGACTTTCTGTTTGATGTAGAAGGCTATTATAAAAGACTTGATGGCTTAACCCAGTATTCCATCCGGCAGGATGGCGGCGCCGGGCCTGGCGGTTTCGGCGGCAGTAGCAGCACCACTACCCTTACCGAGAATTTTTACCAGGGATCAGGCTATACCCAGGGCATAGAATTTTTACTACAGAAAAAGGCAGGACTTTACACCGGCTGGCTCAGCTATACGCTGGGACAAGCCAAAAATAAGTTCCCGGTTTATGGAAGCGATTATTACGACTCTGATCAGGACATCCGCCACGAGGTAAAATCCATCAACATGTATCATTGGCAGCGTTGGAGTTTCTCGGCAGTCTTCATCTTCAGCACCGGGCACCCGTATACCGCTCCGCTGGGCGCTTACACGGTGCAAACGCTCGATGGCAACAAAACATCTTACCTCACCATCAGTGGCAAAAATGCGGGTAGATTGCCTGATTACCATCGCCTTGATCTATCGGCCACTTATGATCTGCTGCGGATTGACGGCATCAAAACCGGGAGCATCGGCCTGTCATTATTTAACGTTTACAACCACGTAAACACCTGGTATAACGAGTACTACATCCGCAACAATCAGGTTTACACCACCGTGGTTAAATATTTAGGTTTTACCCCCAACATCACCCTCAGCTTAAAATGGAAATAACTATAAAAAGAGCAACATTACTGATGTTTGCGTTGCTTGCCGGTCTTACTGCATGCCGCAAACAAGCGGTTGATAACAGCGTGCTACCGGTGGTAGTGGGCTACCTCATTCCCGGTCAGCCCATCAGCGTAAAAGTTTACGAACAGAAAGACATTACCGATACCGCTGTGTACGGGCCGCTTATTGCAGGGCTCAAACTATCAATAAACGATGGCACGCGCAGCTACTCACTGAGCGAGACCGCAACCGGCACCTATACTTATTCGGATGCATCTATCCTATCGGCTGGAAAAACCTACAAACTGAGCTTTACCTACGACGGCAAAACCGTGACCGCCAGCACGCTGATGCCTGCCAAACCTACCGGTTACACTACAGACTTTAACTATGCTTACCCCAGCAGCACCAATAGTCCCGGTATTATTTTACCGCCGGCATTTACCTTGCATTGGGATAACCCCGACTCGTTAAACCATGTGGTGGTTTTCATGAATGATGAGGCTAGTCCGCCAAGTGTGAGCGGGCGGGGCTTTAACGCGCCGGTTAACTTTACCATTGATGCCAAGCAAGCCTCATCGCTGGCGGTATATGCGCGTAGCTTTAACTACTATGGCACCTATCGCGCTATACTTTACAGCGTAGATAAAGTTTATGCCGATGCACTAAAGAGCAACGCCAACACCTCCTCACAAGAACTGACAGACCCGCCAACAAACGTGGTGAACGGCTATGGCATCTTCGCATCAGCCCAAACAGATACATTGGCCATTTCTGTACAATAAATATTTGAACTATAAAAATGATCTTCGTCACACCCTGATCCGTTGCCCGTCATTTTATTATCAGGGCCTCATTTAGCATATTTGTGATGAAGATCATTTTTATAGCCGATGGAGAATACAGCCTTATTAAAAGCCATTATTGAGCATGCCATTGACGGTATCATCACCATTGATGGCCGCGGGTATATCGAGACCATCAACCCATCGGCTTGTGCGCTTTTTCAGTATGAACCGCATGAGGTAATTGGCAAAAATGTGAGCGTACTGATGCCGCCGCCAGACAAGGAGCATCATGATGAGTACATCCAACGCTATCAGCACACCGGCCGGCCGCATATCATCGGCATAGGCCGCGAGGTAAAAGGCTTGAAAAAAGATGGCTCGGTGTTCCCCTTCAGGTTGGGGGTGAGCGAGGTACAATTCTCTGGCCGGAAGATCTACACGGGTTTTATCCATGATCTCTCCCGCGAAAAAGAAGCCGAAGAAAAACTCAAAGAATACACCTCGCGCCTGGAAGACCAGGTAGAAGAGCGCACCCTCTCACTCAAAGAAACCGTGCGCGAATTGGAACTGGCCAAAGAAGAGGTAAGCCAATCGCTGGAAAAAGAAAAAGAACTGAGCAACCTGAAAAGTCGCTTTGTGTCAATGGCCTCGCACGAGTTTCGCACGCCGCTGAGCGCCGTCCAGCTATCGGCCGTACTGATTGATAAATACGTACAGCAGAATGACCAGGCGGCTATCAGCAAACACATCGGCAAGATCAAAAACTCGGTGAGCAACCTTACCGCCATTCTGAATGATTTTCTCTCGTTAGAACGGTTGGAAGCCGGCAAGGTTGAACCCCAGTTTCAGGCATTTGATGTGGTAAAGTTTGGCGAAGAAATTACCGAAGAAATGCAGCTGATAGCCAAGCAAAACCAAAACATTGTTTATCAGCATACCGGCACGGCACGCTCTGTAATGCTTGATCAAAGCTTACTTAAAAACTGTATCATCAATCTTATTGGCAATGCCATCAAATACTCGGGCGAGAACACTTTTATTGAGTTTAATACCGAGCTGGTTGCAGACCGGCTCATCGTTATTATTAAAGATAACGGCATCGGCATCCCCGATGAAGACCAGAAGCATTTGTTCGAGGCCTTCTTCCGTGCGCACAACACCGGTAGCATTCCGGGCACCGGCCTTGGCCTGAACATTGTGCTGCGCTATGCATCGCTGATGGACGGACAAATAGATTTTAAAAGCAAACTGAACCAGGGCACATCATTTACACTTTCTTTCCCTAATCGTCATGAAAACAATACTGATCATTGAGGATAATACCGACATCCGCGAAAGCACAGCCGAAATACTTACCCTGGCCGATTACCGCGTCCTGGAAGCCGATAACGGTCGCACGGGTGTAGACCTGGCTACCCAGCACAAACCCGATCTGATTTTGTGCGATATTATGATGCCTGAGCTGGACGGATATGGTGTGCTTTACCTGCTGAGTAAGAACACCGACACGATGAACATCCCCTTTATCTTTCTGACTGCCAAAGCCGAGCGTGTTGACTTTAGGAAAGGAATGGAAATGGGTGCCGATGACTATCTGACCAAACCTTTTGACGATCTGGAACTGCTCAACGCGATTGAAAGCCGCCTGGCAAAAAAACAACGGCAGGAAGAGTTTTACAGTAAATCACTCCAAAACCTGGAGCAACTGGCCGCAGGTCAGGGCAAAGGTGCTGCCGAGCTGAAGAACTTGATTGCGGGCAGAAAGATCCGTCAGATCAAGAAAAAACAGGTACTTTTTTATGAGGGCGACATGCCGCAAGGCCTTTACCTGCTAATGGAAGGCGCCGTGCGCACCTACAAAATGGCCGAAGACGGGCGCGAACTGATGATGAATCTGTACCGTGCTGATGATTACCTGGGCATCCACGCGCTGCTGTTAGACGAGCCTTATACCGAAACCGCCGAAGCGCTGGAAGATTGCGCCATTTGCCTGCTGCCCAAAGATGCAGTAATTGGCCTGATGGATCGTTACCCTGATGTGAGCGGGCAATTCATTCGACTACTGGCTAACAATATCAAAGACAAAGAAGAGCAACTGTTGGAGCTGGCCTACAACTCTGTACGCAAGCGCCTGGCACAAACACTGGTAAGGCTGAGTAATCAGCTGCCGTCGCCAGACCAGTTCCGCATCTCTCGCGATGAGCTGGCCGCTATGGCCGGCATGGCTACAGAGACCGTGAGCCGTACGCTGAGCGATTTTAAAGACGAAAAACTGATTGAAAAGAAAGGTAGCACCATCAGCATACTTGACCTGCAGCGGCTGGCCCGCATGAAAAACTGATATTGATCATTTTTTGGGCTGACGGCGCGCATGGCCCACCCGCAACCATCACCGTAGCTTTGTATAAAAGCAAAAGAACATGAAAGTGGTTGCCTACAGTATAAAGCCTTTTGAAAAAGAATACTTAATCAAGGCCAATCAGAAGAAACACGATATCACCCTGATATCTAACCGGCTTACACCAGAAACCGTTGGCTTTGCCGAGGGTAAAGACGCCGTGATTGTCTTCACAAACGATGATGTTTCGGCCCCCGTTATACAGGAGCTGAACAAACTGGGGGTACGCTTTATAGCCACCCGCAGCGCAGGTACAGATCATATTGATAAACAGGCCGCTGCCCTGCACGGCATTAAGCTGGCCAGTGTACCGGCTTACTCACCGCAAGCCATTGCAGAACATACCGTTGCCCTGGCCCTGGCGCTAAACCGCCGTCTGCCGCGTGCCGACAAACAAAGTCATCATTTTGATTTTAGGCTGGATGACCTGATGGGCTTCAACCTGCACCAGAAAACGGTGGGTATCGTTGGCCTGGGCAACATCGGCCGCGCCACGGCTGCTATTTTTAAAGGCTTTGGCTGCCGGATAATTGGCTATGACGCCAACACCGCCCAGGAGCTGAATTTTGTAGAGAAAGTATCGTTGCAAACCCTTTATCATGAGGCTGATATCATTTCACTACACCTCCCCCTTACGCCCGAAACTTACTACATGATAGACGCCCGGGCCATTGCCGCCATGAAAGAAGGCGTAATGTTGCTCAACACCTCACGCGGCGGGCTCATGAAAACAGTGGATGTAGTGGAAGGCGTTTATAGCGGCCACATTGGCTACCTGGGCCTGGATGTCTACGAGAACGAAAAGAACCTATTTTTTGACGATCATGAGTATGACCGCGATAAGGACCCACTGCTACAGCAGTTGCTTAACCACCCCAACGTGCTGGTAACACCGCATCAGGCATTTTTAACCAAAGAGGCGCTGCAGCAGATCACCCAGCAAACCATCAAAAACCTGGACTTGTGGCAAGACAAGAAATGTGTAGGCGACGCCTGTGCCTGTGCACGCGGCTGTCGCACCGCAACACCCGCCACCTCAAAACCTCAGGAAGATAACGTTAACAATTACCTGCTATGATAAGCCAGGATGAGTTGATTAAAAAATATGCGGTAGCCGCCCCCCGTTACACCAGCTACCCTACCGTACCGTACTGGGACAAGCAGGAGTTTGACCCAGCCCGATGGCTGCAAACGGTAAAAGCCCTTTTTGAAAAAAGTAACACCAGCGATGGCATCAGCCTGTACCTGCACCTCCCCTTTTGCGAGAACCTTTGTACCTATTGCGGGTGCAACACCCGCATTACCAAAAACCACGGAGTAGAAACGCCATACATCAAGGCACTGCTAAAAGAATGGGCCATGTACAAGCAAGCACTGGGCGCGCGACCGGTGATCAAAGAGATTCATTTGGGTGGTGGCACTCCCACGTTTTTTAAGGCGACCAACCTGAAACTTTTGCTGGATGGCATACTGAACGGTGCAGACATCCACCCGCAGGCCGAGTTCAGCTTTGAGGCTCACCCGGCCAATACCACCGTTGATCATTTGCAAACGCTTTATGATCTGGGTTTCCGCCGGTTGAGTTTGGGGATACAGGATTTTGATCCGCGGGTACAGCTCATTATTAATCGTATACAAAGTTTTGAACAGGTAAAAGCAGTAACGCTGCAAGCCCGCCGGATTGGCTATACATCCGTTAATTTCGATCTGATCTATGGCCTGCCGCTGCAAACCTTGTGCGGACTGGCGGATACGCTTGCCAAAATAAAGCAGCTAAAACCAGACAGAATTGCCTTTTACAGCTACGCGCACGTGCCCTGGATAAAACCCGGACAGCGCAAGTTTACCGAGCATGATCTGCCCGGCGTGATGGAGAAAGCAGCGTTGTATGAATTTGGGCGCAACGCGTTCATCAATATGGGGTATGCCGAAATTGGCATGGACCACTTTGCCTTGCTAACCGACAACCTGTACAAGGCCCAAACCAATGGGCATCTGCACCGCAATTTCATGGGTTATACCCATCAATATACCCAACTGTTGATTGGCCTGGGCGTATCATCCATCAGCGATGCGTGGAGTGCCTATGCGCAAAACGTAAAAACGGTAGAGCAATACCTGGAGTTGATTAATAACGATATCCTCCCCGTAGCAAAAGGCCATTTTTTAAACCGTGAAGACCTCATTATCCGCCGCCACATGCTGGATATTATGTGCAAAGGCCGCACCAGCTGGAACTTCCACCAGGAGCCATTTATGGCCCTGTTTGACAGCATTGAACGCATGCAAAACCTGGCCGATGACGGACTGATAGAACTGGACTCGCACCGGTTAAAAGTAACCCACACGGGTAAACGTTTTCTTCGCAATATCTGCATGGCGCTTGATGCGCGTTTATGGGCAGATAAGCCAGCTACGCAGTTATTTAGCTTGGCGGGGTAAGGTTGCCATAGTAATATCTGCAAAATCGAAGAGCCACAAAATTTTGTGGCTCTTCGATTTTGAAACCATGTCATTTCGACGAATGAAGAGGTGGGCTGAGCCTGGAATGAGGAGAAATCTTTTCGATCATGCATCCCGGCAAATCGCTCCGAAAAGATTTCTCAGTCGCCCCAGCCCTCACACCCTCCGCTGCTTCATCGAAATGACAACTTTTTTTGATAATTACCTATCTTCTTATCAATCACCCAATTGCATCGTCTCAAAACCTGCGATTTCCTTCCTCAAATTTTCAATCTCCGCCAAAGCTGCGTCTGCCACGTCGGCAAACAAGCGCTGGTAGTAGCCGATGCCGTCCAGCATCTGCGCTTTAAACTTTTGGATGTATTTTAACTGTTTATCGCCGGCATTGGTAACCAGGTTGCCTATCAGCTTTTTCAGGTAATCAGCATAGAGCTTCAACTCGTTAACAAATACGTGCGAGCGCTCTATGCCTTGCAGCAAATCAGTCTTTCCGTAAATGTGACCTACCATCTCATCCAGCGAGTACACTTTAGAAAAGTACACCAGGTTCGGTCCCGGACAAATGGCTACAGCCTTGTTCTCGCGCGCCTTGAGCATATCATTTTTAATATAGGCTGATGCGCACAGGCCCTCGCACAGGCAAAGCTTCTCGGTAACGGCCTCAATTTGCTTTTGCAACTCATCATCAGGCAGGTCTGATGCTTTAAGCTGCCAGATCTTCAACGCCTGGTATTGCCGTGACGCCGTACACAACGGTGCTGACGTAAACTCGGTATTGCTAACCAGCAATCGCTTGGTGCAGGGACTGCCTGGCCTATCGGCAGCTATACGTGCTAGCCGCTGCTGCTCTGCCGTGCTATTGCGGAAGTTATTGAACAACACACCCAGCGGCGAGGCGTTGCTCACGTAAAAATCATCGTGCGTGGCGTTGGTCAAACGCTGCAAGGTTTCGTCATCAACATTAGTAGCTTCCGGCACCAACAAGAAAGGGCTGCCCCAGCCGGTAGCATCCAGCCTGTAATGGCTACGTAGAAACTGCTGCTCGGCGGCTGTACCGATGCCGCCCTGGGCACTGATGCGCTGATCAAGGATGATATTGGTGAGCCTGTTTTTGGCTATCAGTGCATCCTGATATAAGTTAAAAAGCTCAGCCTGCAGGAGGTCGCGCTTTTGTTTAAATTCTTCCAATATCGGTCCCAACAGTAAACCATCTGTAGCAAAGGCGTGGCCGCCGCAATTCAAACCAGATTCAATCCTAAACTCTGACACCCACAGGCCTTTCTTGGCCAATAACTTGGCCTGCACTTGTGCCGAGCGAAAATCGCTTACCTTCAAGATGATCTTCTTTTTCAGCACACCGTTTTCATCGGGATAAAAATCTTCGAAGCTTTCCAGGTAGCCATACAGGCGCTGATTTAGTCCGGCTGATAAGATGACCGATGATGATAGATTACTTTCGGCAAAACCACGCAATGCGGCCAGCGCATCGGTATTGGCATCGCCAGTATAATGGCCTTTGGCGTCAAAGTTCATCTTGTCAATCTTGGCCATAATATTCACGTCGATAGCACCAGGGCGCATCATGCCGCGTAAGATTGCTTCAAAAATGGCACGCTGCGGCACATTTACCGGAAACTCGCGCAGCAAGTCATAGCCTTGCTTTAGCTGACTGTCATCCGGCAGCAGGTTAAAATATCTGTCCAGATCGGTATCGGCATAAAACTGTTGTGCCCTTAGTTCGTCAAATTGCTCATCAACCAGATACTTTAACAGATTAAGGTAAGCGGTAATGCGGCGGGCACGGCTATCGGGCGCATTTTTATGGATGGGCTCAAAAGGTAACTGGCTTTGGCGGCAATGATGTTTGCGCATACGCTCAATCAGTTCATCATCCACAACCGAAACTACCGATGATATACCATAGCGCCCAACTTTGAGCGGGGTATCAATAGAGAAACCCAGTCCTAAAACAGGGATATGAAATTGATGCATAAAACAGCGGGATAAAAAAAGCGGCTCTACCAGAGAGCCGCCGCGGAGTGTTTAAATTAATTATTAAAGTACAAATGCAAGGATCATGATGAGGTGGATGGCAATAGATGCAGCAAAAAAGCCAATGGTGGTTTTGATGCCCTCGCCACCCATATTAACAATGATGTTGGCAAAGAAGCAGATCATGGTTACTGCCAGCACCCAATCTGGCGCGTTGAAGTAGTAGATCAATGCCACAGGGATGGGTAATACCAGCACACCCTGTACCACCAGGTTAATAAAGAACCAAAGTGTGTGATTTTGTTTTTGAGTGGCTACAAAGTTTACCAGTTTGGTCCATACAGTAACTTTTTCCTCGGTGCTCATTTGAGCGGTCCACACGGCGGGAGTATTTATTAAGGTTGCCATAATTATTTGTTTTTTGATACCTCAAAGTTCCGCCAAAAGCACTACCCGCGCCATGATGGGGGTCAGAAGGAAATATGACGGATATCATAATTCTACCCCCATTTGTCATTGCTTCGCGCTCAGTCCTGTTCCCGCAATCCTGCTCGCAATTGACAAAAGATTCAATGACAAGCCGCCGCCCCCGCCTCAATCCGCGGACTTAAATACGAGATATTCAAATTGAGCCCTCTTAAAATAAACCAAAAACCCAGGCATACCATAAAATAAGGGATCACCCTGTTTAGCTTGCGTCGCAAGGGCTGACTAATAAAACCGGCCCCCACCGTTGCCAGCAACATAAGCGGCACCGTACCCACGCCAAAACTGACCATATATTTACCGGCAGCCACCACCCCATGGGTATTTGCGGCACCCAGCAGAGCTATATAAACAAACCCGCAAGGCAGCAAACCGTTAAGCGCACCAACGGCAAAATGCCCCCAGCGATGCTGCAACGCATAAACGATCAGCTTATTAACAGAGCCCAGTACCCGGTTGGGTTTAGCCGGATGAAAGATGGATAGTTTTAACCAACGCGCCATGGCCGCCAAAATAATGAGCATTCCGCTCAGTAAACTAAGTCCGCGTTGCAGGCCCAGCAACCACAGTTGCTTACCCATCAAACCAATGATCAATCCCAACAAAACATAACTACAAACACGACCAAACTGATAAATCAGCTTATCCCATACCAGCAGCCATTTGCTGCCCTGCCCTGCGGGGATAGCGAAAGCCAGCGGCCCGCACATGCCTATACAATGGATGCTGCCAAACAGCCCAATGTAAAAGGCCACCGCATTATCACTTAAGGGACCCATACTTCTTGCTGATATAAATATTGTTTGCCGTTGCTTTGCCAGTTCAATTGCACTTGCCAGCGGCCGCTGGCAGGTAAACCAAGGCTGGCGTTGTAGGCCCCTGTAGCATCACTTTTAAATTGCAATTGGCGATCCAGGCGCCTGTCGGCCGGGCGCATAAAATGGATCTGACCAGTGGCCGCTGTCTTAAATTTAATGTCGATTGCAGATGCAGTCAGCGTAATTTTGGGTTTGGCGTCATCCAGCGTTACCTGTTTTTCTTTGCGGTAATCGGCATCAAAGCGCAGGCCTTTCTCGTAATAATCATGGTCGTAATCATCCGTCGGATTGTTGAACATGCGCACGCCCATGGCCAGAATAAATGCCATAAAAATGGCCATCCCTATAATAATTCCTTTTCCCCAGTTCATTGTATTATTAGTTTACGGGACCTATAAAATTGGTGCTGATGGTGGCTATTACCTTCCCATGGGTAATTACCTGCAGCTTTATTTCTGTTTTAGGCTGATGAATGTTTTTGCCTAGCACTTCTACAAAGAAGATAGCCTTAGCACTGCCCGCCCTATCAATCACACCGGGTGCCTGTACATATTTTAAGCGGATAGCAGGATCAACAGGTTTGATCACAATTTGCTGCGGATGATCGGTCTTATTGATCAGATCTGCATTGTAAAGGTTACTGATATAGCCCCCCGGCTGCTCCTGAAATAACAAGCCTGCCGAGCGCATCACGGTAACATCCACATCGCTGCGCTGCAATACAAAGAAGGTAAGCACACCCATCAACACACATATCACGCTTCCGTAGGCTGCCATGCGGGCGGTAAAGCGTGGCGGCTTACCTTCTTTGATCTGCTCTTCTGAGTAAAAACCGATGAGATTTAACGGGCGTTCTATTTTGCCCATCACCTCGTTGCAAACATCTATACAGGCAGTGCAATTGATACACTCCAGCTGAGGCCCTTTTCTTATATCGATGCCTGTTGGGCACACATCTACGCACAGGCCGCAATCCACACAATCGCCTTTGCGTTGGGTGTCTTTTTTATTCACCTTACCGCGCGGCTCGCCGCGCAGGTAGTTGTAGGCCACCATGAGCGTATGCTTGTCGGTCAGCACGCCTTGCAGGCGACCGTACGGACAAATCATGGTGCAAACCAGCTCGCGTACCTGGCTATATACTAGATAGAAAACCAGCGTAAATACCCAGATACTGGCAAAACCACTCCAATGCCTGCTTACCGGCTCGGTAACAATGCGCAGCAAACCCTCGCTGCCGATAACATAGGCCAGAAACGTATTGGCAATCAGGAACGAGATCAACAGGAAAACCACATGCTTCAGCGCTTTGCGCCAGCGTTTGTTAAAATCCCACGGACCATCGTCCAGCTTTTTACGTTTACGGGCATCGCCCTCAATCCACTCTTCTACCTTGCGAAAAACCATCTCCATAAAAATGGTTTGCGGACAGATCCACCCGCAAAATATGCGCCCGAACGCTATGGTAAACAGCACAATGCTGACAATAAAGGCCAGCATACCCAGCACAAACAGAAAGAAATCCTGAGGCCAGAAAACCTGACCCAGCAGTACAAACTTTTGCTCCATTACGTTGAGCAGCAACAAGGGCTGCCCGCCAATCCGCAAAAACGGACCAGCAAAAAACAGTGCCAGGTAACCGTAGCTTAGCCAACTACGATAATGATAAAATTTACCTTTCCGTATCAGCGGATAGATCCATTTGCGCTTGTTGCTCTCCGTCGCTTCCATCTGCGGGTCGGCTGTATCTACCTGGGGTATCATGGTGTTTTGGGGGTTTGGGGAATGTATTATATTATATTCCGATGTAAATCTCCATCTTGTCATGCTGAGGAACGAAGCATCTCTGAGGACGTTCCTTTTGACATACCTACAGAGATCCTTCGCTATCGCTCAGAATGACATATTCAAATCATTACTTTCTGATCACCATCGCCGTCTTAGCCGGCTCACCCTTATCAACCACTTCGGCCATCTTTTCTCCCTGCGGTTCTTTTGGATTAGCCGGATTACTGCCATGCAGTGATTTTACGTAGTTAGCCACATCGGCAATTTGTTTGGGCGACAGCTGTTTCTCCCAAGTAGGCATGCCTTTGGCAGATACACCGTATTTGATGGTTTTAAACACATCGTTAATCTTATTGCCATGCAGCCAATAATCGTCGGTCAGGTTTGGGCCAACCACACCCTGCGCGTGGTCACCGTGACAGGGTGAACAACGCTCGGTAAAGATGGCTTTACCACTGGCCAGCACCGCGGCATCTGTAGTGAGTTTCACCGTTTTCTCATCTACCTGGTTGGCAGATTTGGCCAGCCAGGCGGCTTTGGCTTTATCGGCAAGGGCTACCTCGGTTTTATACTCTTCATACTGCAACTGCCCAAAATGGAACACGTGATAGTTAAGCAGATAACCTGCTGCAAAAAGCATGGAACCATAAAACAGGTACATAAACCACTTTGGTGTAGCGTTATTCAACTCGTTAATGCCATCATAACTATGTTCCATCACCAGTGTATGCTCTTCAGACATTGGCTTGAGCGACATAAAGCGGAGCGCCCAACTGCCCTTCTCTTTCTTACGGGCGGCTTTCTTTGCTTCCTTCTCGGCGGCTTCATCGACCAGCATAGCTTTGTAAGCTTTGGCTCCCATCAGCACTTTGGTCATCACCTTAAAGGTGCGCAGCAGTACCAGCATGGCTATCACAAACAGCAGCAGGGTAAATATAATGGCACCGTAGCCCACGTAATTCATTAACTGGCCACTGGTAAGTTCGGGGTCGCCGTCTTCTGCAAAAACTGACAGATTAAGCAGTAGCAGCCCGAGCGTAAATACTAAAGCTTTCTTTTTCATAGTTTGGCTGGATCAAGAGTTGAAACACTATCATTGAGGGGCATATCGCTCATGTGGTTCACATAAGTTTTACGCATGCGCACCAGCAGCACGCTTACCACTACAAAAAAGACGAAGAATATGGCTAAAGACCATAGCAGGTAAACCTGGTTACCGTTAATGTGCTCTGTAAATTGTTTAAACATGGCTTTAGTGATTATTAGCGGTTTTATCAGCTTTAATATCTGTGCCGAGGCGCTGCAGGTAAGCAATAACGGCTATGATCTCTTTGTTACTCATCACCTTGATGTGCTGCGCGCCCAGATCGGTGGCAATGGTTGTGGCCTGCTTGTCCAGATCGGCATTGGCACGTTTCTCATAACCCTTAGGGTATGGTACGCCCAGTTTGCGCATGGCGGCAATTTTGATGGCCGTTGTGCTGGTATCCAGCTTTTGAGTAATCAGCCAATCATAGTTTGGCATGATACTGCCCGGCGACATCAGCCTTGGATCCATCAGGTGATTATAGTGCCATGAGTTGCCGTATTTACCGCCCTCGCGCGCCAGATCTGGTCCGGTACGTTTTGAGCCCCAAAGGAATGGGTGATCGTACACAAACTCACCGGCCTTGCTGTACTCGCCATAACGTTCGGTTTCAGAGCGAAAAGGCCTCACCGTTTGTGAGTGACAGTTTACACAACCCTCGCGGATGTAAATATCCCTGCCCTGCAACTCCAGCGGCGTATATGGTTTCACGCTGGCAATGGTTGGGATGTTTGATGAGATGGTGAGCGTTGGCATCAGCTCAATGAATGTACCGATGAGGATAGTGATCAGTGCCACAATCATCATTTTGATAGGCATGCGTTCTAAACGGCCGTGCCAGGTTTCGCCTTTAATAACGGCTGGTGCTTTTTCCAGCGGCATGGCCTCGGCAGCCTCATTGCTTACCAGTTTGCCGGCCAGCATGGTTTTGCACAGGTTAAAGGCCATTACAATGACACCCAACAGGTACATACCCCCACCAATAGAGCGCATTACGTGCATAGGTATAATGCGCATGGTGGTTTCCAGAAAGTTTGGATATTTCAGCATGCCCTCTGGCGTAAACTCTTTCAGCATCAGTCCCTGAGTAAAACCAGCCCAGTACATTGGCACCGCATAAAACAAGATACCCAATGTGCCGATCCAAAAGTGGAACGAAGCCAGTTTTTTAGAGTACAGCTCGGTTTTATAAATGCGCGGAATGAGCCAGTACAGAATAGCAAAGGTGAGGAAACCGTTCCAACCCAAAGCGCCAACGTGTACGTGAGCGATGATCCAATCGGTAAAGTGACCAATGGCGTTTACCTGTTTGAGTGACAGCATAGGGCCTTCAAAAGTGGCCATACCGTAGGCGGTTAAACCAACCACCATAAATTTCAGGGTTACGTCGTCGCGCACTTTGTCCCATGCGCCGCGCAGGGTGAGCAAACCGTTAATCATACCGCCCCAGCTTGGCGCGATGAGCATGATTGAAAAGGCAACGCCTAATGATTGTGCCCAGCCCGGCAGCGTGGTATACAACAAGTGATGCGGACCGGCCCAGATGTAAATAAATATGAGCGACCAGAAGTGCAGGATACTCAGTTTATAAGAGTACACCGGCCGGTTGGCCATTTTGGGCAGGAAGTAATACATCATCCCCAGATAAGGCGTGGTGAGGAAGAAGGCTACCGCGTTGTGCCCATACCACCATTGCACCAGCGCATCTTGCACACCGGCAAACAGGTAGTAGCTTTTCCAGGCAGATATTGGCAACTCAAAAGAGTTAACAATGTGCAACACCGCAATGGTAACAAACGTGGCAATGTAAAACCAGATGGCCACATACAAATGCCGCTCGCGACGGCGGAAAATAGTGCCGAACATATTGATGCCAAACACTACCCAAATAATGGTGATGGCAATATCAATAGGCCACTCCAGCTCGGCATATTCATGTGATGTGGTAAAACCCAGCGGCAGCGTAATTACAGCCGAGATGATGATGAGCTGCCAACCCCAAAAGTGGATTTTGCTCAGCGCATCGCAAAACATGCGGGTTTTGAGCAGACGCTGCAAAGAGTAATAAACGCCCATAAAAATGGCGTTGCCCACAAAGGCAAAAATAACTGCGTTGGTGTGCAGCGGACGGATACGGCCAAAGGTGGTGTACTGGCTGCCCATGTTTGCGCCGGGATGGTACAACTGGATAGCCACCAGCAGGCCCACCGTCATACCGATGACGCCCCACACTACGGTGGCGATACCGAAATTGCGAACAATCTTGTTGTCGTAGTAAAATTTTTCGGGTTGCATATTGTTTAAAAAGGGTGTGAATTCTTGATGCGGTAAAATTACCCGCAGGCCCTAACCTGCGGAATGACGGCCGTTTCTGCCAAACATGACGATGATCATTTTTCTTCTCCGGCCGGAGGCTTATCGTCCAACAGTATTCTTACCGACGGGGTGTACAGATCGTCATTCTGCCCATCGCGCTGAGCCCAGAAAAATGCACACAGAAATACCAGGGCCAGCAATACGCTGCACCCAATAAGGAAATAAAGAATGCTCATAACAACTTTCGGGTTTTGGCGGCCAGGTGTGTGGCCAAACTGGTGAATGATATAATGGTTACCGTGCTTAAAGGCATCAAAATGGCTGCAATTAACGGTGAGAGTCTGCCGGTTACCGCGTAACTTAAACCCACCGCATTGTAGGTTAACGAGATCCCGAACGAACAATACACCACCCGCACCGCATCCTTAGAAAACTTAAGAAACGCAGGCAGCTTTTTTAATGACCGCCCATCCAAAATGGCATCACTACCGGGCGAGAAATTATTGACGTTATCCGTCACGGCTATGCCGGCATCGGCTTGTTTCAGGGCACCGGCATCGTTCAAGCCATCGCCCAGCATCATTACCTTGTGGCTGGTGGTTTGCAGCGTGCTGATAAAATCCAGTTTATCTTGCGGAGTTTGTTCAAAGTACATGGTTCCCGGCAGCTCAAACACGTCGGATAGCGCTTGCCGCTCATGCCCATGATCGCCGCTGAGCAGGTATAGCTTATATTGCTGCCTGAGTTTTTTCAGATCGGCAAAGCCATCGCGGTAATGATGCTGGATGCTGAAATAGCCGCGGTAATGACCAGCAATTTTTACGTGCACTTCGGTGTTGTTAGATTGATTGACATCTTTATCCTGATCCAACACAAAACGGGCACTGCCTATTTTTACTTCGCAGTTTTCTATCTCACCAAGGATACCACGGCCAGGTACTTCATAATAAGAACTCACAAAAGCCGGATGTGCACACACCCAATTGCGACTAATCAGCTGGCTCAAAGGGTGCGATGAGTTGGCACATAAAGAGCAGATCAATCGTTTATCATCATCATTTAAAAACCCGCTAAATTGTACCGTGTTGGCACTGTTAAGACTGATGGTTCCGGTTTTATCCAACACAATGGTATCAATAGCTGCTATTTGCTCTACCACTGCCGCATTTTTGAGGTAAAATAGGTTTCGGTCAAAAATGCCTAACGCTGCCGACATAGTAAACGGCGTGCTCAGCGCCAGCGCACAAGGGCAGGCAATAATCAGCACTGCTGTGAACGATGCCCAGGCGCGGGTAGTGTCAGTAGGCATCCAGTAAGCCAATGCACTAAAGGCTACCAGCAACAAAGCCACACTAAAGTATTTGCTAACGCGCTGACTAAAGGTTTCTATACGCTGATCTTGACTACGGGTAAAAGCCTCGTTGTTCCACAAGCGGGTCAGGTAACTTTGAGATACAGGTTTAACAACTTCCAATTCCAGCGCACCACCGGTTTGGCGGCCGCCAGCATAGATCACCTCGCCAAGAGTTTTATTGACGGCGATAGATTCGCCGGTCACAAAGCTAAAATCTATCATGGCCTCACCCTTCAGCAAAATGGCATCAGCAGGAATAATTTCCTGATGACGCACACGGATGCGCTGCCCTACTTGCAAATCTGCCAGCGGAACGGGGCGTTCGCCTCCCTCTTCAATCACCTGCACCGCTACCGGAAAAAACGAACGGTAATCACGCTCGAACGATAAATGGTAATAGGTTTTGCGCTGCACAAACTTGCCCACCAGGATGAAGAACGTTAGTCCGCAAAGTGTATCAACAAAACCAGAACCGGCATGGGTATATACCTCAATAAATGAACGCACAAACAGCACAATAATGCCCAGTGCCAGCGGAAAATCTATGGTAAGTGTACGGTGTTTCAAACTTGTCCACGCAGAGCGCAGATAGCCAAAACCACTGTAAAAAAACACAGGTATGGCAAAGGCCATATTAAGCCAGCCAAAAAAGACCTTAAAAGATTCCTCAAACGATGAGATACCCAGGTACTCAGGAAAGCTGAGCAGCATTACGTTACCAAAACAAAAACCGGCCACGGCAATTTTGCGCACCAGGTCATCCTTTTGACTAAGGGTTTGCTTCTTCACCACATCCTGCAGGCTGATGAGCGGTTCATAGCCAATACTATTCAGCACTTCTACCACCTGCTTGAGGTTGATATCCTGGTTATTAAAACGGATGTTGACTTGCTTGCGCAGAAAATCTACCCTACTATAAGCGATAGCCGGATTAAACTTGTTCAATTGCTCCAGCAACCAGATGCACGATGAGCAATGGATGTGCGGGATGTAAAATGTAACAATGGTTAGCTGATCATCAGTATACTCCACCAGATCGCGCGCAATGGTCGGCTCCAGCAGGTAATCCCACCGGGTTTCTTTGGCTGTACGATTGGCGCCGGGGTGATCATTATAAGCATAATAATTATCGAGGCCCGATTTAGACAAAACGCGGTAAACCTCGCGGCAGCCATTGCAGCAAAAGTCTTTATCGTCAAGCAGCAGGTGCTCGTCTGCACAGTCGTTACCGCAGTGGTAACAGGTGGTTAGGGTAAGTGTTTTGGCAGCCATTATGGTATCAATGTTTTGATACTCAAAGGTGCAGCCCACGGCCCCCAAACTAAATGACCGTGATTTTGCTAAAATGTGACCAACGTCATTTTCCGGGGGAATTTACACCCGAAAATACGGGAAATTTCCCGTTGATGGAGGGCCTGCTGCCGGCCTAAATTTGCTTTATAAGCAAGCGAGAAATACCACGACGCAAGGTATCCATGTATTTCATAGCCTCTTGCTTAACCCAGTGTTCAACCTGTTCAATAAGCATCAAACCGGCTCAGTTATGAACCCTCTATTTAAAAGCTCAACATCCCAACCTCAGCCATCTGGCCCTTTTCAAAGTAATGATAAAGGTGCAGACCAAAACAGTGCCATTACCGGCGCATTGCCCACTGTTGGTTTACCCACAGGCGGGGGCGCCATCAAAGGCATCGAAGAAAAATTTAACGTCAATGCCATTACAGGCACCTCGTCTATGGGTATCCCTATACCTTTTAGTCCCGGCCGGGGTGGCGTGGCGCCATCGTTCGCCTTAACCTATAACTCAGGCGCCGGTAATGGCGCATTTGGGTTGGGCTGGCAAATGGATATTCCGTCCATCTCGCGCAAAACGGAGAATGGCCTGCCTACCTACCAGGATGCGCTGGAAAGCGATACTTTTATTATTTCCGGCTCGGAAGACCTGGTACCGCTGCTGGAAAAGCAGGGCGGCAACTGGCAAAAAGCCGTAAAGCAAAGAACGCTGAACGGCGTAAATTACACCATTACGCAATACCGCCCCCGCACCGAGGGCAGCTTTGCCCGCATAGAAAAATGGCAAAACAATACCACCGCCGAAGTTTACTGGCGAACCATTACCCGCGATAACCTGACTGCCTATTATGGCCTGACAGATGAAAGTCGTCTGAGCGATCCGGCAGATGCCTCCCGCGTGTTTGAATGGCACTTGAGTTATTTGCATGACGATAAGGGGAACCTCACTTTATTAACCTACAAGAAAGAGGATTTTGCAGGCGCAGCCGGCAAAATGAACGAGACCAACCGCATTGATAATTGCACCCAGCTGTATCTTAAAAAGATAATGTATGGCAACAAGCAGCCATATTATAACGGCGATACTTTACCCGCCGAAAGTGACTTTTTATTTAAAACCGTATTTGATTACGGCGAGCACGACCCGGCTGTCAACATCCATCAAAATATCGATACCGAGATACAGCCCTGGGCCTGTAGAAAAGATCCGTTCTCGTCATACCGCTCCGGTTTTGAGGTACGCACCTATCGCCGTTGCCAGCGCATTATGATGTTTCATTGTTTTGATAACGAGTTGCCGCTAAATCCTTACCTGGTCAGATCATTACAGTTATTTTATGATGAAACGCTGGCACTGGAAGGTAACACGGGCACAGAAAACGGATTCTCCTTCCTGGTGAAAATAAGGCAAAACGGCCACCTGTGGGATGCCGATGCCGGGCACTACAGCACCAAGTATTTGCCCGAAACTGAATTACAGTATCAACAGCATGAGTGGAATACCACCGTCCAAACCGTAGCGCCAGACCAACTGGCCGGCGCACCTGTTGGTATTGATGATAAGAGTTACCTATGGGTTGATCTGTTTAACGAAGGCATTGGCGGTATACTTACCGAACAGAATAACGCCTGGTATTATAAATCAAACCTGGGTAAGGGACACTTTACACCGGCTGAAAAACTGGGGGTAAAACCATCATTCTCTGGCTTGGGTAAATCAATGGCCTTAACCGAACTGGAAGGCGACGGAACAAAATATCTGGTACAGATGGATGCCTCGCTTCAGGGATTTTTTAAACTGAACGAGGAGGATGAATGGGAGCCAATGCAGTATTTTGAAAACAACCCCAATGTAAATCCATCCGACCCCAACCTGAGATTTATTGACCTGACCGGCGACCGCCGTCCGGACATTTTGCAAACAGAGGACGATAGGCTACGCTGGTATCATGGTCTGGGCGAGAAAGGTTTCGGCGTATCGCAAACTGTTGCCAAAGCCGTTGACGAGGAAAAAGGCCCCGCCATTGTTTTTGCCGATGCCAGCCAAAGCATCTTCCTGGCCGATATGAGTGGCGACGGCCTGACCGATATTGTTCGCATCCGCAACGGCGAGATTTGTTACTGGCCCAACAAAGGCTATGGCAACTTCGGCGCAAAGGTGAATATGGACAATGCACCGGTGTTTGATCATTCGGACAATTTCAATCCTTCCTACCTGCGTCTGGCAGATATTGACGGTTCGGGGACCATAGATGTCATCTACCTGGGCAAAAACAATTTCAGGGTATGGATGAACCAGAACGGTAACGAATGGTCGGCCCAACCACAAGTGATCAGCAGTTTCCCGCAGTTGGATAACGTGGCCGATGTGGCTGTATTTGACTTTTTGGGCACCGGCACAGCATCCATCGTTTATTCATCAGCCATTGCCAGTCAGCCACTGCAGTACATTGACCTGATGGGCAGCAAAAAACCAGCCTTACTTATCGGCTACAAAAATAATTGCGGTAAAGAAGTAGCCATTGAGTATCGCTCGTCAACCCAATATTACCTGGATGATAAACTGGCCGGCATCCCCTGGATCACCAAACTACCGTTCCCGGTACATTGTATTTCACGCATCACCAACCGCGATCTGGTGCGCGAAACCGTGTTTATCAATACCTACAGCTACCGCCACGGGTATTATGATTTTACCGAAAAAGAGTTTCGCGGCTTTGCCCGGGTTGAACAAAACGACACCGAAAGCTTTGCCGATTTTGCACTCAACGCTGCCAAAAACGTGGTGGAAGCAGACCTGCATCAGCCGCCGGTTAAAGCCATCTCCTGGTTCCATACCGGTGCTTATTTAATGAATGAGAAACTGCTGCACCAATGCCAGTCAGAATATTTCAAAAACCCTGCATTTACCGAATATGAAATACCTGAGCCGATACTACCTGATAACTTATCGCCGGACGAACTGCATGAAGCCCTGCGCGCCTGCAAAGGCTTGACCCTACGCACAGAAGTTTACTCGGCAGATGGTTCGGCTCAACAGGATTTCCCCTACAACGCAGCCCAAACCAACATTGAAATTAAGCTGGTACAGCCCCGCAACGGCCAGCAATATGCGTCGTTCCTGGTGGTGCCTTCAGAAAGTATTTCTTACAGCTATGAGAGAAACCCGGCAGACCCGAGCATTGCCCAAACGTTTACATTAGATACCGATGAGTTGGGCAATATCCTTCAGGCAGCATCCGTAGTTTATCCGCGCCTGCAACGCCCTACCGGTGCCGATGCCATTCCAGATCAGGTATGGACTGAGCAGGATAAACTGCATATTGTTTGCAACGAGGCATTATACACTAACGATATTTCTACAGATGACGCGCATCGTTTACGGGCCGGTTATGAAAACCGTTCATACGAGCTGAATGGCCTGGCACAACCCGCAACTTTCTTTTTTAAGCCTAATGATCTGCGTACCGCAGTAAACACTGCCGCCATTGTTTCATTTGAAGATGAGTTTAATGGCTCGCTCCAAAAAAGGCTGGGCATGCATGCCAGGGGCTATTTTTATAAAGACGACCTAAGCGGCCCGCTGGCGCTGGGGCAGTTATCTGCCATTGGCATCACTCATAAATCCTATCAACTGGCGTTTACGCCGGGCTTGGTTACCCAACATTACGGCACCAAAGTGACCGATACCATGCTGCAGGACGCCAAATACGTGCACAGCGAAGGCGACACCAACTGGTGGACACAACCCGGCGACAGGATTTTTCCGGCAAACCCACAAGATAGCTTCTATATGCCGGTGGGCTCAAGAGATGTATTTGGCAATGAGAGCCATGTGGAGTGGGATGCCTATCATTTGCTTATCCATACCTCCACTAATGCGCTCAATCATGTCACCACTGCCCAGAATGATTACCGGGTTTTAAACACGGCCATAGTAACCGACATTAACCAAAACCGTACAGCTGTAACAACAGACGAGTTGGGGATGGTCATCAAATCGGCGGTAATGGGCAAGCAAGGCGCCGGTGAGGGCGATACGCTTGACGATCCTACCGTAAAAACCGAGTACAACCTGTTTAACTGGCAAACCAACGGCAAGCCCAACTACGTCCATACCTACGCCCGCGAAAAACATGGCGCCGCCAATCCCCGCTGGCAGGAAAGCTTTAGTTATGCCGATGGCAGCGGCGGCGCCATCATGACTAAAACGCAGACCAATCCCGGCATCGCTAAAAAGTGGGATGAGGCTACCAAAACGGTAATAAACATAAATGCCAACCCGCGCTGGATGGGCAACGGCCGCACCATTGTAAACAACAAGGGGAATGTGGTAAAAAGATACGAACCCTACTTCAGCGACAATTTTAACTATGAAACCGAAAGCGACCTGGTAGAAACCGGTGTTACCGCCATCAATTATTATGACGCCGTTGGCCGCAACATCCGCACGGATATGCCCAACGGAACCTTCTCAAAAGTGGAGTTTGATACCTGGAGAAGCACCGCTTATGATGCCAACGATACCGTACTGGAAAGCCAGTGGTATGCAGATCGTGGCAGCCCCGCCCCTGCTGATCCTGAGCCTGCCGACCCCGAAACCCGTGCCGCCTGGCTGGCTGCCTCACATGCCAACACCCCGGCCAGAAACTTTAACGATGCCATTGGTCGTACCATACATACCATGGCCGATCATGGCAATGGCAAAACCTCGGCCGTTTTTGTGGAGACTGATCTGATTCAGCGTTTTTCAAAACTGTATGATCAGTTGGGCCGCAACATCAGCCGGGGCCATGTTAATCTGGTTAAACAAGCCATCTATACGGTTACTGCAGAGAAGGGCGAAAGCTGGGTGTTTACCGATGTAATGGGCCGCATGGTGAAAACCTGGGACAATGATCTATCCGAAATTGATGCCGATTATGATCAGCTGCACAGGCCGGTAAGCACCTATGTAACCCAGAGTGGTAATCGCACGCTTTTCTCGCACATTGTTTACGGTGATCTTTTTGCCGATGCCGACGCTACTGCCAAAAACCTGAAGGGAAAAGCCTATCAGCTTTATGACCAGTCTGGCGTGGTAACTGTTACCGGCGTGGACTTTAAGGGTAATGTTACCGCAGCCAACCGGCAGCTGGCTACAGAATATAAACAACTGGTTGACTGGAGCCCCCTGCACGGCCTGACTGATATTACTGCCATCCAACTGGCTGCCGCACCGTTCCTGGAAACCGAGGTATTTGAATCAGCAGCAGCGCTGGATGCGCTGAGCCGGCCAATTACCGTAGTTTTGCCCGATCATTCGGTCATCCGCCCAATCTATAACGAAGCTAATTTTCTGGCTTCGCTGGATGTGCAGATACACGGGGTCGGCAGCTTTGTCAATTTCCTGGCCGGGCAAGATTATGATGCAAAAGGCCAACGACAGTTTGCGGCATATGGTAATGGTACGGTAACCAATTACTTTTATGATCCGCTTACGTTCCGCCTAACCAATCTCATCACCAAACTCCACCAGGCCGACGCAGATACCGATAGCATACAGGATCTGTTCTACACCTTTGACCCCGTGGGCAACATTACCCAGATCAGGGATGATGCACAGCAAACGCATTTCTTCCAAAACGCGGTAGTTTATCCTGAAGCCAGGTATCAATATGACGCCCTTTATCAACTGGTGCAAGCTACTGGTCGCGAGCATGTGAGCCTTTCTACAGACAATCAATCTGACCATTCAGACTTCCCCTTCATCAATCAATTGCCAGAGGCCAACAATACCACAGCCGTACGCAACTATACTGAAAAGTACGAGTATGATGATTGCGGCAATATCAAACTACTAAAACACATAGCCAACAACGCCAATTGGAACAGGCGTTACCAATACATCTATGAAACTGACCCTACCCATCTCACCAACCGCCTGAAAGCAACCAGTTTGCCTGGCGATGCCAATGGTGTTTTTTCTGCCACCTATACGCATAACCTGCATGGTAATCTTACATCGATGCCGCACCTCTCTGCAGCCGATAGTATGCAGTGGAATTTCCTTGATCAGCTCACATCAGTGAACCTGGGCGGCGGCGGCATGGCCTACTATGCTTACACCGTAAATGGCCAGCGCACACGTAAAGTAATTGAACGCCAGGGCGGTTTGAAGGTAGAACGCATTTACCTAGGTGCTGTAGAAATTTATCGCGAAAGACAAGGCAATAACGCGCCCGACCTGGAAAGATACACGCTCCACATCTCAGACAATACCGGCAACATTGCCCAGGTAGATACCAAAACCATCGACGTTAATCATAAAGATACCGTCAATCAGCTTAACCAGAATAGCATCCGTTACCAGCTGAGCAACCACATGGGTTCGGCCACGCTGGAAACCGATGATGCCGGTCATATTATTTCTTATGAAGAGTACCATCCTTTCGGCACCTCGGCCTACCGGGTATCAAAACCGGGGACTGATTTCAGCCTGAAACGCTATCGCTTTAGCGGTAAAGAGCGCGATGACGAAACCGGGTTCTACTACTTCGGCGCCAGGTATTATGCAGCCTGGCTGGGCCGGTGGACCAGCAGTGACCCGGGCGGGTTTGTAAGCGGGTTCAACCTGTTCAAATACTGCTCTAACAGTCCCGTCTTGTTTCAAGATCCTAACGGGAAAGATGATAACCCCAATAGCCTGGTAGGCGCAACACCAGAAACAGAGTACCTGCGCGATCCATCCAGAATGGCCGAAGCCAGGGCTTACCTGGAACGCGTATTCAGTGCCAGGCTGCGTGACCAGACCAAAAACATGGTGATAGACCGCATGCACTTTGTTACCCAAACACGCTCGTGGTCTGTAGATTCCTTCCATTTGGTTGACCGCCCGACCGCCACTGGCGATGGTGACGGCACCGGAGATGGCAGCGGCGATAGTGACGGCGAAGGGGACGGCGATGGAGATGGTACCGGTTCTGGTAGCGGCACAGGAGATACCACCGGCTCCGGTCAGGGCAGTGGTGATGGAACCACAGGTACTGGTGATGGGAGCAGCACACAGCAAGGCGATGCCAGCGCAACACCGGCCGATGCCAACAGCAGTCAGCCCCCTGCTGACAACCCAACCGGCGGCGGCGAAAGCATAGCAGGCCCGGCAGGCGAGCGGTTTATCTGGGATTATGACTTCCCTAACCAGGGCATTCCCGGTAGCCGTCGCGGCCAGATCCTGGAATGGATGTATGGTAACGACTGGCGCAGCAACACCGCCAATTATGATATAGAAACAGGCACAGCGGTTCAGCAAATCAAATCAACCGACGCCTATGGCCGCGTTGGCCAAACGGTAAGAGATGCCACCCGCGATGCCGACGTGGCCATAACCGCCAACCCAACCGGCACCATGGGCGGCAAAAGTGCGCAGGCCATTATCATTACCCCAACTGATGCACCTGCATCGGTAGATGCGGATATAGCCGGTGCAATGGCACGCAGCAGAAGAACGCTGAACAACCCAACATTGCCACCAGAGCAGGTAAGAGGTTTACCTGGCCGTTGGGGCGCTGCATCCAGAGGTTTATCAGTAGTGGGCACCGGTTTATCGGCCTACTCGCTCTATCGCGATATCAGGGCCGGAGACGCACCAATGGCCACCGCAGATACGCTGACTACCGCCGGTGGCGGACTGGAAATCTATGCCTTTACCACCTCTGGCGCAACAGTGGCCGGGGTGAGCGCCGCAAGCGCGGGCATGGTGCTGGCGGGCGCGGGCATAGCCATAGGTTCGGGCATATCAGCCTACCGCGAGTTTAAAGCGGGCGATAACCTGGGCGGCACGGTAGACCTGATAGGCGTTGCAGCCGGCATAGCCATTGTGGCAGGCGTTGTTTTCAGCGCACCGGCCCTGCTTATCGGGGGTGCTATTGCGGCACTCGGCGTGGGGTTATTCCACCTGGGCAGATGGCTCCTCAGCTAGTCAATCACTGTAAAATCATTATAAATCATCAAATCTATAACCAGACAATTCATCCACACCTAACATCAATCAGTTATGAAAGCAGATAACATGCTCGGTATTGTAACCGATGCCCAAACAGGCAAACCAGTGCCGGGCGCTAACGTAGCAGCCTGGAGCACTTCCCCCGCGCTTAATGCGCCGGTGGCCACAGCAACAAGCGATGCAAACGGCCGTTTTGAACTTAAATTTCCGGCAAACATCCCGCCGGAGGTGGTCAAACAGTTTCCAAACATCCGCTTCAACGTATCGCTGAACAATGAAATTTTAACCGGCAGCTACACTACCCAAACGTGGAACGTGCTGGAATTAAAAGAAGAAATTCACCTCGTAGTAGATGCATCATCAGTGAGTGCAACGCGAGCGGCCTGTACCATACAAGGTACGGTTTACAGCTCTCGCGGCGAAAAACTGAGCGGCCTGCAGGTAAAAGCCTTTGACCGCGACTTACGCAGCGAAGAGCCGCTTGGCGAAGCCGTTACCGACAAAAAAGGCGCCTACCGCATTAGCTATACCCGCGAGCGCTTTGCCAATAACGAGTATGATACTGCCGATATACTGATGCGCGTTTACGATGGCGATAAACAACTGTTTGAAACACCAACCGGCGATATTTTATACAACGCTGCACAGAAGGTTAAGATCGATATCCGCCTTACGCAAGATCCGGTAACCAAACTAAGTGAGTTTGAAACTTATCAGCAACGCATCTCTCCCCTAACCGGCAAAATCAGCTTTGACCAGTTGGAGGAAACAACTACTCATGCTGATATCACCTTCCTTTCTAAAGAAACCGGCTTGGATTATGCCTATCTGGAATACCTGGTGCTATCGTTTAAAATTGAACAGCAGTTTAAATTTCTGCCTCAGTTTTTTTACGCCATCTTCAGGCAAGGCTCTTTACTAAAAACTGATCTGAGCCAGTGGCTCACCACCCGCGTGCTGATCACTTTACAATCAGACATTAAGGAACTGGTTTACGAGACCGCTTTAATGCCAGAAGCAACCATTAAAACCGATATTGCAAACGCCATCAAAGCCAACATCATCCCTGATATCAGCAAGCGTTTGCCCGAAATGCTGAAGGCTGTAACTGCACTGAAAGACGAAGCCACCAAATACATCCAGCAGGAACGCCCGCAACAATGGGCCAACCTGGTGATGCAGAGTATTGACAAAGGCAGTTACCAGGACGTGGTACAACTCATCAGCAAAAATGCTTACGGCAACCTGCCGCAACTACTGAATAGCATTCTGGCGGCCAATCCGTTTAAAGACGCGCAGTCGGCCGGAGACACCAAAATAAACATTAATCTGGCAGGAATTTTGGGTACCGATGATCGTGTGATCAACCACGTAAAAACGGCGGCCGGTATCACCGACGAAAAAGACTTGCCCAAACTGGCCGAGCTACATGCAGACGACTGGAAAAAAATGCTCTCCAACATAGCCGATCCGGAATTACGTGCCAGTGTTGCATCCAATGCAGACCAACTGAATAGCTATGCCAATATACTCAGCAATCGCTTTGCCAAACAATACCCTAACGCGGCGTTCAAAGCCAGCTTTAAACGCGATGACAACCACCTGTTCAGCTCAAAAGATACCATGCTGGCCGCGCTTGACAAAGCACCGGAAGTTGACCTTGGCGGCAAACCAATTGACACCCAGGTGAAACATCTGCAACTGGATGACGACACCCGCCAGCAACTACGCGCCCTGCAAAGGTTGTACAAGCTTACGCCTGATTATGCCAAAGCCAAACAACTGCACAGTGATGGCTTGCACTCTGCCTACCAGGTGGTGGGCATGGGCCAGAAACAGTTTGTAAAAAAATATACCGCCAACAACACTTTTGGCGAGCAGGAAGCAGCGGCGCTTTATCAAAAAGCAGCAAATGTGCATACCGCCGCCATGCACCTGGGTGCCGAATTGAAAGACTATGCTTCATCTGGCGGTGTGCAGGCACTTAATGGCCAGGTACTCATGGCCAAAATTGAGCAGATCTCCAAAGATTTCCCTAACCTGAAATCGCTGTTCAGCGAGATTGATTTGTGCGAATGCGATGACTGCCGCTCAGTTTATGGCCCGGCCGCTTACCTGGCAGATGTGCTGCAGTTTTTGAAGAACCGGATGCTGGCCAATGGCACTAAAACCGCTAAGGATGTGCTATTTAAACGTCGCCCGGATATTGGAGAACTAGACCTGAACTGCGACAACGCCAACACCCCTATCCCCTACATAGACCTGGTTTGCGAGGTATTGGAAGATGCTGTAGCACCCGAAGAAGGCGTACTGCTGGACAGCACCTACACCCCAGATATGGTGGCGGGCCTGATCACTCCGCATTTACTGAGCGGTTTAACCACCAATGCTTTTGATCGCATCACTGCGTCGGCCATTTTGTATCCTAAATACAACGAGGCCGGTGTAGACACCTTCATTTTGCGCGATGCTAAAAGCACCACCAAAATAGCCGCAGAGGGCACCGGCTGGCGCGCCACCCGTTTGAAACAAACACACCTGACAGCCGACGAACTGAACGCTGCACCAGAGTATGTGAACGATCTGGCTTACCAAACACTGCAAAGCTCAAACATCTCTTTCGGTCTGCCATTTGACCTGTACCAGCAAGAGGCTGATGCCTTACTACAGGTAGTGGGCGTTAATCGTGCCGACCTGATGAACACCCTGGCTAACAGCGCCGGACCAGATGCCACATCTATAGCGGCCGTCTATCTAAAAATCCCACCGGCAGAAAGAGCGCTGATTGTTAATGCCGATAACTCTGCCGCCAGCCAAACCATTTTCTGGAGTACCGGCGCACAGCCGCCAATCCCCTTCCTGCAAGAGGTTGATATCTTCCTTAACAAAAGCGGATTGACGTATAAAGACTTGCAACGATTGTTGACACTAAGCTTTATCAACCCGGGCGATACCATGTTTATCCAGCACCTGGATAGCTCTTGCGATACCGCCAAAAAACTGATAGCCAACCTTGATCTGGATGCGCTTGACCGGATACACCGTTTCCTGCGGTTGATGCGCAGAACCGGCATTGATATGGCTAACCTGAACCGCGTTATTATGGACGATGGCCTGGGTGCCCAACAACTGAATGACAACACACTAGTACTGCTTTATGGCTTGCTGCACCTGCAAAACAGCCTGAGCGGCACCTTAGAGCAAGCCATTGCTTTCTACGGCCGCATGGCTGATGATAGCGATACCGCGCTCTATCAATCAGTTTACCTCAATCGCCGTGTTACCAAGCCGGTTGATGATGCCTTTACACTGATTAAGATTGCCGCTAACGAGGCCTTGCCTGTTGCCAGTCGCGATACACTGGCGGCCCATTTAACCAATTTGGCGCTAAGCCTCAAGTTAAAACCAGATGATGTAACTTTCCTCATCAGCAAAATAAGCGGCGGCGATACCACGCTCACCCGCGATAACATGGCCTTCTTATACCGCAATGCTTTGCTGGCCAAAACTTTCGGGCTGAAGGTGCAGGATATGTATGAGTTGAGTTCAATTGCTGGTCAGCCATTGTTTACATCTCCGGCAGATACCAACACCTTCATCAGCACCATACAATTCATCCAATCGGCTGGCTTTACCGCGGCAGACCTACGCTGGTACTTGCAGAACGATGATACCACCGGTCTGTTAACTTTAACAGATGATACCATTACTACCTGGCTTAAAGGTTTGCAGGCGGCCTATCAACAGGCTTATACCGCTAACAAATCTGCCTTTGATGCTACGCTACCTGCCAGTCAAAATGCCGATGCACTGAAACAAAGCATCTCCTTATTGCCAAATCTTACGGCGCAAGTGGTTAGCAAAATTATGGCCATCATCAGCGGTCAGTTTACAGATGTGCTTACCCCGCAAGCATATGTTGCTGCTAACCTGAACACCTATTTTGACACCACCGATGCACAGAACAAGATCACTGCACTGCTGGCCCTGCCAGGCGGCGATCCGGGTATCCCGGCTGCACAGAATAATCTGGTTGCATCGTTAGCCGCAAGCGTATCTGCCTACCTGTATACCCAGGCCAAGCAAACCGCGCTTTACGCCGCTACCGGGGCCACTTTTGGCAGCACCGATGTGGTTACCCAGGTATTGCTCAATAATGCCTCGTTAAAAGAACCGCTGCCGGTTGAAAAACTGATTAGCGTATTAACCACCGATACACTGGTAGATCAAGCCAATACCCCACCGGTATTACCTGCTGTAAACGCCACCGCGTTTGATCGCCAGTACCGCGCCGTGCGATTGCTGAAGCTGATGACCACCTACATCAACAAGCTTACCATTAGCGCAAAAGACCTGCAATGGCTGCTGCAAAACAACGCCGCCATGGGCTGGCTGGAACTGGATACCCTGAGGTATCAAAGCGATGTAACCGCCGCTGATTACCAGAAATGGGTAAAACTGCAGCAGGCTTTGCAATTGATGCAAACCTACGGTACCTCGCCTAACCCGGCAGATGCCACCATAATCTGGTCATGGACCGATGTTTGGAATCTGGTAGTAACCGGCGCCCCAAAAGCCGGTCTGCAAACCATGCTGGCACAATTTACCGGTTGGGATGCGGCTGATGTAAGCGACCTGGATACTTACTTCGGCTATGTATTCCCTGATGCTTATCAAGATTCATCAACCTACCTGCAATTAGATAAGGCTACCGCTGCACTACGTTTGCTGGGCGTGCCAATTGCTATTGCATCGCAATTCATCAAACCAGTGCTAACCGCAACAGAGGCCGGGTTGATTACCCAGGCGCTGCGCAACAAGTATGACGAGGCGCAATGGCTCAACGTTATCCAACCGGTAGAAGATGCCCTGCGTCCGCAAAAACGGGATGCCTTGGTGGCCTACCTGCTGGCCTCAAACCCGGATTTGACCAGTACCGATGACTTGTATGATTACTTCCTGATGGATGTAGAAATGCAGCCGGGTCAGCCAAGCTCGCGCATTGTGATGGCGCATGGCATGGTGCAACTGTTTGTACAACGCTGCCTGATGGCGCTGGAACCCGATGCCATTGCCGATGTTACCGACGATGACGGCTGGGCACAGTGGGACTGGATGAAGAACTTCCAGGTTTGGGTGGCCAACCGCAAAATATTCCTTTATCCGGAAAACTGGATAGAGCCGGAATTGCGCACAGATAAGTCGTACTTCTTCTC